>CAZGYC010000011.1:72863-78064 GCA_964530015.1 uncultured Limnohabitans sp. | reverse complement strand
AATTTTCATTTTTTTTTAAGGTACGGAGAATAAACCGCATAACCTTTTCCGGGGAGTTATACTTCGAACCTGTCCTTTTGTCTTTGCTGGCAAAAAGTGACATTCAAGCCCCTCTGTAGCGTTATGGAGCCTGGGCGGATGGTGAAAGAGGTATTTTAGGTACACTTCGCTTTCGCTCCGGTACCAAACAGGTAATGGTTGGACCTCGCGTGATCAAAACTGCCGTCTTGAAAAAAATGGCCGGTGCAACACAAAAGCATCAAAGTCCAGACTTAAAAATCCTGTCCATCAGCACCCATTTCTCTCCGGGTTTTGCCCAGGGAATGGGTTGCTGAAAGCCCCACATCAGCTCTTCCCACTTTGCGATGATGGGATTCGCGGCGTCCATCACGGCCTTTTTTTCGAAAGTAAATTCATCCACCGTCTCTAGGATCATAAACATCCGATTGCCGGTGCGGAAGATCTCGATATTCAGAATCCCGCAGTCAATGTCGTGCTGGGTGACCTCCGGCCAGGCGGCTCCGGGAGCATGGTACTGCTCGTATTCCAGGATGGATTCCGGGTCGTCAATGAGGTCTAGGGTTAGGCAGAAGCGTTGCATGGAATTACGATTTTTGATTTACGATTTACGGAGTCAAACAGAATTTTAAGGATGCTTGCGAAGGGTGAGCTTTTCGATTTTACGATTAGAGTTGTCCAAGAGGGCGTAAATCGCACTTCATTTTTATCTGAACCATTTCCTAAACTCGCGGATCGTCTGCTCCGCCGCTGCATCCGGATCAGGATAGGGGAAAGCTTCTGCAGACACATATCCCGAATAGCCGATTTCTTTCAGGGCTTCCGCAACGGGCCGCATGTCGGTGTGGCCAAAACCCATGGGTTTTCGGTTGGAATCCGCGAAATGGACGTGGCCCATGTGCTTTCCACAGGTTTTGATGCTTTCTGGCAAATCGGCCTCCTCAATGTTCATATGGAAAAGATCGGCCAGCAGTTTCGTGTTTTTCAATCCCGTTTTTTCCAAAAATTCCGCTGCAGATCCCAAGGTGTTCAGGAGGTTGGTTTCGTAGCGGTTGAGCGGCTCGTAGATCAAGAAGACCCCTGATTCTGCGGCTTTTTTCTCCAGGATGCCGAGTCCTTGGGCCAGCCAGTCCAACGTTTCCTGTCGGTCGCTTGAAGGCAGTACATTGCCCTGCATGGAGCCGATGATGGCCGGAGCCCCGAATTTTGCGCCAAAAGAAATCATATCTGAAATAAAGGAAACGGCCTTTTTCCGGATTTCCGGATCGGGATCCGTCAAGGTCAATCCATGGATCACCTTGCCTGCTCCGGTTCCTACAGCAGCGAGCCGAAGCTGATGTTTTTGAAGCAGGTCGGCCAGATGGTTTTCATCCAGCGCATCGGCAGAAGCCGTAAACAATTCCACCGCATCAAAACCTAAAGCGGCGGCTTTTTCCAGACTTTTTTCCAAATCCTCCCAAAAAATCCAGGGGCCGGATTTGATCTGGGGAACCAAGGCGATAGTGACAGCGGATCGGATCATGGCTTATCGGTCAAAGTCGATCATGATCTTGATGATCCCCTGGGGATTTTCCGACCAGGATTTTAAAGTTTCAGGTCCCTCGTCGATGGAGATGACCTTGGAGATGACCTCGTCCACCGGGAATTTTCCGGTTTCCAGATAGGAGATCACTTCCGGGAAATCCGCTTTTCCCACGCAGTTTCTCGATCCCAGGATCTCGATCTCCTTTTGGACAAAAAGCGCTGTATTGAACTCCACCGGTGCTTTGGCATATCCAATGCAGACGACCCGGCCCAAAAAGGCCACCTCTTCCACTGCGCTTCGATAGGTGTGGGGGCTCCCGACGGCTTCGATGATGACGTCCGGGCCGTCTCCGTTGGTGAGCTCCTGCAGTTTTTCGTGCAAGTCCACTTTGGATGGATTGATGGTATGGGCGACGCCTATTTTCTTGGCGATTTCCAGCTTGGAATCATCCAAGTCGATGGCAATTACATGGGCTTTTCGGTTGACAGCGGATGCTACCGCACCCAATCCGACTATGCCGCAACCGATCACAGCCACCATATCCTCCGCACCCACTCGGCCACGGGAGGCCGCATGAAATCCAACCGTCAACGGCTCGGCAAGCGCAAGCTCCCGAAGGCTGAGTTTGTCGGAGATAAAAAGATCCTGCCAAGGAGCGCAGATGTACCGGGTCATGGCACCGGGGCGGCGGACGCCCATGGTTTTGTTGGTCTTGCAGGCATTGGGTCGGCCTTTTCGACAGGCGACACAGGTACCGCAGGCAAGATAGGGGTAGAGCGTGACTTTGTCACCGATTTGGATATGGCTTGGAATCCCGGCTCCCAAGTCTGCAACGGTTGCGCCGACCTCGTGACCAAGGATATTTGGGTATTCCTGTAGCGGAAAAAGACCCTTGAAGCCGTTCATGTCGCCACCGCAAAATCCGACCATACCCACCTCCAGCAGGACTTCCCCGGCTTTGGGAGTTGGCTTCCCGATTTCGCGGACTTCGGATTTTCCGATGTCGGTAAGGAAAAGTGCTTTCATTTTTATTTACGAATTACGATTTACGTCCCGATGGCTATCGGGATACGAGGGCAAGCAAGGAGTGATCTCTATCCCAAATCTGCCCTAATTCTACTTATTATGTCTTGGTTAGATTCCGGTAGTACCCGACGCATCTTGATTTTCTTTTCTCTTGATTCTTGCCTCTCGGTTCTTGTGTCTTACTACTTGATACTAAAATCTTGCTACTTGATACTAAAATCTTGCTACTAAATATTGTTCTCCTCCTTTCCCTCAAACCACATCCGGTTTTTTACCGGGGCAACCAGGGATTCGATCTGGGTCAGGAGTTCCGTGGGGATCTCAAAGTCCACCGCGGCGACGTTCTGTTTTACTACATCCAGCTCGCACATGCCCACGATGGTCGTGGCAACGGTGGGATGATCCATGGCGTAGCGCAACGCCACATCGCTCAATCGTACCCCGTAGGATTTGCAAAGCTCCAGCAGGACGGGCTGCAAGGCCTTGACCTCGTCCGGGGAGCGATGCCAGGGGGGAAGGTTCCCGTCTGACAAGATCCGCTGCATCAGTGGGGCGGCATTCATCAGGCCGAAGCCCATCTCCTGGGAAAGCGGTACGAGTTCGTCGTTGATCTCGTCCTCGAGCAGATTGTAATGCGCCCAGGAAAGTACCGTGTCTGGATTGGTTTCCCGGGCAATCTGCGCGAGATAGCGAACCGGCAGACCAGTGGTGCCCCAAAACCGGGCTTTACCGGATTGGACCACTTCCTGAATGGCTGGGACAGCTTCTTCAAGGATGATCCGCTTGTCCACAAACTCGATGTCGTGGAGTTGGAACACGTCCAGATAGTCAGTTTTCAGCCGGACGAGGGATTCGTCGATGCTTTGGAGGATTTTCTTTCGGGAGAAATCAAAGTCCTGCAGATCGTACCTTCCGCATTTGCTGGCCAGGATGATGTTTTTTCGCTTGCCTTCCAGGGCCTTTCCGAGCCGGCTTTCGGCCAGAGTCAGGCCATAAAACGGCGAGACGTCAAAGAAATTCACGCCCTGGTCCAGCGCATGGTGGACTGCCGAAACCGCCTCTTTTTCATCTACGGGATCAAAGACATTTCCCATGGGAGAGGCACCAAATCCCAAGATGGAAACTTTCAGACCTGTTTTTCCTAACGTCCGGTAGCGCATGGTTAATTGGATAGATTGATTTTGGGGACTTGTGTGGGCAAGATAGAAGAATTTTCAAAAGTCCATGTCCTGTTGTGCTTGGGCTTTGCCTGGCGAAGTCGCCCGAGGCAGGTGGCCAAGCCAATTGACGGTTAGGAGGCAGAGTCCGTCGGAGCTTCAGGGGATGGGCTGGTCGAAGCTTGGCCCTTCAGCGCACTCAGCGCAAAAGCCGCTGCTGCGGCGGCAAAGACCGAATAGTCAAATGCGCCTTTCACTCCCGTGGAGAAAGTCATGGAAAGCCCAAAGATGAGCAGTAAGATCCCGCTTAATTTGGCGAACAGTTCCGTCTTGAACCCAAGAATGAGGCACACTGCAAACACTATTTCTGCGGCCGTGGCGATCACTCCGATTGCCGGAATCAGGGATGTCGGAAACCAGGGGTTGAGCAGCCCGGTGTAAGCCAGAAAACTCTGCCAGTCTCCCCAGACGGAGATCTCGCTTGGCCATAGCCCAAACCGGTCTGCCACCGCGGATAAGAATCCCGCTGCCAAAGCGAGTCTCAAAAAAAGCCTGATGAATTTATTGTCCTGGTTTTCCATGTTTATCTACCGTGTTGAGTGTGGTTTTACGTTCGGGAGATTCCGTCTGTGGTGGGTCGTGGTCTGTCGTCCGATAGCCATCGGACCGTTGGCAAAGTGCTACAGATTGTTGCCGTTTAGGATGGTTCCGTCTTTCACAGTCTTGAGGTAGGTGATGGCTTTGCCGTCCTCCCCGACTTCGCAGACCCGATAGCTCGGGAAAGGGTTGCCCCAACTGCCTCCAAAATGCCCTGACCAGAGAAACGGCTTCTTCTTGTACAGCATGATCCCGTCCACGTCGTGGTCATGGCCGTGAAAGGTCGCCCGGAGATTGGGATAGCTGGCGATCATATCCAGGATCTCCTGACAGGGGACGCCGTGCCGGGTCCAGTCGTTTTGCGAGATGTGGACAAAAAGGAAGACGTGGGAGAGGTCTTTGTATTCCTCCAGTTTGGATTTCAGAAAATCCGCTTCGATGCAAAGATACTTACCGGCTTCGTTGGAGGAGCTTGCCAGGATAATTCCGTGGTCTTCCTTGCTGACAAAGCCGTGATTGTCAGGTCGCCCCCAGATTTGCCGCCAAACTTCATCTGACACCCGGTCGTGGTTGCCTCTGGTGGTGAAATAGGGTACGTTTAGTTTGTCATAAGCCAGTTTAACTTCAGGCATCCACTTGGGGTCATCATGGATCAAATCACCGTTGAATACCACAAAATCGACATTTTCTTCCTTGTTGAGCGCTTCGATCAACTGTCGGTGGGAAGTCTCAAAATCCGTGTCTGGCTGGCCAAAATGTCCGTCTGAGGCGGTGATGAATTTGAGGCGGGTGGCTTTGGGAAAATCCATCTTCCCGTAGGAAACAAAAGGCAGGGTCATGAGCGAGGTGCCGAGCAGGCTGATTTTTTGGAGGAAGGG
>CAZGYC010000011.1:0-72763 GCA_964530015.1 uncultured Limnohabitans sp. | reverse complement strand
CAAAAGGCAGGGTCATGAGCGAGGTGCCGAGCAGGCTGATTTTTTGGAGGAAGGGACGTCGGTGCATGGCCGTTAAGTTAGAGAATAGGCTCTGAAAAAGGAACACAGTCCTTTAGCCCGCTGCCAGACAATTACCTGATCAGCGGTCGTTTGATTGTCAAGGACAGGTATTCTGATTAATTTCATATGATTATAATTTGTTTTTTAAAGGCCAGATAGCCTGTCCCGAACTTGATTCGGGAGAATCTTCGCATGTTTTATAATCGTTCCAGTGTGTGACTCTGGGAGTCATGCTCGATTTCCTGACTTTAATCAGGGTTTACTTCCGGTAGGATCAATAGTTTTAGACACTGAAATTTTTCAATGTGGCCTTACCTCAAAGATTTAAACGGTTTCTTTTTGCTAAAAGCCTGGTTCCTCCCAGGAAATGGAGGCCTGCGGCTACCTTTTTGGTGGCCGTCATCTTCGGCCTGGGGATATTTCTTCTCGATTTTTCCAACGCCACATCGTATCTCTCCGATGATCCGCAAGCCTGTGTCAACTGCCACCTGATGACTCCCCAATACATCACCTGGACACACAGCTCACACCGTGAGGTAGCCAACTGCAACGATTGTCATGTCCCGCATAACAATGTCGCCAACAAGTATTTTTTCAAGGCAAAAGACGGCTTGTATCATGCTTCGGTATTCACGATGAGAGCCGAGCCGCAGGTGATCCGGGCCCGGCAGCCGTCCATCGAAGTGATCCAAAACAACTGCATCCGGTGCCATCAGACTCAGGTCACGGACGCAAAAACGGAAGCCTTTGTGGCGGACCACGTGTCCAGCCGTACCGACAGAACCTGTTGGGAATGTCACCGGGACGTGCCTCATGGCCGCGTGCGCAGTCTTTCTGCGGTTGGCGCACAGATCGAACCGGTCAAAGAATATTCCCCCGAAGACCTCAAGGTCATCCCCTCCTGGCTCGAAGAGTCCATGAACGCCCAAAAATCCAATCCCAAGTAGCATGAAAAACTGGATCCTTTTTCTCGTCACGGCCGTCGCGGCCTTTTTGCTCGCCCTGCTGGCGGTGAACATCTTTGAGCGCAAATCCGAGGCAAAATTTGCCTACCAGCCCAAGGTGGAAATCCAGGGAATCGAACCCCGGGATTCGGTGTGGGGTCTCAATTATCCCAGACAGTACCAGTCTTATCAAAAAACACAAGACACGACTTTTCGCAGTATGTACGGCACTTCCGGTCACAAAGACGTACTGGAGTCGGATCCGGAATTGGTCGTGCTATGGGCGGGATATGCTTTTTCCAAAGAATACAATGCCCCCAAAGGCCATGCCTGGGCGGTGGATGACATCCGGAATATCCTGAGAACCGGAGCTCCGATGAATGCCGGGGACGGGCCGATGCCTTCGACCTGTTGGACTTGCAAAAGCACCGATGTGCCCCGCCTGATGAGCGAGATGGGAGTGGCCGAATACTACAGCCACAAGTGGTCGGAATTTGGCTCGCAGGTCATCAACCCGATCGGCTGTGCGGACTGCCACAATCCCCAGACCATGCAGTTGACCATCACCAGGCCGGCACTGATTGAGGCCTTTGAGGCGATGGGAAAAGACATCAACAAGGCCTCGCACCAGGAGATGCGCTCCCTAGTCTGCGCCCAATGCCATGTTGAATACTATTTTGACAAAACAAAACCCGGTCTGGAAAATGCCCAGTACCTGACCTTTCCCTGGAAAGACGGCATGGATGTCGAGCACATGGAGGCCTACTATGACAACATCGGATTTGCCGACTGGGTCCATCCGCTGAGCAAAACTCCCATGCTGAAGGCCCAGCACCCGGACTACGAGCTGTTTGAAATGGGAGTCCATGCCAAGCGGGGGGTAAGCTGTGCCGATTGCCACATGCCCTATCAGACCGAGGGGGGACAGAAATTCACCAACCACCACATCGGATCTCCGCTGTCCAATGTGGAAAACTCCTGCTTTGTGTGTCATCGGGAAAAGGTGGAGGACCTCGTGAGCGATGTCTACGAACGCCAGCGCAAGATCAAAGAAGGAACCGGCAAGCTGCAAATCCTGATCGCGAAAGCGCACATCGAAGCAGCCAAAGCCTGGGAGCTTGGAGCAACGGACGCGCAGATGACTCCGATCCAAAAGGGAATCCGCCACGCCCAGTGGAGATGGGACTACGCCGTCGCCTCCCACGGAGCGGCATTTCACGCACCCTTGGAGACCAGCCGTATCGTGACTTCCGCGACAGAGATTATACAAAACACCCGAATCGACCTTACTCGCTTGCTGGCAAGCTTGGGCTACAACCAACCCGTTCCCATGCCCGACTTCCAGAACAAGCAGGCACTGCAGACTTACATCGGCCTCGATATCCCCAAAGAGCGGATCGCCAAACAAGATTTTCTAGATGAGGTAGTGCCCCAATGGCTCAAAGAAGGCAAAGCCAGAGAAGCCCAAATGCCCGTAAGACCAACAAGCAACAAGTAACCTCCGGACAAGATGAAGTTTTCAAAAGGTGTTTTTGGAATGCTGGGGATCATTTTGCTGATTCCCTTGCAGAGCTTTGCACAGTTTAACGTGGACGGGCAGATCCTGGTCCGGGGCGAATACCGAAACGGATACAACAGGCCGATGGCAGAAGGGTTGGATCCGGCTGGCTTTATCGCCCACCGGGCCCGGTTACAGGCCAGCTACCAATTGGACCGGTTTAGCTTCTACATGAGTGTGCAGGATGTGCGCACCTGGGGCAGTACCTCACAGGCCAACACCACAGACGGTTTTCTGTCGGTTCACGAGGCCTATGGTGAGGTCAGTTTTGGAGAAAACTGGAAGGTAAAGCTAGGTCGACAGGAGCTCAACTACGACAATTTCCGCTTTCTGGGCAATCTGGACTGGGCACTTCAGGCTAGATCCCATGATTTCGCTTTGGTGAAATACGAGAAGGAAAAATCCAAGCTCCATCTTGGCGGAGGGTTCAATCAGGACGGGCAGGCGCTCAGTGGAAATATTTACAATGTGCCCAATCAGTATCGAGCGGCTCAGCTGGTTCGCTTCGAAAGCGTTCTCGGCAAGGTGGACTATACGCTGCTCTTTTGGAACGAAGGCAGACAGTGGACGCAAAAGGACGCCAATGGAGCGATTGTCGACAAGGGCGTGAGATTCCGGCAGACGCTCGGGATCCCAATGGTCCGCACGACCCTCAAAAACACCACACTCAGCGGATATGTTTACACGCAGTTTGGCGAAGACATAAACGGCGGGAAAGTTTCGGCCTTCAACGCAAGCGCCCAGGTCAGCCAGCTTCTGGTCAACACCGAAGACGGAAAAAAATGGAGAGCCACTTTGGGGGCCGAAGTGATCAGCGGAACGGATGCCTCCGGCAGTGAAAAAAACAACTCCTACTCCCTCCAATACGGAACCAACCACCTGTTTAACGGATACATTGACTGGTTTTACGTGAGCAATACTTGGGAAAATTCGGTTGGGCTGAAGGATTTTTACCTGAGAAGCCGGTATGAATTCAATCCCAAATTTTGGTTGCAGGCGGATGTTCACGGCTTTTCTTCCTATGCGGAGACAGTACTCCCGGGAGAAAACGCAGACTCCAAGAGCAAAAACCTCGGCTCCGAACTGGACCTGACCTTTGGCTGGATCATCCATGAAGCCGTCTCTTTACAGGGCGGGTACAGCCAGTATTTCCTCTCCGATACCATGAGGTCGCTGCATTCCCAGGCCTTGGGAGATCAGCAAAACTGGGCTTACCTGATGGTGGTTTTCCGACCCACCTCCAAGGCCAAATTTATCGGAGTATTACAGTGATCGCCGCCTGAGTACCGGCTCAACCACCGCGCATGAAGTTTCTTTTCTCCACAAAAATCAGTCTGGTATTATTGCTTAGCATGGCCGTCGCCATGGGAGTGGCCACATTTATAGAAAACGACTATGGCACCCTCGTCGCCCGCAACCTGGTGTACGAAGCCTGGTGGTTTGAGCTGATCATGGCCTGGCTGGCGGTGAATTTTATTTGTCACATCAGGAAGTACAGGCTGTTTTCCAAAGACAAACTTGCCCTCGGACTCTTCCATATTGCTTTTGTGGTGATCGTGGTCGGGGCTGCGGTGACGCGCTTTTTCAGCAGGGAAGGAGTGATCCATATCCGCGAGGGACAGTCCCAAAGTACCTATTACAGCGCGGAGAATTACCTCCAGCTCAGCGACGGCCAGGGAAATCTGGCCCTTTCCCACCGGGAATTTATCCCCAAGGTCTTTGAGGCGAAAGCCTATCCGATGACGCTTGACGGGCGGACATTCTACCTCAAGGCAGAGGAATACCTCAAGGGGGCAAGGGAGGAGTTTGGTCCAGGGGAGGAGACCCTCTTGGAGCTTTCTGTTTTGGATGGGGGAAACCGGCAGGATTTTACCCTGAAAAAGGGGCAAAACCTGAAAGTCGGCGAGCTGCTCATCAGTACTTCGGCTCTTCCGGAAGCCCAAATCCAGCTTATTCCGACGGACTCCAGTTGGCAACTGATTTCGGAATTTCCCCTCCAACTGATGGAAATGAGCACCCAGCAGATGGGAACCCAAGATTCGCTGAAAATGGCTCCCCTAAAGCAGCGAACGCTTTACCAATGGCAGTCTGGAGCCCTGGTCGTCCGCTCCATCCGGGAAAATACAAGCAAGATCCTCGTGGCCGAACCCGACGAAAAGATCGCCAAAGACTTTCTGGATGGAGTAAAGATCAGCGTCTTGGATGCGTCTCAGAAAGTCCTGAAAACTGGTTATTTCCTCAAAGTCAACCGGAACCCGGAGTGGGTGGAGTTTGATTTTGAGGGGGAAAATTATCGGTTCACCTACGGGCCCAAGGCTCAACTGCTGCCTTTTTCCCTCTATCTGAATGATTTTCAACTGGAGCGCTATCCGGGTTCGACGAGCCCCTCCAGCTATGCCAGCGAAGTGATGGTGGAGGATGGTGCGGCGGAGCCTTGGCCCTTTCGGATCTTTATGAACCATGTGCTGGATCACGGCGGATACCGGTTTTACCAATCGTCCTATGATTCGGATGAGCGCGGTACGGTGCTCTCGATCAACCAAGACCGACCCGGGACCTACATCACCTATTTGGGCTACACGCTACTGGCTATTGGGATGTTTTGGACGCTCTTTGCACGGGGAAGCCGGTTTCAGACTGTCCTTTCCCGGCTGGGAAAACTCAACAAAACAGCGGTCCTTACCGGTCTGTTTTTGCTGCAAAGCTTGGGGCTTTTCGCCCAAGACAGCCTACAAATCCAGTTTGTTCCGGAGGAAAAAGCAGAAGCCTATGGGCGGCTGATCGTGCAGGATCTGGACGGAAGGATGAAGCCGCTGAACACGCTGGCCCATGAAATCCTGCGGAAAATCCACGGCAAATCCCGTTTGGAACTCGATCTGCCCATGGGCAAGATCAGCCTAAGTCCCGAACAATTCTTACTGGCGGCGCAGATGAATCCGGAAATGTGGACGCGGGTGCCCCTCATCAAGATCGACCCAAGAAAGTCAGCGGAGATTTTTGGGATCCTGGAAAAGGCCCCTGCCGACTACCTGAGTTTTGCGGATTTTGTAGGGGAGGAGGGAGTCTATAAGCTCACGGCCAAGGTCGAGGAAGCCAACCAGCTCAAGCCTTCCCAGCGCAATGAGGGCCATAACGAACTCCTGAAAGTCGATGAGCGCTTCAATATCTACTATGGACTGCTGATCGGTGATTTTCTCAAGATATATCCAAACCGATTCGATGACAACAACAAGTGGTTTACGGGTCAGCAGTTTACCGAAGGCTTTGATGAGGAAGATGGCGTTTTTGTGAAAAACATCGGCCCTATGTATCTCCGGGCACTGGCCAGTGGGCTGGAATCCGGCGACTGGACGGAGGCCGACGAGACCTTGAGCTACATCGATCTCTATCAAAGAAAGGCCGGGGAGGAGGTCTATCCCGGTCAGCTGGAGATAGACGCGGAGCTGCTCTACACCAAGATCAATCTGGGGAATAAGCTTTTTGGTGTGTTTTGGCTGTTGGGCATCTTGATGCTGATCACGGGGATTTTGACGCTTTTCGAAGACAGAAAAGTGCTCCGGCTTGTATGGAAAACCGGAGAAATTATATCCTGGATCGGATGGTTGGCTTTTACCCTTCACCTTTTGCTTCGGTGGTTTATTGCCAAGCATCCGCCCTGGAGCGATGGCTTCGAGATGCTGGTCTTCGTCGCCTGGGGAGTACTGGTGTCAGGCTTGGTCTTTTCGGCAAGATCCCGGTTTACGATTCCGTTGGCGCTGCTGTTTTCGGGCACCTTGCTTTTCGTCAGCTTTCTGGATTGGCTCAATCCTGAGATCACCAACTTGATGCCCGTCCTCAACTCCTATTGGCTGAAGATCCACGTGGCCATCATCGTCAGCAGCTATGCGCCTCTTGGGCTCTCGGCCATCATCGGATTGCTTAGCCTGATATTACTCATCAGCAAACCGGCTGAGCCTCAGTCTTCCTGGTGGAGGGCTCAGAAAGAACTCATTGCGGTGAACGAGCTGTCCATTACCATCGGGCTTTTCCTGCTTGCCATCGGGACTTTTCTTGGCGGAGTCTGGGCCAATGAAAGCTGGGGCCGCTACTGGGCTTGGGATCCCAAGGAGACTTGGGCGCTGATTTCCGTTTTGGTCTATGCGGTCATCCTGCACCTCCGTCTGGTGCCTGCTACCCGCTCAGCGATTGTGTATAATTTGGCCAGTCTTTGGGGTTTTTCCTCCATCGTAATGACTTCCTTTGGGGTGAATTACTACCTTTCCGGCCTTCATTCCTATGCCAAGGGTGACCCGGTACCGGTTCCGGTTTGGGTGTATTGGGTGGTGGCGGTGTTGGGGATTATCTCCGTATTGGCGGTGATGGGATTCCGAAAGCTGTCGGACAAGGAGAAGCTGGGGCTGATGGTTTGATCTTGCCAGCGTGATTTTTTGACCTGCTTAAGCCAATTGCCTGTCACCATAGATTTTGTGATAGCACACATAGGATGTAACCAAGATCGCCAGGATGATCAGTGGCATGATGGTCTGGAATCCCATCCCATCCACCACCCAGTGGCTGATGCAGGCGAAGATAAAGTCAAAGGCAAATCCGGCGACGCTGTTTCCGACTACGACAGGGCGACGAGTCGGCCATCCCGCGAGCCGATAAGTTCGACTCCCTTTGGGGTCGTGGGTAATCGTCCGTGTGGCCTCCGATCCACGGGTTTGACCCTTGTCAGGGTCAAGATTTGGATACATCGGGGACAAAAATTTTTATCCTGAAACATAAGCCCATACGAACGAGGTGATTTCGGGAGGATCGAATCTCGGAATACCGTGTCCGCCGTGGTGGATCCCCGGTTTAACCGGTGGAAACGGATGATGGCAAGAGACCCACAACCCCGTGAGGGGTTGAACTTTTGGGAAAGGGAATTGCAAATTCCAGAAATAGGGGGGCTTTTTAAAAATTAGACCTTGACAATTATTTCAGGAAGGACACAAATGCCGTAGGCATGGACGATATTAAGTTTGTAAACCCGGAGTAGTTCATTAGCCGTCCTCGGAGTCGTGGGAATCAATGTCAACAATGGGAACGGCAACCCCGTAGAGGGTTGAACATCAGAGAAAATGGAATTATAAATTCCAAAAAATATAAAGGCGTAGATGCAATCTACGCCTAGTCAAACGACCTGTTGGACCTCAAAGAAGAAAGTCATTTACTACGCCGAGGCGGGTCGTGGGTAATCGTCCGTGTGGCCTCCGATCCAGGGTTTTACCCGCGGTTCCGCCACGGCGGACACCGTACTGAGAGGTTTGACCCTTGTCAGGGTCAAGATTTGGATACATCGGGGACAAAAATTTTGATCCTGAAACATAAGCCCATACGAACGAGGTGATTTCGGGAGGATCGAATCTCGGAATACCGTGTCCGCCGTGGTGGATCCCCGGTTTAACCGGTGGAAACGGATGATGGCAAGAGACCCACAACCCCGTGAGGGGTTGAACTTTTGGGAAAGGGAATTGCAAATTCCAGAAATAGGGGGGCTTTTTAAGAATTAGACCTTGACAATTATTTCAGGAAGGAGACAAATGCCGTAGGCATGACCGATTACCTAGCCAGTCAATTCATTGGCTGGGATGAAGAAGTGGATAATTTTTACAAATGCCGTAGGCATGGACGATATTAAGTTTGTAGACCGGGAATAGTTCAATAGCCGTCCTCGGAGTCGTGGGAATCAATGTCAACAATGGGAACGGCAACCCCGTAGAGGGTTGAACATCAGAGAAAATGGAATTATAAATTCCAAAAAATATAAAGGCGTAGATGCAATCTACGCCTAGTCAAACGGCCTGTTGGACCTCAAAGAAGAAAGTCATTTACTACGCCGAGGTGGGTAATTCATTCAAAACCTGTATTTTCTGCTTTTTCTATTCTTGATTCCCTGATTTCCTTGATGATTTCGTCGGAATCTTTAGGGTCTTCCCAAGCTCCAAAAAGTGTACGCAAATCCACGCGCTCTTCTTTGACCTCAAGAGACTCTGTCAATTTGATGATGATTTTTTTCTTGGAAAGATTGTCCAGCCCTTTCAAAAGGCTTACATATTTTTCCAAAGTCTTGTTGTTTAGAGTGAGGCTTGCCATACTTTTTTTCTTCAATCTACGGAATAAAAGAATTCTGGATAAAGACTATGCCAGAGATTTAATGATTCAAAGACATTGAATGCCTAAGATTTTTGACCTCCATTTTCGCTTTATCCATTAAAAATCAACTTAAACGTCGTGCCTTCGCCGAGCTTGGAGCGGACTTGGATGTTTCCCTTGTGGCGGCGCATGATCTGCTTCGAGAGGCTGAGCCCGATGCCCGATCCTTTCTTTTTGGTGGTGAAGAAGGGGATGAAGATCTTGCCCAATGCTTCCTCTTCGATGCCTTTGCCGGTATCGCAGACTTCCAGGATGATCTTTCCGGCTTCGTCGATGAAGGCCCTGAGGGTGATGGTTTTCTCCTCGGCGTCGTCCAGGGCCTGGATGGCATTTTGGAGCAGGTTGATCAGGACCTGCTCGATCAGGTTTTGATCCCCAAAAAGGATGAGCTCATTGGGGTTGAGTTCCTTTACCAGGCGGATCCCCTGGTTTTCGAGCTGGTTTTGAAGCAGAATCTCCAGGTGTTCAAAGAGTTTGGCAATCCCGATGCTGCCAAACTTGGGAGTGGGGATATGCGCCAGGCTACGAAAGTCAGACACAAAGTTGATCAGGCCTTCGCTGCGCTTCTCGATGGTGCTCATCCCCATCAGAAAATCTTCCAGCTCCTCTTCGGTAGCCCTCTCGTTGTTTTCGATCTTTTGCTCGATGTCGACCTTGAGCGTACCCGCAAGTGACGAGATCGGAGCGATGGAGTTCATGATCTCGTGGGTGAGGACCTTGACCAGGTTTTGCCAGGCTTCCATTTCCTTTTCCTCGAGTTCGGACTGGATGTTTTGAAGGGACACCAGCTTGAAGCGTTCGCCGCGCATGAGCAATTCGATCACATAGACCGAAAGCTGCATGATCCCGTCGGGATGGGCGATCTTGATGAGTTCGGATCCCCCGGTTCGCAGGTTTTGGACAGCCAGGTGGAGCTCCTTGTTGATACGCTCGATGTCCGAGATGTTTTTGAGGACATCGATGTTGAGGATTCTTTTGGCGGCGACGTTCAGGATCTGGATCTCCCCGTTTTCCCCAAAGGTGATCAGGCCGATGCTCAGGTGCTTGAAAACCGACCGGAAGTACTGGTAGTTGGCCTCCTTTTCCGCCTGGTCTTCCTTGAGCTTGGCCAGGATCGCGTTGAATTCGATGTGCAGGTCATCCGTCTCCGTCCCGTCAAACTTGACCGGATAGAGCTGGGAATACTTGTCCTGCTTGATGTTGTCCAGAAAGAGCCGGACTTTTTTGAAGGAACTCTCGGAATATCTTACCAGAAAGATGATCTGAAAAACCACCAGGATCAAAAACAGGGAGATCATAAAGACTCCCCAGTCATCGATGATGGCATAGGCAAGCAAAAACAGGGAGGCCGCTACCAGTGCGATGCGGCCGAGCAAGCCAACTCTATAATCCATATTTTTCCAGTCTTCGGTAGAGCGAGGCACGGGTCAGGCCGAGTTCCTTTGCCGCTTTGGAGATGTTTCCGCCGTTTTTGTCGATGGCCCGCTGGATGGTGCTGCGCTCCATGTCGTCCAGGTTGAGCGTGACGGAGGCCGGGGCTTTTTCGGAGGCGGGCTTGGCCGAAAGGAAAAAGAAATCACGGGTGTCCAGTTCGTTGCCTTCGGCCATGATGATGGCGCGCTCGATGGCGTGCTGAAGCTCCCGGATGTTGCCCGGCCACTGATAGCGCTGAAGCAGCTCCATGGCCGCCGGCTTGAACCCCGTGAAGTTTTTCCGGTATTTCTGGGAATAGTTTTTCAGGAAATAGTTGGCCAAAGTGGGGATGTCGTCCTGTCTTTCGCGAAGCGGGGGGAGGAAGATTTCGACGGTGTTGATCCGGTAGAGCAAATCCTGGCGGAAGGTGTTCTCCATCACCATTTCATGGACATGCATATTGGTGGCGCAGATCAACCGGATGTCCACCGGGAGTGCCTTGTTGGTACCAATGCGGGTCACTTCCCTGCGCTGCAAGACAGTCAGTAACTTCGATTGGAGGGGCATGGAAAGGTTTCCGATCTCATCCAGGAAAAGCGTGCCCTTGTCGGCGATCTCAAAGCGTCCTGCCCGGTCGTCCTTTGCATCGGTGAATGCCCCCCGCTTGTGGCCGAAAAGCTCCGACTCGAAAAGCGTCTCCGTGATTGCGCCCATGTCCACGCCGACGAAGATCTCGTCCTTGCGCAGGGAGCGCTCGTGGATCGCCCGTGCGATCAGCTCCTTTCCGGTTCCGTTTTCGCCCAAGATCAGGATGTTCGCGTCCGTTTGGGCGACCTTGTCAATGATGGAGAATATGTTCTTCATCGAGGCGGAAGCCCCGATGATGTCTGCGTAAGGCTTCTTGAGATCCGTCTGAAGCTGTTTTTGCTTCTTCTGGAGCTTGTCCACTTCGTTGTAGCTTTCCTTGAGCTTGATGGCTGCCGAAAGTGTGGCGATGAGTTTTTCGTTTTGCCAAGGCTTGAGGATGAAGTCGGTCGCGCCTTCCTTCAGTGCCTGCACGGCCATCTCCACGTCCCCAAACGCGGTGATCAGGATGACGACGGCCTTGGGATCGATCTCCCTGATCTGGCTGAGCCAGTAAAATCCCTCTTTCCCGGAGGTGGTGTCCTCCCGGAAATTCATGTCCAGCAAGATCACGTCAAAACTGTTGTTGTTGATCAAAAAGGGGATCCTGCGCGGGTCTTTTTCAATGACTACTTCTTTGGCGTGCTTTTTCAAAAGCATTTTGGCGGCGAAGAGCAGGTCTTCGTTGTCGTCGATGATAAGGATTTTGCCTAGTGTCTGAGCTTCCATGGTCAATTGTTTGGTAGACTAGTGGGAAAATGATGCCAAGTACAATTAACGGGATTGGGAGGGAATTTTCCCAGAAAAGTGTCCGAAATTGTACAAAAATATACTGTTTTCGGACATTTGTGTCCGATTGGGCGAAGAGGCAATAATTCCTACCTTTGCATTTCACCAAAAGAAAACACATGGAAGCGAAGAAAGGAGATGCCGTAAAGGTTCATTATACCGGAAGATTGGAAGATGGGAGCGTTTTTGACAGCTCCGAATCCCGCGAACCGCTGGGCTTCACGCTGGGCGACGGAAATATGATCAAGGGTTTCGATGCCGCGGTGTACGGCATGGTGATCGGTGACAAAAAGACCGTGACCATCCCCGCAGTGGAGGCGTATGGTGCCCGAAGGGACGACATGATGATCGAGGTGCCCCTGAGCCAGGTGCCGCCGAATATCCAGCCGGAAATCGGACTCCAACTGGTGCTTCAGGGTGGGGGCGGACAGCCCATGCCGGTGACCGTGGTGGATCTGACAGACGAAAAAATCGTCCTGGATGCCAATCATGAGCTGGCGGGGAAGGATTTGATCTTTGATATCGAACTGGTGGCAATCAGCTAGCCGGCAGGATTCCGGCGAATCGCCGATTTGATCTTGACATACTTACCGACGGAGCAGATTCTGTCGGTTTTTTTGTGGAATGGGGTCTGAGAGTGAGTTTTCCTGTTTGGAAAATGTGATTTTCAGCAATGATACCCGTTGCCAAATTATACTTCGGCAAGCTCAGTACAAGTATTTTGACAACACTTCGACAGGCTCGGTACAAGTGCTCAGAGGCCCCACCTCGGCAGGCTCGGTGTCCGAGTGCTCTTGGTCTGTAGGGAGGGGGAGGAAATGCGGCTTCGCCGCATTTCCTCCCCCTCCCTCTTTCAAAACAATGAGTCGGTGGTCGAGCTCGGTTGGCGAGTCAGTCGAACCATGTCGAGACTAATTCGTGAATTTTAGATACTGGGGTAAAGAAGGATGTTGCTTTTGGAAAGCATCAATACCTTCCTGAAAAGCCCAATTTATCACTTCAGTTGCTTCAGACCCTCGGGCAGAGGATAGATGCTGATCAGGTCTTTTTCGACAAAGACGATGTTTTCCTGCCCGATTTGCAGGTATTGGATGTCCTTGGACGGAAGTGTGCCCAGATCAAAGATCGCCTGGGATCCCAGCGAGCACATCTTCAGGTTTTTCCCTTCGACCCAGAAGAGGCTTTCTTTGTAAAAACACATGCGCTGGTCGAGCTTCAGGTTTATCTTTTTGAGAAAATTGCCCTGATTGTCAAAGATATAGATCCCGCTTTCGGGCACGTTCACGAAGAGCCTGTTTTTGAACTCCCTGATTTCGGCCACTTTCAGGTCTTCGGAATCCAGGATCAGATTGAGCGGCTGGGATTGAAGGACCAGGTTTCTGAGGTAATCCAGGCTTTTGAGCGAAAGATCCGACTCATCCCAGACCCAGATGACGTTGTTGTTGCCGAGCGTTGAGGCTTTTGGAAGGGTGATTTCGTTGAGCTGAAAGCTGTTTTCCGCAAGGACATTCAGAAACCTGTCCAAAACGCGGTATTCCTGAAGGTCTGCCGAAAAGCCAAAGATGTTGACGGTCCAGGAGGCTTCAAGCTGCTGCAGGCGGCCTTGGCGTGTGGGTGAAAACAGGTTCTGCTGCTTGCCCCTTTGGTCAAAAAGATAGATGTCTCCCGAAGTGTTGCTGGCGTAGACCTGATCCTTGGTATCGAGTGACACCAGGTCGAGAAATTCCATCGGAATCTGGGCTGTAGGCGCTTCCATGAAGAGGATCTCTTGGGAAAACAATGCCTTGGTCAAAAATCCAAAAAAGAGTATCAGGGAAAGTTTCATGTTTCGAATTTCAGGAGTTTGGCTTCGGTTCCGTCATATTCCAGATAGGTGTATTGGGTGACCCATTCACCCAGGTTAAAGTAGGTTGAATTATCCGAAACCCCAAGTTGAAGGGGAAGATGCCGATGACCGAAGATGTACAGATCGTGGTGGGATTTGGACTCCACCTCTTTGCAGTATTGCCAAAGCCACTCCCCTTCGCCCAGGAAGTGGTTTTCGTTTTTCTCAAGGTTGGAAACCCGGCTATGGCCTGACCAGGCTTTGGCGAGTTTGATCCCCAAATCCGGATGGATCCACCGAAAGAGCCATTGGGCAAAGGGGTTGGTAAAGACTTTTTTCAGCAGTTTGTAAAACCGGTCCCCGGGACCCAGGCCGTCTCCATGGCCGATCAGGATTTTTTTGCCCTCCACCATCAGCTCAATCGGGTGATGGTAAACGGGGACTCCAAGCTCTTGGGTGAAGTAGTCCTTCATCCACAGATCATGGTTTCCGGTAAAAAACAGGATCGGGATTCCGCGGTCCCGGAGTTGGGAGATTTTGGAGACAAAGGGGATGAATCCCTTCGGAACCACCTGCCCGTATTCAAACCAAAAATCAAAGATATCGCCCACCAGAAAGATCGCTGCGGCATCCTCCGACACTGCATCCAGCCAGCGGGTGATCTTCTTTTCCCTGATCTTGCTCGTCTCCGAGTCGGGCGCGCCGAGGTGAAAGTCGGAAGCAAAATAGAGTTTTTTGCCATTCAGGGGAAAATCCGGCGTGTTAGCTAGCATGTGCCAAAGATTGGGTCGTGGGACAAAAATAAGAAAGCCCCGATTGGCTCGGGGCTTTCTGGTTTATTTTTCGGGGTTCGTCTCGGGAACTTCCGCTTTGACCGGCTCAATGACCGTCTGGCCATCTTCGGCCTTGGTATCGAGCGGCGGAGTGGATTTCTTCTCCTTTTTGTTGGTGAAGGCCTGATAGGTCGTCTCCTTGGCAAAGGGCCGCTTTCCGATCAGATTCTCCAGATCAGCCTGGAACAGGATTTCTTTTTCCAGAAGCTCCTTGGCAAGTATTTCCAAATGGTCTTTGTGCTCGTTTAGCAGGGCGAGTGTCCGATCGTATGCAGCCTGAATCAGATTGCTCACTTCCTGGTCGATGATCTCGGCTGTCGCTTCCGAGTAGGGTTTGGTCATCTTGTAGCCGTCGCTTTTGCTGTCGAAGAAGGAGACGTTTCCAAGTTTTTCGTTCATTCCATAGACGGAGACGATGGAATAGGCCAGCTTGGTGATCCGCTCCAGGTCGCTGAGCGCTCCGGTGGAGATTTTCCCAAAGATGATCTGCTCGGCGGCACGTCCCCCCAGGGTCATGCACATCTCGTCCATGAGCTGCTCGGTTTGGTACAGGAACTGCTCTTTTGGCAGGTACTGGGCATAGCCCAGCGCGGCCACGCCACGGGGAACGATACTGACCTTCACCAAAGGATCGGCGTGCTCCAAAAACCAGCCGGCTACGGCGTGCCCCGCTTCGTGATAGGCTACGATTCTCTTTTCTTCGGGAGAAATGATCTTGTTTTTCTTCTCAAGGCCACCGATCACGCGGTCCACTGCGTCCTGAAAGTCCTGCATGTCCACCGCGGTTTTGTTTCTGCGGGCAGCGATCAAAGCTGCTTCGTTGCATACGTTGGCAATCTCGGCACCGGCAAAGCCGGGAGTCTGGGCAGCCAGTTTTTTCGGATCGATGTCGTTTCCAATTTTGATCGGAGCAAGGTGCACTTTAAAGATCGCCTCCCGGCCGACGATGTCCGGCTTGTCGATGGAGATTTGACGGTCAAACCGTCCCGGTCTCAGCAGGGCCGTATCCAATACATCAGGCCGGTTGGTAGCGGCCAACACGATGACCCCTGAGTCGGTTCCGAATCCGTCCATCTCTACCAGGAGGGAGTTCAGCGTATTTTCCCTTTCGTCATTGGAGCCTGGCATTTGGCCTTTTCCGCGGGATCTGCCGATTGCGTCGATCTCGTCTATGAAGATGATACAGGGGGCTTTTTCTTTGGCTTGCTTAAACAGGTCACGTACACGGGCGGCACCGACACCCACGAACATCTCCACGAAATCGGAGCCCGATAGCGTAAAGAATGGGACGCCTGCCTCACCGGCTACGGCTTTGGCCAGCAACGTCTTTCCCGTTCCCGGAGGGCCTACCAGCAAAGCGCCTTTCGGGATCTTGCCCCCCAGCTTGGTGAATTTGCCGGGGTTCTTCAGGAATTCCACGATTTCCTGGATTTCCTCCTTGGCCTCATCCAGACCCGCCACGTTGTCAAAGGTGATTTTCACCTTGTTTTCCGCATCGAAAAGCTGGGCCTTGGATTTTCCGACATTGAAAATCTGCCCACCCGGGCCGGAAGGCCCTGCCATCCTGCGCATCATAAACCAGAAGAATACGAACAGCAGGATCAGGAAGCCAAAGCTCCCGAAATAGCTGCTCCAATTTTCCTCGTTGGTGACCGAAGCCCCGATCCGGTCTTCCTCGGGTACTTCTGCTTCCAGTACCTGAAAATCCGTCTGAAACTTGTCCGACGTTGTCACCTGCAGGGCATAGTGCGGGCCTGTCGGATTGAAAAAGGAAGAGTTGGACTCCAGTTCTGTTTTGTATTTTGCATGCTGCAAGGCAGACGGCTTCAGGGTTACGTCCACCCGGTTCATGTTCCGCACGATTACCACTTTGGATACGTCGCCGGCCCGATACATGTCTTCAAAGCGCTTTTGGGTGATGTCTATCACCGCCCCGCGCTGCTGTATCCAGGTCAAGCCCAACAGTACCAAGACTGCCGCAATAATCAACCAAAGCTGAAAATTGGGCTTTTGTGGGGCCTTCGGGACAAAATTTTTACTCTTATTTTTATCGCTCATCGCTTTTTATGGTAATTCTGTAAACTTAAGGTAAAACGGCGTAACCTGTCCAAGGTTTATCCGCGATTAATTGATCAGGGTGGTTTTGGCATCTCCCCAAAGCTCCTCCAAACCGTAGAATTGGCGCTTGTCTTTGATGAAGATGTGGACGACTACATTGACAAAGTCCATCAATACCCATTCCCCGTTGGCTTTTCCCTCTACTCTCCAAGCCTGGTTTTCACCGGCTTTGTGTACTTCCTCTTCGATTGATTTTGAAATGGCCTCAAGCTGGGTGTCGGAGTTGCCGGAGCAGATCACAAAGAAGTCCGTCACGGCATTTTTGATTTTCCTAAGATCCAAGACTAAGATTTCAGAAGCCTTTTTTTCCTCCATTCCCCTGACGATAACCTTGCTCAACGCCTCTGCTGTCATATATTGATTTAATTTTACGCGGCAATTAAATTACCCAAATCAGCCGAACAGAAAAATTATGTATAAAATTCTTGCCAACACGATTTTTTTGGGGAAACAGGTTCTTTTCCTGCCAGAGTGTCACTCTACGAATGACAGGGCGTTTGAACTGATCCGGTGTGGACAGGCCAGGGAAGGATCCATCGTCATCTGCGGCCATCAGACTGCGGGCAGGGGACAGCGGGGCAACCATTGGGAGGCAGAACCGGGACAGAACCTGACGTTTTCCCTGGTGCTGAAGCCCGGCTTTCTGGATATTTCCGAGCAGTTTTATCTCAACATGATGATTTCCAACAGCATCAGGAAAATGCTGCAGGACTACCTGCCGGACCTTCAGGTGAAATGGCCCAACGATCTGGTGGTGCCCGGGCGGGGGAAAATCGGCGGGATTTTGATCGAGAATATCCTCAATTCCAGTGCATGGGAATTTTCCGTGGTCGGGATTGGACTGAACATCAACCAGCGGCGGTTTGGATCGGGCAAAGCCACCTCTTTGGCCTTGGTCACGGGAGGGCAATATGACTTGGAGGAATTGTTCAAGCTGCTCATTCCCCACATCGAGCAGGGTGTGATTTCTCTGAAAAAGGGCAAGATGGAGGACGTGATGCGGGATTATCTCCGGCACTTGTTCCTCAAAGACCAATGGGCTGATTTCAAAGAAAACGGGGTCGGATTTGAAGGGAAGATTGTTGGAATATCGAGAGAGGGCAAACTCCGGATGAAGCTCAGGGACGGCAGGATCCGGACTTTCGGCACAAAGGAAATTTCCTTTCCGGATAGTTGAGCGGGTTTTCTATTCACAAATTTAAGCGGTAACTTTGCCGCCATTCCATGCTATTAATTCTTTAACTATCAACAACATGTCAGAAATCAAATCTGAAAAATTCATTCAGTACAAAGTAAAGGACATCTCACTGGCCGAGTGGGGAAGAAAGGAAATCAGGCTGGCCGAGGCAGAGATGCCGGGTTTGATGGCTTTGAGGGCGGAGTTTGGCCCCTCCCAGCCCCTGAAGGGAGCCAGGGTGGCGGGATGCCTCCACATGACCATCCAGACGGCGGTATTGATTGAGACCTTGGTTGCTTTGGGAGCTGAGGTGACCTGGTCTTCCTGCAACATTTTTTCCACGCAGGACCATGCGGCGGCGGCCATAGCGGCGGCAGGCATTCAGGTGTATGCCTGGAAAGGCCTGAACGAGGAAGAATTTGACTGGTGCATCGAGCAGACCCTGTTTTTCGGGGAGGAAAGACAGCCCCTGAACATGATCCTGGACGACGGGGGTGACCTGACCAACATGGTGCTGGATCAGTATCCGGAATTGGTCGCAGGCATCAGAGGCTTGTCCGAGGAGACGACCACCGGTGTTCATAGGCTATACGAAAGGATGAAAAACGGCACGCTTCCCATGCCTGCGATCAATGTCAACGACTCGGTGACTAAGTCAAAATTTGACAACAAATACGGCTGCAAGGAGTCTTTGGTCGATGCGATCCGCCGTGCCACGGATGTCATGATGGCCGGAAAAGTGGCCGTTGTGGCAGGTTACGGTGATGTGGGAAAAGGTTCTGCGGCTTCGCTCAGAGGCGCAGGTGCCCGCGTGATCGTGACGGAGATCGACCCGATCTGCGCCCTTCAGGCCGCGATGGACGGTTTTGCGGTGAAGAAAATGGCCGATGCGGTGAAGGAAGCCGACATCGTGGTGACCGCCACCGGCAACAAGGACATCATCACCGGGGAGCACTTCAAGTCCATGAAGGACAAGGCGATCGTGTGCAACATCGGCCACTTCGACAATGAAATCGACATGGCCTGGCTGAACAAAAACTACGGCCATACCAAGAATGTGATCAAGCCCCAGGTGGATCTCTATGACCTGGACGGCAAGGAAATCCTGATCCTGGCCGAAGGCCGTCTGGTCAACCTGGGCTGTGCCACGGGTCACCCGTCTTTCGTGATGTCCAATTCGTTTACCAACCAGACCCTGGCCCAGTTGGAGCTTTGGGAAAACCACGGCAGCTATCAGCCCGGAGTCTACGTGCTTCCCAAGCACCTGGACGAGAAAGTGGCTTCGCTCCACCTGGCCAAGTTGGGTGTAGCTTTGGATACGCTCTCGGCCGACCAGGCGCAGTACATCGGCGTGGAGATCCAGGGGCCGTTCAAGCCAGAGTATTACCGATATTAATCCGAGAACAGTTGCTTAAGGAGGCCCTGGAGAAATCCGGGGCTTTTTTGTGAAAGTCCCGGGTTGGTTCCCACAGATTCCCGCAGAAAAGGACACGGATTCCCGCGGATTTTTTGTCGCCCGACTTCTTCCGTCTTCCAGCTACCCCGACGCCGGGCAGATTTCAGTCCCGCTATCGGGATCTGACTTCTGATTTCAGACTTCTTCTGTCACCCAACCCAACCACTTTCACGGCTGTGGTTGTTTTTTATGGATTCAACTGAAGGATCCTGCCGTCGGGCAAGGTGGAAACCACCACAGGATCGCAGATTTCCGTGCTTTGGTAACTTACTTCATATTCCAAATCGGCAGTCGC
This sequence comes from uncultured Limnohabitans sp., assembly GCA_964530015.1. GTDB lineage: Bacteria > Bacteroidota > Bacteroidia > Cytophagales > Cyclobacteriaceae > Algoriphagus. The sequence goes on along the minus strand of CAZGYC010000011.1, from coordinate 53,491 downwards.
ACTTCTCGAAACGGTCCACGATTCCTTTCCGGTTTTGGGGAGATCCCAGCCCGAGCTGTAGCACTGGAAAAGCTGCTCTTTGGGCGCTGTGACCAACAGCAGGAAATCCCTTCCAGCAGGATTTGTCCCGGCGATCTTACCCCTCGTTTTTAGCGAAAAAGGCCTGAAGTCCGATCGCGAAACGGAATAAGAAAGCTCGCCCCCAACCCGAAAGCCCAGGTTTTTTTCCAGCTCCACCCTGAGGTTTTCGAAGCTTTCCCGATTCTCGCCCAGGGAAACTCCCTCAAACATTCTCATGCCTTCGATCTTGATCCCGTCGTAGGTGTAGCCTTCGTAGGTGAGCGACCAGCTCGGATGTGCTGAATCGGACAGCGTAAAATCGAGGACAATTCTGCCGGTTCTGGGGATTTTGTGTTCTTGCTCACATTCTTGGGGGGAAGAATAATCCAGGGTAATCATCCTGAAATCCGGGCTGGGGACTATAGTCGGGCATCCGGGCAGCTTGTCGGAGGTGATCCTGGAATAATCCGGATAGGAGATGTTGCCCAGATAGGCACTTTCGCCCATCGCCTCCGAAAAACCGAAAAACTGATTTGCCTCCTGGGTCAAATCCGTGTTGATGTCTTTGCCCACATCCTCGGAACAGGCCCATAGGATGAGGGGAATCGAAAGAAGGAGTAATTGTTTTCTCATGGTAATGGCATATCCTGTTTTCCTTTCAATTACCGGGCCTGATTGCTATCTTGGACATCAACGAAACCATTCAACCCGATGAAATTTGATGAAGGAATGCTCCGCGAGGGCGCACTCAAAGATAAAAACATTCTGGTGACGGGAGGCGGTACGGGCCTTGGCAGATCGATGGGTGAGTATTTTTTGAAACTCGGGGCAAATCTGGCGATTTCTTCCCGAAAGCAGGATGTTTTGGAAGAGGCGGCAAAAGAAATGGCCGCCAATACCGGCGGAAGGGTGATTCCTGTGGCCTGCGATGTCCGAGACATCGATCAGGTCGAGGCGATGTGGGAAAAAGCGAAATCCGAGCTGGGCCAAATCCATGTGGTACTCAACAATGCGGCGGGGAATTTTATCAGCCCCACCGAAAGGCTCTCCACAAATGCCTTCAATACCGTCCTGGATATCGTGCTGAAGGGAACCTCGCAGGTCACGCTTACCGCAGGCAAAGACTGGATCACCCAAAAACAGCCGGGAACGTTTCTGAACATCGTGACCACCTACGCCTGGACCGGTTCGGGATACGTGGTTCCGTCGGCTGCCGCCAAGGCCGGGGTTTTGGCGATGACCAGATCCCTGGCAGTGGAATGGGCAAAGTATGGAATCCGGTCCAACGCGATAGCCCCCGGCCCCTTTCCCACCGAAGGGGCTTGGAGCAGGCTGTTGCCGGGTGACTTGGCAAAAAAGTTTGACCCGGCCAAAAAGGTTCCGATAGGGCGAGTGGGAGTACATCAGGAACTCGCCAATCTGGCAGCCTATCTGGTTTCGGATTTTTCCGCCTATGTAAACGGGGAGGTCATCACGATCGACGGTGGGGAATGGCTCAAAGGAGCTGGCGAATTCAACAATCTGGACCAAATACCCCGGGAAATGTGGGATATGATGGAGGCTTCCCGCGGAAAAAAGCAATGAGCCCCAGTCTGATTTGGGGCTACTTGAAAGCGCGATGGAAAATCAGAAACCTGTGATTATTCGGGTTTGATTCCCCGCTCCCAGGATTGGTTTTGGATGACCGATTCCTTGATGCTCTTTTTCAGGGACTGGTCGAGGAGCTTTGACTCCTTCTTGAGGATGTCGAGCAGTTTTCTCGATTCGGCAGTTTGGCTTTCGGTATCGAGGATTTCCAGTACCCCCAGGATGTTGGCCACTCTGGCCCTCAGGGAGTGCGACTGCTGGAAAGCCAAATCACGGAGAAAAAAATGATGCTCTCTCATCCAGATTTCCTGCTTCTTTTTTTCGGTGATGTCGATCAGCATCCCCTGGATTTTTTTGGAAAACCCTTCGCTGTCCCATTTGACGGTCTTGCCGAAGCCCATCACCCAGATCGTCTGATTGCCCTTGGAGAGGATCCTGAATTCCTTGCGGAAGGGGAGATTTCCGGTGGATTTGAAATGCTGGGAAAGATCCCTTAAAATCCCCGGATAGTCTTCGGGATTAATGTGGCTTTGCCAGGAGATGTTTTTCAGGTCTTGGAGCTCTTCGGCTCTATAGCCAAGCATTTGGGCAAGTCCGCTGCTGATGTTGTCGGTTCTGTTTTCGGGGTCAAATTCCCAAAAGCCGAGCAGCTTGTTTTCAAGGAGGATGTTCAGGAGCTCATTGTCTCCGGTAGTCCCTTCGATGAATTCCCCCAAGCCCAGGTTATAGGGGCGCAGGGGCTCCACGGGGTGTCCCAGGCCCAAGCAGGTTCCAAAATCATCGGTGATAAAGAAAAACTCCCACTTCGTCAGGGTCGTGGAGCCTTCCGGATGGTTGATTTTTTGCAAATCGACCATGAAAGACTGGTGCCTGTTTTTCCAGGCCTTGATCCGGCTGCTTTCGAATTTTGCCCAATCCGTGGACAGAAAACAGTCTTCGAATTGCAGCGGTTTTTCTTGGTTGTCAAAAAAGGACGGCACCGGGCCAATCCCCGAATCGGAAGAGATCACCCTGCCGGATTTGTCCAGGGAGATTTGGAGAAAATATTCGGAAATAATGGCGAGTTTTCCCAATACTTGTATGGAATCCCAGTCTTGCATCGTCAAAAGTAGTTGAAATCTTCCCTACAAGGTTTATAAAGCATTAAAATTAATGCAAAATACATAAAAATTTATTCAAAATGAACGAAAGATCACTTTTCTTACATCAATCCACCTTTGGGAACCCCCTGGACTCAGGAAATACCCTGTCCGAAACCGAAGCGAAGGGCCTTTTGGACGACTGGGTGAAAAACGAAAAACTGAAAGTTCACATGAAGCAGGTGGCCCATTTGATGAGGGCTTTTTCGAAGTCCAAAAACTACGGAGAGGAGGCAGTCCACAAATGGTATCTGGCAGGTTTGCTGCATGATGCGGATTGGGACCAGTGGCCTGGCCAGCATTGCAAAAAGATCGTCGGCGAGCTCGAAAGCCGACGCATCGACCCGGACATTATCCGGGCAATAGCCTCCCATGGCCCGCGGTATTTTGGGGTGGAGCCCGTCTCGGAGATGGACAAAATGCTCTATGCCTTTGACGAACTGAGCGGGTTTGTCCATGCCTATTCCCTCATGAGACCGGAGGGATATGGGGGAATGGAAGTAAAAGGCGTGAAAAAGCGGCTCAAGGACAAGACTTTTGCCGCGCAGGTGAGCAGGGAAGATATCCAGGACGCAAGTGTGCGGGCGGGAATTTCCGTGGAGGACCTGATCCGGTTTGTGATCGAAAACCAGGCCGGGGCGGATCTTGGGTAAACCAAAAATGGCCGCATTTTGCGCGGCCATTTTTGGTTTACAGTTCTTCTTCCTGATTGACGGGCCGGAAGTTGCCAGGGGGCAACTGCTCTGCGACTTCGTCTTTTTCAAACGGGAACACTTCCATAATCGGGCTTTCCGTAATGTCGGGAACCCGGAAGCTCACCAGCATGTTGCTGAGGCTTTCCTGGATTCTGTCATAGGCTTGGCGGACGTCCTCGGCAGTCACGATCATGTATTGGGTGACTTTTTTCTCCTTGCCGTTTTCTCCGTCGGCAATCAGGTAGGTGATCTTGCACTTGTGCCACAGGTCCGCATCTTCGTAGTAAAACACGTCCACGATGTTGCTTTTGCTGATGCCGGTCACCTGAAAATCACCCCGGATCTGAGAACCCAGGCGGTCGTAAAGGATCGCTTCGGCTTCGGTAAATGACACCGCATCCACCAGATATTGCTCGGAAATGCTCTTCAGCAGGCCTTCCTCATTTTCTTTCGCGTATTTGACTTTGCACAAAAACCAGGTTCTCATCTTTTTGACTTTTAGGGATTCGAAGGTACTTTTTCTATTCTAAAGCAGCGAACAGTCGGGTCGGATATCTTCCGGTTCAAAGCGGGGATTCCGATCAACCTGCTGAAAATCAGTCGGGAAAGTTTGCCTGTGCCGACTGGCTCGGACCGCCAAAAAGTAATTCCCAAAAAAGAGTATCTTGTTCCCAATAATGTACCCATGCGCGACCGGATTTTATACAGCTTTCCCGTACAGCTTTTTCTGCTTCATCTGAGGAAAAACCTGGCTTTGGTGCTGGTGTGGGTCGTTTTGTTGGGGGTGATCCTTGAGCAGTTTGGCGTAGTGTTGGGGATACCCTTTCTGTTTTTGGATCCGGAATACCTGCATCAGGTATCCTGGTTGAGTTTTTTTTTGATCGGGATCGGAATGGCCATCCTGACGATGTCGTTTCACATGACGACCTACATCATGGATGGACGGCAGTTCAAGTTTTTGGCACTGGTCCCCAAACCGTTTATCCACTTTTGCATCAACAATTCGCTCATCCCCCTTGTTTTTTACCTGATCTACAGCATCAAGTTCATTGTCTTTCAACTGGACAATGACCTAGCCTCGGATTGGGAGGCACTGAAGTTTTATCTGGGGTTTTCTTTGGGCGGAATCGTCAGCTATAGCCTGATCTTCGGCTATTTTGCCCTGACAAACAAGGACTTCTTCCTCATTTTTGCGGGGACACTGGACAAGAGGCTGCGCAAAGTCCGCTTCACCCGTGCCAATGTGTTGAGCCAATACAAAGAGCTGAAGACCGCAAAAGACCATGTCAGCAGCTATCTCAACCTCCGGCTGCAACTGGTGGACGTCCGCCCCGACATTTCGAGATTTGAGACCAGGCAACTCCTCCGCGTATTTGACCAAAATCATCTGAACCTTTTTCTGATCCAGATCTTCCTGATCCTGTTTGTACTCTTTTTGGGCTTTTTCAAGGAAAAGGAAATCCTGCAGTTTCCGGCGGCGATGAGTGTCACGCTGCTCTTGGCGATTTTGGTGATGCTGGTGGGAGCCATGAGTTTTTGGCTGAGGAGCTGGGCGACTTTGGTGGTGGCGCTTCTGCTTTTTTCCATCAATTACCTCTCCAATGTTTCCTTGCTAAACCGTCCCCATGAAGCCTACGGGATCGACTATGGGGCAAAACCTGCATCCTATACCTTGGCAAGGCTGGATTCGCTCACCCATCCCGATACCCTGAAAAAGGACCGGGAAAACACCCTCAGGATCCTCGAAAACTGGAAGGCAAAATTCCCGGCCGATTCCCTCCCCAAATTTGTGATCGTGGCGGCAAGCGGAGGTGGGCAGCGAGCCGCACTCTGGACGCTGCACGTGCTGCAGACCCTCCATGAAAAGACGAACGGCGAAATAACCAAACATACCCAACTCTATACCGGAGCCTCGGGAGGGGTGATCGGGGAGGCGTTTTTCAGGGAAATCTACCTCAGGTCGCTTTCCGATCCCGCGTATGATCCGACCGATCCGAAGTATTTGGCCCAGATTTCCGACGACAACCTCAACCCCATCCTGTTTACGCTTTTGGTCAATGACCTGCTGATCCGAAACCAGCGGTTTGAATACCGCGGATACAGCCATCTCAAGGACCGGGGCTACGCATTCGAAAACCAGCTAAACACCAATACCAAAAAAATCCTGGACAAGCCTCTGGAAGCCTACCGGCTGCCGGAAAGTGAAGGCCTGATTCCCCTGCTGCCGGTGACGGCCCTGGTGACCAACGACGGTAGAAAACTGGTCATTTCGCCCCATTCGATGTCCTATCTGGGCAGCTCCGTCATGGGTAAATCGGGGGTTGATGAGAAGAAGCAATCCATTGATTTCCTCCGGTTTTTTGCCGATCATGATGCGGGAAACCTGCGGTTTCTCAGTGCATTGCGGATGAGTGCCACGTTTCCCTTTATCACTCCCAACGTGGAGCTCCCCTCGACCCCGGTCATGGAGACGATGGATACCGGCCTTTCGGACAATTTTGGCATACAGGATGCCCTGCGTTTCCTGTATGTTTTCCAGGATTGGATTGCCGAAAACACCAGCGGGGTAGTCTTGGTCTCGATTCGCGACTCCGAAAAATCGACGGAAATTCCCCACACGGAGCCTCCGAGGATTTTTGAAAAGGTCTTTACTCCCCTGAAGAACATCTACATCAATTGGGACAATCTGCAGACCATCCAAAACGAGGTGCTGTTTAACTACATGGATGAGTCCATGCCTTTCAGTATGGAACGGATCGAGTTTGAATATGCGCCAGGGCAAGTTCAGATCGGGGAATTGACCAGTTCCCAGGAGACCATGCAGCGTGCGTCTCTCAACTGGCGACTGACTGCAAGAGAGAAAAAGTCCATCCTAAACAGCATCGGGTCTTACAAAAACAGGCAGTCGGTCGAAAAAATCCAGCGCATGTTTTCCAAATAGCCCTCAGTCTGGCCTTTCCTTTTTCAGTAAGGGACTCCGATTTTCTTGTAGATGAAATGCATCAGCCACGCCGGGCCGATCATCAAAAACTGGACATCCTTGAAAAATGACGGTTTTTTCCCCTCGATCTTATGCCCCACAAACTGGATGATCCATGCGACCACAAAGATCCCCAAACTGATCGCCCAGAGGTTGCCCGGAAAAGCCAGGTCAATAAAGTTGGCCAGTGCCAGGCACAGTGCCGAAAAGAACAGCATCCCCAAGCTCAGCGGGGCGGACAGTGAAACGTAGTAGATCAGCACCAAGGCCAGGGTTACGGTTGCCCAGTTGGCAAAGCTCCCCAAGAAGGGCAGGGCATCCGGCAGAAAGCCTGCAGGGATCCCAAAAATCAATCCCACCACGCTGAAAAATATGGCTGGAACACAAAACCAGTGAATCAGCTTGTTGGTGTGATTGCGGTGGCTTTCGCCATACTCGTCCAGAAGTAAATCAATCTTTCTCATCGTTTTTTGGGTTTAATTGCGGTAGTTTGATTCAAATTAGACAACTCAACCCAAATTATAAACGATGCCGGAACAATGTTCAGTTATTGGGAGCAAAAAAACTTTTTAAGGTATGATTTGATTGTCGTCGGCTCAGGATTTACCGGGCTTTCCACGGCTGTAAATTACCAGGAGAAGCACCCCAAATCGAAGGTGTTGGTTTTGGAAAAAGGGGTGTTTCCGACCGGGGCGAGCACAAAAAACGCCGGATTTGCCTGTTTTGGAAGTTTGACGGAGATCCTTGATGATTTTTGGAAGATGACACCGGACGAGGTGACCGCCTTGGTCGAAATGAGGTACAAAGGCCTCCGGCAAATCCGCAGGAAGTTTGGAGACGCGGCACTCAGGTACAGGGCAAATCGCGGGTTTGAACTCCTGGATGAAGAAAGTCTCGCCGCGGCGGACCAAATGGCAGAGGTCAACAGGATGCTGCGGAGGCTGTTTAAAAAGGATGTCTTTTCCTTGGTCAAAAAGCCGGGAAAACTCGGTTTTTCAGACCGTGTAAAGATGATCATCGAAAACCGTTTTGAAGGAGACTTGGATCCCGGGGCCTATTTGGGAGCGCTTTGGGAGAAGGCTTCGGCGTTAGGGGTAAAGATATTGACCGGCGTGGCAGTAGTTGAAGTCCAGAAAGACGAAGGGATCGTCATAGCCGAGAGCAACGGCAGGGAAAAAGTATTTGAATTCGTCGGGGAAAAAGTCGCCATCTGCACCAATGCTTTTTCCAAGAAGCTCTGGCCGGAATCCGACCTGGAACCCGGACGCGGCCTGATCTTGCTCAGCAAGCCGATTACGGGCAAGATCCCCTGGAAAGGATCCTTTCACATGGACAGGGGCTACGTGTATTTTCGGGAGATTGACGGGAGGCTGCTTCTGGGAGGGGCGAGAAATAGGGATTTTGAAAGGGAGAAAACCCTGGAGTTTGGGACCAATCCCAAGATCAAAGCCCACCTCCAAAACCTGGCAAAAGAAGTGATCTTTCCTGGCCAGGAGCTTGAATGGGAGATGGAATGGACGGGGATTATGGCTTTTGGGCCAAAGAAAAGCCCGCTTATCCAGCCGATTGGGGAAAGGACGGCGGTGGCGGTCCGGCTTGGCGGGATGGGCGTCGCGATTGGCTGGCAGGTGGGCAAAGAGCTTTCCCGGCTTCTTTCCAAGATGTAATTGATTTTTTTACTTAGATTCAAGCCCTCCAAACAAGCGGATTTACTGAATGAAAGGACAGCCAAAAGCTCCCCGTATACTAGATGCCCTGATTCCCATACTATTTCTGATAGTCCTTCTCATTGTCAATATCCGGATCTTTGGAACTGACAGTCTGTCCGGCTCCAACCAGATGGTCCTTATCCTATCCGCGACCGTGGCCGGCTCCATTGCGGTGTTTAAGCTGGGCATCAGTTGGGAGACGCTTCAGGACGGAATCGTCAAGAGCATCGGTTCGGCGATGAGTGCCATCCTGATCCTGTTCTTGATCGGGGCACTGGCCGGTACCTGGCTGATGAGCGGGATCGTGCCTGCCATGATCTACTACGGATTGAAGGTGCTGAGCCCTGAAATCTTCCTTTTTGCGGCCTGTTTTATCAGTTCCATAGTCTCTGTTGCCACGGGAAGCAGTTGGACCACCGTGGCGACGGTGGGCGTAGCACTTTTGGGGATCGGCAAAGCGCTCGGATTTGAAGAAGGGATCATTGCCGGTGCGATCATTTCGGGGGCGTATTTTGGGGATAAGATGTCTCCGCTCAGTGACACGACCAACCTGGCTCCGGCTATGGCGGGGACGGACCTTTTCACCCATATCCGCTACATGGCCAAGACGACTACCCCGACCATGATCATCACGTTGGTTTTGTTTTTGGTCATCGGGCTGAACTATGAGACCGCAGGAAGCGTGGAAGACGTCAAAGCCATTTCTGAAGTGATTTCGGCGAAATTCAATGTAACGGGCTGGCTCTTTCTGGTGCCTTTGGCCGTGATCCTGATGATCGTGAATAAAGTGCCCGCCATACCCGCCCTGCTCTCGGGAGCGCTGCTGGGAGGCGTGTTTGCGCTGATTTTCCAGCCGGAGATCGTGACGGCCATCGCCAACGACAGCGGAAATTATGTCTATCTGGGCTTCAAAGCCGTAATGGAGGCACTTTACGGCAGAATCGAAATCGTCACCGACAATGACATTGTCAACGAGCTTTTGGTGACAGGCGGCATGGCCGGTATGCTGGAGACCATTTGGCTGATCATCTGTGCGATGGTGCTGGGGGGGATCATGGAGGAAAGCGGCATGTTGCGTGTGCTGGCTGAGGCGGTGATCGCCAAAGTCCATTCGGTGGGTTCACTCATCGCTTCCACAGCCGCCACCTGCATATTCTTTAACATCACGACATCCGACCAGTATCTGGCGATCCTGGTGCCGGGGCGGATGTACGCCGATGTGTACCGGAAGCGCGGACTGAAGCCTGAAAATCTCAGCCGTACGCTGGAGGATTCTGCCACGGTCACGTCGGTATTGGTGCCTTGGAATACCTGCGGAGCTACCCAGGCTTCCGTCTTGGGAGTGGCCACCCTGACCTATGCCCCCTATTGTTTTTTCAACATCATCAGTCCGCTGATGACCATTCTATATGGATATTTGAAAATCGGAATTCACTATTATGAGCCGGAAGAAGAGTTGGTATGATTCCCTACAGTATTAGCAAAGAAGAGATTAACGAGCTGCCCCTGGGACAGTTTGAAGGCGAGATTTTCCTGATTGACCATCCTGGGCAAGTGGATGAGGCGGTCGGGTTTTTGGACAGCCAACGGATGATCGGGTTTGATACCGAGACGAAGCCTTCCTTTCGCAAGGGGCAGTTTAACCACGTGTCGCTTTTGCAGCTTTCCACTTCCCGACAGGCATTTCTTTTCAGGCTGAACAAGACCGGGTTTCCGGATTCCCTTCGGACTCTCCTGGAAAAGGAAGATTTGGTCAAGATCGGAGCCGCCGTCCACGACGATCTCAAAGGGCTGGGAAAGCTGACGGACAGTTTCTATCCCCAGTCTTTTTTCGACCTCAACGACGAGCTGAAGAAAGTCGGCTTTCACAATGTCGGTGTGAGAAATCTCAGCGGAATGGTGCTGAAGATACGGATATCCAAGACCGAGCAGGTGTCCAACTGGGAATCCGAAAACCTGACCGAAAAGCAGCAGCGCTATGCGGCCACCGATGCCTGGGCCTGCCTGGAGATTTTCAGCCTGCTTCGGAAAGAGGGCTATCTGGATGCCTTGTTTAACCGTGGGTAATCGACAGGCCGTCGATTTCTTCCAATTTTGCCAGAACCTGGGCGGACAGGCCTTCATTCAGCGAAAGGATCATGCGGCAGTCCAGGGCCATCTCTTGGGAGAGAATTTCGATGTCATGGGCTTTCACCACTTTCATCACCGCATTCATTGCGGGGTAGGGAAATCTGAGGTCGAGTGGGATTTTCACCCATTCTCTGATGATTTGGTTTTCCCCGATGGCAAGTGCTGCTGCGGTTTTGTAGGCTTTGATCAGACCGCTGACACCGAGTTTGGTTCCTCCAAAATACCGCACGACCACGATCAGCGCATTGGTGAGTTGATGGGAGCGGATTTGGCCGAGGATGGGATCGCCTGCCGAATGGTTGGGCTCGCCATCGTCGTTGGCGCGGAAGTGCTGGGCGTCTTTTCCCAAAACCCAGGCGTAGCAGTGGTGTGTCGCGTCAAAGTGGCGTTTCCGAAGGGCTGCCAGCTCGGTTTTGATGTCTTCTTCGGATTTGACGGGATAGGCGAAGTAAAGAAACTTGCTTCCCTGCTCTTTGAAAATCCCAAGACTTTTCCCGGCCAAGGTCAGATAGGAATCGTTTTGATCGGGATTTTCGGAAAAACTGCTCATCGGGAACACGGGAAATGACGGCCCGAAAATATAAAATTAACCTGTGGCTAACGGGTGGTTCACCTGTTTTGTCTTACTTTTAGTCAGATAAGAAAAGATTTGGAAGCAGTGAAATCAGCCTATCAGGCCCCAAGATTGATTGACATTCCCGGAAATGTAAGCGAGGCCGGATCCGTGCATTTTTGGGAAAACACCGGGCTTTTCCCCAAGGGAATCCTGCGTTGTTTCTGGATATCGGGAGTCAGGGCGGGGGAATCGCGGGGCAATCACGCCCACTGGCAGGAGTCACAGGTGATCGTGGCCTTGACCGGCAAGCTGGAGATTAAATTGGAGGGTTTGAATGGCGTGACCACCGAGTTTACGCTTGAAGGTGCCGGAAGGGGTGTTTTTGTCCCTCCGTTAAATTGGATCGAAATCCGGTTTTCCGACGATGCCGTCCTGTTGGGACTCGGGGACCAAGTTTTTCTGGAAGAAGATTTCATCAGAGACAAAGACTATTTTGGAGGCTTACAAAAAGGAAATCGCTGATTTGTATGAATTGACGGTAGCTTCCTCCATCGGGGAGTCCTATCCCTATTTCCTGAGAAATTGCCCGGCTGGCGGATTTTCCAGGCAGCTCGATTTCCGTTGGCTTAAAAAGGGAAAGGCCAAAGCCTCCGTCACCTTTGCCATTTCGGAAAATTCCGAGGCGGTTTCCCTTCCCCAGTCACCGTTTGGGGGGATTTTCGTGGAGGCGGGTCTCTCTTCGGCGGGACTCGAAATGTTCATCAAGGCCGTGCTGGAAGAACTCAGGCGCAGCCGGATCAGCTCGGTGAGGATCGTCCAGCCGCCCAAGCCCTATGAGCCCAATTGTGATTTGATCAATTATCTCCTGTTCAGAAATGGCTTTGTACAGGAATCCGTGCTGAGCCACCAGTTTTTTGTCGGGAAGAAAAAGATCAAAAAACTCGTCAAAAAAGAGCATCCGAAGTTTCAGGCCAAGGCCCGGGATTCCGGGCTGAAGCTTCAATCCGGCCCGATCCAGAACTTTGGATTTCTGCAGGAAATCAGCGCCTGGAACAGGGAAAAGGGGTTCGATATCAATTTCGACGAGAAACGGTTGATTGCCCAGGTGTCCGAGTTCCCTGAACGGTATTTTCTGGTCAGTTTCCTGAAAGATGGAAATGCCGTGGCACATACGCTCGCCGTGAAGCTTTTCCCGGACTCTTTCTATTATTTTCTTTCTGCAATCCGGCCCAAATGTCCCCTAAAAAATGTCGGAGAACAGTGTCTTTTCCAACTTTTCCAGCTAGCCGCCGACCAGAACTCCAATTTCATCGATCTGGGCTCCTCCGATACCGATGCGGGAGCCAACCACAGTCTGATTTTTTTCAAATCCCGTTTTTCGAATGATATCAGCAACAAAATCAGTTGGAGTCTGAAGCTTTGAACATGGATCTCGCAGCTCGGGTCACGGTGATTTGCATCGCCTACAATCACCGACGGTGGATTGGGGAAACCTTGGAAAGCGTCCGCTTGCAGGATTATCGGGCCAAAGAACTGATCGTAGTCGACAACGGAAGCCAAGACGACACTGCCGGGAAGATCCGAGACTGGGTAAGCCAATCCTCCGGAGAGCTGCCAGTCCAGACGGTCTTCAATGAGAAGATGCAGCCCTATTGTGGGCTTTTCAACCAGCTTCTCGCCCGGGTGGACAGCCCGTTTGTGGTCGATCTTTCGGGGGATGATGTGCTGTATCCCGGGCATTTGTCGGCATCGGTGCTTCAATTGCAGTCGGATCCCCAGGCGGGGTTTGTTTTTTCGGATGCCCATATCCAGGACCATCGTGGCCGGATCAAGTCCTTCTACAAAAGAGACCGTGCGGGGCGCTTGGTGGACCGTCCGGAGCTCCGCGATATCTACGTGACACTGATCCGGCGAAGCTGCATCAGCTCGCCGACGGTGGTATTCAATGCGTTGATTCTCAGAAATGAAGGAGGATATGATGAGTCGCTGTTCTATGAGGATTTTGATATCTTGGTCAGACTGGCGCGACGTCATCCGGTGTGCTTCTCAGACCATATCGGCGTGCTCAAGCGACAGCACGCCCGCTCCATGTCTGCCGGGCAATACCTTCCCCATCACTCCAGGATGCTGCCCAGTACGGTGAAGGTTTGTGCAAAGATCCATCAGATGAATCGGCTTCCCGAAGAAAACCGGGCTCTGGCGACCAGGATTCTCCATGAACTGAAGCACGCGCTTTGGTCGGCTAATTTTGAACCGGCACGCGGACTGGTGCGGTTGGGGGAGACCTTGGGAATGAACAACCTCGAGTTTAGATTCTATAGGATTTGGGCGAAAAATGCCTGGGATATTTCCTGGATCTATGTGAAACTCACCTGATCAGCCCACCACGACTTCGATATAGGGAGGGTTTGAAAAGTGCTTTCTGCCGATTTCAAGGATGTCCGAGGCGGCAAAAGTTCGGAGGAATGCCAGCTTTTCTCGGTAAAAATCAAAGTCCAAACCGGAATGGTGTACCGCCCGAAACCTGTCCATCAGGTCAAAAGACGAACTGAACCTGCTGAGCATTTGCCCGATCAGGTAGTTTCTGACCACTTCGAGCTCGTCCGCCGAGACTGGCTCGGTCGCCAAAAGCCGGATTTCCTTGTAGATCTCCCGGATTACGTCCTCTTTTTGGGATTTTTGCACATCCGCCCCGATCACCCAGTAGCTGAAGTCCCCGATCTCGGCCAGAGAGGAGAAGATCCCATAGGTGTGGCCCTTGTCCTCGCGGATATTTTTGATCAGCCGGGATCCAAAATAGCCCCCCAAGATGGTGTTGAACACCGACAGTGCGAAGAAGTCGGGATGGTCTTTGCCAATGGACCAGTTTCCCAGCCGAATGCTGCTTTGCAGGGCACCGGGTCGGTCCTCGTGGACGGAATAGCTGGTAACTGCCGGAGGGAGAAGAACCGGGGATTTTGTGGCCTGGGAGGGAAATGATTCCAACAGGGCCTGGGTTTGCTCCAGCTCCGTCTGGTTCAGATCACCGCAGAGGAAAAATTCCGTTTCGGTCCAAAGTTGGTCTTTGTAGTACTCCGACAGGTCCTTTGGGGCCACGTGATCCACATGGGCTTCGGTGATCTCGTGTCCGTAGGGGTGGTTTTCCCCGAAAAGGGCTTTCCGGAAAAGTCCGCTCGCGCGGGAAGCCGATTTTTCACGCTCAAGTTTGATGGACAGCTTTCGTTGGGATTTTCTTTTATCCAGACTGTCTTCCGGGAAGACTGCCTGGTCACAAAGTGAGGCAAAAACAGGCAAAACTTCGGAGAAATGCTTTTTGGTGGTAAGCAGGCTCAGCCCCTCGTGGGAATAGGTGATCAAGGGGTGGACCTCCGTCGCATGAAAATCGAAGAACTCGGAGATTTCAGCTTCCGAGAGGGCCGTTGTTCCCTCTGTGGACATTTGAAGCGCGAAAGAGGGGACGAGGGACTTTTCCGGTGGAAGGGACAGGCGCTGGCTTTTTCCCAAGACCTCCAGTTTGACCGCATCCAGATTGGGCGTGGGGATGAAGTACAGACTTCTGTTTCCGGAAAGCCGGATGATCTGGGGGGAGGGCAATTCAAAGTCTGCCGGAATGACAAATTCAGGCGCTTTTGATCGATCAGGATGCATCAATTGCTTGGAATGGTGTAGCGCAGTGTAAATCTGAGTGTCTCTGCCAGGGGGTGGTTTTGTACTTGGGGTACCAGATAGGAGAAGTCGAATCCGACTTTTTTGATGTCCAGGCCAAGGCCCATGGTAAAGTACCGGCGGCCTCCTTTGTCCGGGTTTTCATAGAAATATCCGGTGCGGACGGCGAATTTTTTGGCGTAAATGTATTCCACCCCAAAGGAAAGCGTGAACTCTTTCATTTCCTCCTCAAAGCCCCCGGGAGCATCCGAAAATGAGCCGAACATGCCCGAGATCAACGCCCGGTTTGGGTCTTTTCCGGCTTCTATGACCAGGTCGCCATTGGGGTCCGTCACGAGTGATCCGTCCTCGTTGGTCTCGTACTGTGGCGGCGTAGGCACCAGCAGCTTGTTTACGTCGAAGACAAACGTCAGGGTGTTGTTTGGGTCAAGATTAAGGGAATAAGCCGTGCCCAGCCGGAAATTTGTCGGGATGTAGTCCAGGTCCTCGGCACTGTTGTAGGTGATCTTGGGGCCGATGTTGGTGATGGCCACACCCCAGGACCAGACCCCGTCCTTGGATCCGGAGAAGATGGGTTTTTCGTAATAAAGCCCGATATCCGCCCCTACGCTGGTGCCGGCTTTGGCTTCCGATCCGGATACCGAAGAGATATTGCCGGACAGGTTGGAGTAGATGAATCTGGCGGAAATACCCAAGCCAAAATACTGGGAAAGTTTTCTGGAATAGGTCCCCCCGATCGCGATGTCCCTGGGGTTAAACTCACCCAGGTCATTGCCCATGCCGTCGGTCAACTGAATGTCGCCCATGTTGAAATAGCGCATTTCGAATCCGAAGGCGGAAAATTCGTCGATTTTCTTGAAGCCGGTCAGGTAGCTCAGCGACATGTCGTTGACCAGTTTTCCCAGCCAAGGCGAGTAGGAAAGCGAAAATCCCAAATCATCTTCGATAAATGCAAGTTTTCCGGAATTCCAGTGGGCAGAATTGGCGTCTGGGGAAGTGGCAACCCCAACATCCCCCATACCCGAGTGTCGGGAATCCGGCGCAAAATTCAGAAACGGAACGGCAGTGGTAATCACCCGCCGATCGGGATCCTGACCGGAAATGATTACGCTGTTCTGCGCCAAAGATGAGAAGCCAGCAAACAGAAAGATCGTAAGAAGGATACTCCCTTTGCTTTTTTCAGCCTTTTTGTTCATTGAATGACTAGTTTTCCGCTTGCTGAGTCTGAGGTGAAATCGGATTCTGACTGTAGCGTTAATTTGTAAATATAAGTTCCTTTTGCTGGATATTTTGTTTGGCTTTGCAAAAAAGACCAAGACAAGTTTAGGATATTTTGCTCGGCCTTTGGGAAACGAAACGTCTCCTGAAATAGTATTTTCCCCGAGAGGGAATAGACCGCCAAACCGAGTGTCAGGTTCTCTCCCTGCCGGTTGTGGGTGACTTCAAAGTGGCTTTCGGTCGAGGCAGGATTGGGGAATACTTTGTGGCCAAGAATCCTGACGGAATTGCTTCCCTTGATCTCCACCTCGAGGATTTGTACGGTTTCGTTCCCCACATTGTCCCAGGCCCGGATCGTAACCGTGTTCTTTCCTTCGGCAAACCCGCCGAGGAATGCGTCAAAATATCCCTTCTGATAGTTGCCGTCCAATGCAAGGAAATCCTCATTCAGGTTCACGGGAGGCTGGTTGTTGGCCTGGATGCTGAGTTCCTGACCCGGATTGAAATTGGACACGTTGATGCCGCTTTCGTCGGAAAGCAAGCCCTTGATCTCCAGGTTTGGCGTGGGGAAGACAAAGGGGCCGACACTTTGTCCATTGATGACCAACTGGATTTTTGGGCCGATTTTGTCCGGGGATTCGGCGGTGGCCGCGCCGCCAATGACCGGCATTTCGCTTCCCATCGCCTGCAGTCCGGTCTGTGTGTCCCAGGCCCTGATTCTCAGGTTTCCGTTTCCAAACTCGGGATTGATTCCCCGGGGGACCAAAAACCGGGCCTGCAGCCTCCCAGACTCAACTTTTCCCGACCCCTTGAAGATCAATATGTTTTCTTCCTCAAACCCATAGGGGCTGCTCTCGTCACCCAGGGTTTGGACGCGGGCAGGTTTGTCACGAAGTTCCAGTTGGAACTCTCCGTTGAATCCCGGCTGGAAGGCTTGGGTCAGGGGATCGGTGACTTCCGCTTTGACCACGATCTCCCGCAAAGAATTCAGGGTGTCTATCGGAGTGCCGGTGTCGGCGTCCTCCAGGGCAGTCACGTTGATTTCAAGATCGGGGAGGGCCAGCTTTAGGCTCGGGTCGCCCAAAAGTGAAAAATTTCGGTTCAGCGAACCGTTCAGGCTTTTGTTTTTGGTGTTTTTGAAAATCTCCCCCAAGTCCTGGTATTGGCCGTCCTTTTTTTTGAAAACTTCCTCGATAAACGCCGTGTTCAGCGAAAAATTCACACTGCTGAACACCGGCCTTCCGGTCGTGAGCAATGCCACGGCTCCTTTTTCTTTGGCCGAAAGCAATTCTTCCGCAGCCGACCGGAGAAAGGGGCTGTCGTGTCGGCCAAATTCGCAGGTGGCCGTGATCCAAAGTGCCAAATGCTCCTGTCTGGCCCAATTGGACAGGTCTTCGACTCGGAAGATTTCCTCAGCCGTCAGTGTGGTCGCATTTCCGTGGCCGATGAAATTCAGGAACAATGTCCCCTCATCCAGTGTTTTTTCGAGCGCGGATTTTGCCTGGGGAGCGTGCTGGTTCGCCCCTGACTTTTCCTGTTCAAAACGATCCAGGTAGAGCTTGTTTTGCAAAAAAACCGGGTGGTGTTCCGCCAAAAATCCGGCATGGGATTCTGCATCTCTGACGTGGATATTGTTGTCGCCGTCATCCACCAAAAAAGACACGGTGGAGGATTTGGGAGTTCGGATGGGATTGCTTTCGTAGCGGATGATTTTTTCGACCATTTCGTTGGCCTCGTCAAAGTTGATCGCGGGCAGTCTGCCGATCCCGATCTGGAGCAGTTCGTCGCCTTCCCGGGATTCTTCCCATTGACCCTGGCCAAAGTCCACCAACCCGAGATAGTCATCCGAGCTGAATGAGGTCAGGGGATTGAGACTCTCCCGACTGGTGTAGATCGGGACCAGGTTTGGCCTGCCGCCCAGTTTTCCCTTGTAGTCAAATGTACCTTTGCCCACAATCAGCACATTTTTGAGCTTCTGGCCGGCGTGATAGGCATAGGCAATGAAATCCCGGATCGCCGTGAGATCCCGGTTTCCATAGCCAAATGACCCGTAGATTTCCTCGTTGGTGACCACCAGGGTTTCAATTCCCCGGGTTGCTTTGTGGTTTCGGAGCTTGTGGGCGGAGGAAAGCAAAGACGGGGAAGTGATGATGAGCAATTCCGGCGAAGCCGTCATGGCTCTCAGGCCAAGTGAGGCCGCTTCGAACTGGCTGATTTCGGTGGCTTTTTCCCGTGAAAAGACCACCCACTTTTTGCCCAAGGCACTGTTGCCTGTGGCGGGGTTTATCGCTGCCGGATTGAAGAAATCGCTGATTTCCCAGGTTTGGAGGCTTTGGGGCAAGGCCAGACGCTGCGCTTCGGCCGATTCGAAAACACCCTCCGGCAGGCCGGAATTTTCGAAAGGAACGCCCACTGCCAGATAGTCCAGGTATCCGGCCGATTCGGATCCCGTCCCCTGAAAAGTAAACCGAATCTGGGAAAGCGAGTGTCCGGGACTGATCTCCCAGCCGAAGGACTCTTCCCTGCCCTTGACTCCGTAGGTGGAGTTTGGAACCGGACTGAAAGCGACCTCCCCAAACAGGTGATCGCCCGAAAGCACCCGCATCGTAGCCCCTGAAAAAGAATGCGCCATCAGTCGTCCGTGCAGGAGCCAGGGATGCGTGGATTCGGTGTTCAGGTTTAGGCTGACGTTCAGACTCTGTCCCTGGCGGATGGGATCCGAGTACCAGGTCCTTCCCGAATTGAGGAGGTTGGTTTTTTCCGCTTTGAACGTGGTGAAGCTGTACCAGACCTGATCGGGACTGGCGGTCTGCGGATCTGCCGGCCTCTCTTCGATTCGGCGTGGCGTTTCATTTCTTGCGACCAGGAAGCTCAGGGAGTCCGAAAAAAGATGGTGTGAGTAAGTCAATCCTTCGGCCGAATAGCCGAGGGTGTTTGGGCCGGAGAGAAAGAAATACAGGTTTCCGTCCAGCTCCATTGCCGGGATTTCCAGCAATTCCAACTGGGCAGCGTCGAGTTTTTGGGGGAGCATCCCCGGAAAGCCAAAAATGCTGACCTCGGAAAGCCGGCTAAAGCCCAGCGCCGCGGCCTGACCAGCGGAGATTCGGTAAACGCCCTGCTCCTTGACCTGGAACCGAAAGGATTGGGCCAAGGCTTGGGCAAGCCCCGCCCAAAGGCCAAAAACCAGCAAAAGAGTCCATGCCGCAATGTTTTTCCTCATTCACTTCCCGTTGCATTTTCGATCACAGAAAGACCAATATACGCCAAAATCACCAGTGGAATGCCTGCCAACTGGAGGCTCGCAAAAATCGCCAGACTCAGCAGGATCAAGATATACCGATATCGGTTTTTTGCGAAAGCAAAGTTTTTGAATTTCAGGGCAATCAGGGGGATTTCCGAAACCAGCAAAATGGCGAAGACCCAGGCTATGCCGACCAGAACAATCGGATTTGAAAGCCAGTCGCCGAGCAGGGGCCATTGAAGTGCCAGGTAAGGAAGCGTGCTCAGCAAAAGCGCGTTGGCGGGAGTGGGAAGGCCGATAAAGCGTTCGCTTTGTCGGGTATCCAGGTTGAATTTGGCAAGCCGATAGGCGGAGAGCATCGGCACGATCAAGGTCAGATAGGGGAGCAGGGAATCCGGTCCCGCGGAGGGTTTGGCCATCACAAACAGGATCAGTCCCGGCAAAACCCCAAACGAAACGACGTCGGCAAGCGAGTCGAGTTCCTTGCCCATGTCACTTTGGACTTTGAGCAGCCGCGCGGCAAATCCGTCCAGAAAATCAAATCCGGCGGCGATCAAAACAAAATAGGCGCCGGCCAACACCTGGCCGTCGAGTACCCAGACAATCCCGACCACTCCAAACAGGAGATTCAGGAGCGTCAATGTGTTCGGTATTTGTGCCTTGATTTTCAATAGACCGCCTTTTCTCCCACAAAGGGATTGTACACTTTTTCGAATCCGATGCTTGTCTCGGGTCCATGTCCCGGAAAGACGACTGTCTCGGTCGGGAGCGTGAAAAGCCGGGATTTGATTTTTTCCAGGAGCAGCTCGTGATTTCCGCCCGGAAGGTCCGTCCTGCCGATGCTTCCCCGGAAAAGCGTGTCTCCGGCGACGCATTGACCGCTGGCTTCATGGTAAAAAACCACATGCCCCGGCGAATGCCCCGGCACAAACAGCACCTTCAGCGTTTCTTTCCCAACCACAAAGTCCTGTCCTTCTTCCAAAAAATGCTCGGCGGCTGAGGGCTCAAAGCCCTGAAATCCGTAGTTAGGCGCATAGACTTCGACGGATTTCAAAACGGGAGCTTCCTTGGGATGAATCCAAAGCGGTATCCCGAATCGCCTTTTTGCCCAGGCATTGCCCAAGACATGGTCAATGTGGCAATGGGTGTTGAGCAAATCGACCACTTTCAGCCCATTGGAAACCACGTAATCCTCCAGCTCCCTCCGCTCAATGGCCGTGTGGCAGCCGGGATCGATCAAAACCGCCGTTCCCTGATCGTCGTGGGCCAGGTAGGTGTTTTCCTCAAAGGGATTGAAGGTGAAGGACTTGATATGAAGCATGGCAAAAGTCTGCGGGATCGCAGCAAAGTAATGAATAATGGGGTTAATTTGGGACATGGAAATTGATTTTTTGATCATAGGACAGGGTCTGGCAGGCACTGCACTGGCCTGTAGACTGGAGCGGGAGGGACAGCGGATTTTGCTTTTTGACCAGCCCGGATCCAACAAAAGCAGCCGTGTGGCCGCGGGCCTGTACAATCCCGTCACGGGCCGAAAAATGGTCAAATCCTGGAAGGCAGAGCTTCTTTTTCCCGAAATCGAGCCTTTTTACACAGAGCTGGAAAGACTGAGCGGAAGGAAGTTTTTGACCCGGATGGGGATTTATCGACCGTTCCTGTCGGTCGAGGAGCAAAACGAGTGGATGGGACACTCAGGCGATCCTTCCATCGGGATGTTTGTCGACCGGATTTTCACGGAAAGCCAGCATGCGGAAATGCGGGACGCCTTTGGCGGTGTCTTGCTCCGTATGTCGGGTTGGTTGGACAGCAACGAATGCCTGGACGGAATGGCGGCCTATTTTGGGGAACGGCTCAGGGAGGAAGAGTTTGACGAAAATCTGCTGGAGAAAACCCCCGAGGGTTGGGCGTATGGCGATGTTTTTGCCAAAAATCTGGTCTATTGCAATGGCCTCGGGGCGTTGAAAAGCAGGTTTTTCGGCCATTTGCCCTTTGCTCCGGTAAAAGGCGAGATCCTGGAAGTGGAGCAGGATTTTGATCCGGATTTCATAGCCAACAGGGGAGTTTTTAGGGTTCAGTTGGCCAAAGGGATTTATCGTGTCGGCTCGACCTATACCTGGCATGATCTGGAGGTCGGGCCAACCGAAGCAGCCAAGAGTGAGATCTTGTCAAAGCTGCAGGATTTGGTTACAGTTCCAGCCAAATCCGTGAAAAGCCACAAAACAGGGATCCGGCCTGCGACCAAAGACCGAAAGCCCTTTTTGGGCAAACATCCACTGGAAGACAGCGTTTACATATTCAATGGATTTGGAGCCAAAGGTGTCTCGCTGATTCCTTATTTTAGCAAAATGATGACACAGTATTTGTTAAAATCCGAGCCAATAATTGCCGAAGTGGATATAGCTCGGTATTTTAAGTATATTTAAAACCCATCAATTCTGATCCGAATGCGATACACAGTCTTTCGACTTTTGATCCTGCTTCTTTTTCTGGGTAGCTCAACCCGTTCTTTGGCACAATTTGACCAGGAAAGATTTGGCAAAAACCGGGTGCAGCACAAAGAGATCGAATGGTATTATTATTCCTCCAACAATTTTGAGGTCTACTATTACGACAGGGGTGGAGCCAACGCCAAGATGGCGATTGACTACCTGGAGGGGGAGTTTGACAAGCTTACCCAGATGATCGGCTACGTCGCCTACACCAAGCCGAAGATCTACATCTACAACTCACCGGAGGAAGCCCTGCAAAGCAACCTGAACCTCAACGTGCAGAAATATTCCGAAGACGGGCAGACGAAATTTACGAGGCTGATCGCGGAGGTTTCCTACAAGGGGCGCATCGACCAGTTCAAAGAAGACATCATCTACGCCACGTCGAAAGTGATCATCCGCGAAATGCTGTATGGCGCATCGGTTGCCGATGCCTTTCAGTCCAATCTGATCAATGACTTTCCCGAATGGTACATCAACGGGGTGGCCTTGTTTCTGGCCAAAGGCTGGAGCCGGGAGATGGACGACTTCATGCGTCGGTATCTGAGGGAGACTTCCAACCCCAAGATCCTGAATCTGACCGGAATCGAAGCCGGTCTGGTGGGGCAGTCCATCTGGAACTTTATCGCCGAGAAGTACGGTCGCCGCTATGTCTCCAGTATCCTCAACCTGTCCCGAATCAACAGAAATGAGGAAAACAGCATCGCAAACACCATCGGCATCAATGCCCGGGCATTTTTTGAAGACTGGAAAAACTACTACCTCAAGGTAAATGAGCCGGTATATTCTTCGTTCAAAAACGTCAATCCCGAATCGGCTATAGCCAGGACGTCCTCACGGGTCGACGGGGCGATCAGTGATATCAAATTCAGTCCGGATGGCCTGCTGCTGGGATATGTGCTCAACAACGCCGGGAAATACAAGGTGATCGTCCGGGATCTTTCCACCGGGACCGAGCAGACGGTGCTTCAGGGAGGGGCCACTTACGATGAGCTGAAGCCAAATCTGTACTCTCCGATCATCGCCTGGAGGGACTCGGCCAATTTGGCCATTGCCTCCTTCAAAAGGGGATTTACCACGCTGAGGCTGCGGTCCATCGACGGCTCCAACCAAGACAAGATTTTCCTCAGAAACATCACCCAGATCCTGAGCCTGGACTTCAATGAATCCGGGAGGAATATGGTTCTTTCGGCCATTTCCAATGGCAAAACCGATATCTATACGCTGAACGTGAGAGGCCAGGGCAAGCGCCTCACCAACGATATCTTTGACGACCTGACTCCCGCATTCCTGAATGATTCCGTGATTGTCTATTCCTCCAATTTCACGGAATTGCCGGACTCCGTATTGACTGCCACCCCCGATATCAAGGTTTTGCCCAACCAATACAACCTTTTCCGGGTAGATGTGCTGAAGGACACGACGATGTTTACCAAGCTGACCAATTCCAACAGCAGAAACACGAATCCCCGAAAAGTGAACAGCAACACGCTGCTCTACATGAGCGATCTCAGCGGGATTACCAACCTGATGAGGTTCAATATCGGAAACCAGGTCTCCAACCAGATTACGGCATTTGACAAGAGCGTCGAGGTGTTTGACATCAGCAGCAGGATGAACAGGATCGCCTATGCGCTCCGGAGCGGAAAGGAATCCCACCTGTTTGTGGAAGGTTACAGCGGTGCCGACCAGTTTACCCCCAGCACTCCGAGGATTCAACTGGCCCAGGCTAAAGACCTGAATGAACGCCTCGCCGCGCGTCGCTTGCTGGAGTCCAGGACCAATGCCGCCCAACCTGCTCCGGCTCCTGCCACTGCCCCGGAAGCCCAACAACTGCCGACTGTGGACACCACGGCCACAAACAAGACCTCTTCCATCAATCTGGACCGCCTGCGCTTTGAGTCCAGGACCGGGATCAATACCGAAAACTACACCTTTGACACCGTGCCGCGGACTCAGGCCGCCAAGCCGGAGCTGAACCGGGCCAACCTCCTGGAGACCTTTCGAAGACAGGCTTTGCAAAAGCGGGTTTCAGGCCCCAGAAAGATGGAACCCCAGTTTTTCACCAACTACATCAACACCCGGTTTGTGGTGGATCCATTGCGTGGATTTGGGATCAACCTGGACGGAAAGATGACCGACATCCTCGACAACCACGTGTTTACGGGAGGGATCATGACCGCTTTGGATTTCAATTCGGGCGGAGATATCTGGTTTGAATACGAATACCTGAAAAGCCGGCTGGACTTCAGGGGCAGATTTGACCGGAAGACCATCCGGGTGTCGGAAAGTGACATCTATTTTCAAAAGTACGTGCTGACCCAAGTGGAAACCGGGGTCTCCTATCCGCTCAACGTCAATTCAAGGATCTATGCCGCCCCCTTGGTAGCGAAGTCCCAGTACTTCAATCTCAATTCGGACTCACTGATCTATGGCCAGGTTCCCGAGCAAAACCGCTTTGATATCAACTACCTCGGAGGCAGGGTCGAATTCGTTTATGACCGCACCGAGCCGATGGGCCTGTATTCGTTTACCGGGGTGCGGGGCAAAGTTGGCTTCATGCACTATCAGGGGCTGAACCACGGCGAGCGTTCGTTCAGCAATTTCTATCTCGATCTGAGAAACTACCAGAAAATCCACAAAAACATCACCTTGGCATCCAAGCTCTATGTGGGTTCTTTTATGGGGAACAACCCGCAGGACTATCTGGTAGGAGGCATGGACAACTGGCTCTTCAATGAATTTTACAGTCCTCCATCCAACAGGCCGGAGCCTTCTCCCATACGCAATCCGAACGGAGTCGAAAACTCGAATATCCTGTTTGCGGATTTTGTCGATCTGAGGGGCTATGACTACGACGAGATCAGGGGAAACAAGGTGATCACCTTCTCCACCGAACTGAGAATCCCGCTGTTCTCCTATCTGACCAGGGGGAATATCACCTCCAATTTTGTCCGCAATTTTCAGTTGGTGGGATTCTATGACATCGGCTCCGCATGGAACGAATCCGCGCCTTGGGAGCGTGTGAACGACCAAAACACGGAGGTGATCAATACCGAAGGCTCGCCTTTTGTGATCGTGCTGAACAACTTCAACAATCCCTGGCTGCAAAGCTACGGAGCAGGGTTGAGGACTGTCTTGCTCAACTACTACGTCAAATTCGACATGGCGCGGCCAATCCGAAATTATGAGACCGAAGATCTGAAGTTTTACTTTACTTTGGGTTACAATTTCTAATACACCCCCAATTTATGATCAAGTCAATGACCGGCTTTGGAGTAGCCGGATTTGAGAATGAGCAAATGATGATTCAGATCGAAGTTCGTTCGCTCAACTCAAAATTTTTGGATTTATCCATTCGAAGCCCCAGGCAGTTTTCTGATAAGGAACCGGAAATCCGGTCCGTTGTCCAGGGTATTTTAGATCGCGGCAAGGTCAACGTATTGATTGACTTTGTGGCTAAAGGAAGTCAAAGTCTGCCGGTTGCCATTAATCAGGAGTTATTCAAAACCTACTTCGAAGAGTTCAAAAGCTTGGCAGAGCTAGTCGGAGAGAAACCTTCCGATTTGTTTAAGCTGGCGCTGCAGGCTCCCAATGTGATCAATTCAGTTCCGGCGGAGCGAGAGGAAAACGATGACTGGGGTCAGGTGAGGGAAGTGTTGCAGGAAGCGCTCAAGAAGTGTGACGGTTTCAGAAAGGACGAAGGGGCATCGCTGTATGCGAAACTTGAAGAAAGTATTCAGGTAATCCGGTCGGCTTTTCAGCGAGTGAAAGCCGAGGAGCCGGTTCGGAAGGAAAGAATTCAGCAGCGGATCAAAAACCATTTTGCACAGTGGATGGATGAGAACTCTTTTGATGCCAACCGTTTTGAGCAGGAGTTGATCTACTACTTCGAAAAGATCGACATCACCGAGGAGCTGGTCAGGCTGGAAACCCACCTGGATTACTTCATGAAATCGATGCGGGAGGAAGTCAGTCAGGGCAAAAAGCTGGGATTTATCAGCCAGGAGATCGGAAGGGAGATTAACACGATCGGCTCCAAGGCCAATGACGCCGAGATTCAAAAGCATGTCATCCTGATGAAGGATGAGCTCGAAAAAATCAAGGAGCAGTCGCTGAATGTGATCTAGATGAGGGGAGACAATCCCCTTTTTCTTTGTCCATACTGAGTTGTGCGAACCGAGCAATTCTCTTTTCGGGCGAAACATCAATCATCATCTCGCTTGAGCCCAAAGAAAAAGCCCGCACCAAGGATGCGGGCTTTTTCTCCCAAAAGTCAGTTGGTTTAGTTAAGCTTGAATTTGATCGGGATCGTCATCCTGGACCTTACAGGCTTGCCATGATGTCGCGCCGCTTTCCATACGGGGGAATTGAGGATTGCATCCATCGCCGCTTTGTCCAAACTGGGATCAATCGGGCGGACTACTTCGACATCCTGGATGCTGCCGTCGGTATTGACCACAAATCTCAACAATACCGTGCCTTCGACTCCAAGCCTTTGGGCCTGTTTGGGATAGGTGAGATTGCTTCGGAGATAGGTATACCATGCCTCCATTCCTCCCTGAAACTGGGCCTGAACTTCCGTGAAATCCAAGATTTCGTCAGCAATTTCCATTGTCGGTGGCCCCTCCAGCCTGATTGCCGGAATCGGCTTGTCCCCTGGTAGATTGAGATCGGGCGTGAACAGCTCGTCGATCTTGATGTCATCATCCACGATCGTGATCTCAGGCGGCGCGATCGGCGGGGCTTTTGCCGGCGGGGGAGTCTGAACCGTGATCGGGATGATCTCCGTGTCCCATGCTGCAGCACCGCGTGGGAGTTCCAGCAGCGGCTTTTCCTCTTTGGCTTTCCATTCGAAAGCCACCAATACTGCGCCGACTGCGATAGCCAGCCCAAGGTTGAAAAAGGCACCATACCATCTGCGAAGGTCGGCCCGGTCGTTCTTTTTTGATTCCATGGTTGTTAGCGTTTTGGTTGATAAAAATTACCCAAAGGACACGGAAATCACTATTTCTCTAACGTTTTTTAACTATCTGAAAAGTTGTTAAAACCAAGACAAAAAAAAGACCCGATTTCTCGGGTCTGTATTTCTTAGCTAAGCTTGAATCGAATCGGAAGCCTCATACGGGTACGAACCGGACGGCCTCTTTGCTTGCCGGGTTCCCACTTGGGTGCTTCCCGTACTACCTTCACCGCTTCTTCGTCGCAACCCCCGCCGATACCTCTCAAGACTTCCACGTCTTGGATAGATCCGTCAGTGTTGATTACGAATACCACGATTACGGTGCCTTCGATGCCCATCCTTCTCGCTTGGGTTGGGTACTTCAGGTTTTTGGAAAGGTATTGGTTCCAGCCTGCCATACCGCCCGGAGGGTTCGGTTGAGTTTCTACCACGTCGAAGATTTCGTCCGCTTTCTCTTCAACTGGAGCTTCGGCGATGACTACCTCTTTGATGACCGTGGTTTCTTTCACGTCCACATCGAAGTTTACTTCGATTTTGTCCTCGATCTTCACCTCATCGGGAATCTCCTGGATCACAGGCTGTTCCATCGGTGGAGGTGGGGGTGGTGGAGGTGGCTGTTCTGTGATAGGCACATCAAGCAACTCTTCGAAGTTGTCAGCCACGGGGCCCAGATCCTTGAGGCCTGAGTCGTCGAATGACTTATATTCGAAAGCCACAAGTGTAAGCCCAACAGCTACTGCCAAACCAAGGTTGGTAAACATACCAACTGTCCTGGTCAGATCAGCTTTTGGAGACTTTTTTGCTTCCATGGTGAAATTGTTTTTTTACAGGTTAATCTTTTCGAAATCTGAATAACAAGTGTAAGGATTATTGGAGATTATTCCAAAATGTATTTAATGGATGGCCATTTTAAATAGCCCAACAACCCCAAACTGGCACCTAGCCCGTTGACAATCATGTCCATTGATTCAAACGACCGAAAGGGAATAAATTGTTGCAGCGACTCCAGGACAACCCCGCAAAGGATCCCAAAAAGGATGAAATTCCGCCAGATTCTCGGGTTTTTGGCTGAGACCTGGTTTTTCTTGACTCCCACACCGCTCCATAGATAGCCCTGAAGGAAAAACGAAACCAGGTGTACCGCCTTGTCCTGAAAATCAAACAGGTCAACGTCGGGCAGCTTGGTTCCCGGGGTGAGCATGGCCAGTGCCAGTACCAGCATCCAGGAAACCGCGAGAAAAACCCTCAACTAACCCTGATTAAGCTCCAACCAATTCGGCGTATTCCGCCGCATCCAAAAGATCACCGGGGGTGCCGCCCAGGATTTTGACCTTTACCATCCAGCCGGATTCGTAAGGGGATTCGTTGACCAATTCGGGGGAGGATTCCAGCTCGTCGTTGAATTCAAGGATCTCTCCGGTCACGGGCATAAACAGATCCGAGACGGTTTTGACGGCTTCCACAGTCCCAAAAACCTCACCGGCTTCGATCGTTTCGCCCACAGTTTCTACCTCGACATAGACGATGTCCCCCAGTTCTTTTTGGGCAAACTCGGTAATGCCGATGGTGGCTACGTCCCCTTCGATTTTGACCCACTCGTGGTCTTTGGTGTACTTTAGTTCTTGCGGAAAATTCATGATTGGTTCGATTAGAAGGACCAAAAATAAAAGGAATCGGCCGAGATTGAAATCTATTGGGATAAATTAAATCTCAACTGCCCGCCAAAAGCCGTCGAGGCCCTTCGATAGGCGGTGGTGACGCGGGGTTCGTTGATTGTCCGCTCAAAATACAGGGTCAGGTTCAGGTTTTGGTTGATCACATAGCCGATCGTTGGCCTGATCTGCATGTTGAGGTTTCCGTTGGTCACGGTGCTGCCTTCTTCGATTTTCCGCTGCACCTGGCGGACATCCACCACCTTGGAGTCGAGCCGCAGTTGCAGGTCGTTTTTCAGCACTTTCTGGCTTCCCTGAATCTTGAAAGGCACCTTGACACCGGCTTTGGTATAGGCCAGGGTAAATCCGAAATCGCTGCTTTTTTGTTCGGTCACCTGGGAGTTTGAAAAGTTCATTCCCAAGGTCCGCTCCCGGTTGTAGTTGACATTCACATTCAGACGGCTTTTGGTCATCAGATCCAAGCCAATGAGCGGAGCAAAGCGCTCGCTGAGAATCACGTCATTCAGGATGTAAACCGGGATAAACTGGCCGTCGTCGTTGGTGATGCTGGGCCTCTGGATTTCCTGGAGGGTATTGTACAGCTCCAGCCCCTGTTGGTATTGGAGGGAGTTGGAAAAGTTGCTGACGTCGTAGGTCGAGGTATAGCTATGGGTGACGTTGATGCTGCTGAACTTGTCGCTCAGGCCCTTGAGTCGGGAGAGGCCCCGGTAGTCCAGTCTCCAGTTGGGCAGGGGAGTTTTGGGAAACGGGTTGAGCTTGACTTCATTCGGGTCTTTTCCAAGGTATGCTGCCAGGAAAGACGGGATCAGCACGTCCTGTCCGTTTAGTCCGTATTGCCCGTCGGCTGCCGCCTCTCCGTCCAGTCTGGACTTGATGATGGCCCGGTAGTTTTCCAGGTTGGTGAACAGCGGCGAGTTGTTTTGGGAGTCGTCTTTTCTGAAGGAAGTTCCCAGCATAATGGTGGTGATGGAATAGGAGCTGAGCCTGTTCGGGCTTATGGTCTGATAGTCTCCGGGATTTTCCATCGAGTTTCTGAAGATCTCCTGATAGTCCCCGATTTCACGTTTTCGGGCTTCGAGCGTCACCCGGAAGTCCTGGATCGGCTCCAGGATTCCGGTCAGCCTCAGGGTCATCGCCCGGTTTTGCTTGAAGGTCTGCGTCAGCTCCGAGCTGGGGGCGATTTGCCCGTTTTGGGCCAGGTCGTACCGGAGGTTGGGGTTTTGGCTGCCAAAGACGAAGGCCCAACTTGGGTTGTTCCAGGCTTTGTCCATTCCCAAAAGCCCGGTATTTGGCATGTAGCCTGGCAGGAAAGTCCCTTCGATCACGCCGTAGAAGAAGGTGATTTCCTTGGTCATCATCAGGAATTTCATCAGCCGGTTGCTGAAAGGCGTCCCGATGGTGTCCTCGGCCGTCGGTGTCCTTCCCGGTATTGCCGGACGTTTGGGGGCATTCAGTGCCGCCAGTTTTTTGTTTTTGTTGTAAAGTTTGATCAGGTCGAGCTTGCCCGTCAGACTTTGGTCCCGGGTGTTGAAGATTGCGTTTCCAAGCGTGTCTTTTTGGCCGATTGACCCGGTCTGCCAGGTATAGGAAGCGATGTATTTGTAGTCCGTCTGGATCCAGTCTGTCACGGGGAGCTTGCTGAGCGGAATGGAATAGTTGACCAATAACACGTGGTTGTAGTTGGTCGTCCGGCCAAATCTCCAGGCATTGTATTTCACGGAGTCACGCTTGGCCTCGGTATCCAAATCCCCCTCCGGCTCATCCACAATCGCACTTGCCCTGGAGGTGAAATCCACCCTCAGGCTATTGGAAAGATCCCAATTGGCGGTGAAGGACCGGTTCATGAAGAAGGATTTTTGGAAAAGCGGATCTACGCCCGAGGTGCCCAGTTGATCGTTGCGGTATTGGGATCTCAGGAATCTCCTGTCCACATCCAGCCTTGCCAGGAAAAGGGTGGGGGCGAGGTTTAGGTTGAAATCCTTCAGCAGCCGCAAGTAGGGGGAGGTCATGCCTTCCTTGTTTTGGAAAGGCGAAATCCTCAATTCCTTGGGCTGGAAACTGTAGGTGACGTTTCCCCGGTTGGTTTTGAAGTGGTAGTTCTGAATATGTGCGTTGGTTTGGGTGACTGAGCCCACGGCGTAGGAGAAGGCAAGATTGGAAAGGTCGTAGAACCGGTTGGGTGAGTCGGCATTTCTTTTGATTTTCCGCACGCTGTTGAAGCTGAGGTTTCTCCTGTTGAGCTGGTCCAGCGCGATGTCCCGGTATTCGTCCCGCTGCGCATCGGTTTCAAATTTTCCCAATGCCACCTCAAAGGGCACGTCGGGATTGAGTGGGTCGTATTCGGGTCGGGTGCTGGAGTTTTCTATGGAGAAATATACCGGAATGCTCACTCCCAAAGCTTCGGGGAGCAGTTTGTTCGCTTCCACGTTGGTGGAGATGTCGTATTGGGTCGTAGCCTGGCGGGCTCTTTGTGAGAGTTTGGTTTCCAGTCCCCCGAACCCGATGGAATTGTGGCGAACGGATGCGGATACCACGGCGAGATCCGCGATTTTCGCGTTCAGGAAGGCGTTGGCGGCCCAGCCGTTGTTTTTGGTAAAGCCTGTCACCCGAAGCTCATTTGCCCATAGGCAGAGGGTCTTGGACGAGCCGATTCCGGTTCCGGGATTTCTCACGCCGATCATCATCCCCTGTACCATGCTCAGTTCGGGCCGCCCCACCACAGTCACCTTGTACTGCCGGATGGTATTCGAAAAAGGCAGGTTGAGCGGAGAGTGGCTGTTGTCACGGTCTACCTTTACCCCGACGATTTCCTGGATGGCGATGTCGATTTCATTTTCCAGCGGCCATACGGTCCTGGCGTCATTGGTGCCCAAGGGAGAGATATAGAGCGGAACTTCGATTTCGTAATAGTTGTCCGTATAGTCTGTCCCCAGCCTCAGGAAAGCGGTCACCTCTCCGTCCTGCGCGTCTGCACTGTTGGCATGAAAAAACATCTTGATCCGCTCATACTGGACCAGGTCGTAGTTGAGGTTTTTGAACACCGCGCGGGCATCTTTTGGAGCCAGATCCTCCACGCAGATCCGCAGGGACTGCTCGTTCAGCCTTCTTTCCACCGTGGAGGTATTGTCCCGGTCCCGATTGATGCCGGGAGGCAGGACATAGGGGCTTTGCTTGTCATTGCCCTGGGAGTTTTGCTCGATATTGACCACGTCCACCACGATATTGGAAATGTCGGGCTCGGGGATTTCGGAAAACCCCTTTTCATACAGGGATTCCTGGAAAACCCGCCATTGGCTGCCGACCATACGAAACTCCGCCATTCGCAGTACCACCGGCTGTTGAAAGTCCGTCAGGTAGGTCCGCATCCAGCGGATGGATTTGAACCCGGTGATCTCTCCCTCGACGCGGTCAGGCTGGCGGACGGGAATCCGAAACAGGTACCAACTGACCTCATCTCCGCCTTCGGAGTTGGTGACCTTGTCCACGATGTAGTTTTCCCCGACGTTCAGTTGCCCGGGTCTGAGGTCGATCTCGTATTCGTAGTAGTTTTCGAGCTCATTGATGGTGTTGTCGCTGTTGAGGTCCTCGTTGTCGGGCGTGTTGCCGCCGGACGGAGTATAGGGAAGGCTGTGGTCCAATGCCGCGGGCGTATTGCCTTCCATTCCGTTGAATTTTTTGTAGCGCTCCAGGATCTTGATGTTCGCCTCGTCGAATTTGTCGTCGAGGTAATACTGGAAAGCATCCGCCGACACGTCCTGTAAGATGGTGTTTCTGGCCTGCTGGGATACATTCAGCCTGTCCAGAAACCTGCTTTGGAAAAAAGCCTGTTCGTCCTGG
This sequence comes from uncultured Limnohabitans sp., assembly GCA_964530015.1. Classification (GTDB taxonomy): domain Bacteria; phylum Bacteroidota; class Bacteroidia; order Cytophagales; family Cyclobacteriaceae; genus Algoriphagus. Next base: position 21,548 of record CAZGYC010000011.1, on the reverse strand, counting down.
TTTTTCAATCCGTCCAAGCCCACATCCTGGTTGGGCCGGGAGGATTCGGAATTGTCAAAAGCCGGGATCAGAAACTGCTCTCTGGTGATCCTTCCCCATTCATTCTGGCCGGTGTTGGAAGGATCGCCGTCTGCGGGAAGTCCGTTTTCGAAAGCATGGGAGCCGTCCTTCATCACGTCTTCGGAGATGTCGCCCAGATTGATGAAGAGCTTGCCGCCCGTGGTGTTGTTTTCGTTGAAGATCCCGTCCAGCACCTTTCCGTTTTCCCCGGAGATGAACGGATCCAGCAGCCAGAATTCGACGTATTCGATATTGGTCCGGTCAAAGTCAACCTCCGTGGTGATGGCGCGGGTAATCCCCCCGTAGTTCAGCCGGGGATTGGGCAGCAGCCCGTCAAAATCAAGGTTTGGATTGTAGTTGAACATGCCCCGTTCACTCGGGAAAAAGGCCAGTTCAAAGAGCGGTTGGGGGACGATGATGACATCCCGGTCCTGATTTTTGAAGATTTCCTGAGGTACTACCCTTCTCACATAGTGATTGCGTTTGTCCTGGGGAGTCAGGTTGGTTGGGACGCCGGGGCCATTTTCCCGGTAGAAGATGTTGTCGATGTTGTACCAGGCGAGTCTGGCTCTTCGGTAGGTGTTTCCGAGATTGTCTTCGGTTTGGCTGCTGAGGTCAAATCGATTGCCGGGCGTCTTGGGCGTGGAGGAAAGTTTCCAGCTTTGGTTGGCAGCGGCACCGAGGTAAAACGGCGTGACGGCCGCCTCAAAATCATCGATGTAGGAAGCCGGGTCGCCATCGACTGTATTGGAGGTGCCTGGGATCAGATGGGCAAATTCGGCATTGAACTGGACCAGCGATTTCTCTTTGGTATTGGTGAAAGGCAAGGCATCGGCAAGCTTGGTAAGCCAGCGGGATTCGTCGTTGAAGTTCACGTCCAAGCCCCAGAGACTATTCCTCAGCGTCTCGTTTCCGGTGGCGATTCGGGTCACGTTCGGCCGCTCGTTGAGGTACATGAAGGTGCCGCCGATGTTGAGTTTTTTGCTGGCGGCGTAGTCCAGCCTCGTACCCACCAGACTCCTGGTCTGGAATGATACCAGATCTGCCTTTTCGAAGCTGACATTGATCTGTTTGCCGGACTGCAGGATGGCGTCGTTGATGATCACCAAACGGCCCACGTTGTAGTCGATCGTAAAGTCAACGCCTTCGGTCAAGGGGATATTCCCTGCCTGCACGATCACCGATCCGGGGGCGATATTCAGGCCCGGCAACTGGATCTCACTGGCTGAACCGGCGGTGAGCCTTCCCTTGATGAAATACTTGTTGAGCCTGGTGACGAGCTCTGCATCCGCTTGGGTGGTCCGATAGAGCGTGTCATAGACATACTTGTCCTTGAAGACCAGCTCATTGGGAAGGAAATTTTTCTCAAGATTGGATCCAAAGGGCTCCAGGACGGGGAAGATCAGCAAGCCCCGGTCAGAGAGCATGGTCAGGCCTTCGATAAAGTCGAAGTTTCCGTCCGGTGCCGGGTCGTTTTGGGGATTGAGGTTGTCCAGTCCCGTCAAGCGGATCAGCGGCTTGTCTTTTACGTTGGCACCTTCCAGGAGGGAGGGGTTGTCCAAGCCGGTTCGGTCATCCCGGTAGATGATCTGAAGCTGAAAGCCCTCCCGCAGGATCTGGCTTGCATTGAGGCTGTACACGTTTTTCATCATCAAATCCCAGGTGGGGATTTTCGGGTTGATCCGCGTCGGGCGGAGCATTTTCAGGAAGATGAGCTCATCCTCGGCACGGGCTTGGTAGTCTTCGGTGAGCTCTCCGACTTTGTACACCTGCCCGTTGTGGGTGTATTCAAAGGAAACGGCCAGGACTTCATCGTTTTGCAGCCTTCTGAAAAGCGAAAGATATCCGAGCTGGGGATTGAAGAAGTACTCGGTTGGTTCCAGTTTTCTCGCCCCGTTGATCTGCTCAAAATCCACCCCTTTTCTGATCCCCAGTGTGGATTCCATGGCTCTGGATCCCGTGTCAAAGGGTCTGAAGGAGGAATTGTTTGCAATGTTGGAATAGAGCAGGTTGGCCTCGTTGCCGGCGGGCGCGCTGGGATTTCCCGGCCCGATGGATGGATTGGTCGGGTTATAGATCACCCTGCCTTCTCCCAAATCCATGAATGCGGCAAAGTTTCTCAGGGTTTTTGTGTTGGTCGCCCGGTTCATGATGTACACCTCGATGCGGGTGACGGTAATGCCCGAAAGCACCTGGGGCAAGCCGCGCAGCCAGCGTTCGTAGTTGTCCCGGAAGAAGTGGGCAAGAAAAAAGTGCCTGTTTTCGTCGTATTTCGAAGCCTGGATGTCAAAGGATCTGCCCTGGCCGTTGGCATCGATCACCAGGTTGTCCCGTCGTCCCCGCTGTGTGGAAGCCACCGCCGTGACATTCAGCTTTCCAAAGCGCATCTGGGTTTTTACGCCAAAGAGGTTTTGGGCTCCCTGAATCAGCCGGTTTTGGATCGGCATGCTCACGTTGCCGATCTCGATGGACTGAAGGATGTCTTCTTCAAACCCGTCGTATTCGACCTTGAGCTGGTTTTGAAAATCGAAGGAATTGTTGGAGTCAAAATTTGCGGCAATCTTCATCTTTTGGCCCAGTGAGCCGTTGACGGCCATCTGGATTTGCTGCTGGAAATTGAAGCCGCCGTTTTGTTGCTGGCGGATGGGCAGGGTAGGATTGTCCACCCGTCGAAAAATGGCTCCAAAATCCAGATTGACATATCCGGTGGGGACGATGTTGATGTCGCTGCCGCCGAAGATCCGGTCAAAGGATGGGCTCACCGTGAGCGGCGGGATGAGGCTTCTGCCTTGCACGGCACTTTCCCCGTCCATTCCCCGGGCACGGGATCTCCAGTAGTCCTGCCGGACGCGGTATTCCTGCAACTGGGAAAATTTGTCGAAATCGTATTCCTGCTCATTTCCCAGGCGGCTGGTATCGAGTTGGTCCACGATGTTGTATTTCAGCGTGGAATCTATCAGGACTTTGATCTCCCGGTCTATGGGAGAGGCAGGTATAAACGGGGATCTGGGCTGGAGAAAAGGGTTATGGCTGGGGTTCAGCGGATTGGTTCTCATGTTTTGCCAAAGCAAAAATGAGGGGGACAGCCTGCGGATATTTAGGGAATCAATACGGGATTGGGTACTATCTACTGCAACTTGTTGTGCATTGAGAGGCGAAATTGCAAATAGTAAGGCCAACAGGAAAACAAAAACAGGCCCGTGACTTCTAAATTCGCTTCTGTAGAAAGTCAGTAACTCCTGAAAGTTCAATCCAGCTTCAAATTATAGTGTCTTTAAAGATGCTTTAATTAAATCTTCTAAGGAAATTTCCGCATTGGTTTTTTTGAGCACCAGATTGATATTTTTCTCTGCCGCAGCCTTGGGGAACCCTAAAGTAATCAAGGCTTGTAACGCCTCCTCGCGGATTTTATTGCCGGGTTTCAGGAATCCAAGCGGTGTGGCCATTTCTCCGGAGCCCGATTTTCCGACCTTGTCCTTCAGCTCCAGGATGATCCGCTGGGCGGTTTTGACGCCGATGCCTTTGACAGCCTGGATGGTAGCCACATCCCCCGACAGGATCGCATGCTCGATCTCCTCTGTGCTCAGGGAGGAAAGCACCATCAGGCCGGTATTTGGGCCGACGCCGTTGATCGAAATCAGATGGAGAAAAAGCTTCTTTTCGGATTCTTCCCTGAAGCCGTACAGGGTATGGGCGTCTTCCTTGATATGCAGGAAGGTGAGGAGCCGGATGTGCTCCTCATCTTTGATCTTGCTGAAAGTCTGAAGCGATATCTTTATCTGGTAGCCAACCCCGCCCACGTCGATGATGACATAGGTTGGGTCTTTGAATACCAGCTTGCCACTCAGGTAGGCGATCATAGGATTCCTTCGGAAGATTGGGCATCCACCACGGCGATGGCTACCATGTTTACGATTTCACGGATGGAGCTGCCCAACTGGAGGATGTGGACGGGCTTGTTCATTCCCAAAAGGATCGGTCCGATGGCCTCTGCGTTTCCAAGTTCAGCCAGGAGCTTGTAGGCAATGTTGCTGGACGCAAGATCGGGGAAAATCAGGGTGTTGACGGCGTTCTTTGCCAATTTGGAGAAAGGATAGACTTCCCGCTGGATCTCCTGATTGAGGGCGACGTTGGCCTGCATTTCGCCTTCGATGATCAGATCCGGGTATTTCGCTTTGGCCAAATCCGTGGCCTTGGCCATCTTGGCGGGGATTTCTCCCTGGGCGGAGCCAAAGTTGGAATAGGAAAGCAGGGCAATCTTTGGCTCCATGTTGAAAAACTTCACGGCATTGGCGGTCAGCCCGATGATATCGCAGAGCTCCTCGGCGGTCGGGTTCACGTTGACCGTGGCATCAGCCAGGAAATAGGGGCCTTTTGGGGTGTTCATGATGTACATCCCCGCCACCCGGTTTACGCCTTCTTTGACTCCGATGGTGTGGAGGGACGGCAGGATGGTTTTGGGATAGTCCCGCGTCAAGCCGGAGATAAAGGCATCCGCAGACCCCGTCTCCACCATCAGGGCACCGAAGTAGTTCCGCTCCCTCACCAGCCGTTTTGCATCGAAGAGGGTCATGCCTTTGCGCTGGCGCTTTTTGTAGAGGATCTTGGCGAATTTTTCGATCATCGTATGCTCCTCCACCGGATCGATGATGGTCGCCTGCTTCAGATCGAGCGCGTTGCCTTCGATCAGTTCCAGGATTCTTTCCCGGTTGCCGAGCAGGATCGGCAGGGCGATTTTTTCATCGCGTAAGGTCTGGGCAGCTTTTAGGATTTTAAGATTGTCAGCCTCACCGAAGACCACCCGTTTCGGGTCCTTTTTGGCTCGCCCGATCACGATTGACATCAGCCGCTGATCGATGCCGATTCGCTTTTGGAGGTCGAGCTCGTAGGCTTCCCAGTCGTGGATGAGTTTTTTGGCCACGCCGGAAGCGATGGCAGCCTTGGCCACAGCCGGGGCAATGGTGGTAATGAGCCTCGGATCGACCGGTTTTGGAATCAGGTAAAGCCTCCCAAAAGCCAGGTTGGAATCTCCGTAGGCCTTGTTGACAATCTCCGGAACGGGATCTTTGGCAAGCTTGGCAATTGCCTGGGCTGCCGCCAGCTTCATTTCCTCGTTGATCACGGTGGCTCTCACGTCCAGTGCCCCGCGGAAGATGTAGGGGAATCCCAGGACGTTGTTGACCTGGTTGGGATGGTCGGATCGGCCGGTGGCCATGATCACGTCTTTTCGGGTGGCAACGGCCAAGTCATAGGGGATCTCCGGGTCAGGATTGGCCAGGGCAAATACGATGGGATCCGGTGCCATGGACAAGATCATTTCCTGGGAAATGATATTCCCCGCCGAAAGGCCCAAAAAGACATCCGCTCCGGGCAAGGCCTCCCGGATATGGTGGATGTCTTTGGAGGTGGCAAATTCCCGGTGGATGTCAGAGAGGTCCTGGCGGTCGGTGCGGATCACCCCGTCTTTGTCGCAGGCGATGATGTTTTCTTTGCTTACACCCAGGCTGACATAGAATCTCAGACAGGAAATGGCCGCCGCTCCCGCGCCGCTCACCACCAGCTTGATGTCGCCGATTTTTTTGCCCACGATGTCCAGGGCATTCATCAGCGCGGCCCCGGAAATGATGGCCGTGCCGTGCTGGTCATCGTGCATCACCGGGATGTTCATCTCCTGCTTGAGCGTCTGCTCGATCTCAAAGCACTCGGGGGCTTTGATGTCCTCCAGGTTGATTCCCCCAAAAGTAGGCTCGAGGGACTTGATGATCTGGATGAGTTTTTTTGGGTCTTTCTCGTCGACTTCCAGGTCGAAGACATCGATTCCGGCAAATTTTTTGAAAAGGACGCCTTTGCCCTCCATCACCGGCTTGGATGCCGCGGCGCCGATGTCGCCCAGGCCGAGCACTGCCGTGCCGTTGGAGATGACGGCCACGAGGTTGCCTTTTGCGGTGTATTTGTAGCTGTTTTCAGGGTCAGCGGCGATTTCCTTGCAGGGCTCTGCGACTCCGGGCGAGTATGCCAGTGCGAGGTCGATCTGGCTTGAAACCGGCTTGGTGGGGATTACTTCGATTTTTCCGGGAGAGCCCTGGCTGTGGTAATTTAACGCGTCCTCTTTTCTGATTTTGATAGTCATATTTGGGGGGAAATAGGTCATGCACCCTGGTTTTCCTTCCAACTTACGTTCGTATTGAGCAAAATGGCCTGAATCTCGCGGAGCGCGTCCCGGTGCATTTCATTGGGGAAATAGACGAATCCTTCCATGTAGTACAATTTGCCTTTTGCCGGATCCACCATGAGGTACCCGAGGTAAGTGCCTCCCATACTGAGGTTGTTGGTTTTCCAGGTGCCTCTGATTTCAACTGTGAAATTATCATTAATCACCATGTTTCGGAAGGCGGGCGGAATTTGTTTTTCGCTCACCATAAACGACCTGGGATCCTCCGGATCGCCAAACACATGCTTGGCTACGACCGAATCCCTGAGACTCTGGATGTTTGCCGGAAAGGTCTGCTCCTCGGACGTATAGTCTGTTTCGTAAAAAAAGACACTGATGTCCGGGCGTCTCTCGGTCGGAGAGGGTGACCGCAGCCACAGAAAATCATCTGCCGATTTGGCGATCTGATAGGAGGCGGGAGCCTTTATCTCGATTCCGAGCTTGGTCCTGGCTTCGTATTCGGCAGCCGAGTTTTTTCTGGTAAAAAGCGGTTTTTCCAACCTGCCGCGCTCCCTTACCTCAAACAGGTTTTGGAGCCTGTCCCGATTCTTTCTTAGGTTGGCGACGAGCTCTTCCTCGGTGTTCCCAAACAGGTAGAGAACCTCCTGGCCGGTGGCATATTCATCTTCCATCCGGAGGGAATAGAGGCTTGGATCGGCTGATGCCCTTTCTTTTGACTCTTTGCTAAACTGGGCATTGATGGTTTGGCTGCCGCCCTTTTTGTCGTCAAAGGTCGTGACATAGATCAGGTTGGTGTACATTTTCAGCATCCGGGTCATCGCCCTGGGATCCACGCGATGCACCTTGAACATGCTCTCTGAGCGCAGCATTCCGGGCAAGTCTGCCTCGAAGATCTCCCTCAATTCATCCCCAACCGGGCCGGCCCATTTTGCGGAATCAATGGCCAACACAATCTCGCCGATGGATCCGCGGGCTTTTGGCTTGGCATTGTCACTGAGGCCGCCTTTCCCGTCTTCACCGCATGAAATCAGGAAGGCAGAAAACACAATAAGCGTGATGTAGGATAGCGCTTTCATAGTTGTCTTGTTTAAGCTGTGTCCCAAGTTAACGACTAAAAGCGAGTCTTTCCCATTTTCGGAAATTAATCATTGAGTTAAATAACTTTAAATGAGTTGACCGATGCCAAAGAAAACAAAAAAAACCGGCTATCCGATGATCAGCTTTTGGCCGGGCTTGATGTTGTTGGAGTTGAGGTTGTTCAGCCGCTTGATGTGGTCCACCGAGAGGGAGTGCTTCTGGGAAATGATCCAAAGCGAATCGCCGGGCCTGACGGTGTAGGTTTTTTGGCCGGTATCGGATGAATTGTCCGCAAGGCTTTCGGATGCAGGGGCCTTCCCGCTGTAGATGTACAGCGTCTGGCCCACTTTGATCAGATTTGAGCTGAGATCATTCCATTCTTTCACCTGGGTGACGCTCACGCCATGCTTGGAGGCAATTGATCCCAGGACGTCGCCGGATTTCACGCGGTAGGCGATTCTTCCCGAATTCGTGGCCGCCACGGCTCTTTCGACCGGAACGAGCGTGGGAGAATCGTAGGATGCCAGCAAGATCGACGGCTGGCTGCCCAGGGAATCACCGATCCAGGCGAGATTTTCCTTCAGAAACAATGCCTTGGATTTGGGGATTTTTACCTCCATGCTGCGGTGGGTCGCCGGGACATTCCCTCTCTTGATCGAGGGATTCAGATGCTCCAGATCGGCCACGCAGATTGCGGTCAATTCGGAGAGCCTCTCCAAACTGAAGGCTCTGTCAAACCTGATTTTTTCGTATTCAATCGGATAGGTAGGCTCCTCCAGGTTGAAATTGTGGGCCTCCAGGTTGTTGAGGATGTAGAGGAAGGCCTGAAACTGGGGCACGTAGCTGCGGGTTTCTTTTGGGAGGTAGTTGTAGATTTCCCAGAAGGTCTTCTTGCCTCCGGACCGTCGGATTGCCTTTCGCACATTGCCTGGTCCGCAGTTGTAGGCGGCCAGAGCCACTTCCCAATCTCCAAACATCCGATAAAGCGACTTGAGATACTTGGCCGCCGCGTCGGTAGACAGCTCGGGATCCATCCGGTCATCCACATCCGGGTTCACGTTCATGCCATACATCTTGCCGGTGGCCGGCATAAACTGCCAGAGCCCCATTGCCCCAACCCTGCTTTTGATTTGGGGATCGAGCCCGGACTCGACGATCGACAGGTATTCGATCTCGACCGGCATTTCGTGTTTTTGGAGGGTGGATTCGAAAAGGGGAAAATAGATGTCCTTTCTTGCCAACACCATCTTGGTATAGTCCCGGTTCCTGACGGTAAAATATTGGATGAAAGAAAAAATCCGCTCGTTTAGCTCAAACGGCATCCCCGTTTTCATGGCTTTGATGCGCTGATTGACTTCCCCGTAGGTGAAGTCGGGAATGTACTCGTAATGGTAGTTGGGCAGCACTTCTTCGGTGATCAGCACTGCCGCTTCCAGGGGTTCTTCTTGGGGAAAAGCTTCGGTCAGCGGGATCAGGCTGGTGAGGAATACCGGAATGAGGGCACTGCGCAAAGACTTTCTCATCAATGGTGTGTTTTAAGAGGTTAATTCTGTCAAATAGTTGCCAAAGCTGTAGAGCTCGGCTTCCTTAAAGGAATTGGAGATAATCTGCAGCCCAATTGGCATGCCAGATTTGTCGGTGCCATTCGGAATAGAGATCGCCGGAACTCCTGATACCGAGGCCTGTACGGTGAAGACGTCTTCGAGGTACATGGCCACCGGATCGCCGCTGTGCTCACCAAACTTAAACGCTGTGGATGGCGTCGTCGGCATAATAATATAGTCAAAATCATCCAAAAGATTCTCCGTAAAGTCTTTTATCAATCTTCGGACCTTTTGGGCCTTGGTGAAATAGGCATCGTAATAGCTCGCAGACAGGACGAAGGTGCCGAGCATGATCCGTCTTTTCACCTCTTCCCCAAACCCCTCGCTTCGGGTCAGCTTGTACATGCTTTCCAGATTGTGGGCGTTTGGGCTGCGGTAGCCGTATTTTACCCCGTCAAAGCGGGAAAGATTGGAGCTCGCCTCCGCAGTGGTGAGGATGTAATAGGTCGGAAGAAGGTATTTCAGAAGAGGAAATTCCACCTCTTCGACCTCGTGTCCCTCTGCTTTCAGTTTCTCAAGAACATCCAGGGTGTTTTCCCTGATTTCGGATTGAAGCGCAGGCGATTCGATGGCTTCTTTCAGGTAAGCGACTTTTGCTTTTTTCTCAAAATGCAGGAGCTCGCTGTAGTGGAGAACGGGTTTTCTCGAAGAAGTGCTGTCAAACTCGTCGTGCCCGGCGATGATCTCCATGACCAGCGCATTGTCTTTCACCGTCTTGGAAAAAATCCCGATGGTGTCAAAGGTGGAAGCATAGGCAATCAAACCCCAGCGGGAAACCCGCGAATAGGTGGGTTTCATCCCGATGATTCCAGTGAAAGCTGCCGGCTGTCGGACGGATCCGCCGGTGTCGGTGCCCAGGGAGACGGTACAGAGATTGGCCTGGACGGCCACGGCCGAGCCTCCCGAGGAGCCTCCGGGTACCCGGGTCTCATCCCGGGCATTGAGCACTTTGCCGTGGGCCGAATTTTCATTGGAACTGCCCATGCCAAACTCGTCGCAGTTCAGTCGGCCGATGATGATCGCATCTTCGTCGATCAGTCGCTGGACTGCGGTGGTGGTGTATTGGGCCTGATAGCCTTTCAGGATTGCGGAGGAAGCGTTGGATTCGAAGCCGGCGTAGTTGAGTACGTCTTTGATCCCGATGACCATCCCGGCGAGCTTCCCGGCTTTGCCTTTGGCGATTTTTTCATCAATCAGGTCGGCACTTTCCAAAGCGGATTGCCTATAAACTTCAACGAAGGCGTTGAGATGCGCCTTCGTCGTGATGTTCTGTAAGTAATGAGTGACGATTGCCCGGCAATCAGTTTCTTTCTTTTCGAGCGATTTTTTGATTTCGTCGAATGAACTAAATTTCTCCAATGGTATTGGCTTAAAGGATTACTTCTTCTTGTCTTTCAGCCCATCTTCCAGATCGTTCTGAATTTCCTTGGTAGCGTCTTTGAATTCTCTGATGCCACGACCCAGTCCGCGAGCCAATTCAGGGATCCTTTTAGCACCAAACAGCAAAAGGATTACGACAATGATCAACACGATCGAACCTCCGCCCATGTTTTGAATGAAACCTAATGTAGTCATGATGGTGTGTTTGTTTTAAGGATATAAGGTTACAAAGATACAACTGTCACCCTCTTAGCCAAAAAATAGGCTAGTGTCAATCGGTCTTTTTTATGAACATACGGATTTGATTGCTATTTGGACGTAATCCATGTTGCGGGGTCCATGATCTGGAGGCCCTTCCAGGTCTGGAAGTGGACCTCCGATTCGCCTTCGGTATTGGTCCCCACCTGGCCGATGATGTCTTTCGCTTTGACGGTCTGTCCGGATTTGACGGCGATGTTTTTCAGGCGGCTGTACATGGTGTAGTATTCCCCATGCTTGATGATGACCGTGCCTCCATAGCCTGGCATGGTGGTGATCTTGGTGACGGTTCCGTCAAATACCGTCCTGACGTTGGAATTGGGCTGGGTGCGGATGTCGATGCCGTCGTTTTCCAGCGTGATGCCTTTCAGGGAAGGGTGTGGGAAAGTCCCGAAGTTTTGGGCGACAAAGCCCGTCTCAACCGGCCAGGGCAGTTTTCCCCTGTTGCCGGCAAAGGAACTGGAAAGCGCGGCCGCTTCCGGGGTCATCGGCATGCTGGTCCCGGCCTTTTTGGTCGTGGTGCTGTTTTCCTTTTTGGCCTCGGCCTCCGCCCGTCTGATTTCTTCCTCGATCACCTGCTTGATCATCCGGTTGAGTTGGTCCTGCTGTTTTTTGGTGGCGGCGATCTGGCGCTGGAGGTCTTTTTCTTTTTTGGACAGGGTATTTACGATCCCCTGCTGGCTTTTTCTCAGGCGCTCCAGCTCCGCTTTTTCTTTTTGTTCCTCGTTGAGGACGGCCACTTTGTCGGCTTTTTTCCGATCCAAAAATGCCCGCTGATCGGCCAGTTCCAGGGACAGTTTTTCGATCTGCGCGGCCTGTTGCTTTCGGCTTTCGCTGTACTGTCTGAGGTATTTCAGCCGCATGTAGAGCTGGTTGAAGTTGCCCGAGCTAAAGACGAATGCCACAATGGAAAGCCCGCGGTTGATTTTGGAGGAGGAATAGATCATCCTGGCATACTCTGCCTTCAGCTCCCTGAGCTGGGATTCCAGTTCGGAGATTTTCTTTTCGGTTTCGGAGATTTCCTGGTTGATCAGGCGAATCTCCCGGTCAAGCGTGTTTACGAGGCGGTTTTGGGTCTGAAATTGCGTTGTCAACGCATTCAGTTCGCTCAGAGAGGTCTTTTTGTTGGCGGTGGTTTGTTTTAGGATGGCGTCGAATTCCCGCAGTCTTGCCTGGACTTCCGCTTTTTCACGCTCCAGCTCTTCCCTCGTTTTTTTTGTCTGGGAGAAGGTGTCCGCGTTCCAGAGGAAAAGAAACAGAAACAACAAGGGGACAAATCTACAAATCCGCATGGGAATCAGAATCGGAAAGGAAAGCTCAACGCTTGGGAATGGGGGTCGATCGAGGTCCACTCGATGTGGATGATGGTGTTTCGGCCGCCTTCGGGAAGCTGGTAGGCCAGCTTGAACAGCACCTCGGCGGGGAACGGCTGGGAGGCCGCATCCTGGAATTTGGGGAAACTCGCCAGTACCGAACCGCGGTCATCCAGCGAGTTGCTCACCAGCTCGGATACCTTGCCATGGCTGGTTTCCACTTTGGAAAAATACCTGACATTGTCCCTGACTTGGGTCAGTTCAAACTTTTTCCCGACTCTGACCAGCCGGTCCTGGTAGTCAAATTCGAAGGGGATGTTGGCCCAGAGCACGTTTTGAAACAGGTCAAGGGAAAGCTTCAGGCCGTAAAATTTCTCAAAATCGGCGTAGGAAAGGTCGATGTCGTCCCGTCCGACCCGATCCCGGATCTGGATCTTGTCTTGGGTGAAGAATCCCCGGATGGCCTCCATTCCCATACCCGGAGACATGGTAAACCACAAGACGCTGTCTTTTTTTGCCCGGAGACTCAGGCTCCCCCTGGTGATTTTCCCGGATTCCTCCTCAATGACGATTTTTGCCTTGGCACTCAAATAGCCGTAGTCAGCCTGCACCGGCTGAAACTCCTCCATCTGTCCGTCTCCTTCATAGAGCACGATTTTTTTTGCACAGCCCGCCAGGCCAATGACCAAGAGTGCCAAAATTCCCGAAAAAAGTCTATTCATGGTATTTTCCGTCTTTTAGTTTTTGAGCCAGCTTTTCGGAAGCTTCCGCACTTCCTTCCGCTTTTTTCCACCAGGTGATTGCCTCGGAAACTTTGCCAAGATGAAACAGGATGTCCCCGTAGTGCTCCAGCAGGACGCCGCTGGGCTCGGGATCGTTGAGGATGGCCTCGCCCATGTACCGGGAGGCTTCCTCGTAGCTGCCCATCTGAAAAAGCACCCAGGCATGGGTATCCAGGTAGGTGGAATTTTTCGGATGTTTTTTCACGACTTTTTCAGACATGGTCCGGGCCTTTTCCAGGTCCTTTTTTTCCAACGAAAGAAAATAGGCGTAATTGTTCAGTACCTGTTCGTCGTTTGGATTGAGACTGAGCGCTTTTTCAAAATAGACAAAGGCGGAGTCTTTTTCCCCCAGGTTGTAATAGGAGCTGCCGAGCGATCCAAATGCCACCTGATCCAACTGCGGGTTTTTGCCCGCATTGAGCTGGATGGATTTTGTCAGGGACTGCACGGCAAGCGTGTCTTTTTTTCTGGCCGATTTGACCACGCCGTCATAAAACCAAAACTCCGGCGCTTCCGGAAATTCGTCCACGCCCATGTTGGTGAAGGTCTCCAGCTCGGCAAAATCGGGATTTTCCCCGAAGGAATTCAAGATCACCTGCTCGAGAATCGGCGCGTTTTTGGGCTGGATATGGAGGGATTTTTTGTAATAGTCGATCGCGGCAGGCAGGTCGCCCGCCATCCTCTTTCGTTCGCCGATGACTTCCAAGGCCATGGCGTTGGTCGAGTCCAGCTCCAGCATCAAGGCTTCCATCTGGTCCAGCAGGGAGTCGCGCTGAGAGGTTTGCATCTCCGAGAGCATGGACTTGAAGGTTCGGGCCTTCACTTCCCCGTCCAGGTCGGGGCTTTTGAATGCCGAAATCAGGTAGTCATGGGCTTTGGCGATTTCGCCTTTTTCTTTCAGGAGGGTGTAGGCAGCCATCTGAAGCTCGGGCTGATTGGGATATTTGGCGATTTCCGCCGACACCAGGGCCAAGGCCTGGTCCAGCCGGGCATTGTTGTAGAGGATTTCCACCAGATTCAGGACATAAGCCGGATTGCCGGGGAAGGCCTCGATCAGTTTTTCGCCTTCACGCACTGCATTGGCCAAATCATTTTTGCGGAGGTAGATCCGCTGCTTTTGGACCGTAAAGGGTTCGCGGACCCCATAGTATTCCTCAGCCCGGTCCAGCACCACGAGCGCTTTGTCAAATTCGCCCGCATTCAGGTAGATGGAGGCCAAATCCAGGTTGTATTGCTGGTTTTTTTCGCTGTCTGCGGTGAGTCGGTCCAGGATTTCGGCAGCCTTCAGGGGTTGGTTGAGATTGGTGTAGATCTCGGCGACCATGAGCGAGTAATACTTGTTGTCCGGATCGGCCAAAGCCGCCTTTTCGGCAAAGGGGAGTCCCTTTTGGGCCTGGTTTGACCGGACGAGAACCTCGGCTATCTTGTAGCTGATAGCAGGTTCTTCGGGGGTCAGCTCCAGGGAATGCTGCAGGTAGAAATAGGCCTTTTCGAGATCGCCAAGGACGATTGCCTTTTCCCCTTCGATAAAATACCGACTGGATCGGGCCTGGATGTCCCGGAGTTTTGATTCTTTTCTCGAAAGCGGTTGTTGGGAAAAGCAGGCAGTATGACCCAGACAAAGAAGGGCAAGCAGGAATACGAACTGGGTAAATCTCACGGTGAATCGGGAATGCTGCATCAATTCACAAACATAATGCCTTTTGCGCAAATTGGTTGGACTATTTCGTCTTTTGGCTGAAAGAGTGCGGGAGGCTCAGATGGGCTTTTTGTGCTGCAGCACCGCCCCGAGCAGGTCTTTTTCCCAATACCCAATCCAAGCCAGGAACAGTACCACCAGGCTGTTTTTTGCAAAAAAGTTCAGCCCCGCCGAACCCAAATCGAGAAAGAAACCCGCATAGCTCAATCCGAATGCGAGGATCAGGTAGCCGGTGTCCCTGCCCGTCTGATAGGGGATGGGAAAGTGTTTTTGACCGTAATAAAAGCATATCCCGGACATGACCAAGTAGCACAGCAGGGTGCTCAATGCCCCACCCAGGTAACCCAAAACCGGCACCATGAAGACAATGACGGCAATGCTCACCAAGGCACCGACCAGGGTGATCCAAAAGCTGTAGTTGGTTTTGTCGGTGATCTTAAACCAAATCGAGAGATTGAAATACACCCCCAAAAGCAGATAGCCCATCAGCAGCATCGGCACGATAAAATAGGCTGAGGCATATTCTTCTCCCCTGAGAAAAAGCGGCCCGATCCAACCGAGATTGACCGAGATCGCGACCATCAAAACTGTGCAGAAAATGACAAACGCATGCATCACGCGGGCATAGAGCAGCGGTGAGTTTTTGTCCGTGGATTGCTTGAAGAAAAAGGGCTCGGCGGCGTACTTAAATGCCTGGATCACCAAATTCATCAGAATAGCCAGCTTGAAATTGGCTCCGAATACCCCTCCAGCTTCCCGTGCACTGAGTCCTGCGTAGAAATTCGGTGGCAATACATACTCAAACAAGAATCTGGAAAATAGTTCGTTGGTGACTCCGGCCAATCCCATGAAGAGAAGTGGGATGGAGTACTTCCACATGGGTTTGATGATGTAGCCTTCCAGCGTGAACTTGAAAAAACCCGCTTTCCACCACACAAAGGGGATGATCAGGCCATTCGCAAATAAGTTCGACAATAGAATGTATTCCACTCCCCAATCTGATCTGTAACCCAAAAATCCCTCTGGGATCGTGCCGTTGGCAATCAGGTAGGGGAAGCCTATGATCAGCAGCAAGTTGAAAAATATATTGAGGAGAATATTGAAGATTTTGGTGCTGGCAAAAAGCAGCGCTTTGTTTTCTAGTCTGAGCTTGGCAAAAGGAATCGCCAGAATGGCATCAAAGGAAAGGATCAAAGCCGTCCACCTGAACAAATATGCCTGTCCTGGATAATCCAGCCACTCTGCAAGCCATGGAGCAAGCACGTAGAGACCCGATCCAAGTACCAGCGTGCTGGTGATCAACAAGGATTGGATGCTGTTGTAAACTTTGCCGGGATCCAGATTTTTGCCTGTGCTGAACCTGAAAAAAGTGGTCTCCATGCCATAGGTGAAGACGATGTTCAGAAATCCGATAAGTGCGTAAATACTCGTAAACGATCCCAACGCCTCTTTGCTGAGGTATTGGGTGTACACGATGATCATCAAAAAATTGATCGATCGACCGAGGATACTGCTCAGTCCATAAACTGCGGTTTGTCCGGCTAGTTTTTTGAAATTACCCATTCTGCGTAAAGGAGCTTATTCTCCTTTGAAGAGCGGCTTTCTTTTCTCCAAAAACGCCGACGTTCCTTCTTTGTAATCCCCAGACTTGACGCAGCGGGCAAAGCTGTTGGCTTCGGTCTGGTAGCCGTTTTCATCTGAAAGAAAGGCTGCGTTGACACAGTCTACGATCATCCCGATGGCCAAGGGGGCTTTGCTCATGATCTTGAAGATGAGCTCCTCGGCTTTTTCCATGGCCTCGGCTTTTGTCGGCAATACATGGTTGACCAGTCCCAGGTTTTTGGCTTCCTCTGCCCCGATCATATCGCCGGTCATCATGAGCTCGTTTGCCTTGCCTCGGCCTACCAGGAGCGTCAGACGCTGGGTTCCCCCATAGCCGGGAATGATCCCGAGATTTACTTCCGGCTGGCCAAATTTGGCATTGGCAGTGGCAATCCTCATGTGGCAGGCCATCGCAAGCTCACATCCTCCGCCCAGCGTGTAGCCGTTGGTCACCGCGATGACCGGCTTGTGGCAGTTTTCGATCATGGCGAAGATTTCCTGGCCGTTTTCGGCAAATTTCCTGGCGTTCACTTCGTTGAGTGAGGCGATTTCGCTGATGTCGGCCCCGGCGATGAAGGCCTTTTCCCCCGCTCCGGTGATGATCACCGCTTTGATGGCCCGATTGTCGGCCACTTCTTCAAAATTCCCCTTGATTTCCTCCAGTGTCGCGAAGTTGAGCGCGTTCATTTTTTCCTCTCGGTTGACGGTCAGATAGAGGACTCCGTTTTTCTCTTCGGTCAGGATATTCTGAAAATCTGCCATAAGCGGTTTGGGTGTGGAAAAGCAAATATACGCCTAGGGGGTACAAAGCCAAATTTGCCTACCCAGAAATATCCCAGGCCGAATCCTTGCCCCCGGTTTCCGCAGAAATTTTCCGCTTGCCTTTTTGGGGATTTAAAAGGCGAATCCCAGTCTCCTTCAGGCATTTTTGTTTACTTTTGGGCTTTCGGAAAACCAACTAAACCTCCTATAAATATGTCTTCCAAGAGAAAGATCACAGTGGCTTATGGTGACGGGATCGGCCCGGAAATCATGACCGCTACCCTCAATATACTCGAAGCTGCCGGTGCCCAACTCGAATACGACGTGATCGAAATCGGAGAGCAGGTGTATCTGAAAGGCGTCAGCTCGGGAATGGAGCCAAAGGCTTTTGAATCCCTTCGCGAAACCAAGGTCTTTTTGAAAGCACCGATCACCACTCCCCAGGGAGGAGGCTTCAAATCCCTGAATGTGACCACCCGGACTTCCTTTGGACTGTTTGCCAATGTCCGTCCCTGCAAGGCCTATTCACCGTTTATCAAGACCCATTTCCCCAAAACCGACCTGGTGATCATCCGGGAAAACGAGGAAGATCTCTATGCCGGGATCGAGCACAGACAAACCCAGGAAGTGGTGCAAAGCCTGAAACTGATCTCCCAGCCGGGTTCGGAGAAAATCATCCGGTATGCCTTTGAATACGCCAAAAAGTATGGCAGGAAGAAAGTAACCTGCATGACCAAGGACAATATCATGAAGTTGGCCGACGGGCTTTTCCACAGGACGTTTGACGAAATCGCCAAAGAATACCCGGAAATCAAAACCGACCACAAGATCATCGACATCGGCACGGCGCTGATTGCAGACCGTCCGGAGGTTTT
Organism: uncultured Limnohabitans sp.; assembly: GCA_964530015.1. Lineage (GTDB taxonomy): Bacteria > Bacteroidota > Bacteroidia > Cytophagales > Cyclobacteriaceae > Algoriphagus. The sequence goes on along the minus strand of CAZGYC010000011.1, from coordinate 3,964 downwards.
TGACGTGATCGTGACCCTGAACCTTTACGGGGATATCATCTCCGACGTGGCTGCCCAGGTGACGGGCTCGGTGGGATTGGGCGGCTCTGCCAACGTGGGCGAGGAAGTGGCCATGTTTGAGGCGATCCACGGTTCGGCTCCGGATATCACCGGAATGGGCATTGCCAACCCCTCGGGCTTGCTGAACGGCGCGATCATGATGCTGGTGCATATCGGCCAGCCGGAAATCGCCGAGAAAATCGCCAATGCCTGGATGAAGACCCTGGAAGACGGGATTCACACGGGCGACATCTATCAGGAGGCACTTTCCACCAAGAAAGTGGGAACGGCCGAGTTTGCCCAAGCGGTGATCGAAAGGCTGGGCCAGGTGCCCGCCAATATGATCCCGGCGTCTTTTGACAAGGAGGATACCCAGCCGATGAACGTGAAGCTGAAAGACCGGACTCTCGAGAAGAAGGAATTGATCGGCGTGGATGTGTTTGTGGCTTGGGATGAGGCGGATCGCGATCCGAATGTCCTTGGCGAAAAACTGCGCTCCGCCAATGCCAATGGACTTCAGCTTCAGTTGATCACCAACCGTGGGGTGAAGGTGTTTCCTGCGGGAATGAAAGAGACCTTCTGCACCGATCACTGGAGATGCAGATTCCAGACAGCGGATCAGTCGGTGATTTCCCATTCCCAGATCTTGGATTTGCTCCGGCAGATCTCCGGTTTGGGCATTGAGTTTATCCAGACCGCCAATCTCTACAGCTTTGACGGAAAACGGGCTTATTCCCTGGCGCAAGGCGAATAGTGGTTTGAAATTAGAGGTTTGAAATTCGAGAATTTTGAGGCTGTCCTTCCAGGATAGCCTCTTTGTTTTAGTCAGGACTTGTACTTGTTGTCCTGCTTCTCCAGAAGCTGGATGAGGACTCCACTTTTTTCTGAAAGACCCTGAATAGTTCCCCAGGTTCCCGCAGGAAGGGACACGGATTCCCGTATCGGTTTAATCACCTTCATGCCCGGTTTTTGAGATCCCAATTCGTGGATGTTTTTTTTGGCAGGACTTGTACTTTGTACTTTGTAGCTGGTACTTTGTACCCCATGCAGAAAAGCGTTCTCATCATCACCTACTACTGGCCGCCCAGCGGGGGCTCCGGCGTGCAGCGTTGGCTGAAGTTTGCCAAGTATCTGCCTGAAGCGGGCTGGGAGCCGGTAATATTTACACCGGAAAACCCGGACTTTGACCTGAAAGACGAGAGCCTCACCAAAGAAGTCCCTCCTCAGTTGGAGGTAATCAAATTCCCAATCTGGGAGCCGTACCAACTTTTTTCCAAGATCAGGGGAAAGACAAAAACCCATCCCGGCCGCCTTTTGGAGCAGAAGGAAAAGGGGATGTTGGAAAAGACCGCCATTTGGATGCGCGCCAATCTGCTGGTGCCCGATCCGAGGATTTTTTGGGTAAAACCATCCGTGAAATTTTTGGCTGACTTGGTGAAAAGCGGGCAGTTTCAGGCCATCATCACCACCGGGCCTCCGCATAGCATGCATCTCATTGGGCGGGAGCTCAAGCGGAAAACGGGAATTCCCTGGATTGCGGACTTCCGGGATCCCTGGTCGCAATGGGAGTTTTTGGATACACTTCCGATGACATCATTTATTCGAAATAAGCATCAAAAACTTGAAGAAAGCGTCCTGAAGGAAGCCAATGCCGTGATGACTATCTCTTCGACATTTCAGCGGGATTTGGAGAAGCTCGCCCACCGCAAAGTCCATCTCCTGACCAATGGCTTTGATCCGGCGGATATTCCCGCGGAATTTTCCCCGAGGGAAAAGGAAGCCGGAAGACTCCACTTGGTCTATTCGGGGATCATCGATGCCATCCGAAACCCGGTTCCGCTTTTGGAGGCCATGAAAGCTGAATTTTCCGGGGAGGAAGGGCAAGTGGAGATGACCTTTGTGGGGAATGTCAGCGAGGCGGTCAAAGAGGCCGTGGCGGCAGATCCCTGGCTGAAATCCAGGATTTGCTTTGCCGGATATGTGTCCCACCGGGAGGTTTTTGGCTTTTATGCGGCGGCTGATGCCTTGGTCTTGATCCTGACCGACACCAAAAACGCCCAAGGGAATATCCCCGGGAAGCTTTTTGAATACCTGGCCACCGGAGTTCCGGTCTTGGCCCTGGGTGATCCCAAGGGGGATTCTGCGAGGATTTTGAAAGATTCCGGGGCTGGGGAGGTGATTGCCCACGTGGATTCGGAAGGAATACGGAAACGACTTCGGGATCTGGTGGACGCGGATTCACGGGGCGCAGACCCTTCCGATCTGGAGAGATATTCCCGCAGAAGTTTGAGTTTTCAACTGGCCAAAATTCTCGATGAACATTCCCTTTCTTGATCTTGGCCGAATGGACGAAAGCCTGAAACACAGGCTAAAGGATCGGTTTTCGGTAGTTTTGGACGCAGGGATTTTTTCCGGGGGAGCGGAAGTCCGGTCGCTTGAAAAATCCGTGTCGGGCCTGCTGAAATCCGGGTATTCCGTCTCCTGTGCCAATGGAACCGACGCGCTGGAATTGGCGCTGAGAGCCTTGGAAATCGGTCCGGGGGATGAGGTAATCGTGCCGGCCCTGACTTGGGTTTCCACGGCCGAAGCAGTGCTGCTGGTCGGGGCAAAGCCCGTCTTTTGGGACACGGATGAAGAGGGCTTGATCCGGGAAGACTGGGAAAAGGCCGTGAATCCGCGAACCAAGGCCCTACTTCCGGTGCATTTGTATGGAAAAATGGCGAACATGTCCCTGTTGACCGAAAAGGCCAAATCACTGGGGCTTTTTGTGGTTGAAGATGCCGCCCAGGCTTTTGGGGCTGTTCAAAACGGAAAGGCCGCCGGAACCTGGGGAGAAGTCGGTTGCCTGAGTTTTTACCCCACCAAAAACCTGGGTGCCTTGGGTGAGGCGGGCATGTGCCTGACCCAGGATGAAACGTTGGCCCAGCGACTGAAACTTCTCCTGAATCACGGGCAGCCCGTTCGGGATCAACATGAAATGGTCGGCAGAAACAGCCGGATCGATACCCTGCAGGCGGCTTTTCTAAACGTGCTGCTGGAGGATTTTGGGCAAAATCAAGCTAAACGAAAAGCAGTTGCGAAGAGCTATCTGGATGCTTTGTCGGGGATTGAAGGTTTGCTGCTGCCCAAGGGGATTTTGGAGCCCGACCACAACGCCCACCTCTTTGTGGTTCAGACTGACCGAAGGGACAAACTGAAGTTTTTTTTGGGTGAAAATGGAATAGGAACGGCGATCCACTATCCGGGGATTTTGCCGGACATGAAGCCGTTTGCTGCGGAAGGGGATTTCGGAAATGCGAGAAATCTGGCACGGAAAGGGTTGTCTTTGCCCTTGAATCCGTTTTTGACTCCTGGTGAAATTGGGTTGATTTCCGAAAAAATCCAGGAGTATTTTAAGAAGTAAGGAAATTCGGCTTTTGGATCCTTTCGGTCAAAAAGGACACGATGGAGGGTGATTCGGCGGGCCTGCTGTTCCAAAAACAAAAAAAACCTTTGCATTTTGGCGTTCCTTGCGATAAAAATTTTCCGCTGATTGACGCGGAAAAATTCGCGGATCCCCGCAGATCAGGAACCAAGAAAGCGAAGCTTTCCCCTTTGTGGCCTCAAAATGATTTGTGGAGGTGGTTGGGTTGGAGTTCCCGACAAGGCTTGAAGCCCTTGCTCTTTATTCTCGGTTTCCGTGGTTAATCCCCTTCGTGTTCCTTTGTGTCCTTGGCAGTTAATCTTCTTTAACCACAGAGTCTCTGGTTTCGGAACAGCAAGCGTCGACGGAGCTCCAACCGGAAGCTTCACCAATCAGCGTTTTTTTGGATTGGCCACAGATGCACAGATTCTGTGTTTGGGAGCCGGGATCAGGCGGTTCTGCTGATTCAAATCAGGCCCGCCGTTTCAAAAACAAAAGTCCCTTTGCGTTTCTTGGCGTCCT
>CAZGYC010000010.1:59251-83218 GCA_964530015.1 uncultured Limnohabitans sp. | reverse complement strand
TACGATTGTTGCCTTTACAGCCCACCCCCTTGGTTCTTAATTCTCTTATTGGACTTCATGGTTAAATCCAAAAAAGGGGAAGAGCCGCACATTTCGCCCATGCGATTATTCTGTTTCAATCAAAGAAAGTTAAAAGCGATTTCCCTGCTTCCGGTTTTAGGATTTCTGTTTCCAAAAAGGCGGAGTTTCCATCCCTCCTATTTCGGCAAAATCTATTGGGGAAACGTTCCGGTAGCCCTCAATCCACAGGACTCGAGCCATTGCCTGACCAGCTCCAAGCCAAACTCAGTCAGCAAGGCCTCGGGATGGTACTGGATTCCCAGGATCGGCAGCGAGCGATGGGCGATGCCCATGATTTCCCCAGGGTCGGTTTCCAAAATGCACTCCAGACAAGCCGGAAGGTTTTTGAGCTGAAGGGAATGGTAGCGGGTCACCCGGAATCTTTCCGGGAGGGTTTCTGTGAAAAAATGGGGCTTGGTTTTTCGCACTTCATGCACCTTTCCATGCACCGGAATCGGGCTTTTCACCAGCGCCGCTCCGAAAAATTCACCGATCGCCTGATGTCCCAGGCAAACGCCCAAGACCGGGACTTTTTGGTGGTATTTTTGGAAAATGGCCAGGAGATTCCCCGATTTGGCAGGAATCCCCGGTCCGGGGGAAAGGATCAGGCCGTCAAAGTTCAGCACTTCGAGATCCGAAAGGCTGACGTCATTTCTCAGGATGAGCAGTTCTTCGCCGCTTTGCCGGATCAGATCGGCGAGGATATGGCTGAAGGAGTCAAAACTGTCAATCAGCAGCAGCATCCCTGAATCCGTCGACAATCCCATCGACTGTCTTTTGCAACTCCCCGATCTTCGGTATGATCGGTTCCAAAACCCAAATTACCGCAGGTGCCAAAGGCTCCACATATTGGAGGTATTCGCTCTTGGCCTTCCATTCCTTGGGCATTTTGAGGTCGAAAAGATTGGCAAGCCAGAGAAAAAGACTGATGAAAAAAGCGGCTTTCACGATGCCCAAGATCCCGCCGCCGATGCTGTCCAGACCTCCGAGGAGGATCATGTTCATCATTTTTTTCAATATCCAGCCTGCCATGCCGACAAGTGCCAGGGTGATGCCAAAAACAATCAGAAATGCGATGATCGGAAAGGCAAAGGTAAGTTCGGTGAGGTGCTTGGCCAGGTATTTACTCATCGGCTCCATAAAATACACCCCAAGAACAATCGCCAGCACAAACCCAATGAGGCCTACAATACTCATCAAAAGGCCTTTCTTATAGCCCTCGTAGGCTCCCAGGCCGATCAAAACCAGAAGAATGATGTCTACCGTTGCCAAATCAGTTGTTTAACAGTGCCTTCACCATATCCGCGATTGCCTTGCCGTCAGCCTTTCCTGCCAAGGCTTTGGTAGCTCCCATCACTTTGCCCATGTCTTTCGGCCCGGCTGCCCCTACCTCGGCGATGATCGCCTGGATTGCCGCCTTCAATTCTTCTTCGGTCAGTGCCTTGGGCAAAAACTCCTGGATCACGGCCAATTCGGCCAGTTCCACTTCCAGCAAATCTGCGCGGTTTTGCTGCTGATAGATTTCGGCGGAATCTTTTCGCTGCTTGGCGGCTTTGGTCAACAGCTTCATTTCCTCGTCTTCGGAGATTTCCCCCTTGAAGCCTTCCTTGGTTTCCTCGAGCAGGATCATGGATTTGATTGCGCGGAGAGCGGTCAGTCGTACCTTGTCTTTGGCAATCATCGCCGATTTAATTTCTGCTTCTACTTTCTGCTTTAAAGCCATTAGTCCTAAGTTTGTGTTTCCTCAAAAATTCCGGGTAAAAATACCCTTTTTTCCCAGCAGATATGACTAAACTGAGCGTAAATATCAACAAGATCGCCACCCTGCGAAATGCCCGGGGTGCAAACAATCCCGACGTGATCAAAGTCGCTTTGGACTGTGAGCGGTTTGGGGCTCAAGGGATTACGGTGCATCCCCGTCCGGATGAGCGCCATATCCGCTATCAGGATGTGCTTGCGCTCGCAGAGGTGGTGACCACCGAATTCAACATCGAAGGCTATCCGGATCAGCGGTTTATGCAGTTGATCCGAGCCGTAAAGCCAGCCCAGGCGACTTTGGTGCCGGATCCGCCGGATGCGATTACGTCCAATTCAGGTTGGGATACCCTCACGCACCACAGCTTGCTTCGGGATATCGTGGCAGAATTGCATGAGGTAGGTACCCGGGTTTCCATTTTCATTGATCCCGAGGCGAAATACTTCGAACCCGCCAAGCTGACCGGCACGGACCGGGTGGAACTCTATACCGAGCCCTATGCTTCGCTTTTTCCGAAGGACCAAGAAAAAGCCGTGAAACCCTATGTGGAAGTGGCCCATATCGCACGGGAACTTGGGCTTGGACTGAATGCCGGCCATGACCTGGACTTGCACAATCTGGCCTACCTCAAGCAACAGATCCCATTCCTCGAAGAAGTCTCCATCGGCCATGCCCTGGTCTGCGACGCGCTGTATTATGGACTGGAAAATACGATTCAGATGTATCGGAGGCAGTTGGAATTTTAGTGGATTGGAAAATTGTAAAATTTGAAGATTGAAAAATTACGGGGTAAGAAAGTGGCAAGGTGGTAAAGTTGTAAAGTTTCCCCGAGTGAAAGACCAAAATAGCGCATGAAGCCTCGTAAATCTCAAATCAAAAATCTCCCTCCGTATTTCGTAAATCGTACTTAAGATGAAACTAAACTTTAAAAAAACTGGCTCCGGCCCTCCTCTCGTCATCCTCCACGGTCTGTTTGGGTCGTTGGACAACTGGTTTTCGATCGCCAAAGAATTGGTGGAGCATTACACGCTTTACCTAGTCGATCAGCGAAACCACGGAGACTCTCCCCATGCTGAAGAATGGAATTACGCCGTGATGGTGGAGGATTTAAAAGAACTTTTGGATGGGGAAGGTTTGGAAAAAGTATTTCTCATGGGCCACTCCATGGGAGGGAAGACGGCGATGAATTTTGCGCTCAAATATCCGGAGCGGGTTGGGAAACTCATCGTGGCGGACATCGCGCCGAGGTATTATCCGGTGCATCACCAAAGCATCTTGGAGGGCTTGAATTCGCTCGATTTGAAGACACTCCAGTCCAGAAAAGAAGCCGACGAGCGCCTGGCCAAGTACATCCCGGAATTGGGAGTTCGCCAGTTTTTGCTCAAAAGCCTGACCCGGGACAGCGATGGGTTTGTGTGGAAGATCAACCTGCCGGTGATCACCAAAAACATCGAAAACGTAGGTGAGGCGCTTCCCGAAGGCGCTAATTTCGATGGCCCCACGTTGTTTTTGGCGGGAGCCAACTCCAACTACATCCAGCAAAAAGACATGGCGGACATGGAAACGCATTTTCCCAACTATGAGCTGGAATTCGTAGCCGATGCCGGTCACTGGCTTCACGCCGAGCAGCCCCATGCGGTGGTGGTGGAGATGCGGAAGTTTTTGGAACTGTAGAAAATGACTTCCTTGAAATGTCGAAACAGATTGACTCATTTTTTGAAATCAAAGGTTTTTCAAGGAATTCAGCCTAAGGATTAGTTTACATCTTTCCTATCTTACAGTATGAAAGATGTAAACGTCATTTCCAATGAACTGGTGGTATTCAAGCCTTCTCGGGGAGGGAGTGAATTTGAAGTGATTTTGGATGGAGCGCATGATACTGTTTGGGTCACAGAACAGCAATTGACAGAATTGTTTGGTAAGGCAAGGAGAACGATCGGTGAGCACATCCGGAATATTTACAAAGAAGGGGAATTGGACCAAAATTCAACTTGGCGGAATTTCCGCCAAGTTCAAATTGAAGGAGGACGAGAAGTAAAAAGAGCCATTTCTGCCTTCAATCTTGACGTTGTAATCTCGGTTGGATATCGGGTGAAATCGCCCGTTGGCGTGGAATTTAGAAAATGGGCTGCCCAACGACTGAAAGACTATTTACTGAAAGGCTACGCGGTCAACCAGCATAGACTGGAACAGCTTCAGCAATCCTTCAAACTGATTCGTGGGGCGACTCTCTCTGCGGAATTGTCGAAATCACAAGTCAGGGAAATCATCGATGTCCTAGCCGATTATGCCCTTGGTCTGGATATTTTGGACGGCTACGACAGGCAAAATCTGCGAATCGGGAACATCGAAGAGAATCCGAGGTATCAGATCAACTACCAAGAAGCCAAGCTGGCTATCGAAGAGCTCCGGATAAAATTTGGGGGATCGCCCTTGTTCGGAAACGAAAAGGACGATTCGTTCAGAAGCTCCATCTCTGCAATCAACCAGACTTTTGGAGGAAAGGATCTATATCCCAGCATCGAGGAAAAGGCGGCGCATCTGCTCTACTTTGTGGTAAAAAACCACTCATTCACCGATGGAAACAAGCGGATTGCCGCCTGGCTTTTTGTCTGGTATCTGGCAAAAAACAACTACCTCCTGGATCAGCAGGGGAGAACCAAGGTGGCAAACAATGCCCTGGCCGCCATCACCCTGATGATCGCCTTGAGCAAACCGGAGGAAAAGGACCTCATGATTTTGGTGGTTGTCAACTCCATAAACAAATCGAATTGAGGTTTAATACCATCCATGCGGTGGTACTTGAGATGCGGATGTTTTTGAAATAAAAAAGGGGACTGTTACATCCCCTTTTTAGGCAAAAACTACTTTTTCAATCTGAAGGAATAGCCCAGTTCCAAAGCCCAGTAGCTCAAGCTGGTCGAATGGGTGACGTGATATTCCTCAGACTCAAGCACTACTTTCTGGAAATCCCTGACGATCACGTCCTCCATCAACGAAATCCCAAGAGTCCCTTTCACAAACAAAGTCGATCTTTCACCGACCGCATAGTGAAGCTCAAGGCTTGGCTTTAGCAAAGGGAAAACCCGGCTTTTGACTTCCTGAGACCCGGAAAATGTAAGGTCGTAAAGTGGTACGCCGTAACTGGTGTACCCAGTTTGAAATGATTTATCATTTTGATATGTCTTGTTTTCTATCGGTACTATTCCCAATCCAAAGCCAAGGTTAGCTCGTATCGAAAATTTTGCCCCTGGAATACTGTGGTTATAACCAATAAAAGGCAAAACAGAAAAATGATGGATTTCTTTTATATCAAAGCGCATTCTATCATATTGGAAGCCATTCCCGTAGCGATTGACTCCAACGTCAAACCCGTAGATCACTCCATTCTGCCTGATCTTATAGCCAGATAGCGTAATTGACCAGCCGTTTCGATAGACGGTTCTTAGCCCATCAAAATTCCCCTCGTAGTCCCAATTGATCTCTGGAAATCCAAAGGACAGATTGAGCGTTTTTTGGGCTAAAACTTCGGATTGAGCTATTAGAAAAAGAAGGAAAGCTGCTATTAAGGTTTTGAACATGGCTAGTTATATAATTCAAAAAGTCTATGCCAAATAAAACAGAAAGAAAAACCAATCAATAGCTTATTTATTTCATTCAACACAAAAACTTCTAATGGGCTGATCATCAATTGCATGGAAATTTCTGTGATACAGAAGAAATGATTACTCCTCCCTTTGCCGATTCCTTGCGAATTTTGCGCCATGCCCAAAGGAAAGTTCTTCCTAATCCCCAATGACGGGCACTGGCTTGCCGAGTAGTCCCATGCCGTGATGGAGGAGATGAGGAGGTTTTTTGGGGTAAAATCGAACTGTTGCATTTTTTGCAACAGTTCAAGTGGAATGGCATCTCCGGGATTCCGGCTTTTTGAGGTTAGTCTTCCAACTTTTCCGCCTGCCGCGACTGCCCAGTTTTAAGCTCACTTCACCCGCTTCCCGTGCTTCACGACCAGATCCACATCCTGGAGGAGGTTGATATACCGGAGCACATCTCCGCGCACAGCGATGATGTCCGCGTATTTTCCTTCGGAAACGGTGCCGTAGTCCCTGTCCACTTTCATGGCCACCGCAGGCCAATAGGTGGCTGCCTTGATCGTGAGCAGGGGATCCATGCCGAAGTGATTCACCCAGACATCGAGCTCGTTCCAGGTGCTTTGGCTGTGAAATTTCATCGGAATCCCGCTGTCTGTCCCGATCAGCATCACCACGCCGCTTTCTTTCAATTGGGCAAACTTGCGATCCAGGGTTGGCTTTCTCACCGGGGTCAGTTGAAAATAGGACATCCTTCCGGGGAAGCGGAGCGAGGCTTGGATATCCCGGATGATCGAATCCGGCAAGCCCAGATGCCAGGAGCTGTCGTCCAGCTTTTCGGGGTTGTCCCGCACATATTGGTAGTTGAACAGCCCCTCCACCGTGGGAGTCCAGAAGAGGGGCCCGAGGTTCATCTTGGCAGCCCGCTCTTTCAGCAACAGCATGATATCCTCCGGATATTCGGGGGCTGAACTCAGCCCGGTATGCTCAAAATTGTCCACGCCGATTTTGATTCCGACTCGGATTTCGTCGGGACGGTGGGAATGGCCGACGACCATCTTTCCATACTTGTGGGCTTCATCCACGACTGCCTGAGCCTCCTCCAGGGTCATCTGATCCTGATCGATCAGCTTGATCACGTCCACTCCGGCATCCACGAGTGTTTTCACCTTTGCACGGGCATCGGCTGCCCCGTTCACTCCCCAGCGAAATGCTTCTGTGTTGGGGTAGGGTGCTTTTTGGATAAAAGGCCCCGACACGTAGATCGTGGGGCCCGGGATTTCTCCTTGGTTGATCCGGTCACGCACCTTGATGCTTGCTTCCAGCGGGGCTCCCAAATCTCTCGCACTGGTCACGCCTGCCATCAGGAGTTGATGTGCTGAGGAGGGCATGATGACGGATTCAAACACATCGATGTACGTACTGTCCCAATGGGTATAGTCACTGTGCCCGTTCAGCATCAGATGCACATGCATGTCCCAGAGTCCGGGCAACACGCTCATTCCCTCGGTGGAAATGATCTCAGCTCCCGCAGGAATTTCAAGGCTTCCTACTTGACCTACCGCTTTGATCCGCTCCCCTTCGATCAAAATGACTGAATTGCGAATCGGGGTGCCTCCAAATCCATCGATCAACGTGCCGCCGACGAGGGCTTGGACTTGCTGGGCCGGGGCCGAGAAAACGGACAGGCAGAACAGACCGATCAGGCCGGATTTTTTTGTCAAATTCATAATTATTGGGTTGGTGGAAGGATTAAAAGTTAATGATTTTGGGCATTAAATTTTATCTTTCGCCCCCAATTCACGGTTCCAAAAATGCCCAAAGGAAAGCTCTTCTTAATTCCCAACGTCCTTGCAGACAATACGGCCCATTGGGTGATCTCACCCCAAGTACAGGAAGTCATCGCGCATACGAAAATCTTCCTGGTCGAAAGTCCCCGGTCCGCCCGACGCTATATCTCCAGCCTCAAGCTCGGAGTGAATCTGGAGGAAGTTCACATGGAAATACTGGACAAGGGCACGCCGCCCGAGTCGATCAACCGGCTCATGCAGCCGCTGATGAACGGTGCCGATATCGGCGTGATCTCCGAAGCTGGCTGCCCGGGAATTGCCGATCCGGGAGCCTTGGCAGTAGCCTATGCCCACCAAAAGGGAATTCAGGTTGTGCCGATCTCCGGGCCGAGTTCGATGTTTCTGGCGCTGATGGGCTCGGGTTTTTCAGGCCAATCCTTCGCCTTTCACGGGTACTTGCCTATTGACAAAAAAGAACGGGCTGCTGCACTGAGAAAACTTGAAGCCGAATCGCTGAAAGAAAAGCGAAGCCAGATTTTCATGGAGACACCTTTCCGCAACAACCAGATGCTGGAAGATGCACTTGCTTCACTTTCTCCCCAGACGAAGCTTTGCATCGCAAAAAATCTGACCGCGCAGGATGAATTTATCCAAACGAAGACGGTCGCCGATTGGAAGAACCATCCGATAGATCTTCACAAAATCCCCACTGTTTTTATCCTACAAAGCTTCTAAGCCATGTTTACCATCGACGCCCACCTTGACCTGAGTATGAATGCCCTGGAGTGGAACCGGGATCTTTCCCGACCGCTCGCCGAGATCAATCGCCGTGAGCAAGGGATGACCGACAAACCGGATCGGGGCAATGCGACAGTTTCGCTTCCTGAGCTGCGCAAAGGAAACATAGGCTTGGTCGTCGCGACGCAAATTGGCCGATACGTCGCACTGGACAATCCGCTGCCAGGCTGGCATTCTGCCGAGCAGGCCTGGGCCCAAACTCAGGGCCAGTTGGCTTGGTATCAGGCGATGATGGAAGAAGGCGAAATGACCCAAATCCGCAATTTGGAAGAGTTGGAGGGACATTTGACTTTTTGGAATGACGGAAAAGACGTCAGCAACAAGCCGGTTGGGTTTATCCTTTCGCTCGAAGGAGCGGATTCGATTGTCAATCTGGACTATTTGGAAAAAGCCTACGAAAGCGGTCTTCGCGCCTTGGGACCGGCGCACTATGGACCGGGACGCTATGCCTTTGGCACCGACTCCTCAGCACCCCTGAGCCAGCAGGGAAAAGAATTGGTCAAAAAAATGGACGAGCTCGGCATCATCCTCGATGCGACTCACCTCTGCGATTTGGCTTTTTGGGATGCTTTGGAAATTTACCAGGGCCCAGTCTGGGCCAGCCACAATAATGTCCGCGCCTTGGTGGACCACAACCGGCAGTTTTCCGATGAGATGATCAAAGCCTTGGTAGACCGTGGAGCGGTGATCGGTGGAGCCTTTGACGCTTGGATGCTGAGTCCCGGCTGGATCAGGGGAAAGTCTACTCCGAAAGAGCGGAATGTGACCATTTCGACCGTACTGGACCACCTGGATCATATTTGCCAGGTGGCAGGAAATGCCAACCACATCGGAATCGGCTCGGACTTGGATGGAGCTTTTGGCACAGAACAAAGTCCCCATGATTTGGAAACCATCGCCGATCTCCAAAAAATCCCGGATCTGCTCCGCAAAAGAGGGTATGCCAAAACCGACGTGGAAAAGGTCATGCACGGGAATTGGTTGGACTTTTTGAGGAAGGCTTGGGCCTGAGCCAAGAAAAATTGAATTATTATCACAAGTCAGGGTTGCATAAATAATTCAAATTGAATTATTTGCCCGCGTCAATTACCCAAACAAAAACACATGGAATATAAAAATCTACTTGTTTTCTTCTTTTTCACCCTGATTGCCTTTCCTTCCTTCTCCCAAAAAATAATGCTTACGGCGGATCATTCTGACGCAAAATTCATCTTGCTCAATGACTACGATGATTCCGACAAGCAGGAACTGGGGACGGGCAAAGTAGAACTCAAGCTTGAGAAGGACAGCAAAAACCGCGTAAAAGTCACCAAACCAGGCTACCAGGCTGTTGTCAAAGAATACAACAGGAACCTCAAATGGGACAAGGACCAACGCATCTCCCTGACGACCCGCCAAGTCGATGTCACTGCCGAGCCTTTTGACGCGGAGATTCTCGTGGACGGTCGGGTGATCGGCACCAAAGCCATCTACCTGTATGTCCAGAAGGACCGCTTTCTGACACTTGAGGTGAAAAAGCCCGGTTTTGCCCCGGTGACCAAGGTTTATTACAACCAAGCCGATAAGGAAACCCCTCCGATGAAGGACCACTTTGTCCTCAAAGACCGCCAGGTGAGACTTGAGGTATCTCCTGCCGATGCCAGTGTCGTTGCAAACGGGATCACCCTCGGCCGGGGAAACCAGGACATCAAGGTTCCCTTCGGAGATTGTGTGACCGTGACCGTGACCAAGGAAGGATTTGTAAACTATGAAAAGGTGCTCTGCAACAAGGAGGGCGATCCGGAGCCTCCGGTCCGGGACAAAGCGGTATTGGAAGACAGACTGGTCAAAATCACCACCGCGCCCAACGATGCGGCCATCGAAATCGGTGGCAAACGGGTTGGCAATGGATCCTATGACCTGAAAGTCGCCAAAAATTCCTGCGTGGAAATCCGCGTGAGCAAAGACGGCTTCATCCGCTACGTGAAAAACTACTGCAACCAAGCCAACATGCAGGAGCCTCCGGCTTCGGATTTCCTGGAAATGACCGTGGATGAGGCCTACACTTCCTCGGTGTCTTCTGATCTGGCCAACGTGCGAATCACTGTCCCCGTCAACACAGCGCTGACTCCGGAGGCGTCTTGGAAGATCCTCAGCTCTATCATCACCGGCTATTTCGATATCCTGGAGACGGTCGACTACAACACCGGCTATCTGACGACCTCTTGGCAGGTCCAGAACTTCCAGTCCAGCATCATCCGCACCCGGGTGATTGTCTCCAGCGGAGGCAATTCCAACCAGTTGGCCTATGCGGTGAAGCTGATCAGCCAAGAGGCCTTTTTGGATGGGAAAAATCCTGTCACGGTGAAGGATGACGAAAAATTCCAGGACTGGGCCAGGATTCTGAAAAAATACGACGGCCTGATCCAGGAGATCCAGGCACGACTGCAAAACTGAGAGGGATTTGAAACCTTAAAGAACCCCGGACTGATTTTGGATCGGGGTTCTTTATTTCTGAAAGTTTTCCGATTTCGGTCCCGGCTATCGGGATCTGATTTCAGACTGCTTCCGTCTCCGGTCTTTCAGCCACCCGGCATTTTTCTCCAAAATCCCCCCTGCCCTCTTTTTCCAAGATGCTTTTCCAAGTCCGTGATCAGCCGCCAAAGGGGGAGTCGGCCAACGGTTTCTCAGGCCTCCAGGTGAGATTTTGGATTTCAGATGTAGGGTAATTCAGACTTCTGACTTCCAACATCCGTCTTTACGATTTCAGATTTTAGACTTCTGGCTTCTTCAAACTATCTGATTTCAGACATCATTCCGTCATCCGGCACCGGACATCCGTTTCCAGAGATTTTCCCATCCAAGTCCGCTGAAGTGCGGGCCTGTTGCGGATTCCGAAAAGACAATCCCAGGTTCGCTGGTGTTCCATTCCATGATTTTCACCGCGCCGTTTTCTTCGATGGACACATCCCAGCCAATCAGCTCAAAGTGGGCAAACCGGTCGTGTAGCTGCTCACACAGAAGCACTGCCTTGGCAAAATCCGGAACAACTCTCCCGGCAAAAGGCACCTGGGTATCCGGATGGGCCTCCAAGAGCGTCCAGTCGGGGCCTGTTGCATGGGGATAAAAACTCCCATCCCCGGGGCGGATTGGTATGCGGATACAGGCTGAGGAATAAATGTAATCCATGCCCAGCCTGCCCACTCTCAAGGTCGTGAGCCGGTTGACGGCAGGCTTTCCGGCAAGCTTCACTGTGGTAATACGCAGAGTCGCCACACTCCCAGGACTGATCTCTTCGAAAAAAGAATGCTGCCGGATGGGCGCCTGGATTACAAAATCCCCGGCGGCTTTGAAGTCAAACTCCGAGAATTTCATTGCGTCCAGCTTGACGACCCCGTTTCCCTGCAGGGAGCGGTTCTTTTTGAGAAACACCACCGGATACCGATCAAACAGGTAGGCTTTGATCTGGGAGGCGTCCAGGGTATCCCCCTCTGCCGTAGTCCAGTTTTCCCGGATGAAATAGGCAAGATCCGGAAGTGCATCCGACTGCAGGATCCTGCGCGACAGCGTCTTCCACTGGGCGATATTCCTACAGGTTCCGTTGACAGCCGGGCAAACCACCCGGCCCAGGTAATTGTCGGGAATCCAGCCTTCCAGAAACTCCCCCCGGTAAGCCGTGTACAACTTCAGCCAAGGGGCAAAATCCAGGGATCCCAACACGGTTTTGGCATATTCCCCAGCCTTTTTTTCATCCGGCACGGAAAGTGTCCGCCCTTGTTTGGCCAAGGCCCGAAGACCCTTTTCCGCCTGCTGGTGATGGCTTTGGTCATAGAGGCGGTTCCACCTTTTGAGCCTTGATTTTCTGAATCTGTTTTTGACAAACTGGATGACTGACATATCAATTGGGAAGACTTGAATTTCATTTATTATTTCTCCCAAAAAAACTCCCACCAAAAAAAATGATTTCTCTTCCGAGGACAGTTGGAATCGGGAAAGAAGAAACACCGCTACATCAAATCAAGCCCGGAAGTGTCGCGGGGGAATAGTCCTTTCAGGATTGTTCGGGGTATTACCTGACGGAATAATCCATAAATTAAGCACCGACTAGTTCATTCAAACCAAAAAATATATGAAACCTATAGTACAGATTTCCCTGGATCTGACGAATATCGATGAGGCCCTGGAAACCGCCGCTTTGGCCATGAGAGCAGGAGTGGACTGGCTCGAAGCCGGCACGCCCTTGATTTTGGCCGAAGGCCTTCACGGCGTAAGAAAGCTGAGGGAAGCTTTCCCCGGAGTGCCGATCGTAGCTGACCTCAAAAC
Source organism: uncultured Limnohabitans sp. (assembly GCA_964530015.1). Taxonomy (GTDB): domain Bacteria; phylum Bacteroidota; class Bacteroidia; order Cytophagales; family Cyclobacteriaceae; genus Algoriphagus. Next base: position 70,922 of record CAZGYC010000010.1, on the reverse strand, counting down.
CATGGACGGAGGCTACCTGGAAGCTGAAATGATGGCCAAAGCCGGAGCAACCCACGTCGTGGTGATGGCCCGTGCCCATGCCGAGACCATCAAATGCGTGGTCAAGGCAGGCAAGGATTTCGGTGTCAAAGTGATGGGAGACAACATGATCTGCCCGGATATGGTCGAAGGAGCCAGGTTTTTGGAAGACCTCGGCTGCGATTATGTGATCCACCACATCGGATACGATGAGCGCAGGGGAATCGCCGCTGCGGGACATCGGATGCCAAGCCCGCTGGATCAGCTTCGTGAGGTCGTGGCCGCGGTGAATATCCCGGTTCAGGCAGTGGGTGGACTTTCGCTGGAGCAGGCGATCAAATGCCCCCAATACGGAGCACCTTTGGTTGTCCTTGGTGCACCGCTGACCATCGATGCCGATTCCTTCAAAACCGCTGACGGAAATCTGGAAGCCTCGCTCCGGATGATCTGCGAGGCGATTCACGCCCAGGAAACCGTTTTACCCCATAAAGCCTAATCCCATGTCCAGCACGAAAAACGCGGCAGTAGTCAACTACTCCGAACAAAAATATTCGGTTGAAATCCGTGAAATCCCCGTACCCGAGATCGGAGACGAGGATATCCTTCTGGAGGTGGAAAACGTGGGGGTTTGCGGAAGCGACCTTCACCAGTGGACCTCCGACCACAGTTGGCCGGTAAATTATCCGGTCGTATTGGGTCATGAGTTTGGCGGAAAAATAGCAGCACTTGGCGCCCGTGTATCCGGCTGGAATGTCGGAGACCGCGTCGTAAGCGAAACTGCCGCTGTTATCGATTCCCTAAACCCGATGAGCAAAGTGGGACTTTACAATCTGGATCCTACCCGCAAAGGATTTGGCTACGGTGTAAACGGAGCCATGACCCGCTTTGTACGGGTTCCAGCACGCTGCCTGCACACTGTGCCTGCGAATCTTTCCTTTGAGGAAGCCTGTCTGACAGAGCCTTGTTGCGTTGCTTATAATTCCGTGGTCGGAAACTCCAATATTAAGCCTGGCGACCGGGTGATCGTGATCGGGCCGGGAACCATCGGGATTCTTTGCGCAGCCATGGCAAGACTCTGCGGAGCCGAAGTCGGGCTTCTTGGACTGGAAGGCGACCGGGCAAGACTGGAGATCGCCAAGAATGCCTACGGCTGTGAGCCGCTGATCGGGGAAGAGGCCGCTGAGGCTTGGGCAAAAAAGCGTGACGGCTTGGGCGCCGACCTGATCATCGACGCGGCAGGTCATAGCATCACATTGAAGATCGCCATGAAGATCGTCCGTCCAAACGGTCAGATCACCAAGGTAGGTTGGGGGCCCCAGCCACTCAATTTCTCCATCGATCCGATCGTGCAGAAAAACATCCGGCTACAGGGAAGCTTCAGCCACAACTGGCCGATTTGGGAGCGGGTGATCGCCCTCCTGGCGAGCGGTGCGCTGAACGTGAAGCCGATCATCGGCGGCGTGTGGCCAATTACCGAATGGCATAAGGCGTTTGAAAAAATGCATTCCGGGCAAGTCGTAAAATCAGTCCTTAAGCCTGTATAAGATGAGGTTAAAGGGGAAAGTAATCATTGTCACTGGCAGCACCACGGGGATCGGCAAAGCCATCGCCAAGAGATGTGTGGAAGAAGGCGCCAAAGTGGTGCTCCATGGCTTGGAAGCAGACTTGGGCCGGGAAGTCTTGAATGAAATTGGAGCCAAAAATGCGGTTTTCCATCAGGAAGATATTTCCGAAGCAGGCTGCCCGGAGCGCCTGGTTCGGCTGGCTTTGGATTCCTTTGGCAAGCTGGATGCCGTGGTCAACAATGCCGCCTGGGTCATTACCTCCAACGTGGAAAACACCGACCGGGCTTTTCTCCAAAAAATCCTGGACATCAACACCATTTCGCCGTTTCTGCTGATTCAGGCAGCCCTGCCCGAACTCGCCAAAAACAAAGGCTGCGTGCTCAATATCGGCTCGGTCAATGCCTGGAGCGGGGAGCCCAATCTGCTCGCTTACTCCATTTCCAAGGGTGGACTGATGACCATGACCCGCAATCTGGGCGACGCCCTGATCCGTGATTACGGGGTTCGGGTCAATCAGATCAACCCGGGCTGGGTGCTGACCGAACGGGAGCGGGAGCGCAAGAAAGAACACGGACTCTCCGAAACCTGGTATGAGGGGCTGCCGGACATCTATGCCCCGGCCGGACGAATCCTTTGGCCGGAAGAGATCGCCGCAGCGGTCATCTATTGGCTTTCGGACGAAAGCGGCCCCATCAGCGGTCAGGTGGTCGATCTGGAGCAATACCCGATGATCGGCAGAAATGCCCCCAAAGACACCAGTACCATCAAGTAATCCCAAGAAAAACAGCAACTCAAAATGCCAAAATTAGCAGCATTTCCCAAGGCCTTTATGCAGGCCCTTTGCAAAGACGGAAGTATGAAGATCGCCGAATGGGTCAAACTGGCGGCACCTTTGGAGATCGACGGACTGGAATGGTACGCCGGATTTCTGGAAATGGAGGACGAAAAAAACTGGCCGCAATTCCGCCGGATGGTGGAGGATGCGGGCATGGTCATCCCCATGATGTGCTGTTCGCCGGACTTTACCCATCGGGACAAAGCCTTCCGTGAAAATGAAATCCAAAAGCAAAAACGCTGGATTGAAATGACCGATGTGCTGGGCGGAAAATACTGCCGGGTGCTTTCCGGTCAATACCGCCCCGAATTGTCCGTTGATGAAGGAATCAAACTGGCGAAAGACTGCATCGAAGCTTGTCTCCCCTATGCCCAGTCTTTGGGCATCACCCTGATCATCGAAAACCACTACAAGGATGACTTCTGGGAATACCCTGAGTTTGCGCAGAAACGGGCCATTTTCACCAAACTGGTCAACAGCATCCACCATCCTTTCTTCGGCGTCAACTACGACCCGAGCAACACGTTCCTGGCGGGCGAAGATCCCCTGGATCTCTTGTACGATGTCTCCGAGCGCGTGGTGACCATGCATGCCAGCGATCGGTTTCTGAAATATGGCACGATCGAAGACCTGAGGAAGGAAGAAGGCGGAGCCCAAGGCTATGCCAAGCGACTGAGCCACGGGGAAATCGGCCAGGGAATGAACGACTACGATGCGATCTTCACCGAACTGAAACGAGTCGGCTTTGACAACTGGATCAGCATCGAAGACGGGGTGGACGGCATGGATCAGTTGGAACGGAGCGTGGCCTTTTTGAAGAAAAAGATCGCACAGTATTGGCACGTTTAGACGTGCGATTTTGGATTTGCGAGGTCTTTTCAGAGAACCTTTGAGGTTTCAAAAACCTCGAAGGTTTTAAGAACCTCGAAGGTTTGAGTCCGCTCCGATAACCCAAATTTGTAAGAAATTTACCCCTTATATGGCTTGGAAAAGCCCGATTTATAAGCCAAAATGACTTTTCGGAGCGGGATTAAGGTTTTGAACTTCAAAAGTTCGAACGTCGAATGAGGAATGTCGAAGGAAGAAGTTTCGGGTATGGCAAGCCTTACAACTTTACTGCCTTACAACCTGATTTTCCAATCCGCCACGGCAGACAAGTTCTTCCGATATTTCAATTTCCCAATTAAATAATCTCGAACACCGAACGTAGAATGTCGAATAACGAAGAGTCGGAGCATCAAACCGTAACCACCCTATCCTCCCAATGTTTCCTCGGCGAAGGGCCGCTTTGGCACGCCCAGAGGGGGAGCTTCTTCTGGGTGGATATCGAAAGAGGAGATCTCTTTGAACACCATCTCTCCTCCGGACAGACAAAAACCCGGCATTTTCCCCACCGCCTGGCGGTCGTGTTGGAAGGGGAAAACGGGACGCTGATCTTGGGCCTGGACCGAAGACTGGCCAGGTTTGATCCGGAGACCGAAGTGCTGGAATGGCTGTGCGAGGTGGAAAACGACCTTCCTTTGCACCGGTTCAATGACGGCAAAGTGGATCCAAAAGGCCGGATTTGGATCGGTACGCTGAGCAGGGAGTTTACGCCGGGTGCCGGATCCCTGTACCGGATCGATGCGGACTACAGGCCGGTTCGGGTACTTTCCGGCCTGACCATTTCCAACGGCATGGCCTGGACGGAAGACCAAAGCACCTTTTACTTTATCGATACGCCCACCCGGCAGATCCGGGAATTTGGGTTTGAGGCAGCTTCCGGAGAAATCACCTTTCGGCGAGTCGCAGTGGAAGTACCCGAAGAGCTGGGTTTTCCCGACGGCATGTGCATCGACCGGGAGGGAATGCTTTGGGTGGGGCACTACGGAGGATTTGGCGTGTTCCGCTGGAATCCCAAGACAGGCGAACTTTTGGACCAGATCAAGCTCCCCGTTCCCCATGTCACCTCCTGTTGTTTTGGAGGGGAAAAGCTGGATCACCTGCTGATCACCACGGCCCAGGAGAATCTTTCCGAAGAGGAGCTGCAAAAATACCCGCAAAGCGGGGACGTGTTTCTGGTGAAAGTCGGAGCCTGATCCGATCACGGGATTTTCGCCGCGGTCGGCGCATGTCCGGCATTTGCCAACGTGCCACTTTTGGGAGTAGTAGGCAGTAGGCGTTTGTGACCCCGCCGCAGGGCAGGCGATGTCGGAAGGCAGAAGCCGGGTCTCCGATGTGGGGAGGCTGAAGTAGAAAGTATGAAAATCTGAAGTCAGAAACCTCTCCTTATCCTGAATGCCAGCGCGTCAGCAGTCCGCCCAACGCTTAACGCTTAACGCTTTTAACATTCAACGCCTTTAACGCTCAACCCCATCTTCCGGGAGACAAGAGGCAAGAAATCTGAAGACGGATGCTCTCTGGTGATTTTGGGTTGCCGGCAAGAAAGCGGATGCACCGAGTTGGGTTTGGTTAAAAGTAACGATTCTGATTTCTTACCTTTGCCCAAATCCCAAGCCCCATGACCCGAGCCGAGCTTTTTGCCCAAATCCAAAAGAAATCATCCTTCCTCTGCGTAGGCCTTGACCCGGAGCTGGCAAAGATCCCCGCCCACCTGCTGTCCGAGCCGGATCCGATCTTTGGCTTTTGCAAGGCGATCATCGAGGAGACCGCTGACTACGCCGTGGCCTACAAGCCCAACATTGCCTTTTTCGAGGCACTGGGGCCAAAGGGCTGGGAAACGCTTCAGAAAGTGCAGGAGATCATCCCCGCCGACATTTTCACCATTGCCGATGCCAAGCGGGGCGATATCGGAAATACCTCCAAGCTCTACGCCAAGGCATTTTTTGGGCAGATGGATTTTGATTCCGTGACGGTTGCCCCCTATATGGGAGCTGACAGCGTGACGCCTTTTTTGGAGTTTGGGGGCAAGTGGGTGGTCCTGCTGGCCCTGACTTCCAATGCCGGATCGATGGATTTCCAACTGATCAAGGGGGAAGACGGCAAGCCGCTCTACCAGTCTGTCTTGGAGAAAAGCCGGGAATGGGGCACGCCCGAAAACCTGATGTACGTCGTGGGTGCCACCCGCGGAGAGTTGATCGGCGAGGTAAGGAAGACCGTGCCTGACCATTTCTTTTTGGTTCCCGGCGTGGGGGCCCAGGGCGGGAGCCTGGCGGATGTCGCCAAGTTTGGGATGAACTCCCATTGCGGGCTTTTGGTCAACTCCAGCCGGGGAATAATCTACGCTTCCGGGGGAAAGGACTTTGCCAAGGCCGCAAAAACGGAAGCGGCCAAGCTTCAGTCCGAAATGAAGGCTCTTTTGGAAGCCTGCCTCTAGGGTTTTCGGAAACTTCCTGCCATTCATTGAATTAGTGCAATTGGCCTAATTATGGATGTTCTGCTCTTTTGGTATTGGCTGAACCGGATTTTTTTTTCAACTCCGGTAATTTTTTTTCACGACTCCCTCAGTGATAATCGCTTACCCCCCTGAATCCCAAGGAGAAAGAAAGGCTTCGGAAAAATTTGGATTTGGGTTTGAGATTGGCTCTTCCATGCAATTTTTTTCATGTCAGAGAGAAAATAACCAAATAAATATCTGTATAAAAAGAATTGGAGGCGTGGAAAAAGCACCGCTTTCGCGAACCTAAGAAATATTTTTTTACCAAACTACCTTTGCTCGATAGATTTTTTTCTTCTAAGTCTCTTCCATTATTCAAAAAAAATGTTTTGATTTCGGTCACTTTTAAAAGAAATTTTACTTTGGAGTAACATTCTTTTAAACAATTTGACTAACCCTAAATAATTACGGCATGGATACAAAAAGCAAAGCGACTCAACCCCGCACTCCCAATTCTTTTTAACCAATGAATTTCAAGTAACTCAACTCAAAAACAAATGAAAAAACAAGTACCCCAGCAATTGAAGCAAAAGGGCCTTTTCGGAAGAACAGGGACAATCCTTTTGGCTCAGGGCATGTTTTTAGGCGCTGTATTTTCCGCAGAGGCGGCCCCTAATCCTGCCGACAGCCTGCTTCCCTCCGTCACCCATTCGGTGAATGCGGAAGCGGACATCACGATCAAAGGAACGGTAAAGGATGAGAGCAGCAATCCCCTTCCGGGTGCAACCATTACCGTTTTGGGTACCACGAGAGGTACGGTCACCGACCTCAACGGGCAGTACACCATTGTGGTGGCGGAAAATGCCACCTTGGTGTTTTCTTACTTGGGCTACAAATCCCAGAACATCGAAGTGGGCTCCAGAAGTGTGATCGACGTGGTCCTTGAAGAAGAAACGGCGGTTTTGGGCGAGGTCGTGGTCACCTCTTTCGGGATGGCCAAGGACCAAAAGTCACTCGGCTACGCGACTACCACCATCAAGGCCGATGAATTGATCAAGGTCGGGAATCCCAACGTAGCTACCGCGCTGTATGGCAAGGCTCCTGGGGTGAGAATCCAGACCGGTGCCGGTGGCGCTACCTCTGCGGTGAACATTACCGTGCGTGGGATCAACTCCATCACCGGTAAAAACCAGCCGCTGATCGTATTGGACGGGGTGCCCATCCGAAACGAAGAAGTTAGAAATAACGACTACTGGGGTGACCAAAGACTGAGAGGCAACGGCCTCCTGGATATCAACCCGGAGGATATCGACAACATCTCCATCCTGAAGGGTGCTTCTGCTGCCGCGCTGTACGGTTCGGAAGCGGTAAATGGGGTCGTATTGATCACCACCAAAAAAGGTACCGCCGGAGCAAAGGGCTTTTCGGTTGACTTCAATGCGAACGTTTCGGTGGATGAAATCGCTTATCTCCCAAGATACCAAACTGTCAGAGGACTGGGTGGGCCTCGGCACGCATTCAACTTCGGTCAAGATGACGACGGCTTTAACTACGAAGACGGAACGGGAATAAGGATCCAGCCAAATACAAACATCAACTTCGGTCCTGAGTTTGACGGACAGCCGATGATGGCTTGGGATGGGGTTCAGCGACCTTACGTAGATCAGGGGGACAATTATGCAGCGTTGTTCAATAGCCCGGTCAGTTCCCAATTTAACGTAGCAGTCTCCAATAGCGGTGAAAACGGAAGTGTGCGATTGTCATTGACCCGCCAGGACAACGAGGCGCTGAGCTTAAACTCTAAAAACAGCAAAAATATAATGAACCTGAATTCCACTTATAACCTAAGCAAAAAGGTGAAAGTGGATCTGATGGTGAACTATATCAACCAGAACACCGAAAACAGACCGGTTTCGGTGGACCGTATGATCAACAACTTTGCCGGGATGATGTCACGTTTTGACAACGGCGATTGGTACCTGAACAAGTACCAAACCAGTGAGGGCTACAGATTCGTAACCGGGAACGGGCAAAGCTCCACTCCGGATGAAAACATTGTCTACAACGGCTTCAGGGGAGATATCGCGGACTACGTATGGAGGGTGAACAAAAATTTGGCCTCCGAGCTCAGCAACCGGGTCATCGGTAGCTTGACCACGCACTACCAGATCACCGAGGAGTTGAATTTCCGCGCACGTCTCTCTACGGACATCACCTCCAGATATTCCGAGACGAAGAATTATACAGAAAGGCCTCTTGCTTTTGGTCCATCTGGCGGATTCGGAATGCAGGACGAAAACTACAGTATCCTTTACGGGGATTTGATGTTGACCTACCGCAAGAAGATCACCGACGAGATCACCCTGAGTGCCATGGCAGGCTATACCGCCAGAAAAGATGAAGGCAGCATGATCAGCAGAAGCACCAATGGCGGACTGAGCAGCGAAAACCTCTTTGACATGGTCGCTTCTACCAATATTCCAAACAACAGTTCATGGAGAAGGTACCAAGTGATCGATGCGGTGATCGGTACATTAAATTTCGACTACAAGAACATGTGGTTTGTAGAGGGCACCGTCCGTAGAGACCGTACCTCTACCATGAATCCAAACAACAATGCTTTCGTCTATCCCTCCGTGAACACTGCGTTGACACTGACTGACGTATTTGAGCTGCCAAGCTTTATTACCTTCTCCAAGTTGAGAGGTTCTTGGGGTATAGTAGGTAACTATCCGGATATCTACGGAGCCAATATCGCCTATTCTCAAAACACATTGGGTGTACAGCAGACCGGCGGATCAGCAGTACTCTACACCACGATCCCTACATCCTTCGGAAATGACGGAATCAAGCCGGAACAGAAACATGAATTTGAATTTGGCTTGGATACGCGCTTGTTCAACAACCGTTTGGGAATAGACCTCTCTTACTACAATGCCCAGATCCGTGACCAGATCCTTCCACTGACCTTGCCATCCACTTCTGGAGCCTCGTCCGTATTGACCAACATCGGAACCCTGAGAAACCAAGGGATTGAACTGGCCTTGAACGGGACTATACTGTCTACAAGTGAATTCAATTGGAACATGACCTTGAACCTGGCGAGAAACGTCAACAAAGTAGAGAAACTTGCAAACAATGCGACTGAGCTACTGCATGCCGACTACGACGGCAATGCTGCCCAGCTTCGCTCGGTGGTGGGCAGACCCATGGGTGATTTCTACGCCCGTCCGGTTGAGACCGATGCCAACGGCGACAAGATCGTTCAGCCCAACGGCCTCTACAAAATCGACCCGAACAACTGGATCCAAGTAGGCAACGCCATGCCGGATGCAATGGGTGGTTTAATCAACAACTTCGCTTTCAAAAACTTCACCTTCTCTGCAGTGATGGATTTCCAGATCGGTGGATCGGTAATGCCTACCGGTATCAACTGGATGACTTCCCGAGGTCTGACTGAGGAGAGCTTGAAATACAGAAACGAGGCTACTGGTGGCCTAGCCTACTACATGAATGCAGACGGCAAAGGAGTTCAGGTTCCTCATTCTACGGCTGCCGGACCAGGCGGGGAAACCGTCTATCATGACGGTATGTTGATGGATGGGGTGACGGCTGATGGGCAGGCCAATAGCAACGTGATCTCCCAAGCCCTGTACTATCAGAGAACCTACAACTGGGGGGGGCCTCAGTACTCTGAGTCTAGATATGAACTATACATCCAAGACAATACCTACCTGAAGATGAGAGAGCTTTCTTTGGGCTATACCCTGCCGGCGCACATCTCGTCCAAAATCGGTGCGACCAACCTGAATATTTCGATGTATGGAAGAAACCTCTTCTTCCTCTATAGAAATATCAAGGATCTGGATCCTGAGGTGTTGACCGCAGGATCTCGATGGACCCAAACTCTGACTTCTGCCGGTACCAACCCGGCGACCAGAACCATCGGATTTATGCTAAGAGCTAAGTTCTAATCATCAGAATGAATCTAATCCAAAAAACGTCATGAAAATAAAGAGTTTATATCTATACGTCCTACTGGCTGCCGGCTTGGCGTCCTGTACGGAATCGCAATTTGAGGATGCATACACCGATCCGTCAAAGTTGGCTCAGACCACTGTTGGAAAGCAGTTCTCCGGAATGATCTATACCAACCGGGAGTATGTGCTTCCCAGCTATTGGAATTACTTCGTGATCCACCGCATCACCAACAACCGCTACAATCAGGCTGTGGGTTGGGTCAACGTGGAAAACCAGTATGTACCGGGTTCTGCTGCAATAAACGACCGTTGGAATGCCTACTACAACGTCCTGGCACAGTATCGGGAGATTCAGAAAGTGTACGATGCGCTTTCGGATGATCAAAAAGCCGATCAGCGTATTTACATGCTCACAGGAGCCACCTTCTTCTACGACTATACCCAGCAGGTGATCGACTTGCACGGGGACATTCCCTGGACGGCAGCGGGCATGCTCAGTACCAACGGCGGAGACTATACGCAGTCCTATGCGGCATACGACGAGGCCGAAGCGATCTACACCAAGATGCTGGACGACCTCGCAGGCTTTGCCGACGAGCTAAACACCATTGAGGTGAAGCCAGCGGTTTTGACTGAATTCAGAACGCAGGACCTGATCAACAAAGGCGATCTCGAAAAGTGGAAGACTTACGTCAATTCGCTGCGCCTCAGGATGCTGACCCGGGTCAGCGGTTCCAGCGCCTTTGGTGCGAGAGCCACTACCGAGATCAACAAGATCCTTTCCAGTCCTGCCAGCTATCCGGTAGCGCTTGTCAACGCGGACAATATCGCCTGGGAGATTTATTCTTTGGGTACGCTGCTGTCTGCAACCGATTTCCAAAGCGGTCTGGAAGACTGGAACGGCAACATCGCCAGCAAGGCGATCATCGACCACATGCTTGGCAACGGTGATCCGAGACTGCCGTATGTGTTTGAGCCTGGATTGGAAGCCGATGGCGAATACCTGGGACTGGATCCGCTGATCAATGCGACCGACCAAACAGAACTGGTAGCGACCAACACGCTGTCGATCTACAACCGGTCCACCATCAGCAGAAACCAGTATTTTCCCGGAGTGATCATCACTGCCTCGGAAGTTCACTTCTTGGCGGCTGAGCATTACCTGAAAAACAACCAGGCTGCTGCGGCAAAAACCCATTACGAGGAAGCCATCAAGCAATCCCTGGCGTTTTACCAGTACCTGAGAAGCATCAGCAACAACAATGAGACTCCGGCACCGGTGCCGCCGACCAGCGCAGATATGACCAACTATCTGGCAAAAGGCGCGGTTTCATGGGACGCCGCTGCTTCGACAGAAGCGAAGATGAAGTTGATCGCGGAGCAGAAATGGCTGCATTTCAACGTCGTTCAGCCCAATGAAAACTGGGCAGAGCTGAGAAGACTCGGTTTGGTAGAGCTGACCTTCTGGCCTGACCAGTCCAACCAGCAGAGCCAGCCTCCTTACCGCTGGATCTATCCAGGCTCCGAGCAGACCTACAACAGGGAGAATTACTCCGTGGTGCAGGGTGAGGACAAGCTGACCAACAAGATCTTCTGGGATGTGAACTAATCCCCGGAATAGCTTCGGTATCAAGCCGTATCCACAGGTCTTTGCGCCTGGGATACGGCTTTTTCTTTTTTGAGCCCCGTTGACTTCAGGAAGCAAGCCCTTCATTTCTGTTGAAGAAAGGCTGAATACGTCCTTGCATACCCTCGAAACAGGAAGGGAATGGAGGGCGATTCCGGCCCGGGCTCCTGGGACTTTTCCCCTTCAAGCGTCCCCATCTTAATTTCCTTATGGTCTCTTGATGGTTTAATCCAAACCATGGATCAACCTGAATTTTCCGCGATGCTGCCTCTCCAGAAGCAGCATCCGGAGGGAGGTGGATGGTCCAGCTTCTGGAGAAGCAGGACAACG
>CAZGYC010000010.1:2763-59151 GCA_964530015.1 uncultured Limnohabitans sp. | reverse complement strand
GAACCTGCATCCCGGACAGGCTGGCAAAGGCCTTGGCTTTTCCCTGTGGTTAATTCTTTGTGTTTTGGAGGTCAAAAATTTCCCGCGGATTGACGCGGAAAAATTCGCAGACTCCCGCAGATCAGGAAGCAGCATCCGGAGGGAGGTGGATGGTCCAGCTTCTGGAGAAGCAGGACAACGGAAGCAGGACGGGACTGCTCCCGATTGCTGTCGAGGATCCCGCCCAGTCGGTAATCCACGGATGAAACAGGGGCAAAGAGTGCTGAAGGCACGACATGATTGTAGCCTGGGGTGGAGCATGGCGGAACCCCAGGCTCCCGGCCATCGGGAGAGAACAAAAAAGCAATATCCCTCGGCCAAGGGGCATCATGGGAATCGAAATCATCGGGCCGAGGAGGGAATGGATTTCGGTGGAACCTGCATCCCGGACAGGCTGGCAAAGGCCTTGGCTTTTCCCTGTGGTTAATTTTTTGTGTTTTGGAGGTCAAAAATTTCCCGCTGACTGGCGCAGAAAAATCCACGGATCCCCGCGGATTTTTTGCTGTTGACTTCAAGCAAAGGATTTTCTAAATTCCGGGAGTTTTTTCAATGATTTTTTATGCAATTCCGGGAAGACTTTTTGCAACTGGTCTGGAAGTACCTCTACTTCGACCGAAAAGACCTCAAAACCGCCGATGGACAATCCGTCCAAATCCTGGCGGTGGGGTTTCACAACCAAGGCGAAGGGCCCGACTTCAGGGACGCCATCGTCGTGCTGGATGGGGTGACCCTTCATGGGCATGTCGAAGTCCATCGGCTTGCCTCGGACTGGAAGCAGCATGCCCACGGCGGAGACCCTGCTTACAATTCGGTGATCCTGCATGTGGTCTGGGAAAACGACCAAGAGGCCCTTCGAAATGACGGAACTCCCATGCCGACCTTGGAGCTGAAGGGCAGGATCTTCCTGGAAGTCTGGAGAAACTACCAAAACCTGCTTGATTTCAAATCCGGCCTTCCCTGTGCCCATGCCCTGGCAAAAGTCCCGGAAATCATCCGCTTTTCGGCACTGGAAAAGGCCTTGGTCGGGCGGCTTTACGACAAATCCCAACTGATTTTGGAGATCCTGGACCAGACCAAAGGAGACTGGGAAGAGACCGCCTACCGCTGGCTTTTTGCCTGTTTTGGATTCAAGGCCAACTCCCGGCCCATGGGAGAGCTTGCGGCCCTCGTCCCGTACAAGACGCTTCAAAAGCACCGGGCCCAGATCCCGGCCCTGGAGGCGATGCTCCTCGGCCAGGCGGGCCTTTTGCCCGAAAAGTCAGACGAACCCTATGTACATCACCTGATCGGGGAATACGCCTTTTACAGGAAAAAATTCAACTGGGATTCTGCCATGCTGAGGCAGCACTGGACTTTTATGGGAGCCAGACCGACCAATTTCCCCACACTGAGAATCGCCCAGTTGGCGGCCATCCTTTCCCGGGCACCCAGCTTGCTCCAGGCGGTGATGGAGGACAGCCGGGAGTTTTCGGCTTTCAAAAAACTCCTGCAGGTCCCTCCTTCCGATTATTGGAAGTACCACTATTCCTTTGGCAAGCCAACTGGGAAACTTGCTTCCAAGGGAGTCTCGGGCGGCTCTCTGGAGCTCCTGATCATCAACTTTGTCATCCCGCTGTGGTTTGCCTACGGGCGCTATTTCGAGCAGGCCGAATGGCAGGAGCGATGCTTTGACCTGATGCAGACCCTGGCCGCCGAAAACAATTTCATCATCCGGAAATTTGCGGAGAAAGGCTGGAATGCCGAAAATTCCTTTGACTCCCAGGGGATGATCGGACTGTTTCGCAGCTATTGTGAGCCCCAAAAATGCCTCTCCTGCAAGATTGGCCAAAGCCTGCTCAAAGGGCAATCCAAACCGGAAAATCGCTTTTCCATTGAAGAAGGCTGAAAACCTCCTTGCATACCCGTCGAAACACAAACGGAATGACGGATCTGAAGAGCCATCCCGGCTCCAGGCCCTGGGGAATTTTTCGCCTCCAAGAGTCCTTCCCTTAATTTTCTTAGAATCTTCGCAGGCAAAAATTTTCCGCGCCAGTCAGCGGGAAATTTTTGCCCGTGATCACGAACACAAAGGGATTTTCAACACAGGAGGACACCGGGAAGAAAGGGCAAGGGCTTTCAATCCTTGCCCGGAACTCCTGTCCGACTGGGCTGACAGGCCTTTTTGAGGGCTCAAATGGGAAAGTTTGCGGTTTGGGCGATCCGGACAAAAAAAGCCTTGGCTTTTTTCTCCGTGCTCTCAAGAAGCGTTGAAAAGGTTTGCCTTTGACTGTTCTAAATTCGATCAAGCGCGCCGATATCTCAATTCACAGAATCTCTGTGGTAATATTTGCGCGGTGGATGGGCATACCGGAGTTGCTCTCCCATCGTGTCATTTAAATTGAAGGAATCCAAAAAGCGATTTCCCTGCCTTCACCCCCCAGGGAAATCGCCTTTAAGAAATCACCGCCTTTCTACTTGAATACAAGCGAAAATGCTTTTGTAAAACCTTAAACCAGGAAGGGGATTCAGGAAATGAAGGGCTTCGCTCCAGTCCGGCCCATACGATTGTTGCCTTTACAGCCCACCTCTTGGTTCTTAATTCTCTTATTGGACTGAATGGTTAAATCCAAAAAACGGGAAGAGCCGCACATTTCGACCCTGCGATTATTCTGTTTCAATCAAAGAAAGTTAAAAGTGATTTCCCTGCCTTCACCCCCTCATCGGTTTTTTATTTCCCCCAGTTCCTGTAATTTTGGCCTTCCTTGAGCAAAGCTTTAATTATTTAGATTTATGGCATATTTATTTACCTCAGAATCCGTGTCTGAGGGTCATCCTGACAAAGTCGCTGACCAGATTTCCGACGCGCTGATTGACAATTTTTTGGCCTTCGATCCCAACTCCAAAGTAGCCTGCGAAACGCTCGTGACCACCGGACAGGTGGTATTGGCGGGTGAGGTGAAGTCCGACATCTACCTGGACGTGCAGAAGATCGCCCGCGACGTGATCAACCGGATCGGCTACACCAAGAGCGAGTACATGTTTGAGGGCAATTCCTGCGGGGTGCTTTCTGCCATCCACGAGCAGTCTGCCGACATCAACCAGGGCGTGGAGCGCAAGAACCCGGAAGAGCAGGGGGCTGGCGACCAGGGGATGATGTTTGGCTACGCCACCAACGAAACCGAAAACTACATGCCGCTGGCACTGGATCTTTCCCACATGATCCTCCGCGAGCTCGCCGAGCTGAGAAGGGAAAGCAGCGAAATCACCTACCTCAGGCCGGATTCCAAGTCCCAGGTGACCATCGAATACAGCGATGACAATGCACCCCAGCGCATCGATGCGATTGTGGTATCCACCCAGCACGACGACTTCGATGAAGAGGAAGCCATGCTGGCCAAGATCAAATCCGACATCATCCACATCCTGATCCCGAGAGTCAAAGCCCAACTGAAGCCGGAGCTCCAAAAGCTGTTTACTTCGGATATAAACTACCACATCAACCCAACCGGAAAGTTTGTGATCGGTGGGCCACATGGTGACACCGGACTGACCGGACGCAAGATCATCGTGGACACTTACGGTGGCAAGGGTGCCCATGGCGGGGGGGCTTTCTCGGGCAAAGATCCTTCGAAAGTAGACCGTTCCGCCGCTTATGCGACCCGTCACATCGCCAAAAACATGGTGGCGGCAGGTGTAGCCGACGAAATCCTGGTGCAGGTATCCTATGCGATCGGCGTGGCCAAGCCGATGGGGATCTATATCAATACCTACGGCACCGCCAAAGTGGGACTTTCTGACGGCGAAATCGCCAAGAAGGTGGAGGCCATCTTCGACATGCGTCCTTACGCGATCGAGCAGCGACTGAAGCTGAGAAACCCGATCTATGAGGAAACAGCCGCCTACGGACACATGGGAAGAAAAAACGAGGTGGTGGAGAAGACCTTTTATTCCCCATATCGTGACCAAATTTCCCTAAATGTGGAATTGTTCACCTGGGAGAAGCTCGACTACGTGGACAAGGTCAAGTCCGCTTTCGGAATATCATAAGCCAAGGCCCCGGATCGATTCCGGGGCTTTTTTGTTTCTGGATTTTTGGCTGTCAGGCAGGGAAATTGCCGCTTTCTCCAAGTTCTTGGCCACAATCCATTCACTTGGATTTGGCCTCCGAATGTTAGCCGGGCATTCGTTCCCCGTTTTTAAGCCAAACCCATGTCAAAAACGATCATTGTCTCCAACAGACTCCCTGTTTCCCTCCGCCTGCGAAACGGTCGCCATGACTTCAAGCCCTCCACCGGGGGGCTGGCCACGGGCTTGGGATCCATCTATCGGGAGGGAGAAAACATCTGGATCGGCTGGCCGGGAAACGTGGTGGAAGACCCCGGGCAGCGGATCGGGATATCCGGGCATCTCCAGGAACACAAAATGGTGCCCGTGTTCCTTTCCCAGAAGGACGTGGAAGAGTTTTACGAGGGATTCAGCAACGAAACCCTCTGGCCGGCTTTCCACTATTTTACCCAGTTTATCGCCTACAATCCGGTGCATTGGCAGGCCTATTGTCGGGTCAATGGGATGTTTTGCGAGGCGGTTCTGGACACCGTCCAGCCCGGCGACACGATCTGGATCCACGATTATCAACTGATGCTGCTGCCCAAATTGCTCAGGGATGCCCTGCCCGACGCGACCATTGGGTTTTTTCAGCATATCCCATTTCCTTCCTATGAAATCATCCGGATGATTCCCTGGAGGAAAGAGATTCTGGAAGGGGTCTGTGGGGCGGACCTGATCGGATTTCATACCTACGACGACATGCGGCACTTTTTGAGCGCGGTGAGCCGCATCATCGGACTGTCTTCGGAAAGCGGAACCATCCAGGCCGAAAACCGGATCATCAATGTCGATTCCTTCCCCATGGGGATCGATTACCGCAAATTCGAAAATCAGGCCAAGGGCAAAAAGACCCAAAACCTGGTCAAAGAGTACCGCAAGCAACTGGGCGGTCAAAAGCTGATCATTACCATCGACCGGCTCGATTATTCCAAGGGTATCCCACAGCGACTCCATGCCTTTCAGGAGCTCCTGGCGGAGCACGCCGAGCTGCATGGAAACGTGTCGATGATCATGATCGTGGTGCCCAGCCGGGACACCGTCCAGTCTTACAGAGAGCTCAAGGAGGAAATCGACCTGCTCGTGGGGCGGATCAATTCGGAATTTTCGACGCTAAACTGGGTGCCGGTTCACTATTTTTATCGGGGATTTCCTTTTGAGGAACTGAGTGCTTTTTACAGCATGTCCGACATTGCCCTGGTGACGCCCCTGCGTGACGGAATGAATCTGGTCTGCAAGGAGTTTGTCGCAAGCAAGCTCGACCACAAGGGCGTGCTGATCCTATCGGAGATGGCGGGTGCGTCAAAGGAACTCCGGGAGGCGATTTTGGTCAACCCAAATGACAGACGGGCAGTGGTAGATGCCATCTACCAGGCCTTGGCCATGGATCCCATAGAGCAGGAGACCCGGATCCGTTCCATGCAGGAAAGTCTGAGGAGGTACGACGTCTTCCAATGGGTAAAGGTCTTCATGGACCGCCTTGGCCATGTCAAGGCAAAGCAGGCAGAGTTTACCTCCAAAAACGTCGATCAAAAGGTTATTTCAGAAATCCGGGAAGCTTTCCAGTCCGCCCGGGATCCGGTCCTTTTCCTGGACTATGATGGTACGCTGACCGGTTTTACGCCCAATCCCCAACAGGCCGTGCCTGATGAGGAGCTCAAAGACCTGGTCCGAAACCTCAGCCGCATGGCACAGGTGGCCATTGTTTCGGGGCGGGACAAAGACACGCTGGAGAAGTGGTTTGGGGATTTTCCGGTTGACCTGATTGCCGAGCACGGGGTGTGGATGAGGAGGAGGGAAAGCCAGGATGCCTGGGAATTGTATGCCGAAGTGGATGACCACTGGAAAGAGGACATCCGCAAAGTGATGGAATACTATGTCCTTCGGACTCCAGGCGCATTCATTGAGGAAAAACACCATTCGCTCGTCTGGCACTACCGGAAAGTGGAAAGCGGCCTGGGCGACCTGAGAATGCGGGAGCTTTTCAGCCATCTGAAATACATGGCAAGGGGCTATAACCTTCAGGTACTGGAGGGAAACATGGTTCTGGAGATCAAGCGTCCGGATATCAACAAAGGCCGGGCTGCACTGACCTTGATGAAGGGGCTCGAAAATGATTTCATCCTTGCCATCGGAGACGACTGGACGGATGAGGACACCTTCAAGGCCCTGCCCAAAGAGGCCTTTACCATCCGTGTGGGCTACGCCTATACCCAGGCAGCCTACCATATCAAGTCCTTCAGGCAAGTCAGACAGCTCTTGGGCAGGCTGCTGGAATGAGCTGGGGGCGAAATTGAAATTTCAGAGAAAATTGGGCCTGTCCAGTTTTCTCCCGATCCGAAAGGCCGCATTCATCAGTCCCACATGGGAATAGGCTTGGGGGAAATTGCCCCATTGGCTGCCTGTGGCCTGATCTACATCCTCAGAGAACAGGCTGAGATGGTTGCAGTACTTGATAAGCGTCTCGAAGCCCTCGATCGCTTCATCCAGCCGATTCACGCAGGCCAACGCTTCGATGTACCAAAAGGCGCAAATGAGGAAAGTCGTCTCCGGTACCCCAAAATCGTCCCGGTGCTTGTATCGGTAAAAGAGGTAGTCTTTGGCCAGAAGCTCGCTTTCGAGTGCCTTTAGATGGTTGTTGGCCCGCTCGATGTCGTTTCCAAAATACCCCATCGTGATCAGTTGCAGTGTGCTGGCGTCCATGTGGGTGACACCGATGGCCTGCGCATAGGCCTTTCGCTCCGGGAGGTAGCAGGCCTCGATTTTTTCGGCGGCGGCGGCTTTCAGCATGGCGGCTTTGCTGTGCATCTCCCCGTTGTTGAGGCGGGAGGCGATCTTGATGGCTGCGGAGGCTCCTGCCCAGTGAAACAGAAAGGTATAGCAATGTTCCTGGGCCAGATTACGGAATTCCCACAATCCTGCGTCCTTTTCGCCCATCGTCTGCTCGATCTTGTCCAGCAGATTCATGATCATGGGTTCGGAATAGCTTCGTTCCTTGGCGGTAAACCGGTGGTCGGAGTAGAGCGGCAGCAGGGAAACCAGCACCTGCCCATAGAGGTCATTTTGCACGTGGGTATAGGCCAGGTTGCCAAAGCGCACCGGCTTGTTGCCCAGATATCCGTCGAGGTTGCAGATCTCTTCGGACAAAAACCAGTTTCCGGTGATGGAATACAAAGGTTGATACCGCTTGTCCTGGACGGTCGGGAGATTTTGGATGTAGTCAAAATATTTCTCCAGCTCCTCAAAGTGACCGATGCTGTTGAGAGAGGTCAGCGTGTAGTAGCTGTCCCGGATCCAGCAGTAGCGGTAGTCCCAGTTGCGGGTAGATCCGGGAGCTTCGGGCAGAGAGGTCGTGGAGGAGGCGATGATGGCTCCGGTGTCCTCAAACTGGTGGATCTTGAGGATCAGGGCAGATCTCAAAACCAGCCGCTGATGGAAGTTGTAGATACTGGTCGACTTGACCCAGGCGTGCCAATAGTCCGTGGTGGAATGGAGAAACTGCTCGGAGGTGGTTTCGATCGGGGCCTCCAGCGGACGTCCATAGGTGAATACCAGATAGATGGGCCGCTGCAATACGAAGAATTTTTCCTCCATAACAAAACTCAGCGGGGCGTTGGTAGTGAGGCGGACTTCCTGCTCATGACCGAGAAACTGGATGTGGTTGCTGCCCAGGCTCTGCTTCAGTTTCAGATTGCCCCGGTCGCCGACCGGCTGGCATCTGATCCGGATCTTCGGAAAGCCCGAGATGGGCTGGATCTTCCGGATGAGCATCAGGGGCCTGTAATAGCGGTCGTGGTTTTTGAACCTGGGGGCGAAATCGGTGACTTTGTATCGTTCCTGTCCGGTGTGGACCACCGTTTCGAGGATATTGGTGTTTTCGAGATAGGCCTGGGTGGACTCGAATTTGTCCGACTCGGGAAGGATGGTAAATTCCCCGCCTTTCTCTTTGTCCAGGATTCCCCCAAACAGAAAATCCGAGTCAAACCTGGGCATGCAGAGCCAGGAGATGTTGGTGTTTGTTTGGATGTGCGCGATAAAGGAGCAATTCCCGATCAGGCCGGAATCATACAGGTGCTTTTCCATCGGAACAGTGGTTTGGTGAAAAAAACCGGACAACAGGGTCGCTTCCAATAAGCCAAAAGCACGAAAACAAACCCGGCCGCCAAAGGTGAATATCCAAAACCAAGCCGAAATGGAAGCTTCGCAGTTATCTTTTCAGCATGATCCAGCCATTGGGATCCACGAGCGGGGGAGTGGTACTGGGGATCTGCGTTGCCTTTGGTCCCAGATTTACTTTGAGCAGTCCCTCTGAAGTCTGTATTTCCACGGGCATCGTGAAATCAATCCCCTGAAGTGAAACGGCATACCCCGACTTGCCCTTTTTGCCCACCTTGAGCTGGGGCAGTGCCGTGGAATAAAGGTATAAATCAAAAAATCCCCGAAGGTCCTGACCCGAATACCTCTGCACAAAATCGGTGAAATCCCGGGTGCTCACCTGATTCTGATAGGTGAACCGATCATCGTTGGCGAAGGCTTTGATCATCGGAAAAAAGACCCCGTCACCCAGGATTCCCCGCAGGGAATGGATGACCATCGCCCCTTTGGAATAGATCTCCCCGTGGTAGGCCTGGTCTTCGGTGGAATTGGGCGGACTGACTACCGGCTGGGAATGGGGAATGTACTTGGCATCGTTTTTTGCCTTGGCGAAGTAGGCGTCTGGTCCGCCATGCTCCCAATAAAACAGCAGGTCCCCGTAGGCCGTCAAGCCTTCGTGGATCCACATATCGGCAAAGTCAGCCACCGAAATCTTGTTGCCAAACCACTCGTGCCCCAGCTCGTGGTGCAGCAGCCAGTCGTATTGGGTGCCGCCCATGGGGACAAACTGAAAATTGTTGCCGTAGGCATTGATCGTCTGGTGCTCCATGCCAAGATAGGGAGTCTCCACCACGGCGATCTTGTCTTCCGGGAAAGGAAAGGGGCCAAAGTATTTCTCGTGGGTTTCGGTACTTTCCTTTAGGATATCAAGGAGCTCTCGGGCTTTTGCCCGGTTTTCCTGGAGCACCCAGACCTGCATGGGAATGGTATCGCCCGAGACGGACCTGAAGTCCAGCCTTTCTTCCTGAAAGATCCCCAGCGTAAAGTTGATGTTGTACACATTGATCGGGTAGGCTGTGGACCAATGGTAGGTGACTTTGTCCCCGGCTTCGGTGGTTTTGGCGAGTCGGCCGTTGGAGGCGACGAAGTAGGGTTTTGGTGCCGTGATGATCACGTCAGCTCCCTCGCTGGGTTCGCTGGAGGGATGGTCCAAGGCGGGCATAAAGATCTGGGAGCCTTCCCCCTGCGAGGACAGTCCCATCCAATGGTTGTCGAGCTGGTCCTTTTCCCAGGTAAATCCTCCCTGCCAGGGCGGGTTTTGGGCAATCGGGGTTTTTCCTCCATAAAACACCTGTACCTGATCGCAGGTGCAGTCGGCGGGAACAATGTCCAGGAGGTTGTTTTGGTGCGAAAATCCCACTTCTTTTCCGTCCATCAGGACTTTGTCTACTTGATATTCATCGATCAGGTTGAGTCGGAGGGTGTCCAGTTTTTCTTCGGCCGAAAAAGTGACCGTGTTGGATCCCTGGATGGACTGGCTTTCCGGCAAAATCTCCAGCTCCAGCCGGTAATGCCGGATTTTAAGTTTCTTTTGGAGTGGATCCATCGGCCCGCCCCAGTCCCAGTCTTGGCCAAAAGCGATGTGGGAAACAAGGAAGAAAAACAGGAAAATAGGCGGGTTTTTCATGGCCAAAGGAGTCTTGATCAGGATAGTCGATAGAGGATTTCTTTCAGGGGAACCCCAAATTCCTCCGAGTATTTTTCGGTTGCTTTGCGAAAGCCAAAGCTTTCGTAAAGACGGGCTGCCGGATCCAGTCCGCTTGTGGTGTAGAGATAGGCACCGGAATAGGCCTTCTGCCGGAAATATTCCATCCACTCTTCCATCAGCAGCCTGCCCAGTCCGGTGCCGCGGTATTCCTTTTCCAGGATGAAATAGCGCAACTGGGCCAGATTTTCCGGGCGATGCATGAGCAGGAGAAAGCCGACCATGCGTTTGTCTTTTTCCACCGCCCACACCCGGTCTTTTTCGGGGTCATATTGCCTGTAAAACTCCAGCAGACTTTCCATGACATAGGCTTCGAAATCCTGGGCAAAGCCGTGCTCCTCCGCGTAGATTTTCCCGTGGAGATGGGCAACCTGCCCGAGATCGCCGGGTTTCAGGGTGTTTCGGATCGAAAAATCGGCCATTTCAAATGTTTGCCAAAAGGAAGGAAAATGAAAGCCGCCCGAAAGTGGTTCCGGGCGGCAAATGCTTACTCTTCAGCGTAGTTAAAGGCATCGACCTGTTCTTTCACCCAGTCCAGGTATTTTCCTTTTCGGTACTCGACCCAGTCGTTTTTGTACTTGGAGCCATCGATCAGGAATTTGAACCCGGTAGCGGCTTTGGGTTTGCTCAGGGCGTTGACCAGATCTTCGGCCAGGTTTTTCTCCTTGATTTTGCGGTCGATGAAGTCCTGCATCATCTGGTGCTCCTGGGGCGGTTCCATCTTGGTGAACTCCGCAAAATTGTCCGGATCCTCGTCGATTTCATCCAGGATGTCCTCCTCTTCCTGAGTCAGGTCGTAGTTGAAATAGTCTTCATCGTCAGGCATTTGGTGGATCTTCTTCTTGTCGATTTGGTAGAAGCAGATCATTCCTTTGAGCAATTGGGCAGCAATGTGGTCTGCCTCTTTTTCAGTAAGCGAAAGCATGGAGCGGTTTCAAGGTTTGTCGAAAAACGAAAGGTAAAATTTCGTCAAATTGTTTCAAACATAGCAATCCCAAAGCCAAAAAATAGGCTCATTTCTTCCGGTTTATGATTTTTTCCAAAAGTGCGGGGTCCAGTTCGTGTCCGCCCGGATAGGATAGGCTCACCACGTCCCTTTCCAGGCTTGAAACCAAGGCCTTCTGCTGCTGCACTTGGTCTGGGGAAATCAGCTCGTCGGTATCTCCGAGTGCCAAAACCAGCTCCGTGTCGGCGAATGCTTCCCTCGCCTCTTCCAGGTTCAGATCCAATGCAAATCCGCCGGCCCAAAGTACCAACGTGGCGATCTTCCCCTCCCAGTGGCTGGCCCAGCGCGAGGCAGTGGCTGCGCCTTGGGAAAACCCCAAGACCCTGATTCTTGGTTTTTCGGCATAGTTCCCCAGCAAGGCCCCCATCAGGCTGTCCAGCATCCGGTGGTTGTTGGCAATGGCGGTCTCCCGCTCATGCTTGGTCATCCAGTTTGCCCCGACCCTTCCCTGAAATCCCTCCAGGTAGTTGTAGTTGGTTCCTTCCGGCGCGACGAAGAGCCTTTCCGGAGAAAAGAAGGGCTTGAATTTCCGGACGAAAAACTCCGCCAGTTGCCCGTATCCGTGCATGACCAGCCAGAGTTCCTGCTCCCCGAAGGTCGGCTCCTGGGACAGGTGATAGT
Organism: uncultured Limnohabitans sp.; assembly: GCA_964530015.1. GTDB lineage: Bacteria > Bacteroidota > Bacteroidia > Cytophagales > Cyclobacteriaceae > Algoriphagus. Next base: position 47,542 of record CAZGYC010000010.1, on the reverse strand, counting down.
GTGCCTCGTAGTCAAATCGGATCGCTTGCTTCACGCCTTGGTAGTTGGTCGCCTTCCTCTCAAAAGGCCGCGGTTGATTAATCCTTTGATTTTTGGTGTCCCACTGACCGGATTTCTTCCGTCAATTTTTGTGCTTCGCTAGATTGGAAGCAACAATCAGATACGGTACCCCAATCAAAATAGCGGCGAGGAGAACCGGTTGCTGGATGGACGGATTGTCGGTGAATTTGCCGACCAGGTATCCCGAGATGATGACCAAGGCCATTCCAAACATGGCATTCCGAAACACATTGGCGATCCCTTCCACATTGGTTTTCTCTTTTTCCGAAGAGGACATCGTATTGTATCCGGCAATCAGAAAATGCATTTTCCCATATTTCACCAATACTCCCAATACGATAAAAAGAATTGCGGTTCCGATCATGGTGTCGTGTTTTTGGATGGTCGAATTGTGTTAAGGAGGTCCATCAATATAGAAATTTCCCCAAACATTGGGCTGATTTGAACGCAAAAAAACGTTTATATCCGCAAGCGGGTACTATTTTCCCCCTCCGGGATCATTGAAGTCGTTAAACTTCAGCGGCAGAAGCTCGGAGATGCCGTTGATCCGCAGGACATTTCCGTTTTGCCTCAGGATCAACAAGGTGACGGGTTTGCCAAAGCGTTTTTCTGCTTCGTTGATCGTCTGTCGGCAAATCCCGCAGGGAGAGACTTCCGCCCAGGTTTTTTCCCCCGCCCGGCGGGCCGCGATCGCCAGCAGTACCGGGGCGGAATCCGGATAGTTGGCACCGGCGTAGCCCAGCAACAATCGCTCGGCACATGATCCTGCCGGAAAGCTGACATTCTCCTGATTGGAAGACTGGAGTACTTCGCCGTTTTCCAGCAAGGCTGCCGCTCCCACATGAAATCCCGAGTAGGGGGCATAAGCCATCTCGGAAACCGTCTGCGCCCGTGAAAGCAAGGTTTGTTCCACGTGATCCAACTCATCGGGGCTCAATTCCTCGATTTCCGAACTCAGGGTTATCTTTTTCACTTTTGGTACCGGTTTGGGCAAATCCTGGGAATCAAAGTAAGGAATTGTTCCATAATTACCGTCAAGCTGTCTGTTTCCCCCGGAAAATATTCCGATTTTGGTCGTGTAAACCCCAACAGATGGACACAATTCTGATTCTTGGTGCCGGGAAATCCACCGCTTTTTTGGTCGATTATCTGGCGGAGACCTGCGGGAAAAAGGGCAGAACGCTCATCCTGGCGGATCTGGATTTGGATGCGGCCAAGGCCAGGCTGCAAAACCGGCCGGGCACCAAGGCCGAGTGCCTGGATTCGGGGGATGAGGCGAAAAGAAAAGAGCTGATCTCCCGCGCGGATGTCGTGGTATCGATGCTTCCTGCATTCCTGCACCCGATAGTCGCCCAAGATTGTGTGGAATTGGGCAAGCACTTTTTCTCCGCTTCCTATGAATCCGAGACCCTGAGGGAGATGGAGTCGGAGATTGGGAGAAAGGGGCTTTTTTTCCTGAATGAATGCGGCTTGGATCCCGGCTTGGACCACATGTCGGCCATGAAGATCATCCATGGGGCAAAAGAAAACGGGGAGGAAATTGTCTCTTTCAAATCCTATTGCGGAGGACTGCTCGCGCCGGAGTCGGAGGACAATCCCTGGAAGTACAAGTTCACCTGGAATCCCAGAAATGTGGTGCTGGCCGGGCAGGGGACTTCCTGCTATATCGAAAACGGCAACCTGAAATATGTGCCTTACCATCGGCTTTTCCGGCGGCTGGAGACGATCCGCTTTTCCGGCTTGGGTGATTTTGAGGGCTATCCAAACAGGGATTCGCTTAGCTACCGACGTATCTATGGACTGGATGATATCCCGACAATGCGGCGGGGCACACTTCGTCGCGCGGGATACTGCAAAGCCTGGGACGTCTTTGTGCAACTGGGGATGACCGATGATTCCATTCGGATGGAAATGCCCCAAGGAACGACCTCGAAGCAGTTTTTGGATGCTTTTTTACCTTATCGCATGGATTGGAGTGTGGAGGAAAAGCTGGGAGAGGCAGTGCCTGATTTGGATTTTCCGACCTTTGAAAAGCTCCAATGGCTTGGTTTTTTTGAAAATCGGCCTTTGCCAAAAACCAAAGGAAGCCCAGCCCAGATTCTCCAATCTATCCTGGAAATAGACTGGCAACTGGAGGCCGAAGACCGCGACATGATCGTGATGAAGCACCTATTTGAGATCAAGACTCCGGGTAGATTGAAAAAAGTCGGTTCCAGTCTGGTGTGCTTTGGCCAGGACTCGGCCTATACGGCCATGGCCAAGACGGTCGGATTGCCTTTGGCGATTGCGGTGGATCTCTTTTTGGATGGGAAAATCCCGCTGACCGGGTTGCACATTCCCATCCTTCCGCAGATTTACCTACCCATTTTGGAAGAACTGGAAAACTGGGGAATCCGGTTTGAAGAAACGACCGCGGACTAAAACCCCATCCCAAAACCAATCCCAATGAAATCCGGAACCTGATGTTTTACGGGTTCCAGTCTGCCGGAGGATCCAAAGTGGCATTGTCCATAGTCCTGCAATCATCCGGGATGGTGACCTTGATTTGGTGGAATGTCAGGTCATTTTTGTCCACATAGATGCGCTTGGACGACTCTCCCGCTGCGATGAAGTACCCCAGCACGACCTCGTCGGGACTGTCCAGGCTGATCATGTTTCCGCGGATCGTGGCAGGAGGGGGATCAAAGATGGATCCGCTTATTTCGGCCTGCTGCTTGACCAGGCGAAGAAATCGATAGGCCTCTTGGGAAACAGCGTACTGTTTCAGATCCACCCTCATTTTGTTTACGAGCCGAATTCCATTATCCTCGATAAAGGCAGCAGGAATACGGGTTGACAGCCCATTGAAGCCATCATCCTGGGCGATGAACAGGCTTTGGTTTCCGGTGGTTTCGGTTCTGTAACAGACCTCGCAGCAGTCCTTGGGTGCGGGGGTGCGGGGTTCTCGAATGGTATATAGATCCGGCCTTGTCTCCAAAACATGAACGATCGGACCGACTCTCCAGAAATAGAAGTTGCTCTGATCCGCCGGATCGTTGAGTTCGGCAATCAGTTGAACTCCGGATCTGGGGTTTTCCCGTCCTTCAACCGCGATTTTCACCGTTTTCAGGGTGATGTTTTCAATTGCAGGCGCGGATTCCACCCGTTCGGGCAGGGAAGTATAGACTTTCCCTTCGGCCGTTTGGATCTGCAGGGTATAGGATTTGCCGATTTCTGCCCGGAAGTCAGACGGCGTAAAGTACCTGCCGCGTGGATCGCCCCCTTCTTCCAAAAAAACAACCCGGCCCTCGTTGTCCCGTACCACGACCGTAGCCCCGATGATCGGCCGGATCAGTCCCTCATAGTTGCTGCCATACGTGGCGCTTCTGGAAAGGCTCACTGCATGTGGTCCAGGCCCGGTATGGATCAGGCCTTCCACCGTCAGCAACTGCTCCCCCTCCGGAACCTCCACCTTGTAGGGCTCAATGCAGGCAACGGGCAAAAACAGCGCGAGATAAATCAGTCTTTTCAGCATTCCCTTAAAATTTGATCGCATAGCTTATACTTGGCAAGGGTACTCCCAAAAGGGCCAGCCTGAAGGACTGCGGCGGTGCCTGATCCCTGTCATTGAAGTACACTGAGAATGGATTTTTTCTCGCATACACATTCAGCAGGGAGAAAGTCCAATTGCCGTCAAAAAATTTCCCTTGGCCCTTGAATTTGAAATTGACCGCAAAGTCCAGGCGGTGAAAGTCCGGCAAACGGTCCTGGTTCCGACTGTCAAAGTAGGCCAGACTGTTGCCGGAGTAGTCAAACTTCGCCATCGGCAGAGTGACCGGTCTGCCGGTACTGTAGGCAAAAGTCGCCGAAATGGACGTGTTCGTGCTGACCTTGTAGTTTCCGATCAGAGTCAGGTCATGCGGTTTGTCAAAGTTGCTGGCATACCACTCGCCGTCGTTGATGTTTTCCTCCTCATACGGCGTGATCACCCTTCTCAGGGACCTGGAATAGGTGTAGGAGACCCACCCGGTGAGCCTTCCCAGATTTTTCTTCACATAGAGTTCGGCACCATAGGCCTGGCCCTCGGCGGGGACCAGTTCGGTCTCGATATGGTCTTGGAGGATCAGATTTGCCCCATCCTTGTACTCCACCACGTTTTGCAGGTCTTTGTAGTACACTTCCAGCGACATCTCAAAGATATTTCCCCTCAGATTCTTGTAGAATCCCAGGGAATATTGGTCCGCGATCTGCGGCTCGAGAAACTGGTCGCTCAGTTTCCACACATCGGATGGGGCTATCGTGGCAGTATTGGAAATCAAGTGGATAAACTGGTACATCTTGTTGTACCCCAGTTTGATCGAGGTGGCCTTGTCGAATGAATACCGGACCGAGGCACGCGGCCCGAGGCCATCATAGGCCTGGATTACCTCGCCGTCTCCATAGCGGGTTTCGCCGATTGCGCTTCCGTCCGAAACCGGTTGGTTTTCGGCATATTCCCTGACGGTTCTTGGCCCCTGATATTGGTAAAAATCATACCTCAGTCCGTAGGAAACCCCGACTTTTTCCCCGACTTCAAACTCATGCTGGAAGTGGGCGGCTATCTCTCGTCCCCGTTCGTCCTGGACTTTCTTTGGCAGGATATCCTCCTCGCCGACAGGGATCAACTCTCCGGGCTGAATCCCCACTTGCTTGTAAAGTCCCCCCAAGCCGATCTTGCTGGTCGGACTGAGGTTGTAGGACAGATAGAGTCTTCCGCCCAGGTCTTTGATATCGGAATTGATCCTGAAATCGTTGATGCCGGAGTCGTTGAAGATTCCGTAGTCGTAAACGGTATGGTATCCCAAGGCCTCCAGGGAGAGTTTTTCGCCAAGTTTGCCCTTCCACTGCAGGGAATGGGCTGCATTTTTCCAGGAAATGGTCGTGTCGGAGGAAAAGGCAAAATCATCGTAGCTCGTGTAATAGCTGTAGGTAAACTCGTTGTTTTCGGACACCGGAGCACTGATGACCAGATTCCCGTCGTAGAAATTGGCGTTGGAATTCCGAAGGGTCGGATTGCTCATCGACTGCAAAAACCAGTTGATGTAGGAAATCCGAAACCCGCCCAAAACTGACACTTTGTCCCTCACGAGCGGGCCGTTCACGGAGATTTTTCCGGAATAGTTGCTCACCATCAGATCGGCTCCCCACCGGTCCACGCTCCCGGCCTTGGGCAGGATATCCAGGATGGCCGAGCTCCTGCCGCCATATCTGGATGGAACCACCGCTTTGTAGAGCGTCACGTCGTTGACTACATCGGCGTTGAATGCCGTGAAAAGACCAAACATGTGCGAAGGATTGTAGATCGGTGCCCCGGCAAACTGGATCAGGTTTTGGTCTACGCCTCCGCCCCGGACGTTGAGCCCCGAGGAAGCTTCACCGACTTGGCTCACACCAGGAAGAGTCGCCAAGGACCTCACGATGTCCACTTCCCCCATAAAAGGCGGAAGCTCCCGCATGGTATTCATGCTCAGGGTCATGGCTCCCATATCCGTGGACCGGATGTTTTTCTCCGGATCCCTTCCGAAAATCACCACATCCTCCAACTGAAAATCCTCCTGGATCATCCGGATGGAGATCCTGCCATCCCCCACGGCGGTGATCGGGTATTCGATGCTTTCGTAGCCCACATACCTGAATTGGAGGTTGTATTCGGCACGGTCCAAGATGAGCTCAAAGGCTCCGTTTGCATCGGTGATCCGGGTCACGTCCAGCTCGGGAATGCCGATGGAAGCACCGACCAGGGCCTCTCCGGTGATCTGGTCCATGACTCTCCCGGAGATTTTTATGCCTTTGATCTGTCCGGTGTCCCGGCCGACCACTTCTCTCTTGGCCGGGGCAGCGGTCTGCGCCCATGCTGCCGCCTGCCCTGCCAAAATGAGAAACAAGAATAGGTTTTTTTTCATAGGCGGGGCTTCAAATCCCATCGGGATCAAATCGGTACAGTTCCATTGGGGCTATTCCGGGGACTGGTCTCTCCGGGCAGCGAAGTAGGTAAAGATGGCCGTTGAAGGCAAAATATCCCGAATTCAGGTTTTGGGAAAGCCCGGGGATTGGGTTCTTTGGTTTCCAGACCAAGGTGCGCAGGTCCAATTCCATCAGATGATTCGAGCGGGGGAAGAGCCCGATGAAGGCCCTGTCTCCGATGACCTGTGCCATTCCGGGCCCGCCCACGCTTGATCCCGGGAAGGTCGCGAAGACCCGCCACGAGTCGGTCGTGGGTTCATATTCCCAGATCCTGTTGCCGGCGGCCAGGAGATAGGCTTTTTCCTGATAGCTAAACCAAGCCATCGTCGTTGCCAGGTCAAAAGGGGCCGCTGCCCGGCTACTCCAGCTTTTTGTAATGGGATTGAAGGCCACAACGGCCCTTGGGCCAGGCGCAGACCCTCCGACGACGTACAGTTGGCCGTTTAGCTCAAAGGCGAGGGATTCATAGCTGTCGATCGGCAGGTCCGGAAGGCGCTCGAAGTGCTCTCCGCCCATCTTCCAAAAGTCTCTTAGGTAGGTGTAAGAATCCCGCTCGACCAGCGCCCCCCCTCCGAGGTAGCCTCCGGAGGCAAAAGCCCCTCTTCTCGAGCCCCCGGGAAAATCCACTTTGGCCCAAGTCGAGGATTGCGGGTCAAAGCGCTGGAAGCCCTCGAAGTAGTCGCCAAGTCTGACGGTGCCCAAGCCGGCATAAAAGCTGTTTTGATATTGGAAAAAGACGTTGTCGTAGATCCGCTCACTTTCCGGAAACTCGCCCACCAGGGTGTATTGTCCGGTTCGGTATTCAAAGGGCTGGCTCGCTTCCAGTTTTTCGTCTTGGGACCAAACGGTCAAAGGCACCAAAGCCTCGCCGGAAGAGGCGGGGATAAGAACCCTGATCCGGGAATCAAAAACGATTTCCAAAACGGTGGCTTCCCGGTCCCAAAAAAACACACGGGTATCGGGAGTGAAGTTTCGCCCCAGGATCTGCATTTCCGTTCCCGGAAACGACAGTGCCGGACTGAACGATTCGATAGCCGGGAGGAGGGTTTTGACTGCGAGGGTTTCTCCAAAAAGGTCGGAACCGCCTGCATTGACAAATGCCCGGACAAAGTAGTCCTGACCTGCTTGCAGGCCGGAGGTTTCTCCGATAAACCGCCCCGGACCGATCTTTTCTCCCAACGAAATGACAATCGGAGACGAAAAGGCTTCACTCGTGGAGAGTTGAAAACCATGGTCAGCAGCCGTGATCGGCTGATTGGCGATCAACCTGCCCAATACCCGGATCTTTTCGCCGTTTACAAAAATGACCTCCTCCGTGGCGACCACCGTGACGGCATCCTCTTCTTGGGTGCAGGACCATCCCGACCAGAGCATCAGAAAAATACACAAAACGGCGAAACGTCGCATAAGTCGGTGTTGGTGAAATCAAAAATATAAAAAGCCAACTGATAACAACCATGAATTTGAAATTCAACCGGATTTTTCCCCAAAAACAAAAAATACAAGCCCTGATATTCAGTAACCGAGCAAAAAATGGGAAAGCAGGGCAGAATACGAGCCAGTATAGGCCAAATTGCCGTCTTTCAGGATGAGATCATCTCCGTTTTTTCCGGCATTCAGAAGACTGAATGCGCCGATCTCCCGGTACACCGGCTTTTCTGCCGTGTCCCTGACTTTTGTTTTTTGAAAGAGGGACAGCCCGGACTTTTCTGCAATGGCCTCCAGATCCCGCATCTGTCTGGGAGGAAGAATGACCCAAAAAGCCCCGGAAGGCGAGAGCAGGGATGCGGCTTTTTCGATCAGCTCCCCAAACGACAACTCATCGGTATGGAGGGCCCGGTTGCGCTTGGAGTCGGGGGACTTGAGATGATCCGGGAAAAAGGGCGGATTGCTGACAATCAGGCCGAATTTTTCTTCTGGGGGAAAGTCCTGAATCCTGCCTTGAACTAGGGCAAGCCTTTCGGAAAATGGGCTTTCCCGGAAATTTTCCCCAGCCTGGCCCGCCGCATCCGCGTCGATTTCCACGGCGGTGACTTTGGCATCGGGGAATCTTTGCGCAAGCATCAGCGCAAGTACTCCGGTGCCGGTTCCGATGTCGAGGATTTTTGCGGGATTTTTCGCGTTGGCAAGCGTTCCCAAAAGCACCGCATCCGTACTGATTTTCATCGCGCAGCGGTCTTGGTTGATGCGAAACTGCTGAAACTGAAACCAGGAATTGCCCATCAATTTCGGGCTTTGCTGAAGAATCTGCTTCGGAATCCGGATCGGTCCTCCATCGTGTTCAGGTCGTCTTCCGACACCCTTTTCACGCTTTCGATGGTGTAGAAGGCTTTTTCGTCGACTTCTTTTACTTTGGAAATGAACTCCTGAAGGGTGTCCCGCTTCATGACCGTGAAAAGCAAATTCACCTTGCCGAATCTGCCTTCCCCGCCGACATTGGTAAAGCGGTAATTGTGTTTTTTCATAAAACTCAGCAACTCGGGATGCGGCTCAGGCGTGATCACCCGAACCAGCACCCGGCCGATGGCGAGTTTTTCCTCCAATGCCATCCCGACAAAGGTTCCCGTGGCGAAGCCGCCCGCATAGGCAATGTAGGAAAGCGGGTTGTTCACATTCTGAAAAATCTGTCCGATGGCCAACAGCCAGATCATCGCCTCGAAGAACCCCAAAACCGGGACGATACTTTTTTTTCCGTTCATCATAAACATGATCCGGAGCGTGTTGATCGAGACGTCGCCGATCCGGGCCACAAAGATCAGCAGCGGCATCAGGACGTAGTTGAGGAGATTGTCGGAGATTCCCAGGGAGTGAAACAGATCTTGCATGACTTGGTAAAAAGCTTTCGCAAAAATACGGCTTTTCTTTGGGAAGGAAGGCGAAAATGCCCGATTCTACAGGGATATCGCTTTTGGATCTGAAAAAGAAAAAGCCCCGAATTGACTCAGGGCTATTCGGTAAGGCATCCGGATTTTTTCTACTCCACTTTGATATTGGAGATCCAAAGGGTACGTTTTCCTTCGGCGTTGAAGTGCTCCGTGGCAAATTTCAGGGGACCGTGTGTTTCGATGGTTTCCCAGGTGACCGGGCGGCCTTCGGCTCCGTTTCCCCTTCGGAAAACCCATTCGACAATCATCAGGTTTTCGTCCAGATAGAGGTCATAGGCATCTCCGGGCGTGTATCCCATTCCCGGGGACTTGGGCTCGCCGGCTTGATAGGTGATGGTAAGCTTGGTGGAATTTGTCCCTTTGATGGGGGAAGTGACGTTTTCGACGGTTTCATGGGTATAGCCGGTATCCCAAGCTAGCTGGAAAGGCATCATCGCCCAATACTTGTCATTGATGAACCCTCCGTCCTGCTTGGGCAGAGAATCAGCCGTCAAACTGTAGGTGAAGGTGGTATCAGGGCCCGAATAATACACCGTGCTGTCCCTGATGTTCCATTTCCAGTCTCTGGACAGGATATTCACGGAATCCCGCTGTACGTTCCAGGTGAAGGCGATGGACTTGACCTGCTCAAAATTTCCGAAACCGTAAGCCTTGGCCACCTGGAAAGGAAGCGTGTCGGGCATCTCCTGCTTTTGCTGGCAGGCACCGAGCAATCCGAGAAAGGCAAGGATCAAAAGAAGATTTTTCATGGGCGGGGTTGTTTAAGTGGGCATAAACGGATCCAAGGCTTCCAATCCCGAAAACACGAACTTCACTCGGAAGCCAATCCGTTGGTTTTTAGCCTGATGAATATAGGAAATAGTTTGGTGGAACAGGCACTTTGGAAAGCAAATTGAATCCCTGTGCCCTTTGGGATTTGGTCGCAAAAAAACGAAAACCAAGAAAAGCCCCAAAGCAAGACGGAGGCGGATACCAACGACTCAAGCCCGGACGCCGACTAAATGAAATCGTCCCGGTAGGTGGACTCCGGAAATCGCATGAAGAACGGATTGACTTTTATCGCCAGCAAGGGGGCAATGCCGCGGATATCCGGGAAATAGTCCGGATCCAGATCGAGCTGCGTGATTTTTGCGAGTTTTCCCCACCCCGATCCCGAGAGCCGACTGAAGTATTTCAGCTTGTTCCAGGTTTGGCAAAGCCTGAGCGGGAAAAGGGCAGTGGAAAAAGGAAAAGAAATCCCGGCCGACTCAAACGCTGCGGAGAAAACCGTTTTGCCATTTTTGACCACATTCACTTGGTCGCGGTTTTGTGTCGTTTCCCATTCAATGGGGAGCGTTTCTTTGGGCATTCCCCAATTGGCGCGGCCGTTTTGGGTACTGACTTCCGTGTCTGTGAAAATCGTTGTGATGGCCTGCTTCTTGGTTTTTCTGAATTTTCCCGGGATAAAAAGCACCTCCCGGAAAGGCCCCACGGGCGTGTCTTGATAATTTGCAAGGAGAACCAAGCCTAGCCCACCCCTGAATTTCCCGATAAGGTGCTTGGGGAGATTCCCCTTGTTTTCCACCCAATCCGATTTGAATCTGAAGATCAAGAGTATCCCTTCCCCCTCCAGCCTCCAGGGTGCCGGGCTCTTCAGCACAAACTTCTTGTCCGACATCAGGGAGTGGTTTTCAGGCATAAGGGGAGGGGCTGATCGATGTCCATCCCCCATCCACGATGAGGGTTTGTCCGGTGATGTGCCGCGCGGCGTCGGATAGCAAAAATGCCGCAGCCGCAGCGATGTCGGTCGTATTGGCCGGACGTCCGAGGGGAGTAAGTCTGGACCAGGTACTGACGTAGTCGGGATCCGATGTGGTCCGCTCGGTCAGGGTGGCACCGGGAGCAATCGTGTTGATGCGGATGCCGAAAGGGGCCAGCTCGATGACCAGATTCCTTGCCAGCATCTCCACGGCGGCTTTGCTCATCGCATAGGCCGCGAGGTTTTCGTGGCTTTGGTGGGCGGTCACCGAGGAAGTCAGGAGAATGGCGCCGCCGTCGGCCTGTCCCTTCATGACCCTTGCGGCAGCCTGGGTCAGAAAGAAAGTCCCTGTCTGATTGACCCGCGTGACTTCAAGGAAATCTTCCCTGGAATAGTCCAGAAAGTTTCCAAAAAGGGTGATTCCGGCGTTGGCCACCACCTGATCAATGTGCCCAAACCGCTGCATGGCCAATCCGATCAATTCGGAGATGACTTCCCCGGATGCCGAATCGCCCGAACAGCCGATGACCGTGCCCTTCCCGATCCGGGAGAGCGAGGCCACTGCATCCTCGGTCAGGCTTTGTTCCAGATCGTTGAGAATGACATGTGAGCCCGTTTCGAGTAGTCTGCGGGCAATTTCAAGGCCTATTCCCTGTCCGGCACCGGTGACAACGGCGACTTTTTGAGGTTTCATTTTTGGTTTTTTCAAAAAAGACCCAGCAGGTTTTTGGAAACCTGCCGGGTCTCTGTTTTTCAATGTGAATCTCTTTTTACTTCAGACCCCGAACTTCCTTGCAGGAAGTCGAAATCTACGCCTTCGTGAGCTTGGTTGACTTTGTCGAGGAAAAGATTGACATAGCCCCGCTCGTAAGGCAGTCGGGTCGGGACAAATTCTTTTCGCCGTTTCTCAAACTCCTCTTCAGAGATCAACAGATTGAGGCTGCGGTTGGGTACATCGAGAGAAATCATATCGCCGTTTTGCACAAAAGCCAAGGGGCCTCCGATGGCAGATTCTGGCGAGACGTGCAGGACCACCGTTCCAAAGCCCGTTCCGCTCATCCGCCCGTCTGAGATCCGGATCATGTCCTTGAATCCTTTTTCCAGGACTTTCTTTGGCAGGCCCATGTTGCCGACCTCCGGCATGCCCGGATAGCCCTTCGGCCCCACATTTTTCATCACCATCACACAAGTCTCGTCAATGTCCAGATTGGGGTCATCCACTTTGGCTTTGTAGTCATCGATATTTTCAAAAACGACTGCCCGGCCCGTATGGGTCAGCAATTCCGGACTGGCGGCAGAAGGCTTCAGCACTGCGCCGTTTGGACAGAGATTCCCCTTCAGCACGGCAATCCCGGAGTCCGGTTTGATCGGGTTTTCCAGCGTTCCGATCAGGTTTCTGTCCCAGCATTCGGCCTTCGAGATATTTTCGCCGATCGTTTTGCCGTTTACGGTCAGGGCATCGTTGTGGAGGTGTTTTTCGATTTCCCGCATCACGGCCGGAAGGCCGCCCGCATAAAAGAGATCTTCCACCCAGTGCTCCCCTGAAGGTTGGACATTGGCAATCAAAGGGATTTTCGAAGAGAAATAGTCAAAATCCGTGAGGTCGAGCTCCACTCCGATCCGTTTGGCAATCGCTGTCAGGTGGAGGATAAAGTTGGTGGATCCTCCCACCGCCGCATTGACCATGATGGAGTTTTCAAAGGCCTTTCGGGTGAGGATGGTGCTCATCTTCAGGTCTTCCTTTACCATCTCCACGATGCGTATTCCCGTGAGATGGGCCAAAACCTTCCGCCTGGAATCCGCTGCGGGAATGGTGGCATTGTCCGGTAGGGTGAGTCCGAGCGATTCCACCATCGCAGCCATGGTAGAAGCCGTTCCCATCGGCGCGCAGTGTCCCGCAGAACGGGACATGGCGGCTTCTGCCTCGATGAATTCTTCCTGCGAAAGTCTGCCCATCTTGAAGTCTTCGGCAAACCTCCAGATATCGGAGGTTCCGATCCTTCTGCCCTTGAATCTGCCCACCAGCATCGGTCCGCCCGAGAGGACCAGAGCAGGCAGATCTACCGAGGCGGCACCCATGACCAGGGAAGGCGTGGTCTTGTCACAGCCACACATCAGCACCACTCCATCCATGGGATTGGCGCGGATGCTTTCTTCTACGTCCATCGAGGCCAGATTACGAAACAGCATGGCTGTCGGCTTGATGGAGCATTCGCCCAGCGACATCACCGGAAATTCCAGAGGGAAGCCGCCGGCCTCCCAGATGCCTTTCTTGAGGCATTCGGCCAGTTCTCTGAAGTGGCCGTTGCAGGGAGTGAGTTCGGACCAGGTATTGCAGATGCCGATCACGGGCTTTTCGCCCTCAAAAAGATGATGGGGCAGTCCCTGGTTTTTCATCCAGGATCTATAGATAAAACCGTCTTTTCCTGTACGGCCGTACCATTCCTGGCTACGGAGTTTCTTTTTGGTCATAGGTTAAACTGGGTTGAGCTATTGGCCCAGAAGTTACCAAAAAAATGGATAATTGGGGAACAGGGCTTGGATTATCCAGGTTTTTACCGGATTTCCTTTTCCATGGCAGCCAAGGTCTCCTCCAAAGCCGGCACATTGATCGTGAAATCGGTCATGATGGTGTCTTTGTGGTCTCCTTGGTTCAGGGTGTAAAAATATCGGAGTCCCAAAGCGGAGGCGAGATTGAAGTAGCACTGGGTAACGGAATCGTTTACATTTCGAAGTTCCAGGATCTTCATTCCCTCCTGCATAAACAGCATATTGGTCAGCGCCGCTCCGTGGAGGCACACCAGCAGCTCTGTTTCCGACATCAGCCGGAGCTGCTGTCTGACCGTCAACTGCTCTGCATACACGATTTCGAATCCCTTTTTTCGGAGAAACAACTCCACCTCCAATTCATTGTGGGCTTTTCGCTTGTCTGCGAGTTTTCGGCTGACATACACTTTTCGCCAAGGCCTCGGTGCCTGTTTTATCCCGAGTATTGCCCTTGTTTTTTGGGCAAGAGGTACGTTGAAGTGGGGGAAAGGGGCCGTCCTTGCGGTGAGAATCAAGGTCTCCACCCTGAGGTTTTCGCGGGATTTGAAAAACTCCGCTTTGATGTGGAGCAGATCCAAAGCCTGTGTCACATAGCCGAGGCTTCTGAACGATTCCGGAAGTATCACCGGGCACTCGGGATCCCTCTCCCTCCCTTCCCAGATTCTGGGCAGGCAATCGGTCATCCAGTGGAAGTAGTTGGCACTCCACTCGTCGATGACCCACATTCCTTTGGGGAGTTTCCTCCAGGTCTTGGTAAGGCACAAAGCAGTCCTTTTGGCGAATTGTGGTGCCCCCAATTTTGAAATGTGGGTATGGCTGGAAAAGAACTTCAATTCTCCGGGCGAAAAGACCGTGTCCTGCAGTATCCAGGCGTTTTTGAGCTGGACAGGAAAAAGCCGCTCGAACGTCACGGCCAAGGACGGCTCAAAAAGATGCCGGTCTTTTGGGTGGAGGTTGACCGGAAGACTTCGCTGTACGGTGATTTCCTGACGCAAGGCCTGACAATGGTTTGTTTTTGAAAATGAAAAAGGGAGGCACTGACTCTCCCCGGATTTAGGAAAGCCGCTCGATTTTCGCCCCCAGGGCATTGAGCCGCCCGTCGATGTTTTGGTAGCCGCGGTCGATCTGCTCGATGTTGTCGATGACGGATGTCCCGTTTGCAGACATGGCCGCAATCAGAAGCGCCACTCCGGCCCGGATGTCCGGGGAAGTCATCTTGATGCCCCGGAGCGGGTACTTTCTGTCCAGACCGATCACCGTGGCCCGATGCGGGTCGCAGAGGATGATCTGCGCGCCCATGTCGATCAACTTGTCCACGAAGAAAAGGCGGGATTCGAACATTTTCTGGTGGACCAGCACCGTGCCTTTGGCTTGGGTGGCGGTGACCAGGATGATGGAAAGCAAATCCGGAGTGAAGCCTGGCCAGATCTGGTCGGCTACGGTCAGGATCGATCCGTCAATGAAGGTCTCGATCTCGTAATGGTTCTGGGCCGGAACGTAAATATCATCTCCATGGAATTCCAAATGAATTCCCATCCTGCGGAAAGTCTCCGGAATGATCCCGAGCCGGTGGATCTGACAGTCTTTGATCGTGATTTCGGACTTGGTCATGGCCGCCATGCCGATGAAGGAGCCAATCTCGATCATGTCGGGAAGCATGGTATGGTCTGTGCCTCCCAGTTTTTTGACCCCTTCGATAGTCAGTAAATTGGAGCCGACTCCCGTGATCTTGGCCCCCATGCGGTTGAGCAGGTCGCAGAGCTGCTGGAGGTAGGGTTCGCAGGCGGCGTTGTAGATGGTGGTTTTGCCTTCGGCCAGGACGGCGGCCATCACGATGTTGGCGGTACCGGTCACCGAGGCCTCGTCAAGCAGCATGTAGGTGCCCTTCAGGTTTTTGCCGTCGATGTGGAAGATCTCGTTTTTGGCGTCGTAGTGAAACTGCGCCCCCAACTTTTGGAAGCCAAAAAAGTGCGTATCCATCCGGCGGCGGCCGATTTTGTCCCCTCCAGGCTTGGAAAGTTTCCCCTTTCCGAAACGGGCCAAGAGTGGGCCGAGGATCATGACGGAGCCCCGGAGCGCCGATGCTTTTTGGAGGAAATCCGCCGTTTCCAGGTAGTCCAGATTGACCTCATCGGCCTGAAAAGCGTAGGACTCGGGGCCAAGCTGCTGAACCTTCACACCCATGTCCGACAGCAGCTCGATGAGCTTGTTGACGTCGCGGATATTCGGGATTTTGTTGACGGTAACTTTCTGGGGAGTGAGCAGTACTGCGCAGAGGATCTGAAGTGCTTCGTTTTTTGCTCCCTGTGGGATGATTTCGCCTTTTAGTCGGGTACCCCCGGTTACTCTAAAAGAAGCCATTAATTTCTGCGTTTTTTGTTATGGACGTTGCTTCGGTGGTTTTTTTTGTGCTGGATGGGTCGCTTGTTTTTGGAATGCTCCTCCTCGATGTGCGGGATTTTGAAATCCCTGCGGGTATTGGACTCGAAAAGGGCATTTTCCCTCACTTTCTCCAGGTCGATGTGGAGCTTGCCTTTGGAGAGGGTCTTGATGTCGTCCAGGATGATTCCGTCGTCGAAATTGTCCCTGTTCCAAGTGGAGTGAAAGCTCCGCATCAGTTGGCCGATGTAGATGATGGCCGCTTCCTGATCTTCGTCATTTTCGATTTCGATGGCTTTTTCGATCAGTTTTTCGATGTTTCGGCCATAGTGTTTGAATTTCACTTCGCCTTTTGGGTAGCCGACCGGCAGGGGTTTTTTCCCCAGCAGTTCCTTTTCGGGCATCGGAAACGGCCCGTCCACGTCGAGCTTGAAGTCAGACATGATGTAGATGTCATCCCAGAGCTTCTGGTCGGTTTCCTGCTTGACGGAAGGATTGAGCTGCTTGATGATTTCAATGACGGTGTAGGCACTTTGCGTGCGCTTCTCACGGTCTTCAATGCCGGTGACATGATCTACCAGGCGCTGAATGTTTTTGCCGTATTCTTTCAAGATAAGTTGTTGTTTTTCAGGTTCGGTGTGCTCCATGTTGCTTCCCTTTATTGCTATCAAAAGGTAACAAAAAATCACCAAAGGACAGGGAAGCAGGTGATTAGTCTATGATTCTGAGCTTGGCAAAGCTAAGCAATAATGTTTTCTCCCCAAAATGCTCAAATTGGATGGTGGCTTTTTTGTTAAGGCCCTCTGTTTCAATTTTCTGTACTTTCCCAAATCCAAACTTGGGATGCTCCACCAGTTGCTCCGCCTGGAGGTTGTTGGTGTTGCTCGGTTTGAAATCGGGTGAGGGCGTGTGGATTTTGAGCTGGATGGGCTGGCGGGATTCCGGCTGTTTTTTGATCCCGATGAAGCCCACGCTTCCGGGCAGTCCTTCCCTCCGCAGGGCTCCGGGCAGGTCTTTGGAGGCCATCCGCTTGTTTACTTTGATCATGTTTGGATCCACTTCTTCCAAAAACCGGCTGGGCTCACAGTTGAGCAGGCGCCCGAAGCGATAACGTGACAGGGCATAGGAAAGGTATAATTTTTCCATTGCCCGGGTAGTGGCCACGTAGAAAAGCCGCCGTTCTTCCTCCAGATCGTCCCGGCTCTGCATCATCATCTGGGAGGGGAAAAGGTCCTCCTCCATGCCGACCACAAAGACCTGCTTAAATTCCAAGCCTTTGGAAGCGTGGATGGTCATCAGCGTGATCGCATCGGTCTTGTCTTTGTCCTGATCGTTGTCGGTCAGCAGGGCGATTTCCTGGAGGAAAGAGCCCAGACTTTTGTCCTCACCCCGATTGCTGTCGGGGTCGGGATTGTCCACGTATTCCTTGATTGCGTTGAGCAGTTCCTGGACGTTTTCGTAGCGGTTGAGCCCTTCGATGGTCTTGTCTTCGTACAGCTCCCGGAGCAGGCCGCTTTGTTTGGCGATGAAATTGGCCGCCTCGTAGGCATCCTTTCGCTCTGCCTCGATCCGGAAAGCCTTGATCGTGGTGGAAAAGTCATCGACCGCACTCCCGGCCCTTCCGCCCAGGAAGCTGTGCGCATTCTGGACCACCTGCCAAAGCGGAATGTCGTGCTCGTAGGCCGCCACCAGGATTTTTTCCACCGACGTGTCTCCGATCCCCCGCTTGGGATAGTTGATGATCCGCTTGAAGGCCTCTTCATCCGCCGGATTGACCGTGAAGCGCAGGTAGGCCATCAGGTCCTTGATTTCTTTCCGTTGGTAGAAAGACAGCCCGCCGACAATCTTGTAGGTGAGGTTCATCTTGCGGAGTGCCTCTTCCATTGCCCTGGACTGGGAGTTGGTCCGATAGAGGATCGCGAAATCGCTGTTGTTGAGTCTCTTGTGGTTTTTTTCTTCGAAAATAATGTTGGCGACAATCCGTCCTTCCTCGTTGTCGGAAGCCGCTTTGATCAGTTCGATCAGGTCTCCGTCCGGATTGGAAGTCCAGACGAGCTTTTTCAGTTGCGCTTTGTTCTTGTCGATGATGGAGTTGGCTGCCTCCACGATGGTCTTGGTGGAGCGGTAGTTTTGCTCCAGCTTGACCACAAAGAGATCCGGGTAGTCCTTTTCGAAGTTCAGGATATTCTGGATATCCGCTCCGCGAAAGGCGTAGATACTCTGGGCATCGTCGCCCACCACGCAGATGTTTTGGTGGACGGCCGCCAGTTTTTTGGTGATGAGGTATTGGGAGATGTTGGTGTCCTGAAACTCGTCCACCATCACGTATTTGAAGCGCTGCTGGTATTTGTTGAGCACGTCCAGATGGTCGCGGAAAAGCACGTTGGTATTGAACAACAGGTCGTCAAAGTCCATCGCTCCGGCTTTGAACAGCCGGTCCTGGTACTTCTGGTAAAGCTCTCCCATCCGGGGTTTCATCGCGGCTTCGTCGTCGGCTTTGACATAGGGATCGGCCTGATAGGCTTGCCAGGAGATCAGGCGGTTTTTTGCCCCGGAGATTCGGGACAGGACCACGCTGGGTTTATAGACTTTGTCGTCCAGCCGCATTTCCTTGACCAGGGTCCGGATCAGGGATTTGGAGTCGTCGGTATCGTAGATCGTGAAGTTGGACGGATAGCCGATTTTGGAGGATTCCACCCGGAGGATTTTTGCGAAGATGGAGTGGAACGTACCCATCCAGGTGTTTCTGGCTTCGAGTCCGACGAGCGTCTCGATCCGGTGCTTCATCTCAGCGGCGGCCTTGTTGGTAAAGGTCAGAGACAGAATGTTGAAGGGGTCGATTCCCTTGGCATAGATCAGGTGAGCGATTCGATAAGTCAGCACGCGGGTTTTGCCCGAGCCGGCACCGGCGATGATCATCACCGGGCCGTCGGTATGTTGCACAGCCTGTAATTGAGGGGGATTCAGTTCCTTGAGGTAATCCATTTTGTTAAGAAGCAAGAAGCTAGATACAAGAATCAAGATCGAGTATCAAGTAGCGGGTATCAAGATTTTGGAATCGGGAGCCAATAGGCAAGAAATGAGACATTAGTTTCAAGATTTTAGAAGCAAGAGTCGAGAAGCAAGAGCCAAGAGCCAAGAGGCAAGAGGCAAGAAGCAAGAAATAAGACATTAGACTCAAGTATCAAGATTTAAGATTTTAGAATCGGGATTCAAGGGACAAGGTAATAGCCTGAAGAGAATGGATTGGTGGAATCCTTCAATTTTGCAATCCTCCAATCCGCCACGGCGGACAAGTTCTTCCAATCCTTAATTCAAATCTTCCATCGCTTGTGACTCCAAAGGTACAGTTCTGGTTGGTTTCGGATATTCTCTTCCAGTTTTTTGCAATAGGCATCGGTAATGCTATGGGGAAGGGCCTTGTCATAAGGAGGCACTGCAATGTTGGAAAATTCGAGAAAATAGTGCCCTCTTTTCACTTTTGTCACCCGGCCGAAATAGACAGGCAAGCCCATTTTTTTCGCAAATATTTCCGCGCCCTCGAAGAAGCACGCCGGTCGGTTCATAAACTCCCGCCTATACCTTTTCTGGGAAATCGGTGGCCTTTGATCCGATGCCAGTTGGATGATTCTTGGATGGCTTTTTAGTGTGAAAAGCGTTTTTTTGAACTCATCCTTTTCAGTGAAAACCCCTCCAAACCGAACCCTGATTTTCAACATCAGTTCGTTGAAAAAACGATTGTTGAGTTTCTGATAGACTGTTTCGGTGGTTACTTCGGATTGTTGGGCGATCGACTGGATGGCCATTTCCCAGTTGAACAGATGCCCGGCCGTCATGACCGCGCTGGTTCCTGACTTGACTGCGAGTTCTGGAAGCTGATGATTGATCAGGACAAATCGTTTTTCGAGTTCAGCATCGGAGATGGTCAGCAGTTTGATGGTTTCGGCGATCGAATCCGTAAAATTTCTATAGAATTTGTTCCGGATATTTTTCCGCTCTTCCGGCGTTTTTTCCGGAA
The DNA here is from genome assembly GCA_964530015.1 of uncultured Limnohabitans sp. Lineage (GTDB taxonomy): Bacteria > Bacteroidota > Bacteroidia > Cytophagales > Cyclobacteriaceae > Algoriphagus. The sequence continues at coordinate 27,933 of CAZGYC010000010.1, read as the reverse complement.
AAGCGTACTGGAGGTTTTCGTCGATTACTTTTTTCCGATAGGAAAGAAGATATCGGGCAACGACATATCCAAGGTCTGAAATCAGGTATAAAGCAGGAAGCGGGAGATAGGACAACAACCTAAAGAAGAGCATAGAAGACAAGGTTGGAAGGAGGGTTCAGGCCACCTTTGTGTTTGGGAGAATTTTCCCAATGTAGTTTTAAGAAGCCAGTTTTATTTCATGCCAAGCTGATAAATACTTCCTTTTTTTTCGGTTTTCTTGAAATCTGCGATAAAATCGGATCCAAATCCGACTGAAACTTCCGGAATGGACCATCTGAATGGGAAGATCTGTTTGCTACAATTTCCAGCGCTTGTGGCTCCAGAGGTACAGGTCGGGTTGGGCTTGGATATTGGCTTCCAGTCGCCTGCAAAACTCATCCGTGACGCTGTGGGCTTCGTGGCCATCGTAGGGTGGTTCGGCCATTTTCCCGTATTCGAACCGGTAATGCCCGCGCTTCTGTTTGGTGATGGTGCCAAAAAATACCGGCAGGGCCATTTTTTTGGCAAACATTTCTCCGCCTTCATAGAAGTTGGCCGGGCGGTGGAGAAATTCCCGCTGGTATTTGTCCTTGCCGGTAGGCCGCTGGTCTGCGGCCAGGTGAAGGATTCTGGGACGGCTTCGAAGCGTGATCATGCTTTTGCGGAAATCCCCGACCTCGGTCATCATGCCGCCGAAATGGGTTCTGATTTTATACATCAGCTCGTTGAAAAAACCGTTGTTCAGCCGGAGATAGACGGTTTCGGCCTCCACTTGGGTATTGAGCGCCACGCCCAAGATTGCCATTTCCCAGTTGAACACGTGTCCGGCCATCATGATGGCGGTCTTGCCCTGCTGCACTTCCTGGTCGATCAGCTCCTGGTTCACGACTTGAAATCTCCGGCGGAGTTCTTTCTCCGAAATCGTCAGCATTTTGAGCGTTTCTGCAAAAAAGGCGTCGGTGAAATTCCTGTAGAAGCGGTTTCGAATCTTTCTGCGCTCTTCCGGGCTTTTGTCGGGAAAGGCAAACTTGAGATTTTTGTCGATGACCTTTTTGCGGTAGCGGATCACAAACCGGGCAATCAGATAGATCAGATCCGAAAACAGATACAAAACCGGAAGCGGCAAGTAGGACAATAGCCTAAAGAAAAACATAGCAATTACCTGTTGTTGGGGGAGTTTTGCTCCGGGCACGGGGCGTTGTCGGCAACAAAATAAATTAAATAAGCCGACTTTCGGTTCAATTGCTGGTTATAAATTGAGTCAATTGCTACTTTTGAAGCTTATGTCTGATGTACAGCGAAGGAAATATTCTCAGGAAGAGAAAACGGCCATCTTCGATGGGGAATTTATGCCGCACATAGATTCCATGTACAATTTTGCCTTTCGGCTCACCTTTGACGAGGACGATGCCAAAGACCTCGTGCAGGACACCTACATGAAGGCTTTCCGCTTTATCAACTCGTTTGAACAAGGCACCAATGCCAAAGCCTGGCTTTTCAGGATCCTGAAAAACAGCTTCATCAACGAGTACCGAAAGAAAAGCAAGCAGCCTGCGAAAGTGGATTATCAGGAAGTTGAAACTTTCTACAACTCGGATGATGTTGACTACCAAAGCACTACCGATCTCAGGGCCGAGTCCGTCAAGGACATGCTCGGGGATGAGATCTCCAATGCCCTGAATGCCCTGGCGGTGGACTTCCGCACGGTGATCATTCTGGCAGATCTGGAGGGGTTTACCTACGAGGAAATGGCCAAGATTCTCGATATCCCGATCGGGACCGTAAGATCCCGGCTGCACCGCGCCAGGAATCTTTTGAAAGACCAACTGAAAGAATACGCCCAGTCGATGGGCTACAACACTGATGAAGAAGAGGAGGATTAAAATGATGACTCATGGAAATTAACGATCAAGCATCCGGAGAGCGAAAGCTCCAATGCGATGATGTGAGCAAGTGTTTTCAGTTGCTCGAAAGCATTCTCGACGGAGAGCTGGGAGAGAGCGGCAAGGATGTCCTGAAAGAAAAACTGGCCAAATGCCAGCCCTGCTTCGAGCATTTTCATCTGGAGCAGGCCATCCGCGAAGTGCTGAAGACCAAATGCACCAAGCAACCCGTCCCCACCGAGCTGGCCGACTCGATCCGCCAGATGATCCAGGAAAGCAGATGAGCCCAATCCAAGGAAAAGCGATCATTTTCTCGGCACCCTCCGGCTCGGGGAAAACTTCCCTGGTCAAGCACCTCATCCAGCATGTTCCCAACCTGGGATTTTCGATCTCGGCCTGTACCCGGGACAGAAGGGGGCGGCATGAAGTACACGGGAGGGATTACTACTTTTTAAGCATCGACGAATTCAAAAAGAAGATCGACGAAGACGCATTTGTGGAGTGGGAGGAAGTGTATGAGGGGAATTTTTACGGAACCCTCAAAGAAGAAGTCCAGCGCATCTGGGACAACGGCAAAGCGGTCATTTTCGACGTGGACGTCAAAGGCGGACTGGCACTGAAAAAATACTTCGGTCCCCAGGCGTTGGCGATCTATGTCAAAGTCCCTTCCATGGAAGTCCTGGAATCCAGACTGAACGACCGGGGAACCGAATCCCCCGAGTCGCTCTCCAGAAGAGTCTACAAAGCCAAGTTTGAGATGACCTTTGAGCCGCAGTTTGACGTGACGATCCTCAACGATGATTTCGGGAGCTCTTCCCAAGAAGCGGTCAGCTTGGTTTCCGGGTTTTTGGCCAAGTAAGCATGAAGGTCGGGCTGTATTTTGGGAGTTTTAATCCGATCCATGTCGGTCACCTGATCATCGCAAACACGCTCTGCGACCGGACCGATCTCGACGAGGTCTGGTTTGTGGTCAGTCCCCAAAATCCCTTCAAAAAGCAGCAATCCCTGATCCATGAGTTTGACCGCCTGAGGATGGTGGAGTTGGCGATTGCCGATCATTTCCATTTCAGGGCCAGCGACGTGGAGTTTCGCATGCCCAAGCCCAGCTACACCATCGATACGCTCAGCTACCTCAGCGACCTATATCCCCAGCATCGGTTTTGTCTGTTTTTGGGCTCGGACAACCTGGCCCATTTTCACAAGTGGAAAAACCACCAAGCCATCCTGGACAACTACGAGGTCTTTGTCTATCCCAGACCCGGGGAAACCAAAACTTTGGATCATCCTAAGATCAAAACCATCGATGCTCCGCTGCTGGACATCTCGGCGACTTTTATCAGGAAATCCATCCAAGAAGGCTATTCGGTCAAATACCTCCTGCCGGACAAGGTGGAGGAATATATCTTGGACCGGAAGCTGTACTGTTGATGCTGAGACAAGCCCAATTTTCCGTTCACAAAAAAAAACTCCCGCCTGACAGAGAATAATACAGTTCGTAATTTTTGTCGGGATCTGAAAAACTGTCTGGATAGATTGGTCACAGCTTCAAGACGAAGTAGTTTTTGGCCAGAAACTTTTTCAGTACACTTTAACTCAAAAAAAAATAAAAAAAACCCTTTTAGTACTAGTGGCAGTCGGTGCTTCCACTTTTGTCTTTCCAAAGGCGAGCCAAGCCAGCGAGGAAACAATCCAGCAGGACATATGTTGTGCTTCCGCTGAAAGCTGCCTGCATCCCCTTTATGGTAGAGTGTTTTTGTCCACACTTATGGCAGGTTCCACCTGCACCGTGGTGGATTCGTGAAATGAAAGGTAATGGGAGGAGAAATTCCTCCCTTTTTTGACTAGTTGAAGATGAGAAACAAGTTAGTAGCGTTGACTTTCAGTGGGTTGTTTTGCATAGGAATCGCATGCACTTCGGAGAGAAATCAGGATGCCATTTATTTTCGGGAGAGTGATCTCCCCGATCCAATTCTTTTAACAGGTGAAAAGTATGATTTCAGGGAGATAATCAATCCCTATGGCGTTTTTGTAAAAAATGGACTGGCCATAGTTTTTGAGCTGAAAAATGTGAAAGATGATAAGTTTCATATCATAGATTTGGCGAACAAGCGTTATGTCGGCTCCAAAGGCATTGATGGTATGGGCCCCGGTGAAATTTCCCTGATCTCCCAGATCGAGGGCGTTGAGGGGGAAGACAAGGTGTGGACCTTTGACCCTGAGCTATTGATTTATTCAAAGTTTGACCTCTCCGACACCTCCAGACTGGCGGAAGAGCAGATGAGGGCACCCCAGACTGCACATTTTTTGACCGAGTTGGTTTGGACGTCCGACAGCACGCTATTGGGTAATGCGGTGGACGGGTGGACCAAGTATCTCCATTTGACTAGATCTGGAGATACCTTGGCTCTATTTGGGAATTGGAAAGATATGCTTCTTGGCAATGAATTTCCCAGGGGACTGGAAGCGGATGAGCTGGATGCGAATCTGGTAAGTAATCTCTTCCAGGGGCCATTGAGAGTTAGTCAGGATAAAAGGCGTTTTGTGAAGATTGGGATGAATGTGGACTTTATTGATATTGTCGACTTGGAAAATCAGGAGGTGAAGACAATTTACGGGCCCACTGAAGAGATTCAGGATTTTCAGATTATATATTCGGCTGGGTATCAGTTACCCGTGTTTGGTGCCTCCAAAACTACTCGCTATGCAGATGCCTATGCTGGCATCGATTCCTTCTATGTATTGTTTCAGGGAAAGCCTTACAGCCAGATCAGTTCCCCCAATAATTTAAACAGGATTTTTGAGTTTGATTACGAGGGTAACATCCTGAATCATTACCAGTTGGACTATCCGCTGTTTGGCTTTGCAGTGGATGAGGCAGGTCGAGCGATCTATGGAGTGACGGTAGATCAGGAGCCAAACCTAGTTCGGTTTGACTATTGAGAGCTTTCTTGCTGACGGCGACTCCTTTACTCACAGTCGCGCTGGATTCGGTACAGGGCGCAGTCTCATGGAGATCTCCAAGGATCCTTGACAAACCGTCTCTGCTGGAAAGAATCTGTGACTTTTATCCGCAAGTCCATCCAGGAGGGCTATTCGGTCAAATACCTCCTGCCGGACAAGGTGGAGGAGTATATCCTGGACCGGAAGCTGTACCAATAAAAAACCCCGAAACTCTCGCCTCGGGATCTCTTGATTCTTGTTTCTCGGCTCTTGCTTCCTACCTCTTCCGATTTCTGACTTTAGCTTTCAGACTTCCTTTTCTAAAATCTAACGTCTTGATTCTTGTTTCTTGACTCCAGCTTCTATTTTTTTATCTCCACCTACTTCTTCTTGGTCGAGATCTTTTTCCAGATCAGTTCTCCGACTTGCCTGCCCTGGGCACTTCCCTCGGTGATCGCGGGCATGTAGTGGATCCCCCCGTAAAACCGGCTGATTGCCGCCTCCTGGGCCATTTGGGTGAATCCGTCAAACTCCCGGATCGGCAGTCCATAGGCCACTTCGGAGCTGTCCACGATGTGGATTTCGTCCCCGAAAAGCTGTGTCAGCGTGTAGGCAGCGGCTGTGGAGGCCACGCTGTGCCCGCTGGTATGCTCAGGAAAGGGAGGCGTCTGAAGCAGCGGCACCCATTCCTCGTCGATGTACTGGTTGATGTAAGTCTCCGGGCGGATCAGTTTGGAGCGGTATTTTTCATCCCAGCAGGAGATGAAGGCTTCATTCAGGGAGATCGCAGTGAGCACATAGGCTTCCACCGTTCCTTTCCAGTCCCTGCCGGATGCCTTGCTGGCAATGGATGCGATGCTCATCCAGTGTCCGCCGGGCGTGATCTTCTTCTCCGCAAACATCACATGGCCCTTGACATTCATCTTGTAGGGGTTGCAATCCCAAAACATCGCGATGTCCCGTTGTTCATCGGTCATGTTTTGTTTGGCGTCATAGACGTCCTTGGCGACTTTGTAAAACTCCGAGGAAGGGTCGGAGGAAAAGAGCGGGGGAGGCCCGGCCTTGAACTGCGCCGCGGAGTCCAGCGCGAACGTTCGGATTTTGTTCCAGTGGGGTTCTACCGCCTCCATGTAGGCGGGAGGGGTGGGCTGCCAGGTATTGGGCTGGTTGACCACGGTGTATTTCGGGAAAGAGCGGCTTTGGTGATAGTTGTCCTTTTTGGAGTAATCCCGCACTTTCTCGGCTACCTCCCGGCCAAACTTGACCGATGCATCAAAAACCTCCCCCGGAATCCCCTTTTTCCGAAGCTCCGCAAACTCCCTGTCGCGCTGTGTGTGCATCATCTCTTCCGAGAAAATCAGCGCCGTACCCATGTGATAGTAGGCTGCCAAAGCCGCGAGCGGGGGATATACCCCTTCGGGCACGGTCAGGCCCAAAGGCTCGGAGCCGTTGAGTTGGCCCAGCAGCGGGGCATAATTTGCCGGGTCACTCGCCGCAGCCACTTCATAGGCGGCCAGTGAGGCATAGCAGTAAATCCGGGTCGCCACAGGCGGGGAGAAGATGTCGTGGATGATGACTTCGGTGATCCGGTTTTGGGCCCGATGGAAGTACTGTCCGTCGCTGATGGCCTGGGAATAATCTGCCGGTTTTTGACAGGCGGTGAAGGCACTGATCAATACCAGAACTAGCAATGTTAATCTAAGCGTAGGCATAATGGGTTTTTCAATTTTAAGTTGACGATGGATGTTCCTGGAGGGACGATTGGGTTGGATCAACTTACATGAGAATCCAAAGCTAATTATATGGGTTTCAATCCCAAATGATTTTCCTTAAGTTTTTCACCTGATCCAGATCAGGGAACCGTTGTTTTGGGCACCCAAGACGGCGGTTCCCTGGCTGGTTTTGAGGGATTTTAGATTTCGGATCTGGGCCCCGACGGTTGTCGGATTTTGGGTTTGACTGACGCTCAGCCAAGAGGACTGGCTCCACCTGTAAGCCAGGATTCCCATGTTGGTGGATTTCCCCAGGTCCACCCGGAAATCCGAAGAATTGCCGCCAAGGTAAACCGTACCGGACTGCCCATCCACTGCCATTGCCATGATCGGGCTCCGTTGGGCCTCGGCGGGAAAGGGGACGAATTCAAAGCTGCCGTCCGGCAACTGGAAATAAACACCGGACCGGAACTCATAGGCCGGGAGTTTGCGTGCTTTTTCGAGTTCTTCTTTCGGAAAAAGATCCTCAGGCCTGCTGATCCGGGCATATTCCGCATAGGAGCCGTGCTGGCGTTTGATCCCCGGAATCTGCCGGATCAAGTCGTCTCTGGTCGCAAAAGGCACCAGTTTTTGTTCCCGGTAATGAAAAATCAGGGGATCCGCCTGCCCGTTTCCGTCAAAGTCGTGGTGATACAGCCAGACTGGGTTTGCCTGGGATGCCTTGAGCTTGCTGTTCAGGCCCAGATTTCCGGTCAGGATGTCCGGTCTTCCATCGCCGTTGAGGTCGGCCACCTCCAGGGTATTGATCCAGCCTGCGGAAAATTCCAGGCCTTTTGGCCGGATCTCCACCAGCTTTTTTTGCTGCGAGAGCCCAAAAACGCGGATGCCCTGCCAATCCCCGCCCAGGAGCAGTTCCGGTTTGCCGTCGCCGTCCAGGTCAGCCCATTTGGCCGTGTTGACCATGCCCAATTCCGCTCCCTGTCCAAACCAAGCCTGGGTTTCGTCCTGGAACTGGCCCTTTCCGTTGTTGATCAGCAAGCTGCTTTTTGGGCTGGCTCCATAGTCGCCCGTGGTGACGGCACTCCCGACAAAAAGGTCCAAATCCCCGTCCCCATCCACATCCTGGATGGCGACACAGGAGGTGTTTTCCCCGATCGGTGGAAGTGCCCTCATCGAAAAGGCAAAATGCCCGCTGCCGTCTCCAAAGAAGATCCGGTCAAAATTGTAGAGCTCCCCGGACGGGTGTTCGTTTCCCCCGCTGCCCACAAAAAGATCCAGATTGCCGTCTCCGTTGAGGTCGGCAAATTCGGCGACCACATCCTCCGCCTTGGCCAGTTGGGCAAACATCGGGCTGGTGATTTCTTCGAAATGCCCCTCCGGGTGTTGGAGAAAAAAGGCTCCCGGCTGGTCCAGGGCACCGCCGGCGTAGATGTCGTCCAGGCCGTCCCCGTTGACATCGGCGACTGCCAGCGCCGGGCCCATCCGGGAGAAGCTCTTGGGAGCGAGGTATTCCCGTTTGACAAAGTCAACGGCATCCTTTTCCCGATGGGTCCAGTTGATGGGAACAGCTTCGGCTTCGGTCCGCGTGGGAGGAGCTGCCGGGGAAAATGCCTTTCCCAGACCCCGGGAAAAGACGATGTTTTGATCGGTCGGGGTGGATGGGAAGGTTTCCGAATAGCCATCCGGCCAATGGACCCAAACCGAGTCGATTGTCCCGATTTTCCCCAACCCGAAAACCAATGTGGTGGAAGGGCCGGATTGAAAGCCCCTGCTGGTGCCCAGACGTTGGGCCCATCTGTTTTCCCCGGAGAAAAGGACCACCTGGGCACCGATGGCAAAGGGGTTTTTGCCCGGAGCTTTCAGCCCGATCCGCAGGAAGCGGTTTCCGGATTTGTCCGCATGGTTTTGATAGACAAAGGCCTCCTGGTTGAGGTTGTTGATGACCAGGTCCAGGTCGCCGTCATTGTCCAGATCGGCGTAAACCGAGCCGTTGGAATAGCTTTCCTGGTCCAAGCCAAGGGAGGCCGCTTCGTTTTTGAAGCTGAGGTCCCCCTGGTTTTTCCAGGCAAAGTTGGACAGCTTCATGCTCGGAAGCATGTCGATCTGCTTTTTCCGCAGCTCTTCGGGTGAAATCCCGGCGTCCGGCTCCTGGCTGTATTGGATAAAATCCAGGTCATTGGGCCGCTTCACGATCCCGTTGGTCACATGGATGTCGGGCAGGCCGTCATTGTCCATGTCAAAGATCAGGGGAGACCAACTCCAGTCCGAGGCAAAGACTCCTGCCGAAAGCGCGATCTCCGCAAAGCCATTTTCGCCCTGGTTCAGGAGCAGGTGGTTTCTCACATACTGGTCCTGATAGCCGAATTGCGCCTTGATCTGGTAGACCTCCGCCTTGTCCTCCCCGACGGATTTCATCCAGATTTCGGGATCTTCGGGGAGCATGTCCGTGGTGAAGATCTCGGGCAGCCCGTCGCCGTTCAGGTCGGCGGCGTCATTTCCCATGCTGTACCTGCTCGTGGAGGGGATCAATTCCGCCAAGGCCTCCCGGAATGTGCCGTCCTGCTGGTTGAGGTAGAGGTAGTCGTTTTCGGTGAAATCGTTGGAAACGTAGAGATCCAGCCAGCCGTCCCCGTTGAAATCTTCCGCACTCACGCCCAAGCCGAAGCCCAGGATGCTGGAGTGGATTCCCGCTGCTTCGGTGACATCCACAAACCTGTCAGTGCCCTCTGCCGCCAGGTTTTTGTAGAGCTTGTCCCCGAGTGGGCTGGGCCTGGACCGGGCGTCCGATTTCACAAAGACCTCCGGGGATTTCACGTTGTGGTTGAGCAGGTACAGGTCGAGGTCCCCGTCGCGGTCGTAGTCGAAAAACACCGAATGCGTGCCAAACCCCCGGAAGTCGATCCCAAATTCGGCGGCGGCTTCCCGGAATTTCCCCTTGCCCAGATTCAGGTAGAGCTTGTTGTGTCCGTCGATTCCGGGCAATGCGGCGACTTGGGAGACATAGATGTCCAGCATGCCGTCCCCGTTCACATCGGCCATCGTCACACCCGTGGACCAGCCCCCGTCACCGCCCACTCCGGCGGATTCGGTGATGTCTTCAAACTGGAAATTGCCTTTGTTCCGGTAGAGTTTGTCGGAGACCTGGTTGCCGGTGAAATAGAGGTCCACCAGCCCGTCACCGTCGATGTCCCCGGCGGCTACCCCGCCGCCGTTGTAGAAATAGAGGTATTCGAGGATGTTGATTTCGGGGCTGTCGGTGAGTTGGTTTTGGAAGCCAATGCCGGTTTGCGTGGGGGAGAGTAGGGAAAACTGAAGGGACGGGATTTCCTTTTCGGCTTCTTTCCTGCAGGAAAAGAATGCCAGTGCCATCGCCAAAATCCAGGTATGTTTTTCGGTTGTTTGCCCCATCAATAGTTCCAGATCTCAGCTTCTGCGCTGTTTTTTACCACCAGAATGCGGTTTTTTCCCAACAATGAGAAGGCCCTGACATCCCCTTCCAGCTTCAGCCCGTGTTCCCGGTTGGGCATGTAGCCGAAAGTCCCGTCACCGTTGCCGAGCAAAACTTCCCCATAGCTCGCATCAAACTTGCCGACCTCGGGCTTGATCTGGGCCAGATTGCCTCCCAGGATGAGGTCCTGTGTTCCGTCCTGATCAAGATCGACCACCTGAATGGCAAAGATCCAGGACTTTTGTGCCATTCTTGGGAAAGACATCCATTCAAAATTCCCGTTGCCTTTGTTGAGCAGGATTCCCGATTCCAGATGGTTGACTTCTTGGACGATGGACTTGGCTATGACTTCTTTGGGGAAGATATCCCCGAGCGATTTGTTGTTGTAGTCGGCATAGCGGATGTACTTTTTCTTGATGCCCGGTACCTGCCGTTCCAGTTCGTGCTTGAGCGTATAGGGGATCTGCACCTCGCCGGATTTTTGGGTATAGATTTGCTCGATGGAGCCGTTTTGGTCAAAATCATTCAGGAACATGCTGACCGGCGCATGTGCCGAGGCTTTGAAGCGTGTGTTGAGCCCGTGGTTGCCCAAGGCCAGATCCGGCAGCCCGTTTCCGTCAAAATCCCCCACTTCGACGGTTCGATACCAGCCTTTCAGGCCGTCCAGTGCCGGCATTTCCGCTTTTTCCAATTTGCCGCCGGTGTTTTTGAAAAAAGTCGGGGCCATCCACTCACCGACCACCACGAGGTCGTTTTTCCCGTCTCCGTCCCAGTCCACAGCCTGCGAGGCAGTGACCATTCCGAGATCTTTCAAAGCGGGCGCAAGGGAGGAGGATTGCTCCGTAAAGTGCCCCTTGCCGTCATTGACCCAAAGCTGGCTGCTGGCCGGAGCACCGTAGGCAAACGGAATCAGCCGGCCCCCGACAAACAGGTCCATCGCCCCATCCGCATTGATATCGATGGCACTCACCGTGCTGCTGCTGCCCAAAACCGCCGAAAATCCGGCTTGGAGGCTTTTGGAAAAATGGCCTTTGCCGTCGTTCAGGTACAGCCGGTCCATCAAGTCCGGAGATCCAAACCCTGACTCATTTCCTCCCGATGCGACAAAAAGATCCAAGTCCCCGTCGCCGTCTGCATCGAAGAACAGGGCATCGGTATCTTCCGAAAGGACATCCTCCAAAAAGGCCGGCTGGGAAATCTCCCGGTATTTTCCGGAGGCATCCGCCAGAAAAAGCTTTGCCGGGAAGGTCTTGGCCCCTCCGAAAAAGAGATCCTCCAGGCCGTCGCCGTTGACATCGCCTTTTGCAAATGCAGGCCCTTCGGTGGAAAACATAAAATAGGTCAGGCGATCCCGGTCGAAGTCCACAAAGGGATTTTCGGAATGGGTAAATTCCAGTCCGGGATTTTCCGCTTTGGAAAATTGGCCAGCCTCGGTTTTCGCAAAGAAAGAGCTTCCTTCCGGCAGGTCCGCCGCATCCTCCCATTTCAGCGGGATGAGGCGATCCGCCGCCTGATTTTCCAGCACGCTGTATTTGCCGTCCGGCCAGAGCACCTCGATCCTGTCCACTTGGGCGAGGCTTCCCAATCCCAGCGTGAGTTTGGGATCCACCGAGGACTGAAAACCGCGGTTGGGCATCTGCTCGGCATAGAAGATTTTGTCCCCGGCGGAGACCCGAATCTGAGCTCCGATGGCCTGGGTGTTTTTGCCTTTTCCGATCAGTTGAAACTGGATGGAATGCTGGCCGGGAAGGAGTGTTTTCCCTTGGTTTCTGAAGATTTTGGCCGGTTTGTTCACGTTGCTTACCACCAGGTCCAGGGTGCCGTCGTTGTCCAGGTCCCCATAAGCGGCCCCGTTGGAGTGGATGGGCTGGCCCAGCCCCCAGGCATCTGCCATGTTTTCAAATCTCAGGTCGCCAAGGTTTCGGAAGGCATAATTGGAGACGGGATTGATGGGGATGGGATCGATCAGGGCTTTGTAGTCCACCCCATCCTGGGAAATGATCCGGATCTTGGTCTCCTCGTTGTCGATGAAGTTTAGGTAATCCAGGTCGGTGATGTCCTGATAGATGCCGTTTGCCACGAAGAGATCCCTGCGGCCGTCGTTGTCCATGTCGAAGATCAGCGCTCCCCAGCTCCAGTCGGTGGCTTCCAGGTTGGCGAGTCGGCCCATTTCGCTGAAGGAGCCGTCCCCGTTGTTGATGTGCAGCATGTTGCGCGAAAACTGGTAATGGTAGCTGTGTGTCTTGTTAAACTGGAATTTGTCCCAGTTTTCGAAGGTGGTCACCTGCTTCAGTCTGGAAAGCGGCTCGGGCAGCATGTCTGTGACGAAGATGTCCAAAAGCCCGTCCCCGTTGATGTCCGCGATGTCGGCACCCATCGATGCGGCACTGATGGAGCGCATGGAAGCTTCGAGCGATTCGGTGAATGTCCCGTCCTGGTTGTTGAGGTAGAGGTAGTCTTTTTCGAAAAAATCATTGGAGATAAAGATATCCGGCCAGGTGTCCTGATTGACATCGCCGATGGTGATGCCCAGCCCAAAGCCGATGACCGATCCGTAGATTCCGGCTTCCTCGCTTACGTCCGTAAATTTTTCCCCGTCATTTCGGAACAGCTTGTCGCCTCCCACCGGATCCCGCTTGATCCGCTCGTTTTGCATCTTGTTGAAGGAGCCGATGGCCTGGTAGGAATTGTTGAGCAGGTAGACATCCAGATCCCCGTCTTTGTCATAGTCGAAAAACACCGCGTGGGTGGAGTAGCCCTGATCGGCCAGGCCGTAGGCCTCGGCCTGCTCCAGGAAGGTGCCGTCGCCTTGGTTGATAAAGAGTTCGTTTTGCTTGTTGTCGCCCTTGACATCGCCGGAGTTGCACACGTAGATGTCCAGCCAGCCGTCCCCATTCACATCGGCCATGGCCACGCCGGTACTCCAGGCGCGGATCCCCGCCACGCCGGACTTTTCGGTGAAATCTTCAAACTTGAAGTCCCCTTTGTTCAGGTAAAGCTTGTTTGGGCCCAGATTGGCGGTGAAATACAGGTCTGCCAGTCCGTCGTTGTCCACGTCCCCGATCGCCACGCCGCCGCCGTTGTAGTAGTTTCTGTAGGTGAACACATTGAAGTCCTCGTCGAAATGCAGGTCGTTCCGGAAATCCACACCGGAGGTTTCAGGGGCAATTTCCATAAAGAGGGTAGGGGGCACCTCCTTTTTTTCACCGCAGGAAAAAAGTGCAATCAGCAAAAAGAGACTTGGGATGATACTTCTCATGAATTGGTGTTTCCTTTTAGTTTTTTCTCCACAGGCAGGTCGGAAATCTCCGCCCTTACCACCGAAATATGCTTTTTGAAGATTCGGATCCGGCGGTTTCCGTCCATCTTCACAAATGCTATCTGGGACTTGTCCGCGTTGGTCACCTCGATGAACCCCGGCCCGTACCATTCTTCAAACAGTTTCACCACGTCCTCCCGCAGTTTTTCGACCGCCAAGTCTTCGTTCCAGGGAGCCCAGCCTTCGTAGGAGAACTCCACGGGCATCAGGTAGATTTTGTCCTGCTCAAATTTTGGGTAAAAGCGCATCTTTGCCGGTTTGCCGGAGGGCATCGCTGCCTGGTACTCCACAGACAGTTCCGTGGGGCCGTTGGTCAGGACGCCCTGCTTGTTCAGTGCCCAGCAGGTGTCGAAAAACGCCCTTTTTTCCATTCCCAGTTCCAGGCCAAGAAACAGTTCTTTGGTCTGTTTTCCCGAAGCCAATTCTGTTTTTTCCAGTTTTTCATATTCAGACTTGCAGGAAAACAGCAGGACGGAAAGTGCCACTATTCTAACGGATTTCAAAAACCAGCGGTGTTTCATTGTTTCTAAATACTACTAAATTCGGTTTGTTTTCAAGATTGATCCGGAGCAAATCCCGGATTTCGCCGGGGACAAAGAGCCCGCTTTGGCCGGGAAGCAGGGCTTTCCATCGGTTTTCCCCAAGGGGTTTCAGTACCCAGCCATAGCTTCCCATCTGGGTTCCCAGTTCCGGTTTGACACGGCTTTGATTTCCTCCAAAGACCAAATAGGGGAGTCCCTGATCCCGCTCCACCGAGGTGATGGAATAGACCGGTGCCGATTGGATTTCCCGGGGCAAAGCAGCCCGCCGGAAACTTCCGCCACCGGCATTGATCCAGCCGGAGGTTTCCAGAATCCGGGCACGTAAAGTTAAGGAATTTGCCCAAACGGCTTGGGGGAAAAGCTCTTCCAGTGCCTTGTTTTGGTAGGATTCGTAGGTCAGCAGTTGCTTTCTCAAAGCGGGAATCTGCCGGAGCAGGGCTGTTTTGAGCACCCAGGGGATGGTCCGCTGGTTTTCGTATTGGGAGAGAATCTGATCCAGGGTTCCGTTTTGGTCAAAGTCATTGACCACCATCCGGAGCTCTGACGGTTCGGAGCTGCGAAGCCGCGAGTTCAGGCCGTGGTTTCCCGCCAAAATATCCGGTTCCCCGTCTCCGTTGATGTCCTGCACCAGCAGACAATTCCACAGTCCTTCTGTATGCTCAAAGCCGAACCCGGCCGTTTTTTCCAGCAATCTTCCTTCGGCTATGGAGAATATCCGGATGGGCATCCATTCCCCTGCCAGGATGAGTTCGGTCGATCCATCCCCGTCCAAATCCGCCAAAGCCCCCGAAGTAAGCATGCCGAGGTGGGACAGTTCCGCATTCCATTGGGATGAAACCTCCGTGAAGTTTCCCAAGCCGTCATTTTCCCAAATCTGAAGCCCGGCCGGAACTCCGTATGCAAACGGCACGGCCCGGCTTCCGACAATCAGGTCCAGGTCGCCGTCCTTTTCCAGATCGTGGGAGAGGATGAATGAAGTGGGAGCCGGGGCAAAGTTTTGGGGGGATTTTTGGAAATTCCCCTGGCCGTCGTTCAGGTACAGCCGGTCGGAATAGATACCCGAAAGATCCCCAAACTCGATTCCCCCGCTTCCGACCAGCAGGTCGGGCTTGCCGTCCCCGTTGGCATCAAAAAAGTGGGCGGTCACATCTTCTGCCAGGGCATCAAGGGCGAACAGGCCTGTTTGGCTTGGGACAAACCCGCCGCCCGGAGCCTGGATCAGCAGGGTGGAGGCCTGCCCCTTGGCACCGGGGACAAACAGGTCTTCGAGCCCATCCCCGTTGACGTCGGCTTTGGCAGCCTTGGGGCCCTCGTTGCTGATCATCCAGAAGCGCAGCCGATCCCGGTCGAAGTCGATAAAGTCGCTTTCCTGATGCTTGAAGGGGATTTTGGAGTTGTTTTGGTGAAAAACCCGATCCGGATCCTGCAAGGTGTTTTGGGGGATTTCACTTTCCTGACCTGGGGAAAGCTTTAGAAATTGGTTGGTCTGGAGATTGGGGAGAACGGTGGTTTTTCCGTCTGGCCAGACAATCCGGAGCGAGTCGAGCTGCCCGGTTTTTCCCAAGCCCAAATGAATCCTCGGATCGACCGAAGACATGTAGCCTTTCACAGGCTGGTATTCCTGAAAGAATGTTTGGTCTTTTGCAAACGCCGTCACCTTTGCCCCAAAAGCGTTTCCGAGATCCAGGTTCAGGTAATTGCCGGCTTTTGAGTCTGAGCTGGTATTTTGGAAGACAAAAGCCCGTTCATTCAGGTTGTTGACCACCAGATCCAGGTCCCCGTCATTGTCCAGATCCCCGTAGGCAGCCCCGGTGCTGAACGTCAGTTGCCCCATCCCCACACGTGGGGCAAGGTTTTCAAATTTCCAATCCCCGGCGTTTTTGAACAGGAAATTGGCCTGGGGACTGGAAGGAAAAGCATCGATCATCTTGGTCAGCAGGACAGAATCTTCCCGGTAGCCCCGGACTTTTTCCTGGTTGTTGACATAGAAGTCCACAAAGTCAAAGTCGGTCAGGTCTTTTACGATTCCGTTGGCGACGAAAATATCCTTGAGGCCGTCATTGTCCATGTCAAAGATCAAAGCTCCCCAGCTCCAGTCCGTGGCTTCCACTCCGGCCAGCCTGCCCACTTCGGCGAAGATGGGAATGTCGGTGTCGGGCCGGAATCCCAGGTTTCGCTGCAGCGTATTTCGGGTAAACTGGTGGTGGTATCCCGCCTTGACACTTGCCTGATATTTGTCCCAATCCTCAAAGGGAGTCTTGGTTTTGACCCTTGAAAGTTCCTTGGGGAGCATTTCGGTCACAAAGATATCGGGACGGGAATCGTTGTCCAGATCGGCAATATCCGCCCCCATGCTGCCCATGCTGATCTCCGAAAGCAGCCCAGGCAGGACTTCCGTAAACGTGCCGTCCTGATTGTTCAGATACAGGTAGTCCCGCTCAAAGAAGTCATTGGAAACATACAGGTCCGGCCAACGATCTTCATTCAGATCGGCCACCGTGACGCCGAGGCCATAGCCGATGGCACTTCCGTAGATTCCGGCCTGCCGGGAAACATCCGTAAAGACCGAGCCGTCGTTTCGGAAAAGCTTGTTGCCTCCCTCGGGATCCCGGATTTCGCGCTGCCCTTCGCGGAGGTCAAAGATCCCGACAGACCGGCCCGAATTGCCCAGGAGGTAGAGATCCAGGTCTCCATCCTTGTCGTAGTCGAAAAAGACGGCGTGTTGGCTGAGTCCCTCTTCGGCGATTCCGTATTCTTGTGATTTTTCGGAAAAGGTCAGGTCTCCGTTGTTGACAAACAGCTCGTTGTGGCGCTTTTCCCCTCCGGGAGGGCCGGACTTGCAGACGTAGATATCGAGCAGTCCGTCGCCGTTGACATCGGCCATACTGACTCCGGTGGACCAGTAGCCGGTTGAGTTTAGTCCTGCCTGGTCGGTGATGTCTTTGAATTTCAGGTTTCCCTGATTGAGATAGAGTCGGTTGGAGGTTTGGTTTCCGGCCAGGAAGATGTCGATCAGCCCGTCATTGTTGATGTCGCCGAGGGCTACACCGGCACCGTTGTAAAAATTCCGAAAGGTGTAGGGGTTGATTTTTTCGGTATGGGCGAGGTCATTCCGGAAGTCGATTCCGGACTCAGTCTCTGACAACAGACGGAAAAGAGCTTCCGTTTTTTTGTCTTCCTTTTTGCAGGAAAGATGGAAAAGAAACAGGAGAACAAGGATGTTCCTAAGCTTCATGGGATTTGGGTAAAAAAAAGGAAGTGTACCGCAGTACACTTCCCCATAAAATCAATTCTGACTTGATTAATAGCCCGGATTTTGAGCCAGGTTCGGGTTTGCATTGATGGCCTGCTGGGGGATAGGGAACAGTGCTCTGAAAGGTTCAGACTGTCCTTTTTCCCACCAGGGCTGGCTCCACTTGCCAAAGCGGATCTGGTCGGTTCTGCGGCTGGCTTCGGCAAACATTTCAAACCCTCTTTCCTCGAAGATCAGATCCAAAGTCAGGGCAGCGTGGGGGGGCACGCCGGCTCTGGTTCTAATCTGATTGATCGCAGTCAAAGCATCGGCTGTTTTTCCCTGACGGAAAGCAGCCTCTGCCTTGATCAGGATGATGTCACCCAAACGGATCAAGGGGTAATCGTTGTTCAAGCTGGAAGCAGATCCGAGAGCAAACTCAAATTTTCCCACCCGCACCCCGGCTTGTCTGAAAGCATTTGGGGCCAGCATGTTGATATTCGGTGTGAAGGTCAACGGTGGGCCATCCGGATCATTCGTTTCGGCAGAGATGTCATTCAGTCTGCTGCCATCGGAAGCGAACTGGGGACCTACCAGAAAGGAGTTTTTTCTGACATCGTCATCATCGAAGTTGTTGTAAAACTCCTCCAAAGAGGCATAGCCGTTCCAGGGCTGTTCCTGCAGGTTGTAGGTGTTTTGGCTCAGGTAGTGAAGCGTCATCTGGGGCAGGTTGAATCCCTGGGCATTGTTCTGATCGTAAGGAAGGGTCAGAATATTCTCAGTGGAACCGCTGTTTCGCTCGGAAAAGTTTGAGAAGAAGTTGCTTGCCAACGAGTACTTGCCACTGTTGATCACTTCATTTGCTGCCGCTTCTGCCTCAGCCCACTTGGGAGTTCCGGTGTAGATCTCAGCATTTAGATACAACTTGGCGAGCATCGCCTGTGCAGTGTAGTAGTTGACCGTGGTCTTGGTATTTTCCTTTACCAACAGATCCATGTTGTCCTTGATCGACCTTTCGATAAAGGCAAAAACCTCCGCCCTTGAATTGTTGACAGGATTGCCTCCCGTGGCAGTTTCTTCGATAATGGGGACATTGCCGAAGGTATCGATTAGCCAGAGGTAGGGTAGTGCTCTCAATACTCTCAATTCGGCCACCAATGCCTCCACATCCGGATATTGGATCATCAGGTTGTTGATTTCACCGATTGCGGAGAAGCAGTAGTCCCAGGAGTTGTTGAACGCTTCATCAGAGGGCTGCCAGGTATGTCTGTGCATTCTCAGCCAGAGACCGCCATCTTCCCAGTCAGCCCCTTTTTGGGGAATTGCCATTTCGTCGGAGGAGACTTCGTGGATAGACCAGATGCTGTTGTGTCCGCCCCAGGATCCCACGATTCGGGAATAGGCGGATGCTTTGAGGACATTTATCAAATTCGGGTTGGTGCTGTTTGCAATATCATCGGCAGTCACGCCGTCCAACACTTCCTGCTCAAGCTCCTGACATGCACCCAAGGCATAGACCAAGGGAAGCATCAAACAGATTTTACTTAGTGATTTTAACATATCTGTAGAATTTGATCGGTTATTTAAAGTTGACAGTTACACCCAGCGTGAAGGAACGGGTCTGGAAATACGTGTTTCTACGCTCGATACCCGGGGACAGTGCAGAGGTAAATGCATCGTTGTTTTCCGAGTCATTTATTCTTACCTCAGGATCTACGCCCGTATAGTTGGTGATGGTGAACAGGTTCTGGGCCGCAAAGTAGATTCTCAATTGGCTTAGGTTCGGCGAACTGGTTTTGACATTGTATGCCAATTCGGCATTGTCCAAGCGGATAAATGAAGCATCCTCTACGACAGAACTGTTCAAAGTTGGCGTAGATACCACCAATGGATTGACGGGGGTTTTGTCTGTGATTACGGAGTTCCAGGTATTGGATGCGGGATCTGCGTTTTCGTAGAAACCTCTGTAGGAATTGTACAAGTCATGGCCCCACGCTCCTCTGATAAAGAAGTTGAGATTCCATTGTCCCCATGCAAAACTGTTGGTAAAGCCGAATTCTCCTTTTGGAAGACCGTTGCCCAATTTTTCGAATTCGTTGGGATCGGTTGTGGAGAGGATGTATTCTCCGCCTTCCGTAAACCCAAGCAAACGCGGGCCATATATATCTCCCAAAGTCTGTCCAACCCTGTTGTAAATCATGGGGTTGTTGTTTTGTCCGGGAGATCCAGGAGTGGCGAATCGCAGTTCCTCAAACCCCAAGTCCCCGGCCGAGAGGCTTTCGATGGTGGTCTTGTCATAGACAGTGAAGTTAAAGGTCGGGGTCCATTTCAAAGCGCCTTTTCCGATCTGGTTTACGCTTGCCGCAAATTCAAACCCTGCAGCTCTCAGGTCTGCCAGATTGACCCAGGTAGAAGAAGCAGTGTTGAATCTGCCCGGATCAAAGGGGTTGGGAGCACCGGTAGCTACCGGTACATTAAACAGCAGGTCAGAAATGTTTCTGGTGTAATAGTCCACGCTACCGGTCACTTTGTTGTTGAACATTCCAAAGTCCAAGCCAACGTTGAATTCTTTTTTGGTTTCCCACTTCAAGTCTTTGTTGGGGTTGGAGAACTGATTAATCCCAACGAAGATGTCATTTTGGGTCAAAGGATCACCGTCCAAGTCAACTCGGTTGCCGTTGCCATAGACACCCAAAGCCAAGGTAGGAGAGGGAGGCAGGTTGCCGGTCACTCCAAACGAAACCCTCGGCTTGAACTGGGAGAAAAGACCCATATCAAAAATCTGGGTAAAATCAGATCCGACCGAAAACGCCGGGAAGACCCCCGTCTGGTTGTTTTCTCCAAATCCCGAATAGGTCTCCGATCTCACGGAGGCAGACAGGAACACGGTATTGTTCCAGTTGAAGTTGGCCCTTCCGAATACGGAGTTCAGTTGATCTTCATTGGCATAGGAGGATACATTGGTGTTGTTGCCCACCCGGATCGCACCTGCGCCCAGGTTGTTCCATCCCAGGTCAAACAGATATTGCCTTACACGGGCATTGAAGCCCTGATTGGTGGTGTATTGGACACCTACACCGCCCAATAGCGTCATGTTCAATTTGTCCGTCAGGTCAGTTTCGTATCTCAGGGTTGATTCAAAGATGCGTTGTTTTCGGTCATTGGTAGTCCTTTCGGCAGAACCGGTGGCTCCAAGGCCTACCTGGTAGTCCTGAAGTGACCAAAAGCCTCCGTACAGTTCATTTCTTCTGTCCTGGGAATACTGGGCCGTAAGGGTCAGATTGGAAAGGAGGTCGAATTCTACCCTATAGGAAGTCAAAGCCGTCTTGGTCTCCCTGACAAATTTTTGCTGGTTTGCCAATGCCACCGGATTGTAGAAGTCAAACAAATCCCGCTGGAAATACCCACCGAATCGCTGCTGGGCGTCTTCGGTGTTTTCATAGATGGGTGCGGTAGGGTTGTAGATGGTGGCATATCGGAAAGCCGCGTCGTTGATGGACTCAGAATCTACGTTGGTGAAAGACAGGTTGATGTTGAATCTCAGCCTGTTGTTCAGTGCCCCCTGGGACAGGTTCAGTCGGGTATTGAGCCGTTCGTTTCCGACACCGTTTACGATCCCGTTGTTGTCCCGATAGTTCACAGCGGCCATGTAGTTGGAGTTGCCGAAGCTACCCGACACACTGGCGTTGGTGGTGAAAGAGAGCGCATCGTCGATCAGCTCATTTCTCCAATCGGTATCACTCCCGAAGTCTGTGCCGCCTCTGGCGACAAACTCATCGGCGGAAAGGATGGGGATCAGGTTGGTCGCCTTGTCCAGGGTTCCGAACGAATTGATCGTCACATTGGTAGTGCCTTCTCTCTTGCCCTGTCTGGTGGTGGTGATCAGGATCACCCCGGAGGAGCCTCTTGCCCCGTAGATCGCCGCAGCAGACCCGTCCTTCAGCACGTCGATGGACTGGATGTCATTGGGATCCACGTTTTCAAGGGATGCACCGATGACCCCATCCAATACGATCAGCGGGGAGGAGTTGGCTCCGAAAGTGGAAAGCCCCCGCAGACGCACGTTGAATCCGGCGTTGGGGTTACCGCCCGGTCTGGTGATGGACAGGCCGGCTACTTTGCCCTGAAGCAGTTGGGCAGGGTTGGACACGTTGCCCCGGTTGAAGTCTTCGGGCTTTACGCCGACTACCGCAGAGGTAATCTCTTTCTTGTCCTGGGAACCGTAGCCGATTACCACAGCTTCCTGAAGACTTTGGACGTCTTCTGCCAGATTTACCGTGATGGTGGACTGGTTTCCGATTTCAACCTCCTGGGTCAGGTAGCCCACGAACGAAATCACCAATACTTGGTCGCCGGGCTGGAGTGGAAGCGTGAACTTTCCGTCCAGATCGGTAGCTGTACCACGGCTGGTACCTTTGATTATGACCGTGGCACCGGGAACAGGGTCTCCAAGGCCCGCATCCAGGACCGTGCCTGAGATGGATCGGCTTTGGGCATTGACTGCCACGATTGCCCCGATAGAGAGGGCAATGGCAAGCATCAATGGCTTGAGCTTGGGTAAATAATTTGTCATAGGGTTTTTTGTTTGTTTAGATCAAAAAAATGAGTACTTGTATTTCGGATCTAAAATGATGGTTAAATTCCGTTTTTGCAATTTTTAACAAACCCCATCCTCCCCATCTGTAAAACCAATTGTTAACAGAAGACGCTGTTGCCGATCAAAAACACAGCGAAATGACCGTTCTGTTGAAAATGATTTAATGGAAAACGTTTTCCGTTTGAATGAAATCAGAAAATTCACTTTTTTTTGACAAGATGAAAATCCTGGTTTTTTGGGAGACGCCTTATTTAACATATATACATCTTTTTAGAAAAAATTAAATAAGTCTCGTTGTTAATAGAAATTTATTAGAAATAAGGCCAGACCGAACGGGGATTGTTGTTTTGACAACATGCAGTTCATTCCAATAGACAAAGGTCTTGGGGACATTTATTCCAATCATCCTAAATCATCTTAAAACTGTACATACAACCACCCGGCAAGTTTTTGCATCTGTATCTTTATATCCTAACAAAACCAAATTTATGGCACGGGAGATTGGCTTCTCAATTCTTTGTTTGACGGTATTGTTGCTTGGCGTTTGGGATTTTTCGGCCGCGCAGGGGATTCGGGGAAAAGTGGCTACCCTGGATGGAGAGCCCTTGCCCTTTGCCTCTGTTTACATCCGGAATCTGGAAGACGGCGTGCCGACCAATGAGAACGGACGGTATGAGTTTCGGCTCAAGCCGGGATACTATGATGTCATCGTGCAGTTTCTCGGGTACAAATCCCAACTGGAAACCGTGGAGATCCTGGATAGCTGGGTAGAGCTGGATTTCAGCCTGGAGCCGCAAATCTACAATCTGAGCGAAGTGGAGGTTCGCGCCGGAGCGGAGGATCCTGCCCTGACCATCATGCGAAAGGCCATCTCCAAGGCGAAATACCATCGGATGCAGCTCCAGACCTATTCCACAACGGTGTATCTGAAAGGCACAGGGCAACTGACCGATGCGCCTTTTTTCATGAAAAAAACATTGGAGCAAGAAGGGCTCAAGCTCAACGAAGCCTATACCTCGGAGTCCGTGTCCCGGATTACCTTTACCCTGCCCGACAAGGTGGAGGAAAAGGTGATCTCCATCCGCACCAACGGGGACAATCAGGGGACTTCTCCGGCACCTTATATCCAAACCTCCTTCTACCAAGACCAGATCAATGAGATCGTGTCGCCGCTTTCCCGCTATGCTTTTCAATACTATCAGTTCAAATACGAGGGGAGCTTTTTTGACCAAAATGTAATGGTCAGCAAGATCAAAGTGACGCCCCGGGCTCGGGGAGAGCGGGTATTTGAAGGATACGTCTATATCATCGAGGGCCTCTGGGCGATTCACAGCCTGGACCTCAAGACCTCGCTTTTGGGATTTCAGATTACCGCCAAGCAGCAGTATGCTCCTGTGGCCGAAAATGTCTGGATGCCTTTGACCCACAGCTATACGTTTGGGGGGAAGATTTTCGGCTTTGCCGGAGAATTCAAATACCTCGCTTCCACCCGCGAATATGCCGTGACGCTCAATCCCGATTTGGTGACCGTGCCCGAAATCATCGATGAAAAAATCCAGGATGTCCCGCAGGATGTCGGAAAGTTTGACAAGTCCATCTCGGCACTGGAGCAGCTTGCAAGTGAGGAGCCCAAGACCAGAAAGGAATACCGCAAACTCCTCAACGAGTATGAGAAGGAGTCCCTCAAAGAACAGCAGGCAGCCGAAAAGCAGGATGTCGTCTCGGAGCGCTATTACAGTGTGGATTCTTTGGCCAGAAAACGGGGGCTCAGCTATTGGGACAGTATCCGGCCGGTGCCGCTGACGGTGAAAGAAGTCGAAGGCTATAAGCGGGATGATAGCTTGGCTACCGTGGAGGCCGCCAAGATGAGCGACGTGGATTCCGTGGCGAAAAAAGCCAGAAAGGGGTTCAAACCTTTGGAGGTGCTGACGGGCGGTTCCTATTCCTTTGGGAAAGGGGTTTCGGTGGGCTTCAAGCAGAACCTGACGAAAATATCCTTCAATACGGTGGAAGGCTGGAAAGTGGGCATGGGTTTTTTCTACAGAAAGTACTCAGAGGTAAAGCACGCAGACAGTGTGAACCGTGACCGAAAGAGTTTCAACATCGAGCCGGAGCTTCGGTATGGGTTTTCCAGCGACCGGTTTTACGGAAAGGTGAATCTCCGATGGTCGCATACCCAGCCGACTTCAGGACAAACCTGGGGAATCGAAGGCGGGAGGTACATCTACCAGTTTAATAGCGGAGACCCGATTCAGGAGCAGATCAATGCGGCCTATTCGCTATTTGTCCGAAGAAACTATATGAAGCTCTATGAGCAGGATTTTGCGAGGGTCTATTGGGCACATCGGGTGGCTTACGGACTGACCTACCGCGTCAACTTCACTTGGGCAGAAAGAAGGGAGTTGTTCAACAATTCCGACTACTCCTTTTACAACAAGCCGGAAAGGGAATATACGCCCAACCGTCCCGAAAACGTGGAAGCCGGTGAGGGGGCATTTGAAAACAACCAAATCGCCAAGCTGCAGGCCTCTCTGGAATGGAGGCCGGGACTGACCTATACCATCCGGAATGGGAGAAAAATACCGAATTTCGAGCGCTCGCCACTGGTCACCTTTGCCTATCAAAAAGCGATGCCGGGACTGGTGGCCTCCGACAATGCCTCTAACTTTGACCTGCTCGAAGTTGGATTGAAGCATGATGTGCGTTTTGGGGTGAGCGGAAAGCTGGATTTCAACGTCACGGCAGGAACTTTCCTGAACAACGACCGGGTCTATTTCCAGGATTTCAAGCATTTCGGCGGCAACAGGACCATTTTCTCCAACTTCGGTCCCGCGTCCAACTACCGCTTTATGGACTATTATAAATACAGCACGAGTTCCAATTACATTTCAGGGATCGCACACTACCAATTCCGCAAGTTTCTGCTGACCCAGTTGCCGATGCTGCGCTATTCCGGCGTCCGGGAAAATATCTTTGTCAATTACCTGAAAACCGAAAACTCGCCGCACTACACAGAGGTGGGCTATTCCCTGGACAATTTGTTGAGGATCTTCAGGCTTGAGCTTGGCGTGGCTTTCGAAAACGGCAAATACCTGAGAAGCGGGCCGCTGTTTGGCATTGCGACCTTTATCAATGTGAATTTTGAGGATTGATGTCCGGTGCTGGATGCTGGATGCCCGGTGTGGGAAGACGGAAGAAGTCATCAAAAGTCTGAAGTCAGAAATATGAATTGCACACTCCTACATCCAAAATCCCACATGGAGGATCAAGAAACCGTCGGCCAACTCCGCCTTTAACCACTAATCCAGACTTGGAAAAGTATCTTGGAAAAAGGGGGTAGGGGGATTTGGACGAAAAGTGAAAACGGGAGACCGAGGTCAAAAGTCTGAAGTCAGATCCCGATAGCGGGACTGAAATGATATCCGGTGACTTGTCCGAAGTCTGGAAAGCAAAAAGCCCGGAAAAGCATTCGCTTT
>CAZGYC010000010.1:0-2663 GCA_964530015.1 uncultured Limnohabitans sp. | reverse complement strand
TCCGGTGACTTGTCCGAAGTCTGGAAAGCAAAAAGCCCGGAAAAGCATTCGCTTTTCCGGGCTTTGCGCCGAATCGGGGTGGCTCAGACTCTCATGATGTCGGCTTCTTTTTTGGCAAGCAGCTCATCGAGTTTGGTGGAGTATTGGTCGGTCAGTTTTTGGACCTGGTCTTCGGCACGCTTGACGGCATCCTCTGGGGCGCCTTCTTTTTGGAGTTTTCTCAGGGATTCGTTGGTGTCTTTCCGCACACTCCGGATGGAGATCTTGCCGGATTCGCATTCCTGCTTGGCCTGCTTCACCAGGTTGATCCGGCGCTCCTCTGTCAGTGCCGGGATCGTCAGCATGATGATTTCCCCGTTGTTTTGGGGTGCCAGTCCGAGATCCGAATTGATGATGGCTTTTTCGATCTCGGAGATCAGATTTCTTTCGAATGGCTTGATGGCAAGCGTTCTGGCATCCGGGGTGTTGACTGAGGAGACCTGGTTGAGCGGCGTGGGAGATCCGTAGTATTGGACCATGATTCCGTCCAACAGATTGGGCATGGCCTTGCCTGCGCGGATTTTTACCAATTCCGCTGCGGTGTGGTCCACCGCTTTTTGCATCAGTTCTTTTGCTTCGTCTAGGAATAACTCGATTTCTTCCATGATTTGGTTCAGGATTAGGCAGTGATCAATGTTCCGATTTGTTCTCCGATTACGAGCTTGCTCAGGTTGCCGGCCTTGTTCATGTCAAAAACGATGATCGGCAGGTTGTTTTCCTGGCAAAGCGTGAAGGCGGTCATGTCCATCACGTTCAGGTTTTTCTCATAGACTTCGGAGAAGGAAATGTTGGTGTATTTGGTTGCTGATTTGTCTTTTTCGGGGTCTGCGGTATAGACGCCGTCCACGCGGGTCCCCTTGAGTACCACGTCTGCCTCGACTTCGATCGCGCGGAGGGCTGCCGTGGAATCCGTGGTAAAGTACGGGTTGCCGATTCCGGCTCCAAAAATCACGATTCTGCCTTTTTCGAGGTGGCGGATGGCCCGTCTGCGGATGAAGGGCTCGCAGACGCTTTCGATCTTGATACCGGACATGAGTCTGGTAAACATGCCGTTTTGCTCCAAGGCACTCTGCAAAGCCATCGCGTTGATCAGCGTGGCGAGCATTCCCATGTAGTCGCCCTGGACCCGGTCGATACCGGATTTTTCGGCCTGCACTCCCCTAAAAATATTCCCTCCCCCAATGACTATCGCGATCTCCACTCCCATGTCCTTCACTTTCTTGATCTCATCGGCGTATTGCTGAAGGCGTGAGGGGTCGATTCCGTAGTTTTTTTCGCCCATCAAGGCTTCTCCACTGAGTTTGAGCAGAATGCGGTTGTATTTCATCTGTTTATAGTTGATTTTTTATGGTCATAACCTGTCCCGTGACGAAGGAAACGGGATAGCCTGTCTCGCATGGCTGATAATCATCCCAGTGTGCGACGCTTGAGTCATGCCCGATTTCATCTGTTGGATGGTTGATTTCTAAAGTTGGGATCGGCAATGCCCCGATTGCCATCCGGATTTATTTGTCAAAATCTGATCGAATCCACCCGTTCAAGGCCAAACAATCCGACAAATATAATTTCTTCATTTCAGAATGCTAGACCAAAATCCAAAAATGGGAAATACTCTGCTAAATTAGAAATGCCAATACACTGAAAATATGGACTTTTGGAATCAAAAGAGGATTTGGATCCTAGGGGCTTCTTCCGGAATCGGTGAGGGATTGGTCGGGATTTTGGCAGAAAGAGATGCCAAATTGATCATTTCGGCAAGAAATGAAGCCAAACTGCGGGAACTCAAAAGCACATTTGGTTCGGCTGAAATTGAAGTTTTGGCACTGGATGCAGAAGTCCACCAAGAGCTCCCTGACAAGGCCGCGTTGGCCTGGCGGTTTTTCGGGGGCTTGGATTATGTTTTTCTGAATGCAGGGATGGTGGTGCGGGACTTTGCTGTGGAAAGTCAGCTCGGGATCGAGCGCAAAATCATGGATATTAACTTTTGGGGTCCTGTGGCCCTCAGCAAGTCGCTTTTGAAAAAAAGAAATCCTGGAACTCCGCTTCATCTCGTCCTCACTTCCAGTCTCAGTGGCAAATACGGGGTGCCGAAACTCGCGGCCTATGCGGCTTCCAAGCATGCGATTCACGGGTATTTTGATTCCCTGAGAGCCGAGACCTTTGGCTCTGGGCTGTTCATCCATATCGTCATTCCGGGATTTGTCCGGACCAATATTACCGTGGCAGGCTTGAAGGGGGACGGTTCGGTCAGCGGCAAAATGCAGCATGCGCTGGCAGAAGGGATGGAGCCGGTGCTTTGTGCCAAAGGGATCCTGAAGGGACTGGAGCAGGGGCGGGAGGAGTTTGTGGTTGGCGGGAGCGAGCGGTTTACGGTGCTTCTCAACCGGCTTTTTCCAAGGCTGATGAAAAAGATGATTCGCTCAAATCCACTCCAAAAGCTCAAAAAGATTCAAAGGGGAATTTTTTGAAAATGGGTATTTTTTCTGAAAGCCCCTGGTTGGTTCCCGCAGATCCCCGCAGAAAAGGACACAGATTTCCGCAGATTTTTTGTATCGGCTTAATCACTTTCATCCCCGTTTTGTGATTGCCTTGCCGATCGGCAGGAAGCCCAGTTCATGGGGGGG
>CAZGYC010000009.1:0-95178 GCA_964530015.1 uncultured Limnohabitans sp. | reverse complement strand
GGCTAGAGGATCGCTCATGCCTACGGCATTTGATACTACCCTGTTTACCCGTCATTCCTCTTTTGTAAATCCCAAATTTTTCCCACTCGCAAAGACCTCCCCAAAACGCCCGACATCGGATATCCGGCACCTGTTGTCTTCCGTTTTTTAATCGATCCCTTTCCGAATAATTCGGCCAAAATGGAATTCTTCTTTAAATTTCGCCCATCCGTCTTCAGTCCGGCCCTTCGGCCAAGCCATCCTCCCATGAATCCCAAAGTGATCCTGGCAATCTGTCCGTTTTTTTTCCTCTTTGCTTCCTGCGGTGCAAAGGATCCAAAACTTCAGCCGCTGGAAGAAAAAGTTGAAAAGGCGTTTTACGTAGTCCCCGGCGACGACGATCCGATTGATTCCGCATTGATCAGGAAAGGGGAAGTGTTGGTGGCCTACTCCGACTGCTACCAATGCCATCGGGAGGAAAGCAAAGCCAAAGGCCCCTCCTTTTCGGACATTGCCCGACGCTACCCCATCCAGGAGCCCTATATCGACATGCTCGCCCGAAAGATCATCAGCGGAGGTTTTGGCGTTTGGGGTTATCCGGTCATGAGCCCCCATCCCAAACTGAGCATGGAAGAAGCTAAGGCGATGGTCACCTATGTGCTTTCGCTGGAGAAAAAGTAGGATGTCGGGGATTTCGGATTGGAAGCTTCGAAGATTGAAAAATTGGGGTTAAAGGCGTTAAATGTTAAAAGGGTTATTTGTTAATTGTTAAGGGTTAAACGTTAAGCATTAAGGATTAACAGTACTTGATTCTTGGTTCTTGCTTCTTGTCTCTTGCTTCTCGCTTCTCGAATGGTGAAATTTCCCCCGGAATTTCAAGCGCCGTTGCCCATACAGTGCAAGATGTCAGATTTTTGGGTTATTTGGGATTTAATTCCAGTTTGATATGTCGTCCATTCTCTTCTCCATCATTTGCTCGTTTTTTCTTCCCAACAGCCTCCAAGATCCACCCGTCAAGGTGGAAATGGTCACCAACTATGGAACCATTGTCCTTCAACTGTCCGACGAAACTCCCCTCCACCGGGATAATTTCACCAAACTCGTCGAAGCTGGCACTTACGACAGTTTGCTTTTCCACCGGGTGATCGAGGGCTTTATGATTCAGGCTGGAGACACCCAAAGCAAGTATGCGGATACATTGGCGAGGCTCGGCAGCACTGATTTGCCTTATCAGGTGCCGGCGGAGATTGTTCCCGATTTGTTTCACAAAAAAGGCGCCTTGGCAGCAGCCAGGACAAACAATCCCCAACGGGCATCCAGCAGTACGCAGTTTTACATCGTGCAGGGGAAAATCCAAAACGACAGCCTCCTGGCCCACAATGAAGGCCGCATCAACAAGATGCTCGCACGCCACTACGGGATCAACGATCCTGCCAACAAACCACTGATCGATTCCCTGGAACTTGCCAGAACCCAAAACGATACCCTTTTGTCCAGGGAACTGGGCATGCGCCTCAACTCTGTTCTGGACAACTATTGGAATTTTGAAAAATACCGGATTCCCGATGCCCACCGCGAAGTCTATCAATCGATTGGAGGCACTCCCCATCTGGACCAAAACTATACGGTTTTCGGAGAGGTGATCTCGGGCCTGGAGGTTGTGGATGCGATTGCGGCGGTGGAGACTGATTCCAGAGACCGCCCGCTTGAAGCGGTAAGAATCCTCAGGATGCGGATACTTTGAAAGATTTTGATTTCTATCGGAACAAACCAGGCACCAAATGAGTATCTTACCTCAGGTACAATTCACACTAACTATCCACTCCAATGGCAAAGCAACCAGAAACCAAAAAAGAAGACAAGAAAAAGCCTGCGAAGACCTTGAAAGAAAAAAGAGCCGCCAAGGCTGAAAAAAAGAACACCAAAAACCGGGATTGATCGGATCCGAACGGATCAAACCGATTTTCAGGCAATAGGGACAGCTAACCACTGTCCTTTTTTCTTTTCCATCCGGGGTACCTTCGTCCCAGGGAAACCGCTTTTAACTTTTATTTCTTGGAACAGAAAAATCCTCGTGGTATAAAGGCGCTGCCAATCCCATCGTTTGAATTAAACATTAAGATCCATTTAGAAAATTAAGAACTAGAATGGCCTTTGAAAGGCAAAAATCATCTTGACAGAAATGAGCGAAGTTCTTCATTTCCTTAATTCCCTTCATGTTTTAAGAGTTTACAAAAGCATTTTTTGCTTTTATTCAATAGATAAGGTGGGGATTTCTTCGAGGCGATTTCCCTGACCTTCGTCCAAAGCCCATTGGAAATGCCTAATTTTAGTCCAGATTAATCCAAACCTATACCTTTCAGAAGTGGGCCTCTTTATCTTGCTCTTGCTTATCCTGCTCAATGGAGTCTTTGCGATGTCCGAGCTTTCGCTTGTTTCCTCCCGAAAATTCAAACTTGAAAATGCAAAGCGACGCGGCAGTTCCAATGCAAAGGTCGCTTTGGAGCTTGCCGAAAACCCCACCAAGTTCCTGTCCACGGTCCAGATAGGGATTACCCTGATCGGGATCTTGCTCGGTATTTTTTCGGGGGAGAATCTCACCGGGAAACTGGCGGTTTTCATCTCAAGGCTGGAGATTCTGGCACCCTATGCAGGCCCGATTTCTACCGGTATTGTCGTCTTGGTGATCACGTATTTCTCGATTGTTTTGGGGGAACTGTTTCCCAAGCGCCTGGGAATGACCTTTCCCGAACCCATTGCGATGGCTGTCGCAAGGCCCATGCAAATTCTTTCCACCCTGACCGCCCCCTTTGTCTGGCTCCTTTCGGTCTCCAATGACTTCCTTTTGACGCTTTTCGGCATCAAAAACATCACAGAGTCCAAGGTTTCGGAAGAGGAAATCAAGGCCATCATCAAGGACAGCGCAGACGGCGGGGAAATCATGGGCATCGAACAGGACATCGTGGAGCGTGTCTTTGAACTCGGAGACCGCAGGATCAACACGCTCTTTACCCACCGGACAGAACTGGTCTATTTCAATCTGGATGACAGTTGGGAAGAGGTCCGTACCAAGATCAACAACGAAAAGCACTCGGCATACCCCGTCTGCCGCGAGGATGATCTGGACGACATCGTGGGGATGGTGATGGTCAAGGACCTCTTTGCTCCCGGTTTGGAGCAGGAGTTTGACATCCGGAAAGTCGCCAAGAAGCCGCTTTTTATCAATGAAAACTCCTTCGCCTATCAGGTGATGGAGCTGTTCAAAAAGGAGAAGATGCACTACGGCATCGTAATCGACGAGTATGGCAGCACCATGGGCATCGTGTCTATGGACGATGTGATGGACGCACTGGTGGGGGATTCGAGCGAGATGGACCAGGAGGAATACCGGATTGATCAGCGGGACGAAAACAGTTGGCTGGTCGACGGGCAATTTGCCATCATCGATTTCGTAAAATATTTCGATCTCAATATTCTCCTGAAAACCAAGGGCTTTACCACCGTAGCGGGATTGATGATCCACAAGACCGCCAGTATCCCTGAAGTCGGTGACAAGGTTATTGTTGAAAACCTACAACTCGAGGTGATGGACAAGGACGGCCAGCGGATAGACAAGATCCTGGTGACGAGGGTATAGGCTGTTTATTTGAAATTTGAGATTCGAAATTTGGGATGGATTGGAAGATTGAAAAATTGGAAGATTGGCAGGGAAAGTTGAAAGGTGGTAAGGTGGTATACTTCGACACACTTCGACCGGCTCAGTGATCAAGCTCAGCACAAGAAGTTGGGAGGTTTGTCGGAGTCAGGATCACCAAAACTACTTCAAACCCCGTGTCTTGTATCCCGGTCGTATCTCCTATTCCTTAATCCAAACTTCTGACCCCGGTAGGGGTCAAACTTCTCAATAACCACGGGTAAAACCCGTGGACAGAAATATGGCGATAGGTGTCCATCGACCCCGACGGGGTCGAACTCATTTTCCAGTCAATACATTTTCCCCATGTTACACCTAGGAGAGGTTCGACGGCTTCACTGTCTTTTTCCATTCATAATCAATATATGACATCGACTGGGCCAATCGGGTCGCGTGTTGGCGATGGGCGGGATTTTTAGCACTATCGTTCAATCGAAGAACAGAAGTTGAACTTTGCACTTCTGTCCAATCGAAGCACGTCAGCCCGCCTATTGCCAATACGATGTTATAGGGCGTTTTCCTTCATTCAACTTTTAATTAGTTGTACTAAAGTTAACCATCCAGTTTATACCGAATTTATCCGTAAACAAACCATAGTATGAACCCCAAAAGGTGTCGTTCATTGGCATTGTCACTTTGCCCCCTTCGGAAAGCCCATTAAACAACCTATCAGCTTCTACTTTATTATCGCCATTGATGGTGATGGAAAAATTGTTGCCTAACACGGTGGTTTCTCCGAGTGGTTCCAGATTGTCGCAACCCATCAGGCAGGTTTCTTTACTAACAGGCAAGCTGATGTGCAGGATTTTATTTTTTTTGCTATCAGCAATAGGTGGTAGCCCCTCTTGTGGGGGCATTTCCTCAAACCTGCCAACATAGCCGAACTCCCCGCCAAATACTGATTTGTAGAAGTTGAAGGCTTCTTCGCAGTTGCCTTTGAAAGTAAGATAGATATTTACTGTTGTCATTATTTATTGAATTTATCGGTTAATATATTTGTGCTGGATTAAAATGCCCTATAACTCTCAATAACCACGGTGCCGCCGCCATTAAAATGTACCTCGTATTTCGTCCCTCCCGCTATACCTGCATCGTCTTCCACCTCCCTTTTCGGAAGAAATAAAGCGACACCAGCGCGTGAAACGAGTGGCAAATCGCGATGGCAATGAAGATTCCCAGGTATTGCATGCCCATCGGAAAAGCCAGGAAATAGGCCAGCGGCACTTCCATACAGAGCAAAACCCCAATATTGATCCAAGCAGGCGTGCGGGTGTCCCCTGCCCCGTTGAATGCCTGCGTGAGTACCATCCCGATCGCGAAGAAGACATAGCCCAACACAATCACCCAAAGTCCCTGGGCCGCGATGTCCCTGACCTCAGGAATATCGGTAAAGAATCCCGCCAACTGCCGGTTGAAAAGCAGGTAAATGCCGGTCACCGAGGTCATAAAGATCACGTTGTAGCGGGCGGTGAGCCACACGGCCTTCTCTGCCCGGCCGACTTCCCCGGCTCCCAAATTTTGTCCCACCAAAGTCGCCGCCGCTCCGGATAGTCCCCATGCAGGCAAGATCGTAAAGATCAGTACCCGGAAGGCGATGGTATAGCCCGCCAAAGCCGCAGAACCAAACTCCGCATTCATCCGCGTCAAGGCGACCCAAGAGATGGAATCGATCAGAAACTGCCCCATGCCACCGAGTGATAGGTCAATGATCTTGCGGATGGTTTCCCATTTCACATGTAAGTTTTCGCGGAGGATTTTCAGCTTGTGCTTGCCATTGACCAAATGGTAAACCTGATAGACCACCCCCATGCTTCTTCCAAAAGTCGTCGCAATCGCAGCCCCGTCCAACCCAAATCCATCCCAACTGCCAACCCCAAAGATCAAGATCGGATCAAGGATGATATTCAGCCCATTGGCGATCCAAAGCGAGCGCATCGCCAGATGCGCCTGACCCGCTCCCCGAAATGCCCCATTGATCAAAAAGAGCAACATGATGGCCGTGTTTCCCGCGAACACGATCCTGGCGTAGTTAGTACCGGACGTCACCACGGACTCCTCTGCCCCCATCACCCGCAGCAGATCTTCGGCCAATATCCATCCCCCCACACCGAGAAAAATCGAAACTATCCCGCCGACCAGCAGCAACTGGTAGGTTGCGGTACCGGCTTCCTCGTATTCCTTCTCCCCAAATCTTCTGGAGATCAGCGCCGTTGCCGCCATACTGATGCCAAACCCAATCGCATAGGTCAGCACGATGACCGCTTCGGTCAACCCGACAGTCGCCACTGCGTATTCCCCCAGTTTTGCCACAAAAAAAATGTCCACGATCGCAAAGGCCGACTCCATCATCATCTCCAGGATCATGGGAATAGCCAAAACGAAGATCGCAGTCTTCAACGGAAGACTGGTAAAATCCTGTTCCTTGCCAAGAATAGCGTCTTTGAAGAGTTGCCAGGTCATGTAGAATTGAAAAATTACAAGATTGGAAAATTTGAAAATCAAAAGGGACAGAACTCTTTTTGCAGAAACTGAACTTTGGAAATCAAACTGCAAAAAAACAAAAAAACCGTGAATCCACGGTTCTTGCTCTGGGTTGAAGGCGGGTTAGTCTGACAATTTCAGTCAGCGGAAACACCCGATTTTTCCAGATGGGCTTCCTTGATCTTTCTGCGGAGGATTTTGCCGACGTTTGATTTTGGAAGCTCCTCGACAAAATGGACCTCTCTCGGCACTTTGTAGTTGGTGAGTGATCCCTTGCAGTAGTCGATTACCTTTTCCGCGGAGAGTTTGTCGTCTTTCTTGACCACATAGGCGACCACCCGTTCGGTGGATTTCTCATCCGGTATTCCGATCACACCGACTTCGACCACACCAGGACAGGAGGCGATCACGTCTTCGATCTCATTGGGATAGACATTGAATCCGGATACCAGGATCATTTCTTTCTTGCGGTCCACGATCTTCACAAAGCCGTCCACGTCCATCACCCCGATGTCCCCGGACTTGAACCAGTCTCCATGCATCACATTGGCGGTTTCATCCGGCCGGTTCCAATAGCCTTTCATCACCTGGGGGCCCTTGATGAAGATTTCACCCCGCTCGCCAATCGGCACCGGATTTCCCGCATCATCGGCAATCATGAATTCCGTGTTGGGCAGCGGGACACCGATGGTGCCGATCCTCTCAGTTCCATCGATGGGGTTGCAAGAGGCCACAGGCGAAGTCTCCGTGAGCCCATAGCCTTCGGCCAAAGGAACGCCCGTGACGGCCTGCCATTTCTCGGCGGTTGCTTTTTGCACGGCCATGCCACCGCCCACGGCGATCTTCAATCCGGAAAAGTCCAGTGCCTTGAATGCCTCCTGATTCAGCAATCCATTGAACAGGGTATTCACGCCGGTCATCACCGTAAACTTCTTTTTGGCCAAATCCCCGATGAAAGCCTTCATGTCTCTCGGATTGGTAATCAGCAGGTTATGCGCACCGATCTTCAGCATCGCCAGGCAGTTGACCGTGAGGGCAAAAATATGGTAAAGCGGCAAAGCAGTGACGACGATTTCTTCCCGCTCCCGGAGTTTGGGTTTCATCCAGGCCGAAATCTGCTGCATGTTGGCCACGATATTTCCGTGGGTCAGCTCGGCGCCTTTGGATACGCCCGTAGTCCCTCCGGTATATTGGAGAAAAGCGGTATCCGCCAAACTCAGCTTCGTTTGCTTGAAAGTAAACTCCTTTCCTTTGGAAAGCGCCGTCCTAAAATCAACGGCACCGGGAAGTGAAAATGCCGGAACCAGCTTTTTCACGTGTTTGACGACCAGATTGACGATCAGCCCTTTCAGCCCGCCCAGCAGGTCTCCCAGTCCGGTCAGGATGATGTGTTTTGCGGGGATTTCATTCCTGATTTTTTCCAGGTTGGCGGCGAAGTTTTCCACGATCACGATCACTTCCGCTCCCGAATCCACAAACTGGTGCTTCATTTCCGAAGGCGTGTAGAGCGGATTGGTGTTGACCACGATCATACCTGCCCGCAGCGCGCCAAACATCGCCACCGGATACTGGAGGGTGTTGGGCATCTGGATCGCTATCCTGGTCCCCTTCTCCAGCTTCAGCGACTGGGTGAGGTAGTTTGCAAACTGGGCACTGAGTCTGTCCAGCTCCGAAAAGCCCATGGTCTTGCCCATGCACTCAAAAGCCACCGCATCGCCAAACTTCCTCACGCTCTCGTCAAAAAGATCAACAATGCTCGAGTAGGCCTCATAGTTGATCTCTTTGTCAACGGAGGCCGGATAGTGCTGCATCCAGGGAAAATCGCTCATGTCAGGGGATATTTTGGGTCTGTTGTACGTTGTTTCAATTACTCAAAATTATCGTGCTTCGCCAAGGAATTTTTCCTTCACTGGAGAATTTTTCTGGCGATCAGTTCTTTCATGATTTCATTCGTCCCGGCATAGATCCGCTGCACCCGGGCATCTGCCCAGGCCCTGGCCACTCCGTAGTCCCACATGTAGCCATAGCCTCCATGAAGCTGCACACATTCGTCGGCCACTTTGCACTGGAGCTCGGTCATGTTGTACTTGGCGGCGGAGGCCATCGCGGTATCCAGCTTGCCCTCGTTGTGCAGGAATACGAGATAGTCGCAATAGATCCTGCCCTGCTCCAGTGCCGCATTCATCTCGGCAAGCTTGAACCGGGTATTCTGAAACTCCGAGATACTTTTGCCAAACGCCCTCCGCTCTTTCACGTAGCCGATCGTGGCCTGCAGCATGTATTCTCCCAGCGCCACCGCGGCCAATGCGACCACCAGCCGCTCTTGGGCGAGCTCCGTCATCAGGTACTTGAAGCCTTCACCCGCATTTCCCAGCAGGTTTTCCTTTGGCACTTTCACCTCTTCGAAAAACAGCTCACAGGTATCCTGCGCATGCAGTCCGACTTTGTCAAACGGAACACCTCTGCCAAACCCGGCCATCTCCCGGTCCAGGATCAAGAGACTGATGCCCTTGGCGCCTTTTTCAGGGTCTGTTTTCACGGCCACCACGACTACGTCTCCCAAGAAACCATTGGTAATGAAGGTCTTCGAGCCATTGACCAGATAATGGTCTCCCCGATCCGTCGCGCTGGTTCGGATTGCCTGCAGGTCGGATCCAGCGCCCGGTTCGGTCATCGCGATTGCTCCGATGTATTCGCCTGAGACCATCTTGGGGATGTACTTTTTCTTGGCCGCCTCCGTGGCGTAGTGGAGGATATAGGGCATCACGATATCCGAATGGAGGGGAAAGCCCACTGCCGGAGCGGAGCATCCACTCAGCCCAAGCTCCTCGATCAAAATGGCGTTGTATCTGAAATCCCTGATGTTCAGCCCGCCCAGATGCTCTGGTGCCTGGATGCCCAAGAACCCGTTTTCACCGAGTTTTTGCCAAATTTCCCTGGAAACCATCTTTTGTTTTTCCCACTCGGCATTGTAGGGCGTGATTTCCCTGGAGACAAAATCGCGTACGCTCTGTCTGAAAAGCCCGTGCTCTTCGGTGAAAAGTGACCTGTGCAATCCAAACATTTTGGGTTGGGTTTAGTTTTACCCAATATTAGCGATTTTGGACGGTTGTTGCCGGACTGTTTTTCGGACAAAATCGTTGGAAAGCCAAGAAGGCTGGCCGTTTGCCCGGCCGCAAACGGCGGCGGCCATAAAAGCAAAAGCCCCGAACCTCGGGGATTCGGAGCTTTTCTACAATAGGCTGGCTTCTCTATTCGAAATGAATGGTTTTGCTTCGGCCTTTTGCGTCTGTGACATTCAGGTAAACATCCTCGGGAGCTACCCCGTTCAGTCTGTAGTTTTTGCGGAATCCCTCTGGTTGCGAGATTTGCTCCCCGTGAAGCAGCTTGTTGGTTTCCGCATAGCGGATTTCAACTTCCACTCCCGGCTCATCCAGTCCGACCACCGTCAGGTTTACCGTCTCGCGGTCGATGATCTTGCCATAAGCCATCAGCGGAAGCTTGTCTTTTGGAATCGGCTGATCAAATGTAGCGACTGTGTAGTCAACTTGTTCATTGTCAGTGGAGATTCTTACTTTATATTCTCCCACGGGCAGGTCAGACAGGTTATAGGGGACGATCAAATCCCCGTTTCCCACTTTTACTTTTCTCTGGTGCAGTTTTTTCCCGGTTTGGTCAAAAAGCGCGATCTTGGCTTCACCGACTCCCTCTTTGAGGAGGACGTTTACTTTTTTGAAATTTGCCTTGACGTTTGACAGCGCGGTCAAATCGTCGTCGGCTGCGGATACTGCAAGGCTGCTAAAAGACAGGGCGCCTGCAAGTGCGAAAGTGAATAAGGTTTTCATAAAATGTGTTGGTTTAGTGTTGTGTCTGTCCTTATGCGAAGCCCATACCAACACATTTTGGCACGCGGAAACCGCCCGTTTTTTACTTTTCCATTTTAAGTTTCATTAAGGCCGGACACCAAAGATCGTTTCGAATTGCCCCTGATTTGGTAACCTGCGGCTGACCGAAATTGGGATTTCGGCGATTTTCTGTCACGTGACCGGACAGATTTGGCCTAAATCGCAAAAACGGCGGGTTGCACCCCAGTGCCGATTGTTAAGGAAATTTAATTTTCAAAAAATCCATACGCTTGGATTTAAATCGATTGCAAACAAAAAAACCTGTACGATTGCGTACAGGTTTTGTCCACTGGGAAACAAAATTTTTGACAAAGGTCAAATTTCAGAAGGCGTATCCGAAACCGATTCCCGCATACAGGGGCCAGAATCCGTTGTTGTTGTAGATCGGGGTAAGGTTTACCCTCCAGGTAAATCCTCCGTCCACCGGCACCCGACGATAGCCAAAATTCATGGTTCCCATCAGACTGGGAGACCCATCCACCGGCAGGATAAACTCATAGCCATTCTCTTCCTCCACGTAGGAAGTGCAGACATAATTTCCATTGGAATCGTAGTACCAACTGCTGCAATAAGAATAGGTGTAGTCGTCTTCATCAAATGCGAAGAATGTCAGCCCAAATCCCAGTTCAAAATAATGGGGGCCTTTGCCATAGAGCTTGTTGACCATCACCGGAAGCGAAAAGAAAGATTCGTTCTGGGTGGTATATCCTGACAGTCCCAGGCGCATTCCCCAAGAGTCCATCCGCGTTTTGTCGAAGCGAAAATCGTAATTGAAGCTGTACGGAAGTCCCGCTCCGCCCAATTCCAGGTAAACGGACCGAGTGGGAAGGGTATCCTGGGCCTGGACTGAAATGGCCGCAACCAGCAAGATGAAGAAGGCGAGTGTTTTTTTCATAGAAGGGACAAAAAGAAAACCAAGACAAATACGGTAAAAGCAACGCTCCCGCTACTGTCCATTCGGGATTCAAACCGAATAACGCACTTGTTCCAATAAATACCCAGAATGTTTACTTTTATATATGCATTCCGCTGAAATCTTTCCGAAAAGCCGATCCAAAAAGACCATCCTGACCTTGGGGCTGTGTCTGGGCTATCTTCTGCTCCTCCTGCCCTCAGGATGCATAGAAGGTGGGGATCCGGAGCAGGATGGCTGTCCCCGGCCGACCGAAGCGGATGCGATCGGGATCAAGCGGGTGTTTTTTAGCCCATACCAAAACCAACGCTATGCAACGGCTGCGGACACGGTTCCGCTTTCGGAGTTTGGGTTCAATCTGGAGTTGGAACTCCGGCAAAAGGAACCCCAGGCTTCCGGCAAATTTCCCGGCCAGGCTTTCGCCCTCAGTTGTCTTGGGACTTACAACATCCGGAATGTCTCCAACATCTCCGTGGTCTTGCTGGAGCCTTTTGCAGGCCTGCCCGTCGGCACGGATATCTCCTATGCACTGCTCATCGAGGGCGACAAAAAGCTGTCCCAATTGAGAAAACTTGAACGCGTGACGGCCTATTTTGGCACAAGCCTCTCGTTGGTTCCGGAAAACTACTCCCAACTGACCACCCGAACCTTTTTGTTTTTGAAAGACGGTACCCAAAAAACAATCGATTCCACTTCACCTCATCTCAAAATCAACTGATTTTTATGCTTCGCAAACTATTTCTGGGACTATTCGCCACAGCCATTGTCTTGGTGATCGTCTATATGCTGGGTCCAAAGATTGAAAAGCAAGACCTGACGGTTCATTTCCCGGAGGTTCCCACGCGGCTTAGCGAGCTCAGCGAATATGTCCGCAACCGGGAAGATACCGTGATCGGCCTGAAGCCCGGAAATGAAGCCTATATCCAATGGGCCGACAGCAGCAACAAGGCAAAGACCCCCTATTCGATCGTCTATATCCATGGCTTCGGCGCCAGCCCGATGGAAGGCGATCCGGTTCACCGATTTTTGGCCACGCACTTTGGAGCCAACCTCTTTGTGACCCGGCTGCCTGAGCACGGGATCAGACGGGACAACGGCATGGCATACCTCTCCGCCCAAAAGCTCGCCGATGCCGTGGGCGAAGCCTACCAGATCGGCAAAAGCCTGGGAGATTCGGTCATTGTGGTGGGCACTTCCATGGGAGGCGCCTTGACGCTGTTGCTCGCCAGCCAGCAGCCGGAAATCAAGGCCGTGGTGGTCTATTCTCCGGCGGTGCGGGATGGGGGAGAAAAACTCAGCGCGTTGTTTAAACCTTGGTCAAAATTCCTGATGGAAAAGTTCGCGATGAAAAACAGCGTCATCCATCAGGACCGGGAGGGTGAAAAGAAAGCCTACTGGTCGGAAGACTACCATATCAATGCCTACCAAAGCCTGGCAACACTGCTCTACAGCGAAATGAACGCGGAGACCTTTGCCAAGATCAGGCAGCCGCTTTTCTTGGGATATTACTATAAGAGTGACCAAGAGCAGGATTTTGTGGTCTCCGTGCCAAAGATGCTGGAGATGTACGGCGAATTGGGGACTCCGGCTGCCCTCAAAAGGGAGCAGGCCTTTCCCAAAGCTGGCGATCACGTGATCGCCTCCTCCATCACTTCCCAGGATTGGCAGGGTGTGCTGTTCAGTTCCATAGATTTCCTGGAAAATGTCGCCAAAGTACCTGCCCGTCCCGATTTTCAGAAACGGGTCGAGGAAATGACCTCTTCGAAAGAACTGCTGGAGAAAATCAACTGAGAACGGCCTGTTTCAGGGCTGTTCTTGTTTTGGCTCCAAATCAGCCCTGAAAGGTACCGCCGGCAGATTCTGGCTGTTGGCCAGATTCACCTCCGGGTTGTCAGCCCAGGCATAGCGGATTCCTACCGGAACAAATCCGCCGGGAACTCGCAGCCGAACCTGATCCTTGCCGGAGATTTGCCCCGTCAGGACCTCAAACTTCCCCGCCGCATTTTCAGCAACAAATCCCCTCACTTCCACACCGGAAACCAATCTCAGCCCATCCCCCACTTCCGCAAAGGTCAGGACCACTTCATCACCCTGCAATTCCATTTCTTTGAAAACCGGGCCTGAAGCAAGTATTTTCTCGGCAAAGGCTACTTTCTTGGCCTGGAGCCAAAGCCTTTCTCCCACGTCTTTTTTGTTTCGGGGATGGATGTCGGCTTCCTCGCCGATATCGATGATCGTCGCCATGCCTGTCGCGGGGAGTTCCAGCGTCTGGGTTTGTGCCTCTCTCAGCGATGCCCAGTCGCTCTGGGGCTGGAGTTCCTTTCGCTCCATGAAATTGGCCAATTGGACGAACAGGAAAGGAAAATCCCCTCTCCCCCAACGCGCCCTCCAGTTGGCAATCATGGCACCGAAAAGCTCCCGGTATTCCCCATGCCTTCCGGCATTGCTTTCCCCCTGATACCAGATTACTCCTCTAATGGTATAGTTGGTGAGCGGGGCGATCATGGCATTGAACATAAATCCCGGTCTCCAATTGTGGTATTCCACGACGGGAAGCCGGGGCTCTATCCGGTCATTGGAATAGGCCCAGGTTCCTTCGAGATTGATTTTTTTGCCGCTTTGGGTCAGAAACATCAGGCCGGATGAGCCGATTTGGGGTTTGTTGTTCCAGCCGTTTACCGCCCGGATGGTGAGCACATTTTGGCTCTGCTGGAGGATATGTGCGGGGATTTTGATCTCAGGCATCTCCGCACCCCAGTCTTTGTGGTGGACTTGCACGCCATTCACGTAGAAAAAAGCCATCTGCTGGACATCCGGAACCGTAAGCGTCGCTTCGGCCGTCGAGGAAAGGGTGAAGCGCTTTCTTGCCCAGGCGATGTGCTCCAGGGGATTGGCGGCAGGCAGATTGACCCTGCTCCAATCCCCGTCATTGAAGCCGACGGAAGACACCTCCATCGCCAACAAGGAGTCCGGACGGCCAATCAGACTGTCACGCCTTGCCTGGCGCTTCTGGTTTTCGGCCAGGATTTCATTCCACTTGTCAGCATTCTCGATTATTTCATTTGATTCTGCGGTGTAGGACCGATCGGCAATTTCCGCCAGAACACCCGCTTCGGTCCAGCCCTCTGCGGGTGTCCCTCCCCAATTGGACTCGATGATGCCCACAGGCACTCCTTTTTCCAGGTGGTTTTGCTTTGCAAAAAACCAGGCAACAGCGGAAAAATCCGGCAGGTTTTCGGCATTGGCCACTTTCCACTGCCCGGCGGAGACGTCCGCCTTTTCGGATGCGCTGTAGTCTTTGGCTACTTTAAAAAACCGGATCTCCGGGAAATCGGGATTTGCAAATTCGGACTCCGCTCCGATCACCCCGGCCTTCAGGGGCCACTCCATGTTGGATTGCCCTCCGGCCAGCCAGACATCGCCGATAAAGACATCCTTCACCGTTTGGACATTGACGACCAGCTCATAGGGACCGCCCGCAGCCAATGGGGGCAACTGGACCACCCAGGTACTGTCCGGCAAGACCTGCGTGCTTCCGATG
The DNA here is from genome assembly GCA_964530015.1 of uncultured Limnohabitans sp. GTDB lineage: Bacteria > Bacteroidota > Bacteroidia > Cytophagales > Cyclobacteriaceae > Algoriphagus. Next base: position 80,665 of record CAZGYC010000009.1, on the reverse strand, counting down.
GCTCCGGCTAGGCTCGCGCGGATTTTCTCATCGGGGATTCCCCGTCCCCAGATCTTGATCGGCAGATCCCGCTGCACAACCATGCCTTCGGAGATCAACTTTGGAAACTGAACGGCTGACTCCGGTTTGGATAGGCCGCAGGCAAAAACCAGAGGCAGCAGCAGTGCTAAGAGAAGGTTGTTTTTCAAGGGATGATTTGGTGGATTGTCCGGGAATTTGCTGAAAATAAATGATTTCTCCCGCCCGGATCATCAGAAACTTTTGCCGTCATTGCAAATCCCGTGCTGTCAAAAACCCGAACCAGCACTACGGCCTTTTGGACAAGCCCTATGTGTTCCCTCGAAATGAAAGCGATTCTAATTTTGTCGTCTATCCTTCGGAAAGCGAGTACGGGAAGGTCAAAAACTTCCGACACGGCGACTTGGTCAAAGACAGCGTAAAAGTCTCGCCCAAGCTGGAGGTTGAGGGGCTTTTCGACTGGGTTTACTATTCTGACAAGCTCATCGAGCTGAAAGTAGTCGATGGCGGACATTTCCCTATTGGAAAACCTGTTGATTGGCTTTAACCACGCTCTGTCACGCGTTTCCTAGCACCTCTCGCTTCCTACCGCTTACTTTTTACTTTCCCCCTCATCCGCCCCAATCTCGATCGCCTGGATCGCATTGACCAGATAGGCAAAAGCCGCGCTCCAGTTGATGGCGATTTCGTTGGAGGCGTAGCTGCACGACAGATCCGTGTAGGACTCGTCAGGCACCTTGCTGGGGTATTCGCAACCGTCCTGCTGGGAAGGGTTGGGCCCGCCGACCACAAATCCCGGCAGCGGTGGCAACTCAGGCCTGGATACCGCCAGCCGATGGTGCGGATACTGGGGAGACTTGCTGCCAAATCCGGTCACGTAGCAAAAGCCGGTTGCGTTTCTTCCCAAGAGGTAATCCAGGTTGGCTTTGGCACTCTGCATGAAACCCAATTCGCCGTTGAGCCTAAAAGCCTCCAGCAGCAGAATCCCCTGGTTGGAAGCGACCGCATTGCTTCCCCAGACAAAGTCCCTGCTGTCGGCCCCCATCGGGGAAAGATAGGCTTGGCTTTGTCCGGCCAACTGGTACGACTTCGCTGCTGACACGAGGTTGATCTTCAGCATCGCCATCCACTCCTCGGGGATCTGGGGCAGTGCATTCCCGTGACGGATCAGGGAATAAAAGCCCAGCCACTTGACCTGAGACCAAGACGGAAGCCGGTACTCCAGATCCGCACGCTCCAAGATTTCCCAATAATCCAGGTTGTGCGAACTGATGTAAAGCTCGGAAGCAGCCCAAATCCACTCGTCCGTGAGATTTTGATCCCCATACGCGCCCGTAACCACATCGGGGTCAAATGCCTGGTTTAGCTCATTTTGCCGGTAATATTCCTCCGGGTTTCGGATGGCCCAATTCCAGGCTTTCTCGGCGGCCTTCTGATAGACGACAGCATCTTCGGTAGAAAATGCCTTGAAAATCCGGGAGGCCTGAGCCATCACGGCGGCAAAATCCAGGGTCGCTGCGGTGCTCTTGCTGACCAGGTAGCGCCGGTTGGTAGCTTTGTGCGGCTCCACCATCCCCTCAAATCTGGCCGTGGTCAGCTTGTGATACACCCCTCCATCCGCAGGATCCTGCATGGTCAGCATCCAGTCCAGATTCCAGAGCAGCTCATCCAGGATATCCGGTCGGGCGTTTCCCGATTCGGGAATAGTCAACTTTTGGCTTGCAAAAAAAGCCGGATAGGCCTCATACAGGGACAAAAGAGTCCCCACGGTAATCCCGCTGTTGACGATGTATTTGTTGTAATCACCGGCATCGTACCAGCCTTTTGAAGAAGAGATGACAGTGCCGGCGGGGCGGGATGGGCTGGCGGCTGATGGATGGATCTCAACCTGAGTATCTGGATGCCCACCTTCCCTGGCCCATTTTCCGGCAAATTGCTCCGGGAGATCCAGCGATGCCCGCTGGTAGTAGAAAGCCCTGAGCGAAGCGACCGCCAAGTCGGAATAAACCTTCCCATCTATTGCGAACGGATAGGACTTGCCCAAGCCCCGGATGCCGATTTCGTAGCTACCCGGCTCCGAAAGTGCGGAAAAATCAAGCTTCCAAGCAGTCTGGTCCGAGCGCGTTTTAGCATCGATCTTGCCCGCCGTCCCTTCATACACCACCTTTTTCTCCTGAACATTCCACACGAAAAACCCGTCCAGTGGCTCCTCGGAAAGCACGACCGCGATCTTGGCTTGGTCCGGAAAATACCCGATCTGATTGAGCCGGATCGACTCGTTCAGCTCAAGGGTATTTGGGGTTTGGCCCCTGGAGCAGGATGTCCAAACAGCACCCACCAAAAATGCAATCACCAGTTTCAAATACATATCTTAATTTGCTGTTTTTCAGCCTGCTATAATAAGTTATTTTCTTGATTCTCCGGCGGATTCCAAAGCCTTCAACCCCCGGTTTCTTATGCCAATCCAAACCTCGGTTCCCAGCTTTTGGGCTGAGGTGATTTGCCCGGAAAGATTCCATCCGGATTCAAGCTGGGAAACTGCCCGCCATGCTTTTTTCCCCGGATCCAGCTCCAACAAAAGTCCGTGGTTGGCATCGAGGGGTCCTATCTTCAGCCGTGGATGTTCGAGATTGCCAAGTAAGAGCAACTCCTTCCGGCCCGAGGATCCGGTGACTGAAACCACCGCATTGATCGGAGCATATTGGGCCTGGGCGGGCAGGGGAACGGATTTGAACCTGCCAGCCTCCAGCGTGAAGAGCTGCGTTTCGAGCGTCTCGGCGGTGATGATCTCCGCTTGGGAGATCTCCCCGGGGCTCAGGATCTCCGCCATGCCTGCCGTGGAAAAGCTCTCGTGGGTGGTAAAAAGGGCCTTTTTCCGGTACATCTGTCCCGCAAGCTCGTCCCTGGAAAGAAACGGGGCCTCCCGGCCCTGCACCGGAAATGCCATCAGGGGATCCACGGATCCGTTTTGGTCAAAATCGGCGAAATAGAGGCGGACAGGCCTACCTGGCTCGGTTTTCAGCCGGGAATTGAGCCCCCAGTTTCCAGCCAAAAGTTCGGGATTGCCATCTCCGTCCAGATCCTCCACCAGCAGGCTCCTCCACAGTCCGGTTTTCCCCTCGGGAAAAAACTCCAAGGTCCGTTCGACCAGTTTGCCATTGACGGAAGAAAGTATCCGGATTTTATCAAACTCAGAGGCAAGGATCAATTCCTCCCGCCCATCCCCGTCGAGGTCATAAACCACCGCGTCGTTGACCCGCTTTAGGCTTTCCAAAAGTGGTTCTTCATAGACTGCATATTGCCCTCCTTCTTTCCTTAGGAGATAGGAACCGGCAGATTCGGGCCAACGCCCAGGGACATAGCCGCCCCCTATGAACACCTCCGACTTGCCATCCCCGTCGTAATCCCAAGAGACTGCCACCCCGGTAGCCGCAGGCTTGACAGGCAACATGCCCTGGGCTTGCCGGAAACTTCCTTTCCCGTCATTCAGGAGCACCACATCCTGGAGTGCGGGATCGGATTCGGCCAGGTTTTCATAGCCTCCCTTCCCCAGGAAAATATCCAAATCCCCATCGCCATCCAGGTCCATGCAAAGCAGTGAAGTGACATTCGCGGCGGAAGCTTCCAAACCGATCGCCTGGGTACCCTTGCTTTTTCCATCAATCAGCAGGAGCTCGAAGCCGTAGGTTGAGGCAAGCAAATCCGCTTCCCCGTCTCCGTTTAGGTCGCCGCTGGCAAGAACCGGTCCGGCATGGCTCAGTTGATACAGGAGTTGGCTTTGTCTTTTGAAGTCATTGAATTCCCCGACCGAAGCTTCGAAAGGAATTTGTCTGGCTATCCGAAATCTTGGTGGATGCGGGGAAGCTTTCGGGCCAATTGGGCCTGCATCTTCGATTTTCACGCTTAACCGTCGGTCAGTTTTTGGGGAGACGAGCACTTGGACTGCGCCCGATGGCCATTCGATCCGGACGGAATCCACCTGCGGGCCCTTCAATCCAAAGTGCAAGATCGCGGAGACATTTCCCTGGAATCCCCGGTAGATCTGCTGCTCTTGGTATTGGACAGTCCCGCCCGAAAACACCCGGACTTTTGCCCCGATTCCCGACGCATTTCCCCTCTCTCCCAGCAGCTCCACTTGCAGATAGTGCGCGGATTTGGTCTCGGAGGTGAGGTTTCGATAGATCCGCGAAGGTTCATTCAGGTTATTGACGATCAGCTCAAGGTCGCCGTCACCGTCCAGATCTGCGTATGCGGCCCCATTGCTGTTGCCCGGCGTGCCGAGCCCCCATTCGGCAGCCACATTGTGAAACTGGCTTCCGTCCAGATTTTTGAAGGCGTAGTTCCCGATCTTGGTCGCAGGCATGGCGGCAATCAGCTCCAGGATCTGCTGCTGTCCCGGCTTGGGATTCTGCAAAACCTGCTGGCGGTAATTGATAAAATCAAGGTTGGTGAAGTCCTTCAGAAACCCATTGGACACAAACAAATCGGGCAAGCCGTCGTTGTCAAAATCCGCAAAAAGCGGTGCCCAACTCCAATCGGTCGTGGCAATGCCCGCAGCCTGCCCGACTTCGGAAAATGTCCCGTCCCCGTTGTTGAGCTGAAGCATATTGCGCATCAGTTGGTGGTGCAGGCCGACCTCCAAAAACAGTTCATAGTGTTCGTAATTCTCTGGGCTGTGGAGGAGTTTTTGGCGCTTGCTGTCCTCCGGCAGCATGTCCAGCGAGACCAGGTCCAGATGGCCGTCTTGGTTGAAGTCGGCCGCGTCCACGCCCATGGAATACAGGCTGGTATGGCCAAATGCCGTTTGAAGCTGGTTGACAAAGGTGCCGTCACCTTGATTGACATAGAAGTAGTCGGGTGCAGAGTAGTCATTGCCGATGTAGATGTCCGGCCAACCGTCCTGGTTGAAATCGGCAATACTGGCCCCCAGACCATAGCTGAGCGTACCCGTCGCCATGCCGACCTCGGCAGAAACGTCCCGGAACCGGCCACCTTCGTTTCGGTACACCTTGCTGGAGCTCATCGGATCGGGTGTCTGCAGCATGGTCTTGAATGCCTGGGCGTTCAGATTGTTAAACAAGGCCGGGTTGTGGTTGAGCAGGAGCAGGTCCAAATCCCCGTCTCTGTCCAGATCCGAGAAATAGGCAGACGTGGAAAATGCCGGATCGTCCAGCCCAAATTCCGCTGCCATTTCTTTGAAAAACGGAACCCCTTGGGCGTCTAAGCCCTGATTGACAAAAAGTTGGTTTCTACGCGCTTTTTCCGGCAAATCCCCCGAATAGCACACATAAATGTCGCTGAGGCCATCCGAATTGATATCGACGATGACCGCGCCTGTGGACCAGGCCTGCTCCCTTCCGCCGGTACCTGTGGCGAGGGTTATGTCCCGAAATTTCAGGTTACCTTGATTGAGAAAAAGTTTGTTTTGGCCTTGGTTGGCCGTGAAATACAGGTCCTCCAGGCCGTCGTTGTTGAGATCTCCGACAGCCACTCCTCCCCCGTTGTAGAAATACTGGTAGGTCAGGATATTGGCTTGGGCGGTTTCCCGGATTTGGTTGGTAAAATGGAGGCCGGAGGAGTCGGCTTCTACGACTCGAAAAAGAGTTTCCTCCATTACTTCTTCTTTTGCGCAGCCCAAGAAAAAGCAAGAAATCACGGGCAAAAACGCACGCAAAGCTGATCGGAGAAAAGACAATCGAGACAAAGTTTTTGGGTGTATTGAATGGGTTGGTGGAATGAAAATCTCCGAGTCAGAACCTTCCGACTCGGAGATTGGATATGCAAACCGTCTATAAAATCATTATTGAACCGCCCTGATGACGCGGATGTTGTCCACGCCCAATACGGCCTGGATATCATTGGAAGTCGTGTTGATCACGACCAGTCTCAACTGCTTGACTCCCCCACTGTCGCCTTTCAGGAAATCGCCATAGGTGCCCAACCGGGTGGATCCGTTGGTCAGCAGCGTCATGTTTGCCGAGAACGTGTACCAGCTACCATCCGTGGTTTTGGTGAAATTGCCCATCGGGATGTTATAGCTCAATTCATTATCTTGACTGTCCGGGTACCAGATCTGCATTTCCAGCCCGCTTATGGAAGCCGTGGTGTTGATCGCCACTTCAAAGCGTATGTCGTAATTGGCCGCAGGAGTGCCGGGTTCAAAGCCTTCCCCTTCCGGAAAAATCTGTTCCCCTCCCCAGTTGGCCAGGTTGATCACCTTGTCGTTGTTCCAGCCATAGTTGGCCGGGAACGCCTGGTTCATGCCGCCGAAGCTGCCTTCCAGGCTAGCGATACCCGGCTGGCTGGGTTTGATCATGTCGCCTGATATGCCCCATCCCCAGTTCCAGGGCCATTCCAGTGCCCCATTGGTATCGAAGTCCGCCACCATGCCTTTGCCCGCATAGATCTGCGTGTTTCTATTGGTCGCCGATCCGCCTGACTTGGTCACTACCCGGACAGACTGCCCTTCGGAAAAATCCACATGATCCGGCACCTTCACGGTAAGCGAAGATCCCGCGGCATTCGTCTGGAATCCCGAGGTGACAAACACGTCTTCTCCCGGGAAATAAACCGTGTCCACAAAGTAGAAATACCTTCCCAAAAGCGTCAGGTCATCCCCGGCTTTCACGTACTGGTTTTTCACCTGAAGTATCTGCGGAGCCGGAGGAAGGGTCTGGAAGTCGATGACCGACTCCCCGCTTTTGGTCACCAGTCTCAGCTTGTTTGGCACGTTGGGATCCGTGGCCACAGTCGGCACGCTGTCCCCCACGGTGACGATCACACTGGTATTGGTCACGTAGGCTGTGTTCACGCCCAGGGGATAGTCGTTGAGATACACCTGCTGGGTACCCAGAAAGTTGGTGCCCAAAATGGCCAGGGTGCTTCCCAAGGTGGCCGAAGTGAAGGCACTGTCGGCAGTGGTCGGATCGGTGGTCCGCACACGCTCAATGGCCGGCGGTCCCACGCTGATTTCGTCTTCTTCCTGGCAGGCGCCGAGGAATCCCGTCATCACAAGCAAACCTGCCACGAAGAGGGAATGAGAAGATTTATTGATATGATTTATGATGTTCATTTGCTTTTCGATTGTGTTTAATCCCAGAGATCAATTTCCAGACGTAAAATCATACGGCACCGGAGGCTTGCGCAGATTCGGCGCGCGGGCCAGTTCCGAGGACGGGATCGGGATTTTGAAGTTTGATTCGCTTACGGGGAAGTATCTCGGGGAGGTATCGTCCGAAGGAATCTCGATCTCCCAAAGCGTCGGATCAGGGATCTGGTCGGCATAGATCCGGAAGGTTCCCCTATCTTGGTTGGAAAGCATGCTGTAAGCCTTGGCCGGATCGTAGTATTCCAGTTTGGTGAATTCGTACCAAGCCTGGCCTTCCATGGCAAATTCCTTGATCCGCTCCTTGAAAACCACTTCCCAGTTTACAGAGGTCAGTTCGTTGACACCGGCACGTCTTCTCACCAAGTTGACGTATTTCAATGCCTCGGCTGGATTTTTGTCCAATACGGCCTCGGCATAGGTCAGGTACACGTCAGCCAGGCGGAGGATGTACGTGTTGATTTCGGTGCCCTGCTGTACGACTTTGCCATCGTTGTCTTCCGGACGTCCCACGACATATTTCTTGACCCAAGCCCGGCCGTTGTAGGGTCTGCTGCCATCCATGCTGCGTGCGGGCACTTCCAATTCCTGGGCAGATCCGCCCGGAGGGACTTGGGTGATGTACGGATAGTGATCGCCTGGGAACATGAAACTTGCTTTTCTCCTTTTGTCAAAGATCAGGTCATCGTACATGTCCAGCATCCACTTGGATGCGCCGATATCCCCACCCCATCCGTCACCGAATCCGGTGATTTCGGATCCAAACGCCAGGAATGCCTGTACGGAGTTTTGTGCTCCCCACTGCCCGGCCTGGCTGGCATTGTACACCCACTGAAGTGCAGCGAGGGTTTCGACGTTGCCGTTGTTTTTGGTTTTGAACAGGTCTTCGTAGTCAGGCATCAGGTGGGCGCCGCTGTCGTCGATCACCCGCTTGGCAAAATAAGCCGCAGAGTCAAGGTCCGATTGATTTCGGGTACCGCTGACACCCGCTTTGGTCAGGTACATCTTGGCCAGCATGCCTTCGGCCGACCACTTGGTCAGGCGTCCGTTCATGACGGCGCTTTCGGGAAGGTTTTCGGCCGCGTAGCGGAAATCCTTGATGATAAACTGCCATACAGACTCCTCGGTGTTTCGGGCAATGGTCGTATCCTGAAGCAGGGCCGTGTTGTTGGTGATGATCGGCACCGGTCCCCAGTTTTGGACCAGATACGAATACGCCAGCCCACGCATGAATCGGCCTTCGGCCAATCCATGGTTTTTGATCCGCTCAGTCACGTTAGGTCCCACAAATTGCGTGATGTTGTTGACCAGGGAGTTGGACTGTGCGACCACGTTGTAAAACGCGCGCCAGGCGGCACCGTTTTCGGCAGTTTCGCCGGTGGTGTTGAAGCGGACGTTTTCCAGTTGATAGGAGCCCGAAGTCAGGATACCACCCCGGGCGTCTCCGATACCGTGACTTGCTTTGTCATTGTAAGCAAACCATACCAGGTTATACAGCGGTGCGGATGCTGCCAAAATCTGATCGTCAGTCTTGTAGAAGTTGGCATCTACGATCGCGTCCAATGGGGGTCTATCCAAGAAATCTTCCGAGCAGCCCACCATTCCTCCCAGTAGCAAAGCAGCTCCAAGGATCATTTTTTGAAATTTGGTGTTTGTTTTCATTTGTTGCTGATTTTTGGATTAGAAGTCAACGCCTACGCTGAAGGTGTACATTCTGGTCTGGGGATATCTACCGTAGTCCACGCTGATCAATTGGCTGCTGGCCTGTACGTTGTTTCCCACCGAGGCACCCACTTCCGGATCGTATCCTTTGTAGTTGGTGAACGTGAATGCATTTTGGACACCAAAAGCCAGTTTCAGACTTCTCACCACATTCTGCTTTCCGAGCAGTTCAGTGGGCACCACATAGGATAGGTTGATGTTTTTCACTCTCACGTAAGAGCCGTCCTCCACGAATTTGTCGGAGATCCGGGTTCCGTTTCCGTTCATGTCGGTGGCCGTGATCCTCGGAATGTCGGTGCCGGCATTGACGATGTAGGGGTTTCCTATGTCGTCCATTTCGATCCTTGCGTAGTCATAGGTTTCCAAAAGCATGTTTCTGCCCAGGTTCACGTTGTTTGGGTTGATGTTTAGGAATCTGTTGTAGTTGTAGATGTCCACGCCCAAAGCGCCGGTAAACAGGATGTCCAGCGAAAAGCCCTTGTAGGAGAATTGCTGGGTCATGCCAAAGGTGAATTTTGGCCAGGGATTGCCGATGAAGGTCTGGTCGCGCTCGTCGATGACCCCGTCTTCGTTGAGGTCCTTGTATTTGATGTCCCCCACATAGATTCCGTTTTCCCTGCTCACCTGGATCGGGTTGCCCGAGTTGTCCACCGGTCTGGCGCTGGACTCCACTTCCTCGATGGTCTGGAACAAGCCGTCAGCCTGATAGCCGTAGAACAACCAGGGAGCGTAGCCAGGCTGTGCCCTGGAGGTGAAGTTGTTTAGCCACCAGGCGGTGCGGTCGATGAACGCCGTCTCGGAGAAGAATTTGGTCACCTCGGTTTTGAAACCGGAGAAGTTGTAATTGGAGGTCCAGGAAAACCCGTTGGCTCTGTTGTCAATGTTGATCGTATTGATGGTGATGCCATAGCCTCTGTTTTCGAGGGCTCCGATGTTTACAGTCGGCGTGCCGATGCTTCCTTCGGCGGAAGTCCCCATGTACCAAGGCAGCGGGTTGGGCAGAAGCAGGTTGTCTGTTTTCTTCAGGTAGAAGTCCCCTTCGATCTGGATTCTGTTGTTCAGGATGTTCAAGTTGAAGCCGAGGTTTACCGTGGAAGTTTCTTCCCACTTCAGGTTTGGGTTGCCAAACCTGGAAACCAGGAAGCCGCCACCCCAGGGGGTGGGGATACTCGGTGAGCTGAGCGGTGCATAGATCGCCATCGCGTTGCCCTGGTTGCCGGTGAGGCCCGTCTCAAAACGGATTTTGAGCTCATCCAGCCAACTGGCATCCTGCAGGAAGGCCTCTTCGGACACTCTCCATGCCGCAGATACGGAAGGGAAATAACCCCATCTGTTCTCCGGGCCGAAGTTGGCCGAACCGTCGGCTCTGAACGCGCCCAAAAGGATGTATTTCTCATTGAAGGTGTAGTTTGCCCTCGCAAAAAAGGACTCCATGGCCCACTGGTTGGCCCCGCCGTTGTTGGTGGCACCCTGGGCAGAGCCAAGGCCGAGCTCCTGGAGGTCATTGGAGGGGAAATTCAGCCTGCCACCGTTCAGGAATTCATACTGGCTTTCCTGAGCCTCATGGCTGGCCATCACGTCCAATGCGTGCTTGCCCCACACGTTGCTGTAAGTCAGCATTTGGTTCCAGTTCCAGTAGAAACTGTTGCTGGATTCCTCCGAAAGCGAATTCGTGTCGTTGGTCACCACACCCAGCGTATAGGTTGGGGTGAAGAAGTGGCCATTATTGTAGTTGATGCTGGTATTGGCCATGGTGCGGAACTTCAGCCCTTTGACCAGGTCGATTTCCACGTCAAAGCCACCCTGCACGCCTCTTCTCTTGTAGCTTCTGTCCAACAGGTTGGCCAAAGCGATCGGGTTGGCCGGGGTAAACTGCAGGCTTGATCCGTTCACGGGATCCGCACCGCCCCAAGAGCCGTCAGGATTGGTCACCGGTACGTTTGGTGCCATCTGGATCGCATTGTTGATCACGTCGGAGCTGCCGGTCGCCAATTGCTCGTCTGTATGGAAAAGCTGCAGGTTCAAGCCCAGTTTCAGCCATTTTCTGGTTTGGTTGTCAATGTTTGTCCTGACGGAATAGCGGTCAAAAGAGGATCCGATGGCAACGCCTTCCTGGCTGAAGTATTCACCGGAGACATAAAATTTCGTTTTGTCGTCTCCGCCGCTCAGGGTAACGTTGTGCTTGTTTAGTGGTGCTGTTTTGAAAAGCGCATCCTGCCAGTTGGTGCCTTCTCCCAGCAGCGTAGGATCGAGGAATGCCGCCGGAGGATCGCCGCCGGTGATCTCGCGGATTTCGTTGGTCATCGTGGCATATTGGTTCAATGACATGACATCCAGGTTTTCGGGCTTGTCCTGCAGCGTGTAGAGGTAATTGTAGGTGATCTTGGTCTCCCCGGCCTTGCCGCGTTTGGTCGTGATCATGATTACCCCATTGGTACCCCGGGAACCGTAGATTGCAGTAGCCGAAGGACCCTGCAATACTTCCATGGATTCGATATCACTTGGGTTGAGACCTGCAAGCGGGTTAGTGGAAGACGTGTTGCCATAGGATACGGCAGCAGGCTGGATCTGCACTCCGTCGATCACATAGAGCGGCTGGTTAGTCCCGCCGATGGAGTTGACTCCCCGGATATTCACCGAGATCCCCCCACCCGGCGCACCGGTGTTTTGGGTCACATACACACCCGCAGCCCTGCCTTGCAAGGCCTGCTCCACGGTGGTGTTGACCGTGCGCCCGATGTCGTCGGATGACACAGATACCTGGGCACTGGACATGTCCCGTTTTTTCATGGTACCATAGCCCACCACCACGACCTCATCGAGGGAAGACAGGTCTTCCTCCATACTGACGTCGATGACAGACTGGTTTCCTACCAAAATTTCCTGCGATTTGAAGCCGATAAAGCTGTAAACCAGCACGGAACTGGAGTTGGGCACAGAGATCGAATACGTTCCGTCTCCGTTGGAGGCTACGCCGGTCGTGGTTCCTTTGACCAAAACCGTCACTCCGGGAAGGGTAAGTCCGTCAGCCGAGGATTTGACAGTGCCCCGCACTGTCACTTGGGCTTGAACCACCCCTGCCAAAAGCATGAGCCATAGCGGTAATAGTTTTTTCATCATTAAGGGTTTAATTGTTGGAAAATGAACAAATGGGCGTGAGTAGGAAAAGGCAATTTCCTGGGTTGACAATTCTCCGGGGGCGGGTGTGGCATGTTTACAAGTGGTTAGATTTTGGGTCAAAAAATCGCGGCACTATTCCCAAAAATCCACTGATGCTTCCTTCACTTTCCGAAATCTGAAGACCTCGGTTTCGCCCGGTATGAGCCGCCAAATGAGAGGAAGGATCGGGGTTATGGGTTTATTGCTTTGATCCGAATAAAAGTAGTTGGGAAACTATTATCCCATGGTGTCCAAATGTTTTCAATAGGGGTATCAAATGTTAACCCTGTGAAAAAAAGCCAAAAAACGCCCAATCCGTTGAAATTTGGGCCTTCTCAAATGACCGAGATCTGACGGGGCATTGGTTTTTTCCATGGATTGTCGAATACTTCCCCAATCCTGCGAAGCAGATCGGCAGGCTTGGGGAAAATCGGCCTTTCCCCTACTTGCCCTTCAGCGTCTCCCTTACGATTTTACCCCAAGGTTTCACCTGGGCATCTGTCCAATTGCCCGTGGATGCCGCACTCGGCTCCAGCATGGAGCAGGTCTCATTTTTGTCGGAGACCGACCAGGCGATCCAGCTCACCTTCCTGCTTTCCATCCAGTTGAGCCAAGACCTCCAGGATGCCTGGTCAATGGGGCCGTCTCCGGAGGCTTCCATTCCGGCACATTCCGAAACGAAAATCGGAAGCCCGGCCTTCAGGGCCGCTTCAGCCCGGTCTCTCAGGTAATCCTTGTGCGTGGCCGCATAGAAGTGGAGTACATACATGAGGTTTTCTTGATGGAGGATGGGATCCTGGGCGGCCAAATGCACATCTTGGCTCCAGGTAGGCGATCCGACCAGGATGATGTTGTCGGGGTCGTACTTTCGGATCTCGGCGATCATATCCTCACTGTAGGCCTTTACCTCCTCCCAGGATTCCATATCCGGTTCGTTGAAGAGCTCGTAGATTACATGGGGATGGTGGCCGTAGGTTTTTGCCATTTCCCCAAAAAACTCCCTGGCTTCTTCCAGATACAAGTCGTGGCTGTGCCAGTCGATGATCACATACAGGTCTTCTGCAATCGCCGCATCGACGACCGCCTTGATTTTTTGGAGGGCAAATCCGGGATTGTCCAGGTATGCGCCGTCCGGGTCGATCCCCATCGCCGCCCGCACCACATTCACGTTCCAGTCTTCCTTGAGCCACTTCACGGCGGATCCGTTGTAAAATCTGGGCCACCAGTTGTGCCATCCAAAACTGACGCCACGCAGGACCACGGGATTGCCCCCGAGGTCGCTGAGCTGTCCGGAATGGACTTTGAGCTGGCCAAAAAACTTCTGGCTGGAGTCTTCCACAGGAGGATTGGGAGTTGGGATGGGAGTCGGCGGCGGTTCGGGTGCCCCCACACAGGCCATAAACAGGCCCGAGCAAAGAATCAAAATCAGTTTCATGGCAGGGTTTGTCAATTGAGGGCCAAGTTTAGACCATTCGGACTGAACAAACGGGTGCCAATTGTTTCCAATTGGGGTATGGGAAGTAAACTGTGGGGCAAAAACCTACTCCGTCACGGCCGATTGCTTCCTGCCGGCATATTCGGAGGGCAGGATTCCGAATTCCGCTTTGAAATGCTTCGCAAAGTATTTGGCATTGTTGTAGCCTACCCGGTAGGCAACTTCGGCGACATTCAGCCTGCTTTTGAGAAGCAGTTGGGCGGCCCGCTGCATACGGATCAGCCGGATAAACTCGATCGGGCTCTTGCCAGTGAGCGAAAACAGTTTTTTGTAAAGATGAACCCGGCTCATGGCCAGTTCCCGGCTCAAAAACTCCACGGACAACTGCGTGTCTTCGATGTGCTGCTCGACCAGTGACACCGCTTTTTGGATCAGTTGGTCATCCATCGAGGCCACTTCGACTTCCGAAGCATTCACCTGGATTTTTTTGCGGTTTTGCTCCTGCATCACATTCCGCTCACGCAGCAGGTTTTTCACACTGAGCTGGAGTACTTCCAGGTTAAATGGCTTGGTGAGGTAGAGGTTGCAGCCACTGTCCAGCCCTTTGAGCAGGTTTTCCTCGGATTTTTTGGCCGTCAGCAAGACGACCGGAATATGGGATGTCTTGATGTCCGCCTTGATCTTTTGGCAGAGCTCCTTGCCGTCCATCATCGGCATCATCCAGTCCGAGATCACCAAATCGGGGATCTGCTCCTGAGCGATCTCCCATGCCTGAATCCCGTTGGAAGCAGTCAGCACCTGGTAGGACTCCGACAGGCAGTCTTTGAGGTAGTTTCTGAATTCCCGGTGGTCCTCCACGATCAGGATGCTGTCCTTCTCGGTCCTGGAAAAATCCGCATCCGGCACCGGACTGTCCTCCCATTCCTCCGGCAAAACCAGCCCAACCGGCAGGGTAAGCCTGAACACGGAGCCTTTGCCCAGCTCACTCTCCAGATCGATCGAGCCTCCCATGGCCTTGGCAAAATCCTGGGCCAGCGACAGGCCTATCCCGCTGCCCTGGTTCAGTTGCTGTCCGTGACCCTCGGTGGTGAAAAATCGCTCAAAGACCTTTTTTTGGTCTTCGGGGGAAATGCCCACACCCGAATCCGCAACTGCCAAAGACAGGACTCCCTTCTCCTCGTGCTCCGAAAGCACTTCCAGGGTCACCTGGATCCTGCCGTCTTCCGGCGTGAACTTGAAGGCATTGGAAAGGAGATTGAAGATGATCTTTTCCAGTTTGTCGGAGTCAAAGATCGCCTGCTGGGATTCCAGGCTGCTTTCAAAATCCAACTGGATGTGCTGGTTTTCCGACAATTCCCTGAAATCGGCGATGCATTCCCGCACAAACTGGACAATGTCCCCTTCGGAAGGATGAAAGGCCAGACCGCCTTTGTCCACGTTTTTCACATCCAGCAGTTGGTTGATCAGCTTCAGCAGCCTGCGCGCATTGCGCTGGATGATCCGGTACTGTCCCGCCAATCCCGAGTCGGTCGCACCGGAAAGCAGATGCTCCGTCGGAGTCAAAATCAAGGACAGTGGCGTGCGAAACTCATGGCTCAGATTGGTGAAAAACTTGGTCTTCAGCCGGTCCAGTTCCTGGACTCTTTTGGCCTCCCTGATGGCATTTTCCCGCTCAAAATTCTCCTTTTGGCGTCTTAGGACTTGGTTTCGAAAGAGGTAAACCATCGCGGCAAATGCCACAACATAAATCAAATACGCCAGCGGAGTCCTCCAAAACGGCGCCTGGATCACGATGTCCAGCTTGTATTCATCGGTGCTCCAGCCATCGAGCACGGTACCCGGCTGGACGATCAAGGTGTAATTTCCGGGATCCAGGTTGGTAAAGGTGACCTTGGCCAGGTCATCGTTGAGGTAGATCCAGTCGTCGTTGAAGCCGATCAGTTTGTATCGGTACTTGTTTTTCTCCGGATACAGGAAATTCAGTGCGCTGAACCCGATACTGAACATGTTTTCATCATGCTTCAGCACAAGCTCCCGGGTGTTTTCCAGCAGCTTGGTGAGCAAGACCCGGTTTCCGACCTCGTCGCCCACTTCGACGGTTTGGTTGAAAAGCTGGAGGTCCGTGAAGGCCACCGGAGGGTTGTTTTGCTCAAAGGCGAAATTTTCGGATTTGAAGATGTTGTAGCCATTGGGCCCCCCAAAGATGAATTCCCCTGCCTTGGTTTTGATCGCGGAGTTTTTGTTGAAAAGCGAGGCCTGCAGGCCATCTTTTTGGTCAAAGTTTTGGAAAACGATCTGGAAGGGCTTGGTGCGTCGGTTTACCTGCGCATAGGAAAGCCCCACTTGGGAACTGATCCACAGATTGCCCCGATCGTCCTCCAGCACATCCACCAGATAGTCCGAGGGCAGTCCCTCCTGCTGCCCATAGTGGACAAACACGCTGTCCTTGTCGTCAAAATAATGCAGGCCGTTTTGGGTCGTCAGCCAGATCACCCCCTGCGAATCGGTGAAAAGCTCGGTGGTATTGGACTCCTTCAGTCCCTTTCCCTGGGTTTCGGAATAGTAGGAAGTACGCTTCGTTTCGTAATTGACCACATTCAGTCCGCTTCCCCCCGCGATCCAGATATTTCCTGCCCGGTCTTCCGCAAATCCGGTAATGTATTGGTTGTGCGGCCTAAACGGCTCGCTTCCGGCCGGGTGATTGTGAAAGGTCTTCCGGTCGGGCTCCAGCACCGACATCCCCGATCTCAGGGTTCCGATCCAAATCCGGTTTTTGCTGTCTTCGAAGAGCTTCCAGATATTGGGCCCCGGGATGCCGTTGGCTTCGTCTTGTCGGTAGGGATAGTTGGTAAACGTCTGCCCGTCAAATTTGCCCAGGCCGTTGAGGTAGGTGCCTATCCACAGGACCCCCTCATGGTCCATCATCAGATCCACCACCACGTCGCCCGTGAGGCTTTTGGGATTGTCCGGGTCGTGCCGGTATTGTCGGTAGGTATTCGCCTTTCTGTCGTGATAGATCAGGCCTCCCCCATTGGTGCCCATGTACAGATTGCCCAGACTGTCTTCTACAAAGGCATTGACATCGTTGAAAGGCAGGGAATTGCGTTCGGAAAAATTCTTCCTGACGTGGGAAAACCTCAGCAATCCCTTGTGGTAGTAGGAGACGCCCTTTTTGTGTGTCCCGACCCAGATGATGTCCTCCGAATCCCGGTACAGCGCATAGACCACGTTGTGGGGCATCGGTGATTCGGGATTGCTTTCGTTGTCAAAGAAGCGGACCGTCTTGCTGTTTTTATCGATCAGGTTGATGCCGCCGTGGTCGGTGCCCAGCCAGACCTGGCCTTTTTGTGCTTCCACGACGGCTTTCACCATGTTGTTGTTCAGCCTGAACTGCCCTTCGTTTTCCCGGCAAACCTGTATCCCATGGCTCAAGCCATCTATCCAAAAAACCCCCAAATCCCGATCCGGGTCAAAGACCCAAGCATCTCCCTCGGAGTCGATGACCAGTTCATAGCTGGCCGAGTCGGGGATTTTTGACCGGGGAAGCCTCAGCGTCTTGGTCACAATGAGCCTGTTGGGATCAATCAGCTCAATGTACCCAGACCGGTTGACCGCCCAGACCATCCCGTCGGGGGATTCGGCAACGCCCGCGATCTGGTTGGAGGCCAGGCTCCCTTTGGCTCCGTCGGCAGTCAGGTGTTTGGTTTGCTTTTTGGCCGGATCATAGATGCTGATGCCGGTTTCGGGATGCGTAAACCAAAATCTCCCCTGACGGTCGCTCATGACCATGCCGATGGTATCGGAAGCGAGGCGATACAGCCGGGTAAAGCTGCCCGATCCCCGGGTAAACTTTCCCGTGTCATGGTCATAGATGTCAAACAGGCCGTTGACATTTTTCACCCAAAGGTGGTTTTCGGGCCCCCAGGCCAGCTTGGTGATCGTGTTGTGGGAGATGGAGGTGGTGTCCTTGGAGTTGAAAAATGACTTGACCCGGGTTCCGTCATATCGATAGAGGCCGAATGCCGTCCCATACCACATCATCCCGTTGCTGTCCCGCAGGATGGCAAGCACATTGGAGCTGGAAAGCCCCAAATCCTCGTCCAGATTTCGGAAAACCAGCTCGTCCAACCGGGATTGGGCCTTCAGGGGCTGAAGCAACATGCCCGCAACCACGCAAATCCCCAATATCATCTGCCTTCCTATGCTTCCCATATCTTTCCGAATCGCGGGCAGTCTTCATGTTTCCCGCAAAGGTGCTGCATCACCGATACCCGTGAGCCAATCCCAAAAGAAGCAAAAAAGTCCGGTCTGTGAAACATCGGCGGTAATTTCCCCGGGGAAATCGCTTTCGGGTTCCTTCGATCGACGTGACACGACGGGAGGGCAATTCAGGTGTGTCCATCCATCGCAAAAAAAATTACCACAGAAAAAAGAGAAACTGATATTGGCTCTTCCTGGTCGTATGACGGAGCTTAATCCTTATTTTGGTTTCTTGCGTTTTTTGAGAGCGCAGAGAAAAAAGCCAAAGCTTTTTTTCCCAAGCCGTCCAAACCGCAACTGTCAAAAAGCGAAGCTTTTTCTCTCTGAATCCTCCAAAAGGCCTGTCAGGGCCATTCGGACAGGAGTTCCAGAGAAGGTTTGAAAGCCCTTGCTCTTTCCTCCGGTGGTCTGTGGTGAAAATTCCTTTGTGTTCCTTGGTGTGGTTCATGGTTTAAATTTCCCGCTGCTGGGATCGCTCTTCAGTTCCTTCCTGTTTTAATAATCCGTAATCGCGTTTTCAGCTTTCTTCAATGGAAATGAAGGGACTGCTTTAAAGGCGATTTCCCTGGCAGCTTCCTTGGGTTTGTGTCAAATTTCTGCGGGAATCTTCCGGCAAAAAAAATCCCGGAGCCTTTCACCCCGGGATTCCCTTTTCTCTTCTTTCGGAAATTTAAATAAACCGATTGATCAGGTTTTCGAAGTATTCCTGCTTGCCGCTGATCTGTGCGGGCTCGCCAGAAGCGAAGGCATGGCTTCTCAGGTCTTCGAGCGTCAATTTGCCTTCTTCGAAGTCTTTGCCGATTCCCAAGTCATAGCTCGCATAGCGGGTTTTCCTTCGCTCCAGGTAGTCGGATTTTTCCATGATATCGGCCGCGATCAACAGGCCACGGGCAAAAGCATCCATGGAACCGATATGGGCCAAAAACAAGTCCTCGGGATCGGTGGAGTTTCTGCGCACCTTCGCATCGAAATTCACGCCTCCGCCCTGCAAACCGCCTGCGGCCAGGATGACCAACTGCGACTCGGCGAGCTCCTGGAGGTTCAGCGCAAACTGGTCGGTATCCCAACCGTTTTGGTAGTCACCCCGGTTGGCATCGATGCTGCCCAGCATGCCCGCATCAGCGGCCACCTGGAGTTCGTGCTGGAAGGTATGGCCGGCCAGCGTAGCGTGGTTGACTTCGATGTTCAGCTTGAAATCCTTGTCCAGTCCATAGTGACGCAGGAAGCCGATCACCGTCTCGGAATCGTAGTCGTACTGATGTTTGGTAGGCTCCATCGGCTTGGGCTCGATGAAGAAGGTGCCTTTGAAACCGTTCTTACGGGCATAGTCTCTGGCCATGGTCAGGAACCTCGCCAAGTGGTCCTTTTCTCGCTTCATGTCCGTATTGAGCAGGGACATGTAGCCTTCCCGACCGCCCCAAAACACGTAGTTCTCGCCTCCGAGCTTGATAGTCGCATCGATGGCGTTTTTCACCTGGGTTGCTGCGAAAGCCAATACGTCAAAGTTTGGATTGGTGGACGCTCCGTTCATGTAGCGCGGATTGCTGAATACATTGGCAGTACCCCAAAGCAGCTTCACTCCTGTTGCCTGCTGCTTTTCCAGCGCATAGTCGGTGATGAGCTTCAGCCGCCCTTCGTACTCCTCCAGAGAAGCTCCCTCATCGATCAGGTCGATGTCATGAAAGCAGTAGTATTCCACTCCGATCTTGGTAAAAAACTCAAAGGCGGCGTCCATCTTGTCTTTGGCGCGCTGGATCGGATCCGGGCTTTCATCCCAGGGATGGTTGATCGTACCGGGGCCAAATGGGTCTCCGCCTGTGCCACAGAAGGAATGCCAATAGGCGATGGCAAACTTGAAATGCTCCTTCATGGTTTTGCCTGCTACCACTCGGTTTTCGTCGTAAAAACGGAAAGCCAATGGGTTTTCGCTTTCCCGGCCTTCAAATTTGATCTTGCCGATGGATGGGAAATAGGTCTTGGACATAGTTTGATTGGTTATTTAGGTAAAATAGGCTTGCTAGGTTTTTATCCGGCGATTCCGGATTTGAGTATTTCGTTCAGTTTGCTTTCCCAGCGGGAATAGGCATCCAGGTAGGGTTGGCTGAAGACCGGATTGGGTTCCAGTGTTTCCAGCAGCTCCAAGCCACCAAATGCCTCGGATTCGGAGGCAAAGACACCGGATCCGATCCCCGCCCCTCTCGCGGCTCCCTGGGCCCCGTCGGTGTCATACAGTTCCAAATTTACCTCATTCATCTGGACAAACGTCTTTCTGAACAAGGGACTGAGAAACATATTTGCCTTTCCGGCCTTCACGGTCTTGAGGTTCATCCCCATGTCTTTCATGATCCGAAAACCATAAGTCAAAGAGGCCACAATCCCTTCCTGCGCTGCACGGACCACGTGTTTCCGGTCATGCTTCAGCAGGTCAAGCCCCAACAAGTGGGCTCCTACGGGCTTGTTTTGCATGATCCGCTCCACCCCGTTGCCGAAAGGAATGAACACCAGCCCTTCCGAGCCGACGGGTGCTCCTCCACCCATGGCATTCATCTCTTCGTAGGCGATCCACTTGCCCCCCATGACTTTTTTCAGCCAGGAATTCAGTATTCCGGTGCCATTTACACAAAGCAAAACACCGTAGGAAGGCTTTTTCTTTGAGTGGTTGACGTGCACAAAGGTATTGACCCGGGAGTATGGATCGTATAGCGGACTGTCACAGACTCCATAAACGGTACCTGAGGTGCCTGCTGTCGTCGCCAATTCTCCCGGCTTCAATACCTGAAGGGAAAAGGCGTTGTTGGGCTGGTCACCGGCGCGGTAGGAGATCGGAACCCCTGCCTCGATCCCGCATTCTTTGGAGGCATTTTCAGTGACTTTTCCCTGAACGGAAAAAGAGGGAACTGCTTCAGGAATCCATTCTTTCGGAATTCCCATCTGCTTGAGGAGCTTGCTGCTCAAACCATTTGCCTTGAAATCCCAAAAAATCCCCTCCGAAAGTCCAGTCTCGGACGTGAGGATTTCACCGCTCAGCTTCATGGCGACAAAATCGCCGGGAAGCATGATTTTGTGGATCCTGGAGGCAATCTCGGGTTGGTTCTCGATTACCCAGCGGAGCTTGGATGCAGTGAAATTCCCCGGGGAATTCAGCAAATGCGGCAGGCAATAGTCCGGTCCAAGTGCGTTGAAGGCCTTTTCTCCAATACCCACCGCCCGGCTGTCGCACCAGATGATGGAGGGGCGGAGGACTTTTTGATCTTTGTCCACACACACAAGCCCGTGCATCTGATAGGCGATCCCTATTCCTTTGAGTTCTCCTTTTTTGACTTCTGCTTTTTGGAGCACAAAGGCCGTGGTCTCTTTGGCATACTTCCACCACATCTCGGGATCCTGCTCCGCCCAGCCGGTTTCGGGGGCATTGATCCCCATTTCCTCTTCTGGAAAGGCCTTGGAGGCGATGGATTTCCCGCTGTCTGCATCAAGCAGTGAAGCCTTGACGGAGGAACTTCCGATATCAAGGCCCAATAGTAATCTTCTCATTCCTTATTTTACCAGAAAACAGTGTAAAGTGCCGCAATAATGCCCGCGATCAGGATAGCCCCGATCTTGAATCCGGTACTGGTCCTGAAAAGTTCCGCGTTGATCTCGATGCTCTTCGGGTGGTCTTTTCCCTTGCCTTCCACCAAGCTGATCACAATCATCAAAGCGGCAAGAATCAAGAATACGTAGCCCATTCGGTCGATAAACGGCAAAGCAGGGAATACAACCTTCAGCACCACGGAAAGCGGAATACTGAGCGCCGCACCTACCAAAGCGGCATTGGAAGTCGTCTTTTTCCAGAACACCCCAAAAAAGAAGATCGCGAACACGCCCGGGCTGATAAATCCGGTGTACTCCTGGATAAACTGAAACGCCTGATCCAGTTGTCCCAATGCCGGAGCCACGATTGCTGCAATGATAAAAGCGACAATCGCCGTGATCCGGCCGACTTTTACCTGCTTGGCTTCTGAAGCTTCTTTTCCAAAATATTTGCTGTAAATATCCATCGTAAAGATGGTCGAGGTACTGTTGGCCATGGAGGCGAGGGATGAAACAATCGCTGCGGTCAATGCGGCAAACGCGAGGCCTTTCAGACCCGTCGGCAGCACCTGAAGCAGGGTCGGATAGGCACGGTCAGACTTGATGATGCCTGTGACCGGATCCTTCATCGAATCGATGAATCCGGCGTCCAGCCCGTTGTTTACGATCACCAATGCGGCAATACCGGGCACGACTACGATCAATGGCATCAACAGCTTGAGAAAGCCGGCGAAAATCATCCCTTTTTGGGCTTCATCCAGGCTCTTTGCAGCCAAGGCTCGTTGCGTGATGTATTGGTTGAAACCCCAATAGCTCAGGTTGGTAATCCACATCCCACCGACCAAAACGGAAAGTCCCGGTAAGTCGCCGTAGGCATCCCGGGTACCGCCTTTTCCGTCGGGAATCATCATTTCGCCTTTGGACAGGATCATGGAGAAGTGTCCGGGAACTTCCCTTCTCAGCGTTCCCAAGCCTTCCCAAGCATCCCCGCCACCGACCATCTGCAGGGCGATGTAAGTGGTGGCCAAACCACCCGCGATGAGAAACACCACCTGGATCACATCGGTCCAGGCTACTGCTTTCAGTCCCCCGTAGATCGAATAGATCATGGCAAAAAGTGCCAAACCGATGATCCCGTAGGTCAGGGGAATATCCAGGATGGTATTCAGGCTCAAAGCCCCCAGATACAAGACCGAAGTCAGGTTGACAAAGACATAAAGCAAAAGCCAGAAAACGGCCATGGTCGTCCTGACACGGGTGTCGTATCGGTCCAGGAGGAATCCGGGCATTGTGTAGATTCCCTTCTTGATGTACACCGGAAGGAAAAAGATCGCCACCACCAAAAGCGTGGCCGCAGCCATCCATTCGTAGGTGGAGATCGCAAGTCCGAGCGCAAATCCCGAGCCTGACATCCCGATGAATTGCTCTGCCGAGATGTTGGAGGCAATCAGGGATGCGCCCACAGCCCACCAGGGAAGGGCTTTGGAGGCCAGGAAGTAGTCGGAGGAGTTTTTGACGTGGCCTTCTTTCTCGCGGGAGACAAAGATGCCCATTCCTATGATCAGGAAGCAATAGCCAAAGAAGATAATTAGGTCAATGGGTTCTAACAGCATACTACAGGGTAGGTTGGTGGTTTTGGGTAACGTTAAGAGCTTATAGTTTAAATTTTACAAATTAAGGTCGATAAATATAAGGCTTTGGTGCAAACGGCGGCACAAAAAAAAAAGGGAAGGTCGAATTTATTCGAAAATCCCGAGGAGGGGCTCCCATTTTTCGGTAGAAAATTCCAAGGAATCGATTTTTTCCAAATAACTAATTCCCGTCACATTGGACACCCAGACCTGATCGGCACTCAGCAGCTCGTTTGACCCAAATGCACCCTGGGTAACGAGCCGCGGGATCTTCTCCAATATTGCCCTCCTGCCTACCCCAGCGATACAGCCGCACTCCAGCGCGGGTGTAAAGACCCGCTTCCCTTTCCTCCAAAAGATATTGGACGAGCTTGCTTCCGCCACTTTCCCTTTGTAGTCCATCAGGATCAGCTCATCCAGGTTTCGCGCTTGCCGCTCCTGTGCGGCTATGATATACGGCAAGGCATTGAGCGTCTTGCAGCGACTCCAGGGAGCGGGATACAAAACAATTCCCTCGGCAAAGGCCGTTTGGGACTTTACCTGCGGTGCTGGGGAAAAAGCCTGAACGTGCAGCGTCTGAACCGATTCGTTGGTCTCCGGGGTATATTTTCCGGCACCGCCCCGAAAAATATTCCAGCGGATGCGGAGCTTTTGGCCGGAATACGCCGCCCCAATCCAATCTTCCAATCCCGAAAATCCGGGGCCGAAACCTGCCAGCTTGAGCGTGGCCATTCCGAGCTGGACCCGTTCGAGATGGTGGCCGAAAAACCGGATCTTTTCCCCGTCAAACACCATCGTTTCGAATATCCCGTCACCAAAGTTCATCGCACGGTTGGGGATCGGAAATCCGGAGGCTTTGTGCCAAGCACGGGAAGAAGGCCCAAAGGCGTAAACTGTCTCAGTTTCGCTCATAAATATGTTCGTATTCGGTCAGAAATAAATTCTGTTCAATTTAGGCAATGTTAAAAGTAACAAACAAAACGCCGTTTGGAGGCTACAAATGCTGAAAGAAAACAAAAAATACCTTAATCTTGAGACTAGGATTCTATTAGCATCAAAATTGGATAAAAAGTCCCCATGGCAAACAAAAGCAGTGTATTTGATATGATCGGGCCGGTGATGATCGGGCCGTCATCTTCTCATACCGCCGGAGTGGTAAGAATAGCCCGCGCCGCCATCCGCATCCTGGGCGGAATGCCGGATGAGGCCGCCATCACTTTTTACAATTCCTTTGCCCGGACCTACGAAGGCCACGGAAGTGACCGGGCCATATTGGGAGGGCTGATGGATTTCAAAACCGACGATCCCCGGATCAAAAACGCCTTGGAAATCGCCGCCGAAAGAGGGCTGAACTACCGGTTTAAATCCATCGGCAACTCCTCCATCCACCATCCCAACACCATCAAGCTCAACCTCCGAAAAGGCGAAACACAGATTGAGGTGGTCGGCGAAAGTCTGGGCGGCGGAGTGATCAACATTGCCGAAGTCGATGGTTTTGTCGCCAATTTTTCCGCCCAAAACCACACGCTGATCATCAAAGCGGGGGATATTTCGGGTGCGATTGCCTTTATTTCGGGAGTGATTGCCCAGGAGAAAACCAACATCGCGACCATGTCCGTGTCCCGAAAGGGAAAAAACGACGTAGCATGCCACGTGATCGAGATGGATTCGGGGATCAGGGAAATCACTACCCAATACCTCACTTCACTGCCCTGGATTTCCCAATTGATCTATATTCCTGACATTGACCTTTAACGCAAACCCCTGACAAAAACCAACTGATTCCTATGAGAAAGATTTTTACTTTGTTCCTGTTACTGTTTGGCATCTCGCTCGGTGTATGGGCACAGGAAACACCTCCCGGACCTTATGATCTGCAAACGGCGATTGACATTGCTTTGGAAAACAACCTGACCCTCAAGAGAACCATCCTGAACCAGGAAATCACGGAAGCCACCCTGCTCCAAAACAAGGGACAGCGCTATCCCTCCCTCAGCACCGGATCGAGCTACGGTGTCAGATGGGGTCGGTCCATCAACCCCGTGACCAACCTCTTTGAAACCAACAGGATTGGCAACGTCAACTTTCAGGCGAGTTCGAGTGTACCGCTCTTCAACGGGCTGAGAATCAACAATTCCATCGCCCAGGCCAAAACCGATTTGCAGGCGGGCTTGTACAATCTGGAAGCCACCAAAAACAGCATCACGCTGAACGTCATCAACCTGTTTATCAATGTGGTCTTTAACCGCGAGCAGGTGAAGATTGCCGAAAACCAACTCGGGACGACCACGGAACAGATGGGCCGAACCAAGAAATTGGTGGACGCAGGCTCGCTTCCGATGTCAGACTACCTGGACCTTCAGTCCCAGAATGCAACCAACCAACTGGAGGTGATCAATGCACAAAACAGCTATCGAAGTGCCAAGCTCAGTCTTGCCCAGGCGATGCAGATTCCCTTCACGGAGGATTTTGAAGTGATCGAGCCGGAGTTTGAAATGACCGAAGGGCTGATGGCAATCGAAACCAGCGAAGAGATCTATGAAACGGCGGTGGGAATCATGCCGGAAATCAAAGCTGCCGAGGCAAACGTGTTGAGCGCAGAATACCAGGAGAAAATCGCCAAGGGTGCGTTTTACCCAACCATTGGCGTAGGTGCGAATGTCTTTACCAACTATGTCGACCAGGTGTTTGGCATGGACCGGCCAGCCTTTGGACAGCAGTTTACCGACAACCTCTCCGAGGCGATGAACGTGAATCTAAGCATCCCGATCTTTACCAATTTCAACAACAAGTCAGGGCTTCAGCGGGCCCGTGCCCAAAGGGCGATCCAGGAGGTAGCGGCCTTGGAGGCCAAAAACCAGCTCCGAATCGACATCGAAACGGCCTACAACAGCGCATTGGCAGCGGATCTTTCCTACAAAGCGTCGGTCACCCGGGTAAGAAGCCTGGAGGAAACCTTCCGTATCTCCCAACAGCGGTTTGACCTGGGAGCCATCAATTCGGTGGATTTCCAGGTGGCACAAAACAACCTCTTCAATGCGCAGGCGGACCTGCTGAATGCTAAATACACCTACATCTTCAGAGTAAAAGTGCTTGATTTTTATCTCGGTAACCCCATCAACTTATACTAAACCATGGCTGCT
Organism: uncultured Limnohabitans sp.; assembly: GCA_964530015.1. Lineage (GTDB taxonomy): Bacteria > Bacteroidota > Bacteroidia > Cytophagales > Cyclobacteriaceae > Algoriphagus. Next base: position 54,619 of record CAZGYC010000009.1, on the reverse strand, counting down.
AAAAAGTCCAACAAACTCTTGTATTACCTACTGGGCGCAGTAGGACTGATCATCGTCATCGCCGTCATCGGACGCTCCGCCGGATGGATCGGCGGCGCCAAGGAAACCGAAGTGGAATTTGCCACGGCCAAGAAGACTTTGATCATCGAAAAAGTCAGTGCCTCCGGGGAAATCCAGCCTGAGGTCGAAGTCAAACTTTCCCCCGATGTCGCGGGCGAAATCATCGAACTTCACGTGGCCGAAGGGGATTCGGTAGCCATGGGCAAGCTTCTGGTCAAGATCAGACCGGACAACTTCATCTCAGCCTTGGAAAGAACCCGCGCCAACCTGAATCAACAGATGGCGAATCTATCCCAGGCCCAGGCGGCCCTCCAGCGTTCCGAAGCGCAGTTTACCCAAGCAGAACTCAACTTCAACCGCCAGAAGAGACTCTACGAGGAAAAAGCCATCTCCGATGCCGACTTTGAAACCGCCAGGGCAAATTATATCTCGTCGGAAAAAGACCTGGAAGCCGCCAAACAGAATGTGGTCGCTTCGGAATTCATCGTCAAAAGCTCCCAGGCATCTGTCAACGAAGCTTCGGAAAATCTCCGTCTTACCAATGTCAACTCCCCCGTTTCGGGAATTGTCTCCAGCCTGCTGGTAGAGCAGGGCGAACGTGTCGTGGGTACCCAGCAAATGGCCGGCACCCAAATGATGACCATCGCGGATCTTTCCCGAATGGAAGTCCGGGTGGATGTCAACGAAAACGACATCGTTCGTCTCAGCTTGGGCGACACCACCCTGATCGATGTGGACTCCTACGCCTCCTTGGGCAAGAAATTCAAGGGAATCGTGACCAGCATTGCCAACACGGCCAATACCAAAACCTCCGCCGATGCGGTGACCGAGTTCAAGGTGAAGATCAGAATCCTCAACAGTTCCTACCAGGATCTGGTGAAGGAAGGCAACAAGTATCCTTTCCGTCCCGGCATGACCGCCTCCGTGGAGATCATCACCACCTCCAAAAACGATGCGCTTGCCATCCCGCTTGCCGCCGTGACGACCCGAGATACCCAAGTGGACACCTTGGTCGGAGGATCCACTAAAAACAAAGAGCTGGTTTTTGTAAGTGAGAATGGCGTGGCGAAAATCAAGGCTGTCAAAACAGGGATATCCGACTACGAAAACATCGAAATCCTGGAAGGGCTGAAAGAGGGGGACGAAGTGATCTCCGGGCCTTATTTTGTGGTCAGCAAGGGGCTGAAAGAAGGGGATGCCGTCAAAAAAACCGGCTCCGCCGCGAAAGCCGGGGCCACGGCTTCGAAATAGCAGCGTCTTTCAAGACTTTGGCTTTGAAACAGCTCGTGCCGGATTTCGGCACGGGCTGTTTTTTTTAAGGCCTCGGCAACTCTGCCCCGGAATAAGTTCGACCCTTTTAGGGTCGCAGAGACCACTTGTCTGTTCGATTTCCACGGGTTGCACCCGTGGTTACTGAGAGGTTTGACCCCTGCCGGGGTCTTCATTTTGAACCAACAGAAAGAATAGATGACCACGAAGTGGTCGAACTTCTCAATAACCCTAGGTGAAACCTAGGGGATGGGAAAAAGATGATGGAAACGGCAACCCCGGCAGGGGTTGAACATTTCATGGAATTGCTTCCGATGGATACCGTGGAGTCCAGCCAGTGTCCAGCGGAGTTTTGGCAAAAGCGACGTGTGTGGAGTTAGACCTCATCGGGCCGGCAAAGACGGGGTCGTGGGAATTTGAAATTTGCATAGATGGAATAATGACCACGAATTATCAAAGCGTATACCTCACCCCCACGAATCCTCTGATACCCTGATTGGGGGCAAAGACATAAGTGGGATCAAAGGTCAGCGCATTCGGGTTTTCGGGCGTTGGAATCACCTGTCCATTCGGGTCAAACTCCACTCCCCTGTCGAAGGGATCAAAGGATCTTGCAATGCTGTTTGAAGGCGGGGTAAAGTTCAGGAGATTCTTTACTCCGCCGTAGATCTCCCATTTGCTTCCAATCGCCTTGGTCAACTGGATATTCTGGATGCTCCACCAGGGCGAATATTCGGCGCGGTCATCCAGCTCCCCCAGCAGCGGCAGGCGCATGGGGCTGTACACGTTGCCGGTATAATCCACCGCAAGACCGATTTTTTGGAACCCATAACCAATCGTCCAGACTCCCGAAAACCGCTCTGTCAAAAGCTGACGCACTTTTTGACCCTCTTCTTCCAAACTCACGTCCATCAGAGTCGCACCTGCCAAGACCTTGAAACCGGAGTTCCAGGCTGCGTCCAGATTCAGGGAGACTCCCTTGGAAACGGCATTTCCATCAAGATTGGCATAGATGATCTGATTGGGATTCGTCTCATAGTCCGGCACGATCCGGTTGGTGAAATAGGTATAAAATACCGATCCGTCAAATCCGAAGTAATTTCCCCTGCTGGAATAGATCTTTTTCACCAGGTTCAGGTTGGTATTCCAGCTCCTTTCCGGCGCAAGTTCTTCTGCAAAAACCACCTCCCGGGCGCCTGTCAATGCCGCATGATCCTCGGTAAAGACATTGGCTACCCGAAACCCGTTTCCGAGGGAGAACCGAAACACCGTGCTTTTGTCCCCTGAGACCAATTTATAGTTCAACCTGGGTGAAAAAATATTGCCATGCAGGCTGTTGTAGTCGTACCGGATCCCGCCCAAGATGCTTTGGTTCGGAGAAATCTTGAATTCATTTTGGGCAAAAACTCCCGGCAGGTGAATCTCCGAAGGAAAATTGTCGGTTGCGTTGTGCGCGGTGGCCGGCGTATTGTCGTCGTAGAAGGTATAGCGATAGGCAGCACCTAAGAGCAGGTTGTTCTTTCCGCTTTCCTTCATCCAAGTAAGCTGACCGAAGGCGATCTTTTGGTCGGCTACGAACTGGGTGGTTCCATAGTACGAGTCCTGCTTGTGGCCATTTAGGGAATATTGAAAATTGACCATCCCTTTTACTGGCAATTGGTAAGTCCCAAAAGCCTCCCATCGACGGGTCCGGATGCTTTCCCCATAGACTTGGTCCCCTCCCCGATCCGCTTCGGTCCATTCCATCTGCCCTCCCCATCGGTTCTCGCCCACATACCGTCCAGCCATGGTAAACAACCTGTCGGCCTTTCGCTGCACCTGGAATTTCTGAAAAACAGAAAGCCGTTTTTGCAAAGTAAGATCCGTAAAACCGTCGCCGTTGTTGTCTATCGGATGGTCGTACCAAAAAAGATTGATGCCTGTAAGAGACTGCACAGATTTCCCAAACGTGCTTTTCACACCCAGATCCGCATTGACTTCTCCCCAACCGGAAACAAATGCATCCGCTGCCAGTGCCGGGGCAATCTCCGTCCGCTTGGTGATCACATTGATCAAACCTCCGACGGCCTCAGAACCATACAATGTCGAGGCAGGGCCCTTCACCACCTCGATGCGGTCAATCAATGACTGTGGAATCCCCGTCAACCCATAAACCGTCGCCAGTCCGCTCACGATCGGCATCCCGTCGATCAAAATCATGGTATAGGGACCTTCGAGTCCATTGATGTGGATGTCTCCGGTATTGCAGACGTTGCAGTTGATCTGGGGCCGGACGCCATTGACATTTTGCAGGGACTCAAAAAGCGAGGGGGTGGGATTTGCCTTAAAAAAGGCCGCTTTATAGACCTCCACCGGTACAGGACTGTCCAGTTTGGAAACTTCCTGCATCGTACCGCTGACCACCACTTCATCCAATGATCCGTCCAAAGGGGTCAATTCGAATACCAGGTCCGCTTTTGGGTTCGGAATCGAAATCCGCCTGGATTGCCCCGCAAATCCAATCATAGAAGCCTGGAGGAGATAGGCTCCTGCTTGGAGATTCCTGATTTCAAAGTAACCCAGACTGTCTGTCACTGCACCAATTCCCAGTTCCTTGACCAGCACATTGGCAAATTCCAGTGGTCCTGACGGGGAAAGTACTTTTCCCTTCAGACTGTGCTGGGAATAAACCGCCTGGGAGCAAAGCATAAAAATGCCAAGAATCAGAACTTGAATATAGGAGTGTTTCATACATGCAACATTATTGCATTTATTGATCAAATCCGATACTGCTGCTCCATTATTTTTTTTACCCGGAAAAAAGAATCTGGTCAATAGATTACTCATATGTTTATAATTAGAAATACAAAAGTAATAAGTTAGATCATTCTAACAAATTTGTTTTTCTACTATATCCCATCGTATCTTGGAGTCGATCAAAAATCCCGGCATGGCTTCCTCTACCGAAGAAAACTACCTCAAAGCACTCTACAACCTCTCCAATCCCCAAGGCGAAGTCAGTATTTCGGATCTGGCCCATAGCCTGAACGTCAGCATGCCGACTGCAAACAGCATGGTAAAAAGTCTCCAGAAAAGCGATCTGGTGCTTTATGAAAAATACAAGCCTGTCACACTGACCAAAAAAGGCCAAAAAGAAGCGGCGCTCATCGTGCGGAAACACCGGCTTACCGAGATGTTTCTGTTCAAAAAAATGGGCTTTGGCTGGGAGGAAGTCCACGAAGTCGCCGAACAGATCGAGCATATCCATGCGCCCAAGTTCTTTGAACGGATGGATGAAATGCTGGGGCATCCGACCATTGATCCGCATGGATCCCCGATACCTGACAACCAAGGCAGGATGCAGGAGTTTTCTTATTCCCCACTTTCCTCCTGCAAACCCGGCCAAGAAGTCCAGCTCACCGCTTTGACCAATTCATCGGCCGAGTTTTTGGAGTTTCTGAACAGTCGAAAACTCGCCCTAGGAACCCAGATGAAGATCCTGTCGCGGGAAGCCTACGACCTCAGTCTGGTCGTCAGCTACGAGGCCCACCCCCACGAAACCCTGAGCGAAAAGGTATCGGAAAGGCTGTTGGTGAGGGTTTTGGAGTGAGGAAAAATCGGATATGCGATGGCATTTCACGGACTTTAACCCACCCTATAGTCTGGCTGCCCGCTGGATTTGTCCGGTGGTCAAATCCAAAATGCTCACCCCTCCCATTGGTACGAACAGCAGTGCTAAGCCTTAGGAGCTCGTTTGCTTTTCCAACCCTGCCTCCTCTGCGGCCATCAATTCCTCCCAATCTCTTTCTTGGCTCCTTTTTTGCCTCGATAAGACTTGAAAAATCACTTTTATGACAACAAAACAACGATTCAAAGTAAAGCACCTTCCCAAACTTTTTAAGGAGACTTTTAAGCTTTGGAACAAAAACAACCCCTGGAGATTGGGTGCTGTGGTTGCGTACTATGCCGTATTGTCTTTGCCCGGCTTGCTGATTGTAGTGATCAACTCGGTTGGGGCTTTTTGGGGCACTGAGATTGTGCAGGGCGAGATCACACAGCAGATTTCGGAGGCCATTGGCCCGGATGCTGCCAATTCAGTGGTGGAGATCATCGAAAATTCCAGAAAGGATGACCAGTCCCTCTTTGCCACCATCATGGGTGTGGCTATTTTGATCTTTGGGGCGACGGGGGTGTTTTACCAGCTTCAGATCTCGATGAATGAAATCTGGAGTGTCAAGGTAGACCCCAAAGCCGGGATCTGGAAACTTGTCAAAGACCGGGCGCTGAGTCTGGGATTTGTGATGGTGATTGCCTTTTTGCTGATTATCAGTTTTGTAGTTTCTACCGCTTTGACGGTCTTGAGTGGATTTCTCTCCCGACTTTGGGAACCCGGCCTGGTGTATTTAGCCCAGTTCTTTGAGTTTGGTTTGTCGACTTTCGTTTTGGGGCTTTTGTTTGTCCTGATTTTCAGATTTATGCCGGATATGAAGATCCAATGGAGCTCGGTGTGGCTGGGAGGATTTATGACCGCGGTGCTGTTTAACCTGGGCAAGATCTTACTGAGCATCTATTTTGGGGCGGCCAGTCCAGATTCCATGTATGGCGCAGCAGGTTCGGTCGTGCTGATCTTGCTTTGGGTATCCTATTCCTGCCTGATCCTATTTTTCGGGGCGGCATTTACCAGAATCTATGCGGAGAAATATGAAAGCGAAATCCATCCCCAGGATTTTGCCATGAAGGTGGTCGAAAAAGAAATCATCGTCGAAAAGGGCTGCGATAATCTTCCTGATGGTGAGGAGGAAAAACCCTCGGCATAAAAGCGGAGCAGAGTGACGGATATTAGTTCCTCAAACAAAATCGAGGTGTAGTCGAAATGGAATGCGGCCATTAACGTGTTCAGTGAAAATCAAATAAATCATCCAAAGACGATCATTTTCAGCTTTTAGCTGGTGCATTTCAGTTCCGAACTGATAATTATGTGATCCGAAGTGATAGATCGAAGCTTTGAGCTGATATCTTGATAGGGCATAAAAAACAGCCGAACAAGATTCCAAACCTCAAAAAAGCATCATTGTGCGAAAATCCGGCGTAATCGGCGCCCAAATCACCCTTCACAAAAAAGAAATCATCGTCGATGCATGTTGCCCTAACATTTTTGTATCAGCCTTGATCGGTTTGATAAGTGCAATTCTCCCGCCCTATTATCACTTCGAAATGAAGATTACAGATTTCCTAAAAAGAAAGTACATCCAAGAAGTTTCTTGAGAACAGGAGATTGAAAATCCTCTGCTTTGGACTGTTCGGATTTTCCGTTATTCAGGATTTGCAATCCCGAACTCTTCAAGTTTTTCTGAAGTTCTAACCATTATGTATCTTTGAAAAGATGCAGAATCAGCTAAAAAATGAAATCAGAGCTATCATTTCAGGAACGAGCCAAGTTAGGCATGGAGCAGTTATCCAAGCAGCCTCCCGTCACCTTGGCCATGGCGCGGCAACAAGCCCAAAATCTCAAATCTCAAAGCAAGTCCGAGAACAAGAAACGCAGGACTTAGAAAAGTTTATTTCGGAACATAATCTCTGGATATTTGATTTAGACTTTTCAAAATATGTCAGCGAAGGTGCCGAACAACGCGTTTTTTTAAAGGATGCTGACAGAGTCATCAAACTCAATGACGCTATTTACTATAGTTCTTGGAAGGACTACTTTTACAATCTTCTACTCCACAATTTTTTCTTTCCTGATACTGCATACGAACTATTAGGATTCACCAAAGAAACTGATTCCCTATTTGCTGTAGTTCAGCAGGACTTTGTTTCAATCACGGAACCTACTGACCTCGACCAAATTAAGTCTTTTCTTGATTCTAATGGCTTTTTTAACACTCGGAATAATGACTATTTCAGTCCAGACTTGGGGATAATTCTGGAAGATTTACATGATGAAAATGTATTGACAAGAAATGGCGTTTTATATTTTATAGATACCGTTTTCTATTTGACGGAAGCGTTTTGGAAGTAGATTGTCGGCTCTTCAGGATTTGGAATCCTGAAGTCCCGTCCAGGGATTATTAATCCCCGATCTCCACATAAGGCGGAATCCTACATCAGCACCCAGGGAAATCGCTTTTAGAAAAACCCGTCTTTTCAACATCAATGAAAATGCGGAGACGCTTAGACAGATTTGAACCATTGAGAAAATTTAGGGAGTTAAGATTTGCGCTCAACCGGGATAAAGGAGGTTTTTACCACTAGTTAGGCCGCCCTGGGGTCTTAATTTTCTTACCCCCTTAATGGTAAAAACTAAATAGGGATCATGGCGGCCGTTTTTGAGAATGACACTCATTGTTTTGAACAAGGAAAGTTAAAAGCGATTTCCCTGCATCAGCACCTCGAAATTGGGAATTCTGAGGATCATGGTTTTCACAAAAAAAAACGGGATCAAAAACCCCGGTTCCAATTCATTTACTTCAAACCCTTTTGCCTGTTCCAACTGTCCCGCATGGAATCCTCCAGGGAATAGTTGGCCTTCCAGCCCAAAATTTGGTTGATCTTGGTGGTATCTCCCTGATTCAATGGTTTCCATCCAAAAGATGTCCCAAGGCTTGTCTCAGGACAGTCTGTTTACTTTTTTTACAAAAGTTTACATAATATGTAATTTTTTCAAATAACTTTATCGGTGTTAAGACCAGATGGATGGTACTGAAAGATACGGCTACAGGGGAAGATGTCGAGGCCATCATTGAATTGATGGCAGGAAGGGACTTCAAGGCCGTTAAAAAGAGCAGGGACAGGTTTGATAAATTCGACTGGAGTGAATACCAAGGGCAGGAAGTCTATAAAATCCGGCCGAAAAACGATGAAACTATCCTGGGACTGATGTGTGTGGTGGAGCATGTGGACGAGACTATTAACGCCATAGAAATAGCGCTGCTGGAAGTAAGCGTGGAAAATATGGGCACCGGGAAAAAACTGGACAATATAGGCGGATGCCTAATTGCCTTTGCCTGCCGGGAATCATTTAAACGTGGCCATGACGGCTGCATATTCCTGACACCCAAAACTATGCTGATTGAACATTATGCTGCCAAGTACGGCTTTTATCACATCCCGTTAAAAACCATACTGCGACCAGAAGGGTTAATGGTATTGTATGGGGAAGGTGCGAGGAAATTGATCAAAGCATATTTGGAGTAGGAGAACTTAAGAAACCGTAGTGGTATGAAAGCGCTTAAAAATATAGAAAAAGCATATTCGCCAAAGGAGATCGCAGAATCGCTGGTCTTTCCGGGAACGGATAACCCGAAGGAAAAGGAGGCGGTGCTTGGGGAGTTCCGCGATTTTAGAAGGGGACTTGTGGATGCACAGTCCCCGGAAAGCAAAACCATCTCCCGGTTGTTGCAACTGAAATTTCTCATGGAAGATTATCTGCAGGCTGATGCATTCAACAGGGATTTGCATTTCGGCTATTTCCTTAAAGAATATATCCAGCGCCTTGAAAAGAAAAACAAGGTGTTTGCGGAAGAAATAGACATTGACACCACGGAATTGAGCCAGGTCATCAACAAGCACAGGAAACCTACGGAAAAGCTCATTTTCCGGTTGGAAATACATTCCAACCGGAATTTTCCTGCTGCCTTATGGTTCCGGTTGGTGGAAAAAGAAAGAATGCACGAGTTGTTGCACGATAGGCGTATCATAGCCAAAGAAGAAAAACACGTCAAGCAAAAGCTGGAATTTTCCCTTTAGCCCTTTTGTGTGGCCAGTTTCCCCAAATCCCAGCTCTTCAGGTTTGCTATCCCAAAACCTTGTTCGGGGATTGCAATCCCAAAACTCTCCATTTTCCTTTTGTAAATCCGCAAAAATCAACGTCTTTTTTGTGGTGATCCGCGGGAAAGATTCCGGGTCTTCAGGACATCAGGCCAGTCCCTTCTGCCAATTCCAACTGTCCCGCATGGAATCCTCCAGAGAATAGTTGGCCTTCCAGCCCAAAATTTGGTTGATCTTGGTGGTATCCGCCCAGGTCTTGACCACATCTCCGGCTCTTCTCGGCCCGATCTGGTAGTTTAGCTTTATCCCGTTCACTTTTTCAAAGGCATGGATCACTTCCAAGACGGTGTTTCCATTGCCCGTTCCGACGTTGAACACCTCGTAAAAGTCGATCTCCTGATCCTGGAGAAAGCCCAGCGTCTTCACATGTGCGTCTGCCAGATCCACCACATGGATGTAGTCGCGGACGCAACTGCCGTCCGGCGTATCATAATCGTCTCCAAATACCGTCAGCTTCTCCCGAATCCCCGCAGCGACTTGGGTAATGTACGGCACCAGATTGGCCGGGACGCCCAAGGGCAATTCCCCAATCTTGGCACTGGGATGCGCTCCGACCGGATTGAAATACCGGAGCGCAACCACCCGCAAGCCGGGCTTGCTTTTCACAAAATCCACCAGGATGTCCTCACAGATCTTCTTGGTATTGCCGTAGGGACTTTCCGCATCCTGCCTCGGCGTGGCTTCCGTCACAGGCAGAACTTCCGGTTGGCCATAAACGGTACAGGAGGACGAAAACACCAGGTCTTTGATCCCCTGCTCTTTCATAAAATCAAGCAGCACGATCAAGGATCCAACATTGTTCCGGTAGTATTTCAGGGGCTGGTCTGTGCTTTCGCCAACGGCCTTGAATGCGGCAAAATGGATCACGCCCTCCAGTGTGTGTTCCTTTGCAATGGACTCCAGCACAGCTTTGTCGTTGCAGTCGCCTTTGTAAAAAGTGAGGCGTTTTCCGGTGATTTCTTCCAGACGATCCAGGACTTTCGCGTCCGAATTGGACAAATCATCCAGGATAACCGGCTCCATTCCTGCCTTCAACAGTTCAACGGCGGTGTGCGAACCGATGTAGCCCGCCCCGCCCGTAATCAAAATCTTCTTCATAAGAGGTCAAAAATCATTCGGGGACAAAACTATTCAAATCCTCCAATTTGGCGGAAAAAAGCTTAGCGAATCAGCGTAAATGTTCCTCTTTTCTCAGAGGATGTCTCCTTCCCCTCCAAAACATAGGTGTACCGAACCAGATAGGAATAGGTGCCTGTAGGAGCATCATCACTGGTTACTTTCCCATCCCAACCTGCCGTGCCGGTATAGATCAACTGTCCCCAGCGGTTGTAAATCCACAGCGTAAAATCAGCCTCACAGGCCGATACTCCCTGATAGACTCCGGGGGCTTGTCTCGGATCGAAACCGGTTGGCATCCGTACCTCGGGAGCGGTTTCCCTGACGATCCCCTGCCCGATACCGATGCAGCCTGTGGCGTCCTGCACCTCCAGCCCATAGGTTCCTGCACTCAGTCCAGTCACCTGGTTTCCGCCCAGTCTGGGATCTTTCCACAGATAGACAAAAGGCGCGGTCCCCTTTGGCAAGACGAGGAGTTCCCCGTTGGAGCCGCCGGGACAGGCCGCTTTCTCCAGACGGACTTCCACTTCCAAAGGAATCGGTGAGGCAATCTCAAAATTCAGCGGAATCATGCAGCCGCTGGCATCCCTCACTTCCCAGGCATAGTTTCCCGAAGGCATATCCTCCAGAGAAATCTGATCAACAAATGTTTGGGATCCGGCATACTCAAAGGTATAGGGGCCCACTCCCCCGGCGATGGTCAGCGACAGTCTCCCGTCGGTTTTTCCATAGCAGGATACACCGGTCGGAGTCAGTGATACGACGGAAAGCGGCTCCGGCGCGGTCAATTCCAAGTTTTCGATCACTTGGACACAACCCAACTGGTCCGTGACTTTCACCGAATAGCTGCCCTCCGACAGGTTCAGGGCATCCGGGGAATTCAGCGCCGGGTTGTGAAGCCATTCAAATTTGTAAGGAGCGACTCCCCCGCGCACATCCAGTCGGATATTGCCGGAGTTGTCTCCCGCGCAGACAATGGCCGTCAGCTCCTTTGCTTCGGCAACAAACTCTCCGGCAACTGCGACTTGGATGGCTGCGGCCTTTCCCTCGCACTGGTTATCCAGCAGGCTGTAGGCGGTATATTCGACCGTCCCGGTGATTCCGGGCTGATCCCAGCTTACGCCGATCTTGCTTTCTCCCTGGCCTGAAACGATCTGTCCCCCCGTCACCACCCAATCGTAGCCTCTGCCACTGACCGTAACCGGGGCAGAATAGCTGTGTGACACATTGGGATCAAAGCAAACCTGCAGATCCCCAACCGCTGCTGCCACCACAATTCGCTCGTTGATGACCACGGGTAATTCCACTGCAGCACCTGGACAGCCATTTTCCGAGTAGGGAATCAACCGGAGCTTGGCATTGGGATTGGCGGGTCCCCAATGGACCAAGACTGAGTCTCCATAGTCCTCCACGATCACCCCTCCCTCGACCTCAAACTTGGATGCAGCCGCATCGACCAGATCGCTGACCCGGTACATGACCTGCTCTACCTCCGGGCAGACGGACAATTCCCCTTCCAGCGCAGCCTTGGTTTCGATGACTTCCACCTCAAAGATCACCTCTTCCTGTTGGTCGCAGGAATTGGGACTGAGCGCTGCCAAAACTTTCACTTCATAGCTCCCCGGTGCGGCAAAGGTGTGGGACACCTCCTGACCGGTCTGGCTGGGAGAACCATCCCCAAAATCCCAGACGAAATAAGTGAAATCGGGATTGGTCGAATGGAGTGCCCAAAGTCCGGCATGGTTGAGACAGGCCGTCTTGTCGCCTTCAACCTCGAAATCATAGGCCACCTCGGGCTCAAAGTTCAGGTTGTCCAAGGCGGCACCCGCAGCATAGCCATAGGATTCCAGTTCGCCAAATCCGTAAACATACGCCGCAAACCCATCCGCATTCCGCAGACTGTGTACCCCCTGCGTGATGTTGATTCTGGCAAACTTGAAATCCGCATCGCCTGGGAGGGTGAAAAACCGGCTTCCGATGTTCTGCCCGTCCAGAAAAGTCTCATTTTCGGTACCGCTTTTCACCACCACATTCACATAGTGGTTGACGATGGAGGGCAGATTCATCGCATTGAAAGTCAGGGAAACCAAAAACTGCTCACTCGGACTGTAGGTGACCATGAAAGGGTCCCCGGTTCTGGCTTCGGGGGAATTGGCTTGGTTGCAGGCCATGCTTTTCGAGAAAACAGTGACCGAGGAGGGCTTGGAGGTGTCGATCTTCCCGGATTCGTCGGCACCGAATTCCAGGGCGAGAAATTCGCCCCGATTCACCGTCCCCCGCGAATTGCCATTCACCAATACCTCGGTACCGTCCTCCGAAGCCAGGACTTTGACCAATTCCCCGGAAGACCTGCCCAGCAATCCCACGTGCACAAAGCTCGTCCCCCAGGTATTTACCGGATAGGCCTGCTGAAACAAATGGTCGTTTGCCTCTCCGCAGTTCCCCACCGAAGTCCATTTGTTCCCCCCAAAAACCGCGATTTTCTTGCACTCATCGGCATTTTCCCCGATCACCCGGACTCGGGAGCCCGTCAGATCCCCCCTGGCTTTGATCTGGTAGCTTTGACCGCGGTCCAGGGTAATCACCGCAGGAACATCTGCCTGGTTGCCGCTCAGGGAGTTGACACTGGTGGTGATCTCGATCTCGGTGCCGTCCTCGGTGGCCACGACCAGGAGGAGACTTTCATTGTCAAAGTTTCCATTGTAGGTGTCGTCTACGGTAAGTTCCTCAAAGTGCGACGTGATGTAGTAGTCCCTGCCCAGCGCGCCGACCGGAAGCACCACCGTGCCATCGGCACTCCGAAACCGCTCATTGAAAGCGTGCACCGCAATCTTGCCTGTGGAGGTGATGTGGATTCCCTTGTTTTCGACCACCCCGGAATTCCTGTGCATCAGGTCCAGATCCGAAGATGGAACCCGCAGCGTGTATTGCTGCCCGGCATTCAGGGAAAAGGGCAGGGATTGGCCCAGATACTCCAGGGCTCCCGTCGTGTTTTCATTGGCAGTGATCACCAAAATCGCAAAGTCGGGAGCTCCGGGATTGTTCCCGCTTCCCATTACCCGGTTGTTTTCCATAAAACCCACCCAAAACTCCTTTCCCACGGTGGAAGTCTGCCCAAAGGCTGAAAAGCCGATGCCGGTCAGCAAAAAAACCAAAAGCAATTTCGGAAGCTTCTTGTTCATAAAAACCAAGGGCCTTTTAGGGCATTTCAATATAACCAACTGGAAAAATATTCTTTTGAAAAAGATCATAAATGCTGAAAATGGATGCCATAAGGCTTTCCTTTGACTGAGGCTGAAATATTTTATTCCCTATCTTTGCGCCTCCAAAACGCAGAAAAAAACATGATTTCAGTAGATAATCTTTCCCTCAAGTTTGGCAAGCGAACCCTCTTCGATGAGGTCAGCCTCAAGTTTACCCCCGGCAACTGCTATGGGGTGATCGGTGCCAACGGCGCGGGAAAATCCACCTTTTTGAAGATCCTTTCCGGCGAGATCGACTCCACCAGCGGTTCGGTCAACATCACGCCGGGCCAAAGAATGGCCGTCCTGAGCCAAAACCACTTTGCGTTCGACGAAGTGGAAGTCCTGAAAACAGTCCTGATGGGGCATAAAAAACTGTATGCTATCATGTCCGAGAAGGACGCACTGTACCTGAAGGAAGATTTCAGCGAAGCCGATGGATTGAGAGCTTCCGAACTCGAATCGGAATTTGCCGAGATGGATGGCTGGAATGCAGAGTCCGATGCGGCTTCCCTCCTTTCCGGCCTGGGGATCACCGAAGACCTGCACTACCTGACCATGAACCAACTGGCCGGCAACCAAAAGGTACGGGTCTTGCTTGCCCAGGCACTTTTCGGAAATCCCGACATCCTGATCCTCGATGAACCGACCAACGACCTGGATGCCGACACCATCGACTGGCTCGAAAACTTCCTGCTGGACTTCAAAAACATCGTGATCGTGGTGTCCCACGACAGACACTTCCTGGATACCGTGTCCACGCACGTGGTGGACATCGACTTTGGCAAGATCAAGATCTTCTCAGGCAACTATACCTTCTGGTACGAATCGTCCCAACTGGCACTGAAGCAGCGCTCGGATGCCAACAAAAAAGCCGAAGACAAGCGCAAGGAGCTGCAGTCCTTCATCGACCGCTTCTCTGCCAACGTGGCCAAGTCCAAGCAGGCCACAGCCCGTAAGAAGATGATCGAAAAACTCAACATCGACGAGATCGAACCTTCTTCCCGAAAATATCCGGGGATCATCTTCAAGCCCGAACGGGAAGCCGGAGACCAGATCTTCATGACCGAAAACCTGGAGCTGAAAGCGGACGGAGTGACCTATTTCACCGATGTCAACCTGATGGTGGACAAAGGCGACAAGATTGCCTTTATTTCCAAGACCAAACAGGCGGTCAACAAGTTTTTCCAAACCATCATGGAGGAAATCCCCGCCACCAAGGGTTCCCTGAAGTGGGGCGTGACCATCAACAAGGCCTATCTGCCCAACGACAACTCCAAGTACTTCCAGACGGACCTCAACCTGATCGACTGGCTGAGGCAGTACTCAGCGAACCAGGAAGAAGCGTACGTCCGGACCTTCCTGGGCCGAATGCTTTTCACGGGAGAAGAGACGCTAAAGAAATGTACCGTGCTCTCCGGAGGCGAAAAAGTGCGCTGCATGATCTCCCGTATGATGCTCCAGAATCCAAACCTCCTGGTGATGGACGAACCGACCAACCACCTCGACCTGGAGTCCATCACCGCCTTCAACAACGCCATCATCGACTTCAGCGGGACGGTGCTGATGAGCTCCTATGACCACGCGTTTGTGCAGTCCTCCGCCAACAGGATCGTCGAGTTTACGCCAAAAGGAACGATTGACCGAAGGATGCCTTACGACGATTACCTTGCGAGCGAGGAAATCAAGGCACTTCGGGAAAAGATGTACGCGAAAGGTTAAGTGCTGACCGGGTGCTGCTGACCGCAATAATCATCTATCTGGCACTCACCGTCGCCATCGGAACCTGGGCTTCAAAATTCGTAAAGGGATCGAATGACTTTGTTTTGGCGGGTCGTTCGCTCCCTTTGTTTCTTTCGGCCTCCGCGGTGTTTGCGACCTGGTTTGGCTCCATGGTCTTGGGAATGTTAACCTGTCTAATCTGTGGTCGCGTGGAATTCGCCGTTGATTCGCATATTTTCGGATTGCTGGCGAGTATCTTTGCGATGATTCTGGGAAGCTTGCTCTTCCCCGACCAAACCCCAAAAACACATGGACTATCCTAAAATCATCCTCCAAAGAGGGAAAGAAGTATCCTTGCTGAGAAGGCACCATTGGGTATTTTCCGGTGCCATTGCCAAAGCCGATCCCGGGATCGAAAGCGGGGATTTGGTTTCGGTCTTTTCTTCCCGAAATGACTTCTTGGGAACGGGGCATTTCTCCCAGGGCTCCATCATGGTCCGGATCATTTCCTTTGGGGAAAGACCCATCGACGCGGCTTTTTGGGAAGAGAAACTGGCTTCAGCTTATGCCTTAAGAAAAAGCCTGAAACTTGCTGACAATCAGGAAACCAACGTTTTTAGACTGATTCATGGTGAAGGCGATTTGTTGCCCGGATTGATCGTGGATTTTTACAATGGAACTGCCGTGATCCAAGCGCATCATATCGGAATGCACCGCCACGTACCGGAAATCGCCGATGCTTTGCGTGTGGTTTTGGGAGAAAAGCTGAAAGGCGTGTATGACAAAAGTGCGGAGACTTTGCCCAAAAACCTCGGCATCGAATCCAACGAATGGGTCTGGGGAAAAGCCGAAACCGACTTGGTGCAGGAGTACGGAGCCACCTATCGGATTGATTGGGAAAAGGGCCAAAAGACCGGCTTTTTCATCGATCAGCGGGAAAACCGAAAACTGGTTTCGACCTATTCCAAAGGGAAAAAAGTGCTGAATACCTTCTGTTACTCGGGAGGGTTTTCGGTCTTGGCACTGAATGAAGGCGCCTCGGAAGTCCATTCCGTGGATATCTCCAACAAAGCCATCGAACTGACCGAGCAAAACGTGGCGCTAAATCCCGGCTTTGGGGGAAAGCACCAGTCCATCGTGGCCGATGTGGTCAAATACATCCGGGAGATCGGAGACGACTTTGACTTGATTGTGCTCGACCCTCCGGCTTTTGCCAAAAACATCAAAGCCCGCCATAATGCCGTGCAGGCCTACAAAAGGCTCAATGCCGAAGCCTTCCGCAAGATCAAGCCGGGGGGAATCCTCTTTACCTTCTCCTGCTCACAGGTGGTGGACAAAAGTCTTTTTGCCCATACGATCACCGCAGCGGCCATGGAAAGCGGGCGGAAAGTAAAAATCCTGCATCAGCTCAGCCAACCCGCCGACCATCCGGTCAACATCTTTCACCCTGAGACAGAATACCTCAAAGGCCTCGTCCTCTATGTCGAATAAGTTTCATTGGCTTTAGGGCCCTAAGCATTGACATTTCTGCTATTTTCACCCCACAAAACAAGAACTCATGTACACAGGACTCCAACATCTACACTCGGGAATTGCCTATCTGGCACTGCTTGCCCTGGTTTTGGTCATCATCTACGCCTTGGTCGGGTCACTTTCCGGCAGGGCTTTTACCGAAAAGGACCGAAAGATCGCCCTGATCGCGTTTATCCTTTCGCACGTCCAGTTGCTGGTAGGTTTGGTTCTCTATTTCGTAAGTCCTCTTGGATTTTCCCTTCTCAGCGGAGGCGGGGCGATGTCTGATGCCACAGCGCGACTGACGGCAGTCGAGCACCCGCTTATCAATATCGTGGCCATCGTGCTGATCACCATCGGCTACAGCAGAGCCAAAAAAACCAGCAATCCAAGAGCCAGATTTCGCAGCATCTACATGATGTATGCAGTAGGACTTGTGCTGATCCTTAGCAGAATTCCCTGGTCCTCCTGGCTTAATTGAGTGAGACGGGAGACGGTGGCGAGTGTCCGGTGTGGCTTCGGATTGGAATCGGGGTTAAGTGTTGAAGGTGTAAACGTTAAATGTTAAGCGTTAAAAGTGTTAACAGTACGTGATTCTTGATACTTGCGTCTTGATACTTGATACTTAATTCCTGCTTCTTGCTTCTTGTCTCTCGGAAGATTGAGTTAAGCGTTAAACGTTAAACGTTAAGCGTTAAAAGCGTTAACAGTACGTGATTCTTGATACTTGCGTCTTGATACTTGATACTTAATTCCTGCTTCTTGCTTCTTGTCTCTCGGAAGATTGAGTTAAGCGTTAAACGTTAAACGTTAAGCGTTAAAAGCGTTAACAGTACGTGATTCTTGATACTTGCGTCTTGATACTTGATACTTAATTCCTGCTTCTTGCCTCTTGGCTCTTGGCTCCTGTTTCTTGTCCCTCGGAAGATTGGGTTAAGCGTTAAAAATTAGTTGTTAAGGGTTAACAGTACGCGAGTCTTGATACTTGATACTTAATTCCTGCCTCTTGTCTCTTGTCTCTTGCCTCTTGCCTCTTGTCCCTCGGAAGATTGAGTTAAGCGTTAAATGTTAAGCGTTGAAAGCGTTGAAAGCGTTAATAGTACACGAGTCTTGATACTTGCGTCTTGATACTTGATACTTAATTCCTGCTTCTTGCTTCTTGCCTCTCGTCTCTTGCCTCTCGGAAGATTGGGTTAAGCGTTAAACGTTAAATGTTAAGCGTTGAAAGCGTTAATAGTATACGAGTCTTGATACTTGCGTCTTGATACTTGATACTTAATTCCTGCTTCTTGCCTCTTGTCTCTTGCCTCTTGCCTCTTGTTTCTTGCCTCTTGCTTCTTGCCTCTTGATACTAAGTACCCGATACTTCATCCCCGGACATCCCACATCCAATTTTTTACCATTCAACACTTTTTGCAACTTTGTTTCATAAAGCTTGGGTTAATCCTGAAACAGGTTCTATTTTTGGGTCGTGAAATTGAACTACACCTCTCCGGCCATCTTCCTGATCCTGCTGCTCGTCGCCCAATCGGGTATTGCGCAGACCTGCGGCCTGGTTTTGCGGGGCAAGGTCCTGCATCTGGAAAATGACGATGCGATCGAAGCCGCCTATGTCTGGATACTGGAAACCAGAACCGGGGCTGTCTCCGATCAAAACGGGAATTTCGTCATCCGAAACCTTTGTCCGGGTACCTATACCGTCACCGTCCAATACCTGGGACACAAAGAAATCCGGCAGACCGTCAATCTGTCCGGCAGCTCCACCGCGCAGACCTTCCGGATGGAGGAAGAATCGCTTGACCTCGGAAGCGTGGAAGTCCATGGACACCGGGAGGCTGTCCAAACCACGACAGCGGTCAGTTCGTTGTACGGCGATGCCCTGCTTCAATCACGTGGTGAAAGCCTGGGTGAAAGCCTCAAACGGGTGGCTGGAGTCACGACTTTTTCCACCGGAAACACCATCTCCAAGCCCGTCATCCACGGCATGCACAGCAACCGGATCATGATCCTCAACAACGGAATCCGGCTCGAAGGGCAGCAATGGGGCGCAGAACATGCACCTGAAATTGACCCGTTCCTCGCCGACGAGATCACCGTCATCAAGGGCGCCGAAACGGTAAGATTCGGCCCTGAAGCTATGGGAGGCGTGATCTTGGTCAATCCTCCCGCATTGCCCACTTCCAAAAAACACCTGACGGAAATCCACCTGTTGGGAGCGAGTAATAGCTACATGGGAAATATTTCAGCCTCCCACTTGGGTGGATCAGACAAGATAAAAGGGCTTGGCTACCGGATCCAAGGGTCTGCAAAAAGAGCTGGCTTTGTCAAGTCTCCTGACTATTACCAAGCCAATACCGGGATGGCAGAGTACAATTTTTCCGGATCATTGGGATACAGTTCCAAAAAACTGGGGGCAGAAGCCTACTACAGTTTTTTCAATACCGAAATCGGAATCCTGCGGGATTCTCATACCGGGAATCTCTCCGATTTGATCGACATCATTACCAACGGGGAGCCATTTTTGAAGCCTGATTTCAGCTATGAAATCAACAATCCCAAACAAGTCGTCACACACCACCTGGCTAAGTTCAAATCCCATTATCATCTCAATCCCGATTGGAAGCTCAACTTTCAATATGGTTTTCAGCTCAACCATCGCCAAGAATTTGATCGGAGACGCGGGGAGCTGAACGCCAAGCCGAGCTTGGATTTGGAACTTTACACGAATACAGTCGATCTGTTTTTGGATCACAACCTGAAGCCAAACTGGAGCGGTTCCTTTGGCCTGAACGTGATTCAACAGGCCAACAGCAATATCCCCGGAACGGGCGTCACCCCGCTGATCCCGAATTACGACCTCTTCAACGGGGGAATTTATGCCATGGAAAAGTACCTCAAGGGTCCCCTGGAGCTGGAAGGCGGTCTTCGATACGACTTCCGGACGGTCGATGCGGCAAGGTATGTGGGCGAAAATCTCCAAACCTCCGAACTGGATTATCAGAACTTCTCTGCCTTTGTGGGCGGATTGTATCAGTTGAGCCCCCATTTTGCTTTTACCAGCAATCTCGGCACCGCCTGGAGACCACCCAATGTCAATGAGCTTTTCAGCCAAGGACTGCACCACGGCGCTGCGGCTATAGAAATCGGAGATCCGAACCTGGTCTCCGAAAACTCCCTGAAATGGGTCAACGGCTTGGAATTTGAAAATGACAGGGCCTTGGTGGAAATCACTGCCTATGCCAACCAGATCAACAACTACATCTACCTCAATCCAACCGGGGAGACGTTTGTATCCTTGAGAGGCACATTCAATGTTTATGAATACCTGCAGGCCGATGCGTTCTTTTATGGATTTGACCTTTCGGGAAGCTATACCTTTTCGACAAGAGTCAATGGTTATCTCAAAGGATCCATAATCCGGGCAAAAAACACCGAGGAAGACAACTACTTTCCTTTCATTCCTTCCGACAGAATGGACTGGGGATTTTCCTATGCATTCGGGAAAAGCAGCAACCCGGAATCCGACCGAATCACGGTAAGCAATGTCCTGGTGGCGAGACAAAACCGCGAACCTGACTTTGATTTGGCACCGGCTCCTCCCAGCTACGCTCTGTTCAATCTAGGGTATCAAAAGAAAATTCAATTATCTGAAAATCAATTCAATATAGGACTTCAGGTAAACAATCTTTTCAATACAGAATACAAAGAATACATGAACCGGTTCCGCTATTTCACCGCGGATATGGGAAGAAATATTTTACTCAAACTCAATTACCAATTTTAACCAGTACACCAATGAAAAATTACAAACGACTACCGATTTACCTTTTTGCAGCACTTGCTTTCGGCTTTGCATCTTGTGAAAGCGATGATCCGATGCCTGAAAATGAAGGCGAAGTGATTACTGATGTCACGCTGAACTTCCAGGAATTGGACGGAAGCGGAAATCCAGTAGGTTCAGTTTTCTCAGCTACAGCAAGCGATCCGGAAGGAATTGAAGTTGGAGCTACTCCGACTATCGAAACGGTTACTCTGACAAAAGGGAAAAGGTACCTGATGACCATCGAAGTTTTCAATGGCATTGAAGAAGAGGATATCACTGAAGAAATTTTGGCGGAAGCTGATGAACACCAATTCTTTTTCTTGGGTTCTTTATTTGAGTCAACGCCGCCTGTGGCCATTTATGAATATGCAGATCCAAGTGGCGAACTGATCGGTTTGAGAGGGACAGTTACGGTATCTGTTTCTCCAGGTAGAAATACTGCTGACTTAAGATTGGTTCTTCGTCATGATTTGGACAAAAACGTTACAGGTGCAAGCAACCCTTCTTGGCCTAATTTTGTGGAAGCTGGCGGAGAAACTGATTTGGACATTCTCTTCCCGGTGGTAATCAACAATTGATCGAATCCATTAGAAACAGTGAAGGCAGCCGATTGGCTGCCTTTTTTTGCACTATATCATTTTAATGATTAAAAACTTTTTCCACAAACTGCGATCTTGGAAGGATCAAATCCCAGCTCTGAATTGAAATTTCCTCCAACATTTCCGGCCACCAAGATCACCTCATAATCAGGCCCATCATTGGCAAGGTGGATTTTCACATGGCCGTCAAAGGTTTTCATCTGCTCAAAAGTAAGCTCCGTTCCATCAGACAATTTTTCCAAAACTGTTGCGCTTTCCAGCTTTTTGGAAGAGACCGGGTTCAGCAGATGGGCAATGGGCGTATCCGCCTGATCGTATCCCCCAAAATGAAGGTGTGCGGGGAAATTATATTCGGTGGAAGAACCCGCCCCCTCAAGCTGGATGTCAAATTCGAGTTTGCCGTCCCGGAGCTCCTTCACCGTGAGTGTGCCGTTGTAGTCAAAATCACTGGATTGGTACAGCCCAAATTCCAATTGCTGGCCTGTATAGCGGTCAGGCTCCTGTTCGCTGCATGCTCCCAATCCGGCAGCGGCCAAAAAAACAAGAATGAACTTTCTCATGTGGTGTAAGTTTTTTTCAAGTAACGAAAAGCTTTCGTCTCCTGTTTGATTCCGGGCAAAAATTACCAATTTCAGCCAGAAATAATGCGATCAATCACACAAATCGTCGTTCCGATTCCGGAATGGATCAGCCCCTGATATCGGAAACTGGCCAAAAACACAAGTCTATGGAAGATACGCGACTGGCACTTGGCTTGGAATATTTCCGGAAAAAGGGCTGGACGCCGTTTCCTTTCCAGTTGGAGGCCTGGAAGGATTTCCTCGACGGCAAATCCGGCCTGCTCAACGCTCCCACCGGCTCGGGAAAGACCTTTGCGCTGTGGTTTCCGGCGGTGCTGGAATTTGTCCAAAACCATCCGGATTCTTGGCAAAAAAACCGAAACAACGGAATCCAGCTCATTTGGGTTACGCCGCTCCGGGCTTTGGCACAGGATATCCAAAAAACCATGCAGGAAGTCTGTGATGTCTTGGGACTTCCCTGGCAGGTAGCCGTCAGAAACGGGGACACAGACCCGAAAACCCGCGCGGCAATGAACCGCCGCCCTCCCGAGTGCCTGATCACGACTCCGGAGACGCTCCACGTCCTGCTGTCGCAAAAAGACCATCACACACTTTTCCAGACCGTCAAGGCTGTGGTCGTGGACGAATGGCATGAGCTGGTCGGCAACAAGCGCGGAGTCCAGATGCAACTGGCACTGGAATACATCCAGGCGATCTGTCCGGTGACTTTCCGCCGATGGGCAATCTCCGCCACCATCGGCAACCTGGAGGAAGCCGCAAAAGCTCTTTTGGGAGAAAATCTGCCTGTCCATATTGTCAAAGCCAAGATCGAAAAGGAGATCATCCTGAGGTCGGTTTTTCCGGAGGAAATCGAGAAATACCCCTGGTCAGGTCATCTGGGCATTCGGATGATGGACCAGGTCATTCCCGTGATCGAGGCAGGCAGGACCGTCCTGATGTTTACCAACACCCGCTCGCAAACGGAAATCTGGTACCAAAAGATCCTTGCCGAACGGCCCGATTGGGCGGGATGGATCGCGATGCACCACGGTTCCCTGGACAATTCGGTCCGTGCCTGGGTAGAAAATGCCCTCCATCACGGCAAGCTCAAACTGGTCGTTTGTACCTCCAGTCTGGATTTGGGAGTGGATTTCCGTCCGGTGGATCGGGTGATCCAAGTCGGCAGTCCCAAGGGTGTCGCGCGCTTTGTGCAGCGGGCCGGTCGCGCCGGGCACCAGCCGGGCATGCCGTCGGAGATCTTTTTTGTTCCCACCAATTCCCTGGAACTGATCGAAGCGGCAGCTCTCAGAGACGCGATCGAAAACGAAGAAACCGAATCCCAATTCCCGCCCGAACTCCCCTACGATGTGCTGATCCAGTTTTTGGTGACTTTGGCGGTCGGATCGGGATTTGATCCCGATTTCATTTTTCCGATTGCAAAAAGAACACGCTCGTTCCGGAATTTGACCCTTGGTGAAATGAACTGGATGATGGATTTCATCACCAAAGGCGGAAACTCCCTAGGCAGCTATGAGGATTTCCTGAAGGTCGTCCGGGATGACGATGGCCTGTTCCGGGTGAAAAACAAGCGGATAGCCATGAAGCACCGGCTGTCAATGGGTACGATCGTGTCCGATCCCATGCTGAAAGTCAAGCTCAAAAACGGCGCCTACCTGGGCACGGTCGAGGAGTATTTCATCGCCAAGATGAAGATCGGCGACCGGTTTTTCTTTGCGGGCAGAAGCCTGGAGCTGCTTCAGGTCAAGGACATGAGCGCGATCGTGCGTGTCTCGGAAAAGAAAACCGGCAACGTGGTGAGCTGGTCGGGTGCGCGGATGTCGCTTTCCTCCAAGCTCGCAGACAGGATCCGGGAGATCTTTCAGGAGTACCGTTCCGGAATCGTCAATTCCGAAGAAGTACGCCGGGTATTGCCGGTTCTGGACCTGCAAAACCAACTTTCGGTGGTTCCAGGCCGGGATACCTTCTTGATCGAGACACACCGGAGTCCCGAGGGATTCCACCTGTTTTTTTATCCTTTCGAAGGCCGGATGATCCATGAGCTGATGGGTGCGCTGATTGCCTACCGGATTTCGCAGAGTTTCCCCGTTTCCTTCAATATGGCGATGAATGACTATGGATTTGAGCTCCTGTCCGATGTGTACGTTGCCCCGGAGGAGGTCATGGAGGAAGATGTCTTTTCCCTGAAAAACATCGAACGGGACATCCTCCACTGCATCAACGAAAGCGAAATGTCGCGGAGGAAATTCCGGGAAATCGCCAGCATCGCGGGCTTGGTCTTTCAGGGATATCCCGGCAAGCCAACGGCTTTCAGGCATATCCAGGCGAACTCGAGCCTGCTTTTCCAGGTGTTTGAGCAATACGACCCGGACAACCTGCTCCTGAAGCAGGCGCACAAAGAGGCGCTGAACCAGCAGATGGAGCAGGAAAAGTTTGTGCAGGCCATGAGGAAGATCAACCGACTGAGGACAGTGATCAAGCATCCGGCCCAGTTTACCCCGTTTTCGTTTCCGCTGATGGTGGACCGCCTGAGCAGGTCCAATATTTCCTCAGAGACGGTTGAGGACAGGATCGTGAAGATCCTTGCCCAGATGACAGCCACTGACTAATTGGCCCGCCAAAAAAACGGCGTGAACAGAATCAGGATGGTAAACAGCTCCAGCCTTCCCAGCAGCATGACCACCGACAGGACGATCTTGGCCTCCGGGGAAAAGAACGCGAAATTATCCAAAGGGCCTACCTGCCCGATTGCCGGTCCGGCATTGCCCAGACAGGTCGCAACCGATCCCAATGACGTCTCAAAATCATACCCCAGCAGGGAAATGACCAGTGCCCCGACCACGAACGTCAGCAGGTAGATCAGCAAAAAATTCATGATGTTGTTGATGATTCTTCCCGTGACCCGCTCCCCGTTGATGATCAACGGAACAATGGCCCTCGGGTGGACGATCCGCTTAAACTCCAGCCAGGAGTTTTTCAGAAAAACGGTGTGCCGCACAAACTTGATCCCTCCGGCCGTAGAGCCCGCGCAGCCACCCAAAAACAAGAGCATAAAGAACGTGAACGTCACTCCCGTGCCGTATTGGGTATAGTCATCGGTGATGAATCCCGTGGTCGTGACAATCGACACCACCTGAAACGCGGATTTGCGAAAAGACAGCTCCAGTTCAGAACCGGACTGCATGTAAATCGGGATCGCCAGGGCAAGGGAAAGGACGACCAGCACCAAGGCATAGGTTTTGAATTCGTCGTTTCGGATGATCCTCCGAAATTTGCCCACCAAACCAAAGTAAAGCAGGGTAAAGTTGGCACCTGCCAAAAACATAAACAGGATAGCGACGTACTCCAGAAAGGCGGAATCGTAGTAGGCCAGACTCAAATTTTTGGTGGAAAACCCTCCAGTCGCCAGGGTGGTAAACGAATGGTTGACTGCATCAAAGAAAGTCATCCCGCCCGCCCAAAAAAGCAGCGCACAGACCACCGTCAGCCCCACATAGATGTACCAGAGCCGCTTGGCCGTCTCGGATATCCTGGGGTGGACCTTGTCGGAGGTTGGGCCCGGAGACTCGGCCACAAACAGCTCAATCCCGCCGATGCCCAACAGGGGAAAGATCGCCACCGTCAGCACAATGATCCCCAAGCCTCCGATCCACTGCGTCATGCTCCTCCAAAACAGGAGGCCTTTGGGCATGGACTCAATGTCCGTGAGGATAGTCGCACCCGTCGTGGTCAGCCCCGACACCGTCTCAAAGAGCGCATCCACCGTAGTGGTGACCTCTTCGGTAATGACAAAGGGAATCATCCCAAAGACCGTCATCAGGATCCAGCTCAACGCCACGATCATGTATCCTTCCCTTTTCCGCACCAATTGGTCTTGCTTGGAAAACGAGAAAAACAAAACCAGCCCCATGAAAAGGGAGATTGCCGCCGAAATCAGGATCGGGTTGGAGTCTTCATTGTAGAACCAGGAAATAGCCGCAGCAGGCAGCATCAATGTGCCCAGCAGAAAAAGGAGGGCACCCATGATTTTACCGATGGCCTTGAAGTGGATCATGCGTCAGTGAAAAAGTTCCTCCAATGCCAGCTTGGCCTGCGGGAGTGCCAGCACGATGGCCTTATCGTTGACGTGGAGCAAAAAATCCCCGTCGGGAATGAAAACCTCCTCCCCCCGGATGACCCCGGCCACGATCGCGGTCTCGGGAAAATGCAAGTTTTTCAGAGGATGTTTGGTCAGCCGGTTGTTTTTGCAGATGCTGTATTGGATAAACTCCGCATCCACCCCGTAGATCCCGGATACGGCCTCCACGGTGCCTTTTTTGAGGTATCTGGAGATTTCGTTTGCCGCCACGAGCTTTTTGTTGATCAGGGAATCCACGCCAATGCTGTGGGAAATATGGATGTATTCCCGGGTATCCACATGGGCGATGGTTTTATAGACACCGTGGTTTTTGGCCGACAGGCTGGTGATGATATTCGTCTCCGAAGAGTCGGTCAAGGCCAGGAAAGCATCCATCTGCTCCAGGCCCTCTTCCACGAGCATCTCGATGTTCCTGTAGTCTCCGTTGATCACCAGGGTGTCCGGCAGGTGCTCTGCCAGCCATTTGCAACGCTCTTTGTCCTTGTTGACCAGGGTGACCCGATACTTGTCCTGGAGCTTGATGGCGGTGGTCACGGCCATGTCATCCCCGCCGATGATCATGATGTTCTTGATCTTGACCCTTTTTTGCCCCAAGACTTCCTGGATCGTCTCGGTGTTTTTCTTGTTTGAGATGAAAAATACGTGGTCGTTGTTTCGGATGATCGTACTGCCCCTCGGGATGAGTGTTTTTTGGTCCCGGACGATGGCGATGATCCTGATATCCTCGTAGGTGAGATCGGATTTGGTGTCCATGATCCGTTGGTTCACCAGGGGACTAAACTGGTCCAAGGTGAAGCCTACAATGTTCAATTTGCCGCCTCCAAAGTCAAAAACCTCCGTAAAACTGGAATTTTCGATCATGTTGTAGATCTCCCTGGAGCAGAGCATGGTCGGGGAAATGAGGTTGTCTATGCCCAGATTGTTGAAATAGGGCAGATTCTCCTCATGCAGGTACGAGTGGTTCCGGACTCTGGCCATCACGCGCTTGGCACCAAGCTGCTTGGCCAATACCGCCGTGACGATGTTGGTCTTTTCGGAGGTGGTCACGGCCAAGACCATGCTTGCCTTTTCCACATTCGCCTGCTGCAGGGTTTCGATGGAAGTGGCATCGCCTTGGATGGTCAACACATCCAGCTTGGAAGCCACATAGTCCAGTACATCCCGCTCCGTATCAATAAGGGTGATATCCTTATTGTCAAAACTCAATTGCTCGGCCAGATGGTATCCCATGTCCCCGGCTCCGGCAATCACAATATTCATCCCCATAGAGGTATCCCGTGTGATCTTGAAGGGAGGCAAAATTATAACCTTTATCCGTGGTTTTCAGGCCATAAACCATTTTCTTTTTCCCAATGGCTCAAAAGGCAAAAAACCGAGGTGGGCGATGTGTCTCCTTCCATCTATTTCTTTTGTCAAAGTGGCTGGGTGATTTCGGATGTTGGATTTCGGATCGTTGTCCGTTGTGCTTCAGATTTCTGACTTCAGATTTCTGACTTCAGATTTCTGACTTACGGTCTTGCTTCTTGAATCTTGCGTCTAGCCTCTCCATTTCAGACTTCTGACTTACCCTCTTCATTCCTCCAGCAGCGTTTGGCTTTCTGTCTCGGGAAGCTCCTGAACCTCCTTCAGTTTGCGCTGGATAACCCGGGTCCGAACCCCAACCAGGTTTTCAAGTTCTGTATTAGCCTCTTCGAGTTTTTTCTGTGTTTTTTTGAGCAGATCTCCAAACTTCCCAAATTCAGCCTTGATGGCCCCGAGTACCTGCCAAACTTCC
Organism: uncultured Limnohabitans sp.; assembly: GCA_964530015.1. Lineage (GTDB taxonomy): Bacteria > Bacteroidota > Bacteroidia > Cytophagales > Cyclobacteriaceae > Algoriphagus. Next base: position 26,980 of record CAZGYC010000009.1, on the reverse strand, counting down.
GAGCTGCGCTTTTGAATGGCCAGGGTCCTGAAACCCATCTGAAGGGAATTTAAGATCGCCGAAAGCGTCGCCGGCCCCGTCACGATCACTTTGTAGTCCTGCTGGATCTGCTGCGCAAAGCCCGGTTCGCGGAGGATTTCGGCATAGAGGCTCTCCACCGGAAGAAAAAGGATGGCAAAGTCCGTCGTTCCTGGCGGATGAATGTACTTGGTTTGGATGTCCAGAGCGGACTTTTTCACCGCCTTGATCAATTCTTGGCGGTTGAAGTCGATGACGGGCTTGTCTCCCAACTCATAAGAATCCACCAATCTGAGGTAGGATTCCTGGGGAAATTTGGAATCGATCGGCAACAAGACCTGGGCGTCCTGACCGGGCATTTTTACGGCAAATTCCACACGCTCCCGACCACCGTTGACCGAGGCATTGAGCAGGTATTGCTCTGGGGAGAGCATGTTTTCCAGAAGCGCCTGGAGCTGGTATTCTCCCAAGACGCCCCGGCTTTTCACGTTGGTCAGCACCCGTTTGAGATCCCCGACACCGTTGGCGAGAGACTGCATTTCGCCCAGGCCTTTCTGCACGGCCTGAAGCTGGTTGCTGACCATTTCAAAAGATTGCCCCAACCTGGCCTCCAGCGTCTTCTGTAGCTTTTCGTCAACCGTTTCCCGAATCTTCTCCAGGCGCATTTCGGTATTTTTCACCAGTTCATCCTGCCTTCGGGTGAGTTCACTGAATTTCTCCCGCTGTAGGTTGTTCAGGTCCTGCATAGTGCTTCGGACCACTTCGCCAAAAGCCCGCAACGCCTCATTTTGATCCTTGGATCCCGCTCGCTGGTTTTCAAAGATCAACTGGAATTGCCGGGTTAGGTTTTCACCGGATTCTCTTCGGGCTTCGCCCAAAGCCAAAGACAGTTCTTTGCTCATGCGGGCCAATTCGGCTTGGAGAAAGAGCTTATCCTGAGATCCCTTTCCCTTCAACAGCATCCAAACCAGAGTCAGAGTCTGGATTCCAATTACGATAAACAGCAAGATTTCAGTTGGCATAGGCCATTTGTTTAGGGGCGTCAAGGTAGTTTTTTCTGACTGTCACGCCCAAAAACGAAAGGTATTCCGCGACAGATTCCGTCGGAAATTCCTCCATTGGGACATGCCCGGCCTCATCAAAGACCACCAGATTGGATCCTGGGATTGCTTTTTCGAACGCGTATGCATCGGAAGGCGGGATCCAGGAATCCTTTCCTCCCCAGAGTATCAGAGTGGGCATATTGAGTCTCCCAAAGTCGATGGAGGACTTCCCTAAAGCCGCCATCCGATCCAGCGTTGCCTGACGATTGCCTTCCCGCAGCATCAGCTCGTAATACCTGTCAATCGTCTCTTCTCGAATCCTGGATTTGTCCCCGTAGATATCCTTCAGATTCATGGCAAAGAGAAATTTCGGAGTGCATTTCAACAGGATCTGGGAAAACAGGGGATTTTTGATCAGTCTGACAATCCAAGGTTTTTCCTCGTCTGCTGTGCCTGAATCCGGCTCAAGGCTCCTGATCTCTGGCTTCGGAGCGCCGGATGCGTCTACCAAGGCAAGAGTCAAAACCTTGTCCGGCCGTGTCGCTGCCACATCCATTGCCACCGCACCTCCCATCGAATTCCCGGCAAGATGAAATTTTCGCACGTTAAGCAATTCTGCCAAATCAATGACCAACTGACTGTAATCCTGCACACTATAGCGTTTAAGGTCATCAGGCCCCGTAAGTCCGTGTCCGGGAAAATCAAGTGAAATTGTCATGAAATACTGACTGAGCTCCTTTTGCCAGCTATCCCAGGTGTGGAGGGAGGAGAAACTTCCGTGGAGCAAAAAAATCGGTTCTCCCTCTCCCATCATCCGAATGTGGACCTTGATTCCATTCACATTGACAGTATGTGATTCGGGTGTCCGGTATTTGGCGGCAATTTCATCCGCGGGGATATCACTCCGATAGAGCAATAACAGAAAGAAAACTACTGCCAGTACTAAACAGGCCAAAAGCTTTGCCGTTCGTTTGAGCCAAATCATAAATTGGGGTTCGGATAAATATTTCCTCTAAACACCAAAACCTACAAAAATTCTTTCCGATTCTCTATTTTCCGAAAAATTACGCCGTTGAGTCTCAAATCATTCTTTCGCAACCTTGGACCGGGGCCGCTGATTGCCGCGGCTTTTATAGGCCCAGGCACTGTCACGGTCTGCACGCTGGCAGGCGCCCAGTTTGGGTTTTCGCTGGTTTGGGCGATGGTTCTGTCCATCCTTGCCACGGTCATCCTGCAGGAAATTTCGGGGAGAATCGGAATTGTAACCGGTTCGGATTTGAGCACACTGCTCCGAAATCAAACCGAAAGGCCGGTGTTCAGGGTCTTTTCGATGGTTTTGGTGCTTTTGGCAATAGTCCTTGGAAACGCCGCCTATGAATCCGGCAATATTTCGGGGGCCAATCTCGGATTGGCTTTTTACTGGGAAGCCCCGACGCTAAGCCTTGGCAGACTCCAGTTGCAGCTCGGCAGTTTCCTTCTGGGAACCTTGTCCTTTGTGCTGCTTTGGGTCGGGAGCTACAAGACACTGGAGCGAATCCTCGTGGCCTTGGTCATCCTGATGTCCCTGGCTTTTTTTGTCACCGCGTTCCTCACAAAACCCGATTTGTCAAAATTTCTGGCGGGTTTTGTTCCGGGATGGGATGAGAAAGAAATCCCCACACTCGTGGCGCTGATTGGCACGACAGTCGTCCCTTACAACCTGTTCCTCTATGCCTCCCTGGTCAACCAGCGATGGAAAAAGGAATCGGACCTTCCCCTGATGAGACGGGATATTTCCCTGTCGGTCATTCTTGGCGGGCTTGTTTCCATGGCGATTTTGGTCGTTGGCGCCGCAAATACCAGCACCGAAATCTCATCGGCCTTGGATGTTTCCAAGGGACTGGAGACGGTCTTCGGGAGCTTTGCCGGATACCTGATGGGCTTTGGCCTGCTGGCGGCCGGTTTGACCTCGGCCCTCACGGCTCCCTTGGCGGCCGGCTTCGTGGTATGCGGCGTTTTGGGATGGAGTCAGGAAATCAGGTCCAAGCCGATGCGGGTCACCATGGGAGCCATCGTTTTTTTGGGGCTCCTCTTCTCTTCCTTCGGAATCAAGCCCGTCCAACTCATCACATTGGCTCAGCTTGCAAACGGCATCCTACTTCCGGTGATCAGTGCCTGGATCATCTGGATCGCAGCGCAGCATTCCGTCTTGGGAAGACACAAAAACACCCCACTGGCAAGCGGAATCGCAGGTTTGATTTGGTTCATCACGCTGGTTCTGGGCGTAAAAAGCATCGGAACGGTCTTCGGCTGGTTTTGAATCCTGACACCTAAAGTCAGTTCCTACACAATTCAAATTTTGAATCCTTTAATAGCGAACATCGAATGATACACTTCGAACGCCGAAGACTGTGCCTGCATTTAAACCCTGAATTTCAACTTATAAATCCGTCGCGCTGAAGGTATCTCCCTGTCTCAAATCCCCGGTGGCAAAGCCCTTTTTGAACCATTTCATCCGCTGGGCGGAAGTCCCGTGTGTAAACGAATCCGGAACAACCCGCCCGGAGGACTGTTTTTGGAGTCGGTCATCCCCAATGGCATTGGCCGCATTGAGGGCTTCCTCCAAGTCACCCGACTCCATCATTGCCGAAGTCTTTTGGCTGTGATGCGCCCAGACTCCGGCCAGAAAATCCGCCTGAAGCTCCAGTTTGACAGAGTTTTGGTTGTACTCCTTTTCACTCACCTTTCCCCGCAGATTATGGACTTCATCGGTGATTCCCATAAGCTTCTGGATATGGTGTCCCACTTCGTGGGCGATCACATAGGCGTAGGCAAAATCCCCTCCGGCACGCAACTTGGTTTCCATATCCTGAAAGAAGCTCAGGTCGAGGTAAAGCTTTTCGTCAGCAGGACAGTAAAATGGGCCTGTCGCGCTGCTGGCTGAGCCGCAGGCCGACGAAACTGATCCGGTAAAAAGCACCAGCGTCGGTTCCCGATAATTATCCAACCGCTGGTTCCACACATCTTCGGTATCTGCGAGAATGGTACTGGCAAAAGCAGCCATTTCGTCCTCCTCAGCCGAGGGAGTATAGGAAGTATCGGTGGTGAATCCCTGGCTGCCACCACCGCCCACCAAACTGCCCAAAAGACTGAGCGGATTGTATCCCATCACCATGGATCCCACGATGAACACCCCGATCAGGATCAGTCCCGTCTTGGAAAACAGGATTTTCAAAAGCGGCCCCAGCAGTAAAGGATTGAACCCTCCTGCGCCCATCTTGGGCCCGCCTTGCCCCCGTCTGTCATCAATATTGGAGCTTTGTCTTCTGCCTTGCCATTTCATCTGTTTATAATTTGTTTTTTAAAGGCCATCCCGATAGCCATCGGGAGGAATGCCCTGGATAATCATCCTCCTGTGTGATCCCGTAGGTACGGGATCATGGGCATTTCATCGAAAAAAAAGTTTGATTTCAGCTAAATTTAACCAAATTGGTCCATCAAGAACCAGTCCGATTCTGTATTTCGCCAAATCCAACAAAACATACCCATAACCTATGAAACTGAAGTTTTTTGCCTGCACCCTTTCATTGATCTTGCTTGGAGCGCTTCATTCCCACGCCCAGGAGAATTCCTATCTGGGAACCAAACCGCCAAAGGGCGCCAAGGTCTATCTGGACGGATCTGCCAAATCGCTCCACAAAAACTGGAAATACTGGGAAGGACCGCGGTTCAGTGGAGAAATGCCGATCAAATGGCCGGAAGTCACCGATCCGGTGGACGGCGGCTCAGTCATCAGCAGCAACGATCCCGCAGCAGCAGGCGGTAAATACGGTGCTGCCGACATTGTGACCAAAGACGAATTCCGGGATTTCGAAGCCCACGTGGAGTTTCTGATTGCCAAAGAAGGCGGAAACAGCGGGGTTTACCTCCAAAACCGCTATGAAATCCAGATCTTGGACGGAGACTACGGGACACACGGCCTGGCCGCAGTGATCAACGAACACCTGCCCACTTCCGAGGAATACAATGGAATAGGAAAATGGAACGCCTACGACATCCAGTTTCGGGCGGCGCGCTTTGAAAACGGCAAACTGACCGAAAAAGCGCGGGTAACGGTCTTTTTTAATGGCGTAAAAATCCACGACCATGTGGAAATCCAGCAGGTATGGGGCGGGCCCAACTCAGGAATTGACGGGGGAAATGACGGGGGCAAAGGAATCACAGACACTCCAGGCGGGCTAAAGCTCCAAGCCGAAGGACACGATGTGCTGTACCGGAATATTTGGATAAAGGCTGTGAAGTGACCAGTGGGCGGTTTTCAGTGATCAGTCGCAGTGGACATGTTGGTAGTAAGTGGTAAGTGGTAAAAAGTCGACAGTGAACCACTTACTGTTTACTACTTACCGTTTACTGCTGGAAACTGCCCACTTCCTCAGAATCCCTTCCGTATCGTCTCGGCCACTTCTGCCAATTCCTCCTGGGTCAGTTTCAGCTTGGGGCGGGAGAAGTTGATGTCATCCATCGTGCGCAGCGGAATCAGGTGGATATGGACATGGGGCACTTCCAGGCCGATCACGGCCACGCCGACTCGGGTACACTTGATGGTTTTGTCCATGGCCTTGGCCACTTTTTGGGCGAAAAGATGGAGCGCTGCCAAAGCCTCCGGCTCCAGGTCAAAGAGGTAGTCGATCTCCTGCTTGGGCACCACCAGCACGTGGCCTTTGACCAGCGGCATGATGTCCAGGAATGCGATGGAATTTTCATCCTCGGCGACGATATGGGCCGGGATCTCCCTGTTGATGATTTTGGTGAAGATGCTTGCCATAGGATCGAAAAAAAATCCCGGAATGTTCCGGGATGGGTTTTAATAGGTAATGTCCAGGATTTCAAACTGCAGCTTGCCGGCAGGGGCATGGATCTCTGCGATGTCGCCGATGGCCTTTCCGACCAATCCTTTGCCAAAGGGCGAGGCCAGGGAGATTTTTCCGGCTTTCAGGTCGGCTTCTTCCTCAGAGACCAGCTTGTAGCTCACGGTCATCCCGTTTTTGACATTTTTGATCGTCACAGTGCTCAGGATTCCCACCTTGGAGGTATCCATCTGGGAATTGTCCAGGATGCGGGCATTGCCCACTACGGCCTCCAGCTTGGCGATCTTGAGCTCAAGCAGTCCTTGTGCGTCCTTGGCGGCATCGTATTCGGCATTTTCGCTCAGGTCGCCTTTGTCCCGGGCTTCGGCAATCTGGCGGGCGATATCCGTCCGGCCTTTGGTCTTCAGTTCCTGAAGTTCGTCTTTTAGTCGCTTCAGTCCTTCCTCGGTGTAGTATTGTACTTTTGACATAATTTTACGCGTTTCGAAAGGCACAAAAAACAAAGTAACGGTCACGTGGTGGAGACCGTTACTTTGCTTTTGCCTTTATTTGACAGACAAAGATAGAAAAGCTTTTTGACTTGGCAAGGCAATCCTGAGCTAACCAAAATTCAAAATCACCGGTCTGGATTTGTGGGTATTCCATTCTAAAGAAACCAATTCATCAAAATGAAAAGCCTGCACTGAGAGCAAACTGCCGAGGTCTGAGACGATATTGTTGAGAAACAGTCATAAAAGAGCTTGAATAGAATGTCTGAAAAAAGCGATTGTCTAACAGATTGGACGCTACAAAACTCAAATTCAGTTTGTACCGAGGAAGTTTCATCCTATAACCAATATCCATAAAAGAGAACTTTTCTGAATCTTCCAGATTTCTGATTCGATTTTGGAAGTGTTCCAATTTCCATTGAATAGCATGATTTTCAGATAAATAAACATCCAAAGTACCTTCAAGTCCTAATTGTTGTATTTCTGAAAGGTTTCTAGAATCCATTTCGGTTAATATCAAATTATAAGACGATTTGAAATTGACCCCAAAAATGGAAGTTGGTTTGGCATCCAAGTCGATTGCTAAACCCCTCACAGATCCACCAATATCTGACAATACTTGGTTGACAATCTGCTGGGCGATCCGATTCTGCCAACTTCCCGATACGGCTATATTGGTAGCCAAAATCGAGAAATACTTACCAAACCTAACATTGCCATTCAAATCTGTGGAGCGGTTTGCTATATCTTGAGCGGAATACAATGCTTCACCGGATGGCAAAACCTCACTGACCAAAATGGTGTTTTGGTTTGAACTTGACATTCCTATCCTCCCTGAAACAAAGATGGAAGACAAAGGATCTTTGAAATTCAAACCATAACTGGCTTTATGGGCAATAACCTCCGGAATCTCGGTTGCTCTCTGTTGAAACGAAAGGAAATTCCTCAGCAAATACCCTCCATGTAGCTCCTGGACACTTTTTATTTCGTTTATGCGACTGATCAGAAGACTGGATTTAAGCTTTTGACTAAAGTCATAACTTACTCTCAAATTGCCCTCAACCAAACCTTTGGAATAATCTCGATCGAATGCCAATCCAACATCAGATGCCGATACCGACAAATAACTGATTGGGAGATCCAATGCTACACGCAATCCTTCCCGCCGAAATTCAACCTGAGATCGAAAAAATGGCTTAAATTCTCTGAAATCAACAGTGTTTTGAAAAGGCGCAGGCAGTGTTTTTTCTTCTGATGAAGTTCTCACGTTTATACGACTCTCCATATTTTCTACCTGATATTTCAATCCGAGGGTTGGAGTATATACCAGCTTCGAAGAGATTTGCTTCGTAAATCCCAAAGAGTTTACCGAAAAAAAAGAGTGATTTCCGACCTTCTGTGAAAGTTGCTGATAGGCGTTGCCTTCGTTGAGCAAATTTTCAAAACGTCCAGGTTCTATGTCAAATCTCTCATCTGAATTGCGGTAAGAAAGTTCGGATTTTGCCTGAAGCAGAAGATTTCCTAACCGCAAAATTGATTGAAATGAATTTTGCAACTCAACTAGGGGGACGGTAACATTTTGGTTCAAAAGTGTGGAATCGAAGATAGAATTGCCTGCCTGATTCAGGTGATTCACTTTAACTTCAGAAATGTTTTTAACAAAAGCCTTTTTCGTATTTCTAGTCCAGCCTATATCCATGCTGAATCTTCTTTCACGGTTTTGAAGTGATTTTACCTCCCTCACATTTACAGTATCTATCGGGAGAAAATAAAGGGTCTGAACCTCCCCCTCTTCATCCATTTGATTGTCCAGGTAGGAAACATTCGACCTCAATTCACCACCACTCCCAAATTTCCGAAGGTTGTTAAATGTTCCCAGATAACTTTGGTTGAAAGCATACCTGTTTTTCTCAACACTTGACGGAACAATTTTAGTAATACCGGACCAAGGCCGGAATTCATCTTGGGGTTCAAATGCCAAAAGATCCTCTATCGTTAATGGATCCAATTGCTCTGACAGGTCAGTTCCTGTATTGTTGGATTGAAAAGATCCCAGAAATTGATTGCCTGCTCCAAACAACATGGGAGTGACTCCAATATCCCAGAGAAGAGGTGAAGCTCCTAGGCCAATCTTGCCTGTGCCAACCCAAGTATTTTTATTTTTTAGTTTGATGTTGAGAGATGCTCGGTCTGAGGAAACCAAACTGTCCAGAATCTTGATCGGTTGATGATTCTCCAAAATCTGAATAGACTCTACAGCATCCACTGACAGATTTCTGTTGATCAGATTGTATTTCCCCCCCAACAAGTCCATCCCTTCGACATAGAAATGTTGCAGTGCCCTTCCTTCATACCGGATCATGCCGTTTTCAGACACTTCTATCCCTGGTAGTCTTCTAAGAAGATCGGAAATAACAACATCGTTTGGCCTTTTAAATCCATCAACGGAGTATTCCAAAGTATCTCCCTTCTGGGTGAGGGGATTTTTGAGGGATTCCACCACCACCTCCCGCAAATCCCAGACTGCCGGATTTGCCAAAAAAAAGATCTCCTGGGATTCGTTCCTTACCAAACGTCTGATTTCCTCTATCTCCATCGAGTTGACTTTGATCAGGACAGTATCCATATTCGAATCAAACTCCAATCCGAACTTTCCCGACTCATCTGAAATGGCATAGGCCAAGATCCCGTATCCTTCGCGATCCATCACCACTACGGTGCAACCCACTACCGAATTCTTTGAATCAGCGTAACGAACACTTCCCCTTAGAACAGTCTGGGCGAATGCGGAAAAAACAAAAAGGAGGGCAAGAAGAAAAAAAAGGGAGAAACGCATACTCCTAATACACCAACTCGATGGGGTTGTTTTGGGAGCTCATTCTTTCCTGAATGGCCTTGGCATCATTCGAATCGACAATCGTCACCCCATTCTGCGCCAGTCTATTGATGATGTTGGCCCGATAGTCTTGGGATGCCTTAAATAATTGGGCCTTCGTCACTTTGGTTGCTTTCTGGGGAATGATCGACTGGAAGTCTATCTCCCGTTCCCCTATTCCTGCCAACGAAAAACGGTATTGCTCTTTCACGTCATAAATCTCCAAAATCAGTCCCGGCAATCCATTGAAAACGTAGGGGCCATCAGAAATCGGAATAGCCGTACTAAACCAGGCTTCATAGCTCCTCCCTCCATATTGCACAGAGGCTTTTTGGCATTGATAACCCAAAACCGTCTTGGTTTCACTGCCTATTTTCCAATCAAGTTTGACCTGTTCGGAAAATACGTACGCGACTCTATCCACCTCTTCATAATAGGATTGACTCCTTGAAGCCAGTCCCTTGGCAACAATATACTTCATTTTGGGCTTTGGGAACTGGCTGGTAACTGCCAATATGTCCGCCGGATTAAAGTTGGGGTTGGCCTTCACCATATTCGGGACTTCTTTTTTTACCGAATCCCACTGATAGGAATAGTAGCTTTGAAACACACTCTCTCCAGGTTTGGACCACAGCACCATCAAATCTTCCTTTTTAAGATCCTGACTGGTCGAATCCGGCACAAAAACCAACTTGTAATAGAACAACCTTGCTTTCTGACTTTGGGCGCTGAGTTCGCCAACAGCCAAAATCAGCAGCACACTTGCGATAATCTTTTTCATTTCCATCTAATATAAAAACAGGGAAGGAAATTCCTTCCCTGTAAGTAATCCCTCTTAATAGTCACACAATTCTTGCTCCATTAAGAGCACCTGCATAATCAAATCCTCAGTCGTAGCCCCGCAAACGACAGTACTGATCCCGCAAGACAGGGTTGCAGGAACGCAGTTTCTCTTGAAACCAAAGGAGTTAAACGCCAGCAAACAGATTGCTGCACTGAAAATCACTTTTTTCATTTTTTAAGTTGGGTTAAGGATTGTTAAAATTTTTAAACGTGGCCACTACTTTTCAAAGAAGTAGAAAAAAAAAAAAAAAATCACCTAATTCAGGTTGATTGATTTCTAAATTAGTTAATCAATCGGCAATCAATCAATTTGGACGGCAAAAATCCTTTTTGATCCGCTTTACCAGCACTTTGTTGATCTTCTCATAGGACTCGAAAGTCCAGCCAGCCACATGGGGGGAAAAGACCACATTCGGCCTGGAGGCCAGTTTTTCAAATTCGGTTTTTTGCTCCGGAGAAAACTTCTGGAATTTCTCATTTTCCAACACATCGAGCACCGCCCCCCGCAGAATCCCCCGGTCCAAGGCGGCGTTCAAAGTCGCAAAACTGATCACTTCCCCCCTGGCGGTATTGATCAGCCAGATCGGCTTCGCAAAACTCCCGAGCTCCTCCAGGGTGAAAAAGTCCCGGGTTTCCGGGGTAAGCGGCACGTGGATGCTCAGGATGTCCGCCTCGGCTTTGACCTTTTCCCAGCCCACTTCCCTGACCGACTCGTTTCCAAAGTCCAGTTTGTATTTGTCATAAGCCAAAACTTTGACCCCAAATCCGGCAAGCCGCTTGGCGAAGGATTTTCCCATGTTTCCGTAGCCCATGATCCCCACGGTCTTGCCCATGAGCTCATGCCCCCGGTTGCCTTCCCGGTCCCAGATTCCCTTCCGGACTTCCGAATCGGCCTTGCTGGTGTGGTTGAACAAAGCGAGCAGGCCACCGACCGCGTGCTCGGCGACCGCGTCCCGGTTTCCTTTGGCGGCATGGAAGAGCCTGATCCCCCGCTGCGCCATATAGTCCAGGTCGATCTGGTCCAGTCCCGCCCCTGCCCTGCCGACAAACTGGAGGTTGGCGGCTTTCTCCAGCAGCTCCCGATCCATGGGGGTCTTGGAGCGGATGATGAGTCCGTCATATCCCGCCACTTGCTCCAATAGTTCAGACCGGGTGATTTTTGGTGAGTAGGTGACCTGGTGCCCTTCCTTTTCCAGCATGGGCACAATGCCGGGATGCATCTCATCAATGATCAGGATTTTCATTTTGCTCAAATACTCAGTAAGGACATTGCAACCAAAAAGTAAACAGCCAAACCCAACAGGTCATTGGCCGTGGTGATAAAGGGACCGGAGGCCAGGGCAGGGTTGATCCCAAACCGGTCCAGGATGATCGGCGTAAACGTCCCCATAAACGAAGCCAAAAGAACCACCGAAAACAGGGCAATGGACACCACCAGGGCAAATTTGACTTCATTTCCATAGAAGAGCACCACCATACCGAACACAAAAAGGGCAAGGACAAGGCCATTGATGATGGCGACCAAAAGCCCCTTGACAAAACGCTGGGAAAGGCTGTTGTCAAAGGCCGACTTGTTGGCCAGGGACTGTACGACGAGCGTGGAAGACTGGATCCCCACATTCCCCCCCGTTGCTGTGATCAGCGGGATAAAGAATGCCAAGGCGGTCACCTTGCTCAAGCCCTCTTCGAAAAACCCGATAAAGCCCGCCCCCATGAGCCCCCCGATGATCCCGATCATCAGCCAGGGCAGGCGGGCCTTGGTCAGCTTGTAAACGCTGTCATACTCATCCACCTGGTCCGAAATACCGGACATGGCCTGGATATCCTCGTCGGCCTCTTCCTGTACGACGTCCAGGATGTCATCGACGGTGATCCTTCCGACCAGCTTGTTTTTGGCGTTGATCACGGGGACGGATTCGAGGTCATACTTCCGCATGACTGTGGCCACTTCTTCCTGGTCCATGTGGACGGGCACGGAGATCACATCCTCGTCGTAGATGTCCCCAATCCGGGTGTCGGAAGCCGCCAGGATGATTTTCTTGAGGGAAACCCTGCCCAGCAACTGCTGTCGGTTGTTGACCACGTAGATGGAATAGATCTTTTCCACGTTTTCGGCCTGGCGGCGGATTTCGGCGATGGTCTGGACCACGTTCCAGTTTTTGTTGGCCCGGATAAATTCCTTGGCCATGATCCCACCGGCCGTGTCTTCTTCGTAACGGAGGAGTTCGAGGACCTGCTCGGACTTGACCCGGTCCTGGAAATCCGCGATGACTTCCTCCCGGTCCTTTTCAGAGAGCAGGTTCAGGATATCGGCCCCGTCATCGGAGTCCATCAGCTCGATCCAGACGGCGATTTCGGTGTTTTCAAACTCCTTTAAAACATTCGAAAGGGTTGTCTCATCAAGCTCTGTCAGAATGTCTGCGGCAAGCTGCTTCTCCAACAGCCGCAACACATACACCGACTCCGGCATACTCAGCTCGTCGAGAATGGCGGCAATATCGGCCACGTTGACTCCGTCCAGGGATTCCCGGATAAAGTCCACATTCTCCTGCTCGATCCCCAAACGGAGACTTTCCAGGTATTCTTTCGACAGCTCAAACTGCTTAATTGGCTCCACGACCTTTCTCGATTTGCTGGGTCAAAAACACAAAATCCGCCACATCCAACTGCTCGGCACGCTTGTCCAGGATGGGATGGGACTTGAATTCCTCGGCAAGCTCAAAAGATTTGAGCGAATTGCGAAGGGTCTTGCGCCGGTTTCCAAAGCCTCCCTTGACGACCTTGAAGAAAAGTTTTTCATCACAGTCCAATTTCTCGACCGAATTCCTGGTCAGCCGGATCACGCCCGAGTTGACCTTGGGTGGGGGGTTAAACACCCCCGGAGGCACGGTAAACAGGTACTCGATGTCGTACCAGGCCTGCAAAAGCACGGACAAGATCCCGTAGTCCTTGTTTCCTTTCGGTGAGGCGATCCGCTGGGCCACTTCTTTTTGCAGCATACAGACCACTTCGGTCACCCGGTTTTTCTCCTCCAATACCTTGAAAAAAATCTGCGAGGAAATGTTGTAGGGGAAGTTCCCCGCGATGGCGTATTTTTCGGGAAGGACCCTGGCCGCATCGTATTTCAGATAGTCCCCCTCGATGATCCGGTCCCCGAGCTGGGGATATTTCTGATGGAGGTAGGCGATGCTTTCCCGGTCAATGTCTATCAGGTAGAGTTCCTGGGGGTTTTTCAGCAGAAAATCAGTCAACACTCCCATGCCCGGGCCGATTTCCAGCACCCGATCCACTCCCGCGTGACCGGTGACCGCCTGGGCGATCCGCTCCGCGATGCTCAAATCGGTCAGGAAGTGCTGTCCTAGATGCTTTTTGGGTTTGACTTTTTCCATCCTCAGGCTCTGATAATTTTTTATAAATTGCGCCTAAAATTAAGGGAATATTCCAAAAGGTCGGGGAATTTTGTCCCGGCCCAATTTTCAGCAAACCAAAAACATGAACGCGAAAAAACAAAGGCCCATCCTGGGGATCAGCATAGGGGACATCAATGGAATCGGTGTGGAAGTCACGTTGAGGGCCTTGTCCGACAGCCGCGTTTTCAAGTCTTTCACCCCGCTGGTGTACGGACATGGCAAGGCTTTGATTTTTTACCGCAAGCTCATGAATCTGGAAGATTTCAGTTTCGCCCAGATCCGGAGCCTGGAGGAGGTCCACCACAGAAAAATCAACGTGATCAACGTGATGGAGGAATGCCCCGAGATCATCCCCGGCGTGGAAACCCTCGAAGCGGGGAAGATGGCCTTGGAAGCCCTCGCAGCGGCGGTCAGGGATCTGAAAGAAGGCAAAATCCAGGGCTTGATCACTGCGCCCTTGAACAAAAACAACCTCAATTCCGCGGACTTCAAATTCGTCGGGCACACCGAGTTCATCACCCAGGCCGTGGGGGCCAAAGACAGCCTGATGATGATGGTGGACGAAACGCTGCGGGTAGGCTTGGTGACCGGGCACCTGCCTTTGGCAAAAGTATCCGAAACCATCACCAAAGAGCGGATCCAGCAAAAAGCCAATATTTTCCTGAAGAGCCTTGAAAAAGATTTCGGAATCAACAAACCCAAGATTGCCATTTTGGGACTGAATCCCCACGCCGGAGAAGACGGGCTCCTGGGCGAGGAAGAAGAGAAGATCATCAAGCCCGCAATCCGCGAACTCAAAGACCAAAACAACTATGTTTTTGGCCCCTATCCGGCAGACGGTTTTTTTGGAATGATGCACCAGAAAAAATTCGACGGTGTCCTGGCCATGTACCACGATCAGGGGCTGATTCCCTTCAAGTCGATCGCCTTTAGCTCGGGCGTGAACTTTACGGCGGGATTGCCGGTGGTCCGCACGTCGCCGGATCATGGCACGGCCTACAACATTGCCGGAAAAAACCTCGCCGACGAGGGCTCGATGCGGGCGGCATTGCTCTTGGCGGCGGACATAGTCGGCCAGCGTGAACCGGAGGAAGTGGAAGCCTGAGCGGTTTTTGTTTAAAAAAAGCGGCCAGAACCAAATATTATTTCAAGTTCTGTTTTAGCAATTTTAAATTATTGCCTACATTTGCGGTCTTAAATCGGGAGGACAAATCGTGAAATTCTGGAAAAGCTTTGATATTGAAGTAATTAAGTTCAAAGAAGGAAAGCACGAAATCGACTTCGAAATTGGGGATTCATTTTTCCAAAACTTCGAAGACAACGAGATTGTCAAGAAGGGACGGTTGACCACAAGGGTCATCCTGGACAAGGGAGCCAATGTGATCGAGCTCGATTTCCACATCAAAGGCACTGTGCAGTTGACCTGTGACCGAAGCCTGGAAGTATTTGACCATCCGCTGGATTTCAGCGAAAAGATGATCTATAAATACGGAGCCGAGGAGCAGGAAATAGACGAAAAGGTGTACATGATCACCCGGGACACCCCAAAGATCAATGTAGCCCAACTCGTCTATGAATTCATACTGCTTGCCCTCCCTGCCAAAAAGATCCATCCGGATCACCGAAACGAACTGGATGAGGAAGATTTGGAAGTAGAGGGCGGATACGTGTACATCGACGATGAACTGGAGGCCAAACCGGAAGACGAAACCCCCGAATCCAGGGAAGACACCAAGCCGGCCGATCCCCGATGGGAACAATTAATGAAGTTAAAAAACAAAGAACAATCATAAACCACGCTTAAAATGGCACATCCTAAACGCAAGATTTCGAAAACCAGAAGAGATAAAAGAAGAACTCACTATAAACTGGAAGCTCCGGGATTGGCGAAATGCCCAACTACCGGCGAAATGCACCTGCCCCACAGAGCTTTCTGGCTTGATGGCAAACTGTACTACAAGGGACAGGTAATCATCGAAAAAGAAGTACGGGCTTAATCGCATTGTGAATCCGACCCCAACAAATCCACTCCCCCAAAGGAGTGGATTTTTCGTTTTCCAAAAAACTGAAAACAACTGACTTGCAACAACTTGTACCGATGTGGGTGCTTAGGTTTTGGTGGTCAGATACCATTGTACTATTTTTGGCCTTCCTCAGGGATATCCTGAAATACAAACAACCCGTTTTGGGGCATCTTTACCTATTCCCGCTCCAACTAAACCTATACAAATGGACAAAATCAGAGCCATGATCACCGGCATTGAGGGCTATGTTCCCGACTACCGGCTGACAAACAAGGAGCTTGAAACACTCGTGGAGACCAATGACGAATGGATCATTTCCCGCACCGGCATCAAAGAGCGGAGAATCCTGAAAGGCGAAAACCAGGGAACCTCCGTGATGGGTGCCGCGGCAGTAAAAGGGCTTTTGGAAAAGACGGGAACCGACCCGCTGGACATCGAGCTGATCATCTGTGCGACCGTCACTCCCGACATGCCTTTTCCTGCCACGGCCAATATCATCGCCGATCAGGTGGGCGCCAAAAACGCCTTCAGCTTTGACATCAGTGCCGCATGCTCCGGCTTCCTGTACGCACTCCAGCTCGGGGCACAGTTTATCCAGACCGGAACCCACAAAAAAGTCATCGTAATCGGAGCGGACAAGATGTCTGCGATCGTGGACTACCAAGACCGGACCACCTGCATCCTATTCGGTGATGGCGCGGGAGCTGTCCTGCTTGAGCCCACCGCCGGGGAATTTGGCGTGATGGACGCCATCCTGAAGTCTGACGGCGCAGGCGCCCCTTACCTTCACATGAAAGCCGGGGGAAGCCGCAAGCCCGCCACTGCCGAGACTTTGGCCGCCCGGGAGCACTTTGCCTACCAGGAAGGCTCCACGGTGTTCAAGTTTGCCGTGACCAATATGGCCGACGTAAGTGCCGAGGTGATGGAAAGAAACGGACTTTCCGGCAATGACATCGCCTGGCTGGTACCCCACCAGGCCAACAAACGCATCATCGACGCGACCGCCAACCGGATGGGAATCGGCTCCGACAAGGTCATGATGAACATCGAGCGCTACGGCAACACCACCGCCGCCACCATCCCGCTCTGTCTCTGGGAATACGAAAGCCAACTGAAAAAAGGAGACAACCTGATCCTGGCTGCTTTTGGCGGCGGCTTCACCTGGGGCTCGATCTACCTGAAGTGGGCCTACGATCCAAACCAATCAAACTGAATCTAAACACGATATTATGGCAAGTACTGCGGATTTCAAGAATGGACTTTGTCTGGAGATGAACAACGACATCTTTTCGATTGTCGAATTCCAGCACGTAAAACCGGGAAAAGGAGCGGCTTTCGTGCGAACCAAACTAAAAAGTCTCAGATCTGGCAAAACCCTGGAAAAAACCTTTAACGCGGGCGAAAAAGTAACCACCGCAAGAGTTGAAAAGAGACCCCATCAATTTCTGTACAAAGATGACATGGGGTATAACTTCATGGATACGGAGAGCTTCGAGCAGATGTCTTTGGAAGAACGGCTGATCGAACGGCCCAACCTCCTGAAAGACGGACAACTGGTGGACATCCTCGTCCACGCCGAAAACGAAACCCCGCTTTCCGTTGAGCTCCCCCCCTTTGTGGAGCTGATGATCACCTATACCGAGCCGGGAATCAAAGGAGACACCGCCACCAACGCGCTGAAGCCCGCCACCGTGGAGACCGGTGCCACCGTCATGGTCCCTCTTTTTGTGGACCAGGACATTATGATCAAGGTGGACACCCGCGACGGCTCGTATTCAGAAAGAGTGAAATAACTGGCAATAAGCTGCATGATTTGATTAAATTATGCAGCTTTTCTGTTTTTAACCCAATTCAAGATGTCACAGGACATTGTACCAAAAAAGAACCCTATGAAAGCTAAAGAGATCCAGGAATTGATAGACTACATCTCCAATTCCGGCCTCGCAGAGGTCAAAATCAAGACCGAGGAATTCGAACTTTCCATAAAAAAATATGCCGAAGCCCCGCAGCACGGCCATGCGGCAGCTCCGGCGGCTCCGGCACCCGCCCCGGCTCCCCCCGTTGCGGCTCCGGTATCGGCAGCTCCGGCAGCCGCACCTGCCCCGGCACCCTCCAACTTGGTGGAGATCAAATCCCCGATGATCGGAACCTTCTACCTCACCCCAAATCCCGATTCTCCGGCTTTTGTAAGCGAAGGCTCTTCCGTGAAGGCCGGCGAGACGGTCTGCATCATTGAGGCCATGAAGCTTTTCAATGAAATCGAGTCCGAGGTTTCCGGCAAAATCGTGAAAATCCTCGTTTCCAATGCCACTCCGGTAGAATACGACCAGCCTTTGTTCCTGGTGGATCCGGCAGGTTGATTTTTTTCACCAAACAAAACAAGACCGTGTTTAAGAAAATATTGATTGCAAACCGAGGGGAGATTGCGCTTCGTGTGATCCGCACCTGCAAGGAGATGGGGATCAAAACCGTAGCGGTGTATTCCACCGCGGACAAGGACAGCCTGCATGTGCGATTTGCCGATGAAGCAGTCTGCATCGGGCCCGCGCCAAGCCGGGAATCCTACCTGAACATCCCAAGAATCATCGCTGCCGCCGAAATCACCAACGCAGACGCCATCCATCCCGGCTACGGATTCCTTTCGGAGAATGCGGAGTTTTCCAGAATATGCGAGGAATACGGCATCAAGTTCATCGGAGCCTCTCCGGACATGATCGCCAAGATGGGCGACAAGGCCACCGCCAAGGCGACCATGAAAGCCGCCGGTGTCCCGACCATTCCCGGATCCGACGGGCTCTTGGACTCCATCGAGCAAGGGCTCCGGATTGCCAATGAAATGGGCTATCCGGTCATCCTCAAGGCTACCGCGGGTGGCGGAGGCCGGGGAATGCGCATCGTAAAAGAAGACAAGGAATTCAAAAAAGCCTGGGACGATGCCAAGATGGAGTCCGGTGCCGCGTTTGGCAATGACGGCCTCTACCTCGAAAAATTCGTGGAGGAACCACGCCACATCGAGATCCAGATAGTCGGCGACAAAAACGGAAAAGCCTGCCACCTCTCCGAGCGGGATTGCTCCATCCAACGAAGACACCAAAAACTGGTGGAAGAGACCCCTTCCCCTTTTATCACAGACGAACTTCGCGATGCGATGGGCAAAGCCGCCATCAAGGGGGCCGAAGCCATCGGCTACGAAGGAGCGGGAACCATCGAGTTTTTGGTGGACAAAGACCGCAACTTCTATTTCATGGAGATGAATACCCGGATTCAGGTGGAGCATCCGATCACCGAGGAAGTGACGGATTTTGACCTGATCAAGGAGCAGATCAAAGTGGCGGCCGGAGAGACCATCTCGGGACGAAACTACTTTCCAAAGCTTTTCGCAATGGAATGCCGCATCAATGCCGAAGACGTCGCCCACGGGTTCAGGCCGAGTCCCGGCAAGATCCTCAACCTGCACATTCCCGGCGGCCGTGGCGTAAGGGTCGACTCCCACGTGTACGCAGGCTATGTCATTCCGCCCAATTACGATTCGATGATTGCCAAGCTCATCGTGAGCGGCCAGTCGAGGGAAGAAGTGATCGTACGGATGAAGCGGGCCTTGGAAGAGTTTGTGATCGACGGCATCAAGACCACGATTCCCTTCCACATTGCCCTGTTGGAAAACGAGCAGTTCAAAGAAGGCAATTTCACTACCAAATTCCTGGAAACCTTCGATTTCTCGATTTTCAAATCCTGACCAAACGATTGGACCCCACCAAAAAAAGCCACTTTATCGAGTGGCTTTTTTTGTTTCGGCAGTTGGGAAGCCTCCTTTTCAGGGGTCGATTTGAATCCGTTTTTGGATCCGCTCAAATCCCGAGTTTCCAAAAACCCAAGTTTGGACCAGCCAATTGCCCGCGGTATCAAACTTCAGGTTTCCGGATTTGCTCCTCCCACGGTCAAAACTCAGCCCGGCATCCATGTGCTGCATCTGATTGGCGCTGACCGACCGGAAAGTTCTTTCGGAATAGTTCTGAAGGCGCGGCACACTCACATCCGACAGAAAGTACCGTTCCTTCGGCACGTTGTTTTTCAGAAAGTAGCCGTTGTTTTTGGTAAACAACACAATCAGCCCATCTCCCACGGCTTCCCCCAAATTGGTGATCTGCACCGTGGAGCGATGGTAGTACAACTCGATCCTGTCCAGGGTCGTCAGGTCGATGTTCCAGACTTCCTCCATCGATGCCGGTCGGTAAAAATCGATCAAGACCAGGGGCTTCTTGTTGAATTTCACGTGTTGGTTGTCCGTGTTGGCGATGAAAATCTCCTTGCCCGACCCGGAACTTGGCTTCCTGAGCCGGACCTGCGGCACGATCTCCTTCACAAAAGACTCCAAATCCGGAAACTCGTCGTAGTCTTCCAGATGGTACACCTTGTCCGGGGTAAACGGGGACTGGAGCTCCACCACCTCATCGGCAATCCCAAAATGGTCCTGATAGACCCTTCGGTCGATCTGGGTCTGTACCAGCTCCGCAGGAAGGGCAAAACCGAAGCCCGGCGGATGTACGGAGCTTGCAAACCGGGCCGCGATGTCCACAGACCACAATTTGTAGTCAAACATCGGGCTGTAATCCTTGAGCAGCAGGGGACTTTCGACCTCATGGCCCAGCGCCGAAACCAAATTGGGCGCAGTGTTCCCGCCGCTGAGGTTTTTCCAGTTGGGATGGTTCAGGATTTCCACAAAACCGGTGATTTGGGAATCTTCCTCCGCGCTGGCCAACACCAGTCCGTTGCTGTATTGCCCCGAGAAGCCTACCAAATCAAGCTTCAGTTCCTGGCCTGTCTTTCCTTTGGAGCCGATTTGCATCTGCCCGGAATTCCTGGCTGCAAGCTGCACCTGATAGCTCCAAATCAGCTCGCCGGATCCATTGAGCACGGAGATCTTGAAAGAGTTCAGGTTTTGGTACAGCGTTTTGTCGAGCAGGGATTTTTGCCCGGTTGATTTGATCTCTTCCAGGACCATCCAATCGGTATGGGCGACAATCCTGAAATCCCCCTGTCCCATAGGGGGAGTTAGGGAAAAATCAGACGGATCCCAACGCCATTTTTCCGGTTCAATCGGAAAGGCCTGGTTTCGGAACACCACTTGGTATCCTTCTGTCGGCTTTACGCCCGAAAGGGTCTTTTTCATCGGAGCCACTCCCTCCAGGACTTCCAGGGTTTTGCCGGACCGGTCCTGAATCTCGACCACTTCGGCCCGGTCTGAGGTATGGAAGATGCTGACCGGGGCATTCTCAAACGGAATTTGCTCCCAAAACAACGCCGGTTCCCCCGCCGACTTTGGGGATCTGGGATTCACCACCAAAAACGCCCTTTTTGCAATGGGAAAATCCCCAAAATTGGACATCCATTTGGAATACACCACGATGGAAAAAACACCCGACTGGGCGTTCTCCGGGATAAACAAATCCCCATAGACCATGTCCTGTCCGGTGAGGAGCATTTTTTCCTGATGGATCGGCTTGCCCGCGGCGTCCAACACGGCGATGTAGGCCAGCTTGCTGTAGCGATAGCTTTCATGGTTTTTGAGCAGCTTGGCGGCAAACCAAACCCGATCCCCCGCCAGATAGGCATCCTGGTCGGTGATCAAGAGGAAATTTTCCAACTCCACTTTTTTCAGCCCACTTTCCTGGCCAAAGGAATCGAAAAGTGGGAACAGGCAGAAACAGGCTAAAACCAAGGGTTTGAAATTCATGGCAGAAAGGGGTCTGGGGTGTAGGGAAGCGCATAAGGATAGTACTCTTTGCAGTCGCACTTCACATGGCCGGTCTCGTCAAAAGCAAAAGGCAAAGCCGGGTTTTGCCGGTAAATCTCTGCCCGGTAAACCATCTGATTGAAGGTATCTTCCTGATACACCATGAAATTCCCCAACACTTCCTTCTCAGGATGGGCAATACTTTTGATGTTTCCCCTGATCTTGAAAGGAGCCGGATCGAATATACTTCCGGTGTTCCGCTGCTGCTTGTGGATCTGCTGAAGGTATTCCAGGTTGTCTTTGGATACCGTCCGGATCGTGGACTCAAGATAAAACCTACCCGTGGACGTGATGTCCAGCTCCGCCAAGGTAACCGGCTTGGGACTGTTGCCGGATCCGCTTGACTCCAGGTTCATTCCCGAGAAAAGTATGGGCACCTCAAGATAGCAGTTGCATGTGCAGTTTTCACAGTCGGCAGTGGTCAAAGCCTCGGATATTCCTGTGGAGCTGATCAGGTAGCCTACCTCCTGCTCGGAGGGATTGACAATGCTGACATTGAGATCGGCGGATGCCCCGGTGACTTGGACCGGCATGTCGCCGGAAAGCACAAATACGGGCTTTTCCTTGGACACGGCCTCAAATCCCTCAAACGACGATGCCTCCGGCATCAGCGTCCATTCCGACTGATACTCGTCCTCATCGGTGACCACATGGAGCCGGTACTTTATCCCGGAGGGAAAAAACTGACCCGCGTTGGGCCAGTAGGCTAGCGTGGTATCGGATGTATTGGGGAAAAAGACCCGTCGGCCTGACTCATCCTCCACATACATCCGATTGACGGATACTTTGGAGTATCTCGGAGCCAGCGTCCCCGACAGAAACTTGGCTGAGCGATAGACCCTCACGTAGGACTGATCCGACGAAGGGCCCAGCCAAGCGTCGATGACCAGATTCGACGCAGTGGACGGAACGTCCAGATGAATCTCATCGACGCAGGAAATCAAAGCCAAAGAAAAGGCGATCCAATAAATGGCCGCTTTCCCCATCTGGTCACAAAATTGGGATAGCATGCGCAGTCCTGTCCATTTTCCCAACCGGCTGAATGGACTGTTGGGCGAATTGGGGCGTGTCAACACGAGGGGAATGGGCTTCATGGTCGGAACGGGGCTGGGGGAATGGAGGTGGCGTTTCTATAAAACTCGGTACAACTGCCCCCGACCATCGGCAGGGGCTCCGGCCGGTGGTTCAGCTCCAAAGACTCACTTCTGATCTGGGCTCTAAACAGCATCTTTTCGAAGGTGCTTTGCTGAAAGAGAAAGAAACCTCCCAATACAAGCTGGTTTCCTTCCCCCCGCTTTTTGATGTTTCCCCTGATGCGGAACGGTGCCGGATCAAAGATGCTTCCCGAATTGCGCTGCTGCTCGTCCACCCGGCTCAGATAGTCATAGTTGGACTGGGTGACGGCCTTTACCTTGGCACTGACGTAATATTTTCCAAGGTGGCTGAGCGGAATTTCCCCGAGTGAAATCCCAAAATCCCTGCCTTGAAAAAAAGAATTGGAGGTCAGGTTCATTCCCGCGAAGATATTCGGCCGGTATTCATAGCAGATACAGGAGCAGTTGTCCGAGTTGGAGTTGGTGTACAATTCTTCTATCCCCGAAGTCTCGATCAGATAGCCCAATTCCCCCACGCCGGGATCGGTCACCCTGGCCTGTACGTCTGCAAAAGTCCGGGTCTGGAAAAACTGGGATTCACCGCTCGTAATCATGACCTGCCGCTCGGAAGCCACGGCCACGATGTCTTCGATCACGACGGGCGGTGGCATGGTTTCCCAAGAGCTCTCAAAAACCGCTCCCTCAGACAGCTCTATGACCAATCGGTAGTCTTTTCCCGCTTCCGGATAAAAATCGGCGGGTGCCCTAAAGATCCCCCCTATCCTGTTGAGCACCATGCGCTGTCCCTCCCGATCCTCGATTGCGACACGATCTACCGGGACAGGCGTGTAGCTGGGGTTCAAAGCCCCCGAGACGTAGGGGGCGGTTTGGTAAACTTTCACGTAGGTGTCCGCAGGCACATTTCCCAGCCACGCATCGATCACCAAAGCCTGGTTGGATTCTTCCAAAGCCAGATTGAGCTCATCAATGCAGGAGGAAATCCCCAGAAACACTCCGACCAAAACCCCGAGGCGAATCGTCTTTTTCATCGGATTGCAAAATTATAGGTGACAGAGGGGATCACCGTACCGATCACCGACAAGCGATAGGATTTCGGGATCCCGAGTTCCGGGGTGGGCTGGAAAAACCAGGAAAAGGCATTCCTTCTTCCATAGGCATTGTAAACCGAAAAGACGATGTAACTTCTGTAGTTGCTGTTTTTCTTTTGGTAGAAGTAATACGTCATCCCCAGATCCAGTCGGTGATAGTCTGGAATCCGGGCTTGGTTTCGCTCCTGATAGTCGATGACGATCTCCCCGCCGATGTCGTAAATCCCGCTGGGAAGGGTGATCGGCCTGCCCGTTCTGTAGTTGAAGGTGGCATTGAAGGAAACCCTTTTCACCGGCTGCCAGGTAGTCACGAGGGTCAGGTCATGGGGTTGGTCCCAGTTGGCGGGGAAATATTCTCCGTTGTTTATCGGTTCGCCATATTCGGGCACGACCTTTCGCAAGGTCCTGCTGAAGGTGTAGGAAACCCATCCATTCAGCTTTCCGCCGTTTTTCCTGACCAGGAATTCCGCACCGTAGGCATAGCCCGTACCCATCACCAAATCCGTCTCCAACGTCGGATTCAGAAGCAACCGTGCCCCGTCGCGGTATTCGACGATGCTCGGCATGTCCTTGTAGTACAGCTCCAGGGACGTCTCGATCTTGTTCTGGTTGAGGTTTTTGTAAAGCCCCAGCGCATATTGCCAGGCCTGTTGGGGTTGGATGTAGGAATCGCTCAGCTTCCACAGGTCAACGGGGGCCGCCGCAAAATTGTTGGTCAGCAGGTGGAGGTACTGGATGCTGCGGTTGACCGAGGCCTTGACGGAAAAATCATCCGTGAACGCATACCTGAGGGTAAACCTGGGCTCGAATCCCCCATAGGATTGGATGACATCCCCCGAACTGTAGTGCAGCGTATCGGTGATGGTTTCGGGTTCCATCTGGACACCGGGCTCATAGACGTACACTTCCTTTGGCCCCAAAGCGGCAAAATGGGAGTACCGCAATCCCATCTGTCCCTGGAGTTTGTCACTGATCTTCCAGGGTATCTGAAAGTAGAGCGCCCCTTCGATTCCCTGCTCGTCCTGGATCTGCCGGGGACTGACCAGGCTCTCTTCCGAATTGGCCGTCAGGTCGCCCATTCCCATCCGATAGGAGTTGATCTGATAGCCAAACTGGAGTCCTGCAAGCTTGTCACCAGACCATTCAAACTGCTGCTGAAGGCCCAGATTGTCGATGGAGGACTGCAGCTCAAAGTCCAGGGGGTTTTTCTCTCCCACGACGGAATAGCGGTATCCGGAATAGGTCAGATTCACCTCGCTTCCCAGATGCTCCCCCCAATAGGCTTTCCACTTCAGGCTGGCCAGGTTTGTTTGCCAGGTGTATGCGGTGTCCGCCCCAAAACGAAAATAGTCCGTGCTGGTATAGCCGCTGGCCGTCAGGCTGTTCCGCTCGTTGATCTGATGGTCGATTCTCAGGTTTCCGTCCAAAAAATTGGTGCTGCTTTCGCTGACGCTGACGTTTGGGATCTTCCTCAAAACCCAGGACGGATAGGCCGCCCGCACGGTAGCCATCACCTGGGTCTTTTCGCCCAGGGGGCCATTTGCTCCCAGCCTGCTTGACAAGAATCCGACTCCGCCGTTCAGGGACCATTCCTCGGGATTTCCCGAAATGGTCTTGATGTCCAATACCGAGCTGAGCCTTCCCCCGTATTGGGCGGGAATGTCGCCCTTGTAGAGCGTGGCATCCTTGACCGCATCCTGGTTGAAGATGCTGAAAAAGCCAAACATGTGCGAGGGATTGTACACCGGGGCCCCGTCCATCAAGATCAGGTTTTGGTCCACGCCGCCGCCGCGAACATTGAATCCCGAAGCGCCCTCTCCCACCGTGGAGACGCCCGGCAGGAGCAGCATGCTTTTGACCACGTCCACCTCACCCAAAAGCGGCGGCAGGAGTTTCAGCTCCTCCATCGGCATCCGGGTAGCACCCGGCAAAGTGCCCATGACATTGGCGTCGATCGCCCGGTCAGTCACCGTGACCATATCCAGCTCCCTGATGGATTCAAACAGCGTCACATCCAGCTCCAGATCCCTGTACACCTTGAGGATCTTCTGCTCGGTCTGCTTTCCCATCGAGCTGAAATATCCGATATAGGTCCCTTCCGGTAGCTGCAGGGCAAACTCGCCCCTGTTGTCCGCCTGCGCGGCCAGTTCAAGCTGGGGAATGGCAAAAAGCGCACCCGGAAGAACGGTCTTCAATTCGTTGTCCCGGATCTTTCCTTTTACGGTGAACACGTTTTCTTCAGCGACTGAAGCGTCCGCTTTCGCTGTCTCCCGGTACTTTTCCCGGAGCTCGGAAGGATAGATGACCACATATTTTTCCCGGAAAGTGAAGTAAGAATAGGGGCCGCCTTCGGTCAGGACAGCCGGCAAATCCCCGATGTCAGCCCCGTTTGCGGCATTGAGTTTGTCCACGTCGCTGTCCAGGATCAAAATCCTCTTGCCCGTTGTCTCAAAGTACCTCGCCAAAAGTCCGGCAAGGGCCTTGGAATCCGATGCCCGCTGCGCCGATGCCGAAACACAAAGCAATACACACCCTAAAATTGTAAAGAATATTTTCATGGACTGGTTGGTGGTTCTTTTGGCCTGGTCAAATCTGCCCAAAGATTTCCCTTCGGGAGCAGATATCTTGAGAATCGGTGAATATTCCATTCAGATGGTTTCCGCTTTTCGGGTTTGGGCCGATACTTCAAGCCATTTGTTGTTCGGGAGCATTACCGAAAAAGGTAAAACTTTATCCAAACGCAAATATGGCGGTTTTTTGATATCTAAGTTTATCGGTGTGATAATTTTGACCCTTCCCCGACTTCTTTTGATCTAAAGCAAAAGTGACAGAGCCGGGACAAGCGGTCAAACCGCTGACGTGATCCAATCGGAAAAAGCTACAGTGGAAGGGGTTTTCAAAACAGAAACAATGAAAATCCTCCAATCTCCGGCTGGCGGCCGTTCCGGCAAAGCCATCGAAGGATGTCCGGCGTCGGGTGACTGACCAAAGAAGACGTCGAATGATTGCACGGTGTCGTAAATCACCTATTCGCCAATCGGAAGACTTTTCAGAAGAAAACGGGAAAACGGCTCCAAAAAGGCCTTTTCGACAAACTGTTGCTCCGTTTTTTTTGCATTTTATGCAAATGCCCTAACTTTCTTAAAATTTTTCAGTAACTTTTTCGCCTCAAACAATAATTTCCAAAAATGCCTTTCCGAAAACCCTTTCTTCCCCTGATGCTTCTGGCATCGATAGGCGGCCTGTGGAGTTGTGGACAAAAGGAATCCGATTCGGTGGATTTGGCTGGTTCCGACCAGATCAGCTACAATTTTCACATCCGGCCGATCCTTTCCGACAAGTGTTTCGCCTGCCATGGACCCGATGCCAACAAGCGGGAAGCTGACCTGAGACTGGATACCGAAGAAGGCGCCTTCAAGGCACTGAAGGAAAGCC
>CAZGYC010000008.1:0-100315 GCA_964530015.1 uncultured Limnohabitans sp. | reverse complement strand
TCTCGGTGGCCTCCGCGGTGAAATTTTCTTTGCGTTCCTTCGCGGTCTTCGCGGTTAATCTTTTTTAACCACAGAGATTTTCCCGAAAAGCTTCAGCTTTTTCTCTGCGTTCTTGAAAAAGCTTAGCCGGGAAAGTTTCGATTGGAGTTCTTTCGTGGCCTGATTCAAATCCAACTACGCCTTGGCGTGCTCCGTGGTGAAAATCCCTTTGTGTTTGCGGTTAAAAATTTCCCGCTGCTGGAAGCGTGCTTCATGTCCTTCAGTCCCATCCTGTTTTAGCAGTCTGTAATGGCATTTTCAGCTTTCTTCAATGGAAATGAAACGACTGCTTTAAAAGCGATTTCCCTGCTTCATCACTGATTTCCGGCTTACACGAATCCTACGTACAATTTCCACCGCCCTGCCTTGAATACATAGGGAGCACGAAGACCGGTTACTTAAGATACTTATTGGCTCTTCCAAAGCCAAAAGACCATTTTTTCTTTATTTTACTTAGAAATCTGATTTTTTTCTTGGAAAGCAATTTCATTAATACGTATATTTACTTACTTTTAATTCAAATTACGTAGACATGGAACGGATAATAGTGATCGGCAACGGAATGGTAGGCTATAAGTTTTGCGAAAAACTCGCCGCCCACCCCAATCGCAGTCAGTTTGACCTCCTCGTTTTTGGAGAAGAGATCAGGCCCGCCTACGACCGCGTACACCTGAGCGAATACTTCAGCCTAGAGTCCCCGGATGAGCTGCTTTTGGCTCCCTTGGATTGGTATCGGGAAAACAACATCACCCTGCGGACTTCCGAGTTGGTCTCCTGGATCGACACCGAAAACAAGCAGGTCTTTACCCACAAAAACGAATCCTTTGACTACGATTACCTGGTTTTGGCGACTGGCTCCTCGCCTTTTGTCCCTTCCATCAAAGGCTCGGAAAAAGAAGGAATCTTCATCTATCGGACCATCGAGGACCTGGAGGCGATCCAGGACTATTCGAACAAGCTCAAGGCAAAGGGAAAATTCCAGTCCGCCGTTTTGGGCGGCGGGCTTTTGGGACTGGAAGCCGCCAACGCCAGCAAAGAGCTGGGAATGACGACCCATGTGGTCGAATTTGCCCCCAGGCTGATGCCGAGGCAACTGGACCAACCGGCCTCTGACCTGCTTCAGTCCAAGATCGAGAGCCTGGGGATGAAAGTCCATCTGGGCAAAAACTCCAGGGAAATCATCGGCAAAGACCAGATCGAACGGATCGAGTTCACGGACGGCACCGCTTTGCCCGTGGACATGATCATCATATCGGCGGGGATCCGACCCCGGGACGAAGTGGCCAAAAACTCCGGAATTGCCGTCGGCGACCGCGGGGGAATCCTGGTAAACGACAAGATGGAAACTTCCGTACCGGGCATCTATGCCATCGGGGAAGTGGCCCTCTACAACCAAGCCACCTATGGCCTGGTCGCCCCCGGATATGAAATGGCCGGAGTGGCGCTGGATCAGATCATGGGCGGATCCAAGCGCATGAGTCCCTCCATAGACATGTCCACCCAGCTCAAACTGGTGGGGACGGAAGTCGCTTCCTTTGGCGACCCCTTCCTCGAAGATGAACAGGTGACAGTCATCCGCTATGAAAACAAGCAGCGGGGGATTTACAAGCGAATCAACATCAGCAAAGACGGCACTAGGTTGCTGGGGGGCATTTTGGTCGGGGATTCCTCCGACTACAACACGCTTTTCCAACTGTATCTCAACGGGATGAAACTCCCCGAAAATGCCGAAGACCTGATCTTGGGACAGCGGGGCGGAGAATCAAAAAGCCTCTTGGGATCGGTCCTCGACCTCCCGGCCACCGCCCAGATCTGTTCCTGTGAGTCGGTGAGCAAAGGCGCGATCTGTGAGGCAATCCAAAGCGGTGCCTGCCAGGATCTCAAGGGAGTGATCAAAGAAACCAAAGCCTCCACCTGCTGCGGGGGCTGCAAGCCGATGGTGGCCGATCTGGTCAAAGAAACCCTCAAATCGCTCGGCAAGGAGGTCAAGGAAACCATCTGCGAACACTTCGAATACACCAGACAGGAGCTCTTTGACCTGGTAAAACTGAACAAAACCACCGGATACAACGAAGCGCTCGACAAATTCGGCAAAGGCCACGGTTGCGAGGTCTGCAAGCCCGTGATGGCGTCCATCTTCGCCAGCATCTTCATGGAGACCGCCAACAAACAGGTCGCGATCCAGGATTCCAACGACCGCTTTCTGGCAAACATCCAACGAAACGGCACCTATTCCGTCGTGCCGAGGGTTCCCGGCGGGGAGATCACCCCGGAAAAGCTGGTCGTACTGGGGCAGGTTGCCAAAAAGTATGACCTCTACACCAAGATTACGGGCGGACAGCGGATTGATCTTTTTGGAGCGCAATTGAACGAACTCCCTCTGATCTGGAAGGAACTCATCGATGCCGGTTTCGAAAGCGGGCACGCGTATGGCAAATCGCTGAGAACCGTCAAGAGCTGCGTGGGCTCGACCTGGTGCCGCTTTGGGATGCACGACAGCGTAAGCTTCGCGATCCGCATCGAAGAGCGCTACAAAGGCCTCCGTTCCCCCCACAAGCTGAAAGGAGGGGTCTCCGGATGCATCCGGGAATGTGCCGAGGCCCGGGGCAAGGACTTTGGGGTGATCGCCGTCGAAGGCGGCTGGAATCTCTACGTCTGCGGCAACGGAGGGGCAAATCCGAAACATGCCATCCTCCTCGCTTCCCAACTGGACGACGACACCTGCATCAAATACCTGGACCGCTTCCTGATCTATTACATCCGCACGGCGGGGCCCTTGATCCGGACTTCTACCTGGCTGGAGAAACTGGAGGGGGGAATCGACTACCTCAAAAAAGTCGTGGTGGACGACTGCCTCGGGATGGCCGAAGAATTTGAAAAAGAAATGGACGGGCTGGTCGAGCGATATGCCTGTGAGTGGAAGGAAGCCATCCAGGATCCCGAAACCCTGAAAAGATTCAAGCCATTCATCAACACCGACGAGTCCGACGACCAACTGGTCTTTGTGCCGCTTCGTGAACAAAAGATGCCAAAACCCTGGTAATCCCCAACCTTTTGAACCTATGGAAGAAATTGTGAGCCTCTATCAAACCGTCCAACTGCCCGATGTCATTTCTTGGGTGAGAGTGGGATTGGTGTCCGATTTTCCCGAAAACGCCGGAGCCTGCATCAAGCACAACTCCCGGCAGATCGCCGTCTATCACTTCACGAGAACCCAAAAATGGTATGCCTGCCAAAACCTCTGTCCCCACAAGATGGAAATGGTCCTGTCACGCGGACTGATGGGCGATACCGGGGGAATCCCCAAACTGGCCTGCCCCATGCACAAAAAGACCTTTTCCCTGGAAGACGGCTCCAACCTGAACGGGGAAGATTACAGCATCGCCACCTATCCGGTCAAAGTTGAGGAAGGAAATGTCTATATTGGATTTGCCGATTAATTTCTTTCCAAATGAGTCCAGCCGACAAAGCCATCCAACTGATCGACCAAATCAACGCCGAAGACCCCAACAAAGAGACCTGGAAAGGAAAGGCTTTTCCCAAAGAGTTGCTCTATTCCCACCGGATGACCAAGAAACTGGGCGAATTCGCCCCCGATGCCTCCGAGCACCTGAAGATCGCCGCCCGCGCCCAGCACATCGGCAGGTGGAAGATCGGTCGCTCGGAATATCCGATGGACCGGACGGGATATCTGACTTGGAGAGAAGAGCTCAAAAAGATGCACGCCGACCTGACCGGCAAGCTCCTGTTGGAAGCCGGATTTGGGGAGGATTTTATCTCCAAAGTGAAATTTCTGATCCGCAAAAAACAACTGAAGACCGACTTCGAAACCCAGATTTTGGAAGATGTCGTCTGCCTGGTCTTTTTGGAATACTACCTCGAAGACTTTGTGGCCAAGCACGAGTTTGAAAAGATCAAGGACATCCTGAAAAAAACCTGGGGAAAGATGTCCGAAAAAGCCCAAAAAGAAGCACTCCAACTCAAGTTCTCCTCCCAAAGTCTCCGCATCATCCAGGAAGCACTTTTCGACAGCAATGACTGAGAATACCAACACCCTCGACCAGGTCACCTTCAGCAGGCTCCGGCGTCTCTACCTCATTGCGCTCGGCGCCATCGCCATTTCACTGATTACCAGCCAGATCCTGATCAGGCAATACCTGGCCGACCAGGAAGACGACAGCCGCTTGGTCAATGTCGCCGGGAGGCAGCGGATGCTCAGCCAAAAGCTGGGCAAGGAAGTGCTGCTCTTGACCCTGGCGCAATCGGAGACTGGGCGAAAATCCCTCCAAGACACGCTCGCCGCCACCAAAGCCAATTGGGAGACGGGCCACAAGGCACTGCAGTCCGGTGACGAACATCTCGGGATAAACCCCGACAACAGCCCGGAGGTCGCGCGGATGTTTGGGGGAATCCAACCCCATTTTGAATCCATCCTCGCCAATACCGACCGCCTGATCCAGCTTTCCGCGGACACTGCGCCGGACGCTGCGGCACTCGGGGAGCTGGCGGACAAAATCCTGGAAAGTGGCGACGAGTTCCTGTCCCGGATGGAGGAAATCGTCAACCGGTACGATTTCGAAGCAAAGGAAAAAGTCAACAGTCTCAAGCAGCTCGAGCTCGTCATCACGCTCTTCACCCTGCTGGTCTTGCTTGCCGAGTTTCTGATCATCTTCTGGCCCTCCGCCAAGGCCATGAAGGCCAGCATCCGGGTGCTGATGGAAGCCGAGAAAAAGGCGGTCAAGATGGCCCAGGATGCCGACGTGCTCAGCCAGGCCAAGGAAAAGTCCGTGCGGGAGCTTCGGGCCCTGAGTCAGGCCATGGACCAGATCCTGCTGTTTGCGAGGATTTCGACAGACGGACACATCACCCACATCGGAGACCGTTTCGCCAAACTCGTGAAATTTCAGAAGTTCAACCAAAACGCCAAGCTTTCCGATGTGCTCACGCCCCTGGAAAACGAGCGCCAGACCCTCGACCGGATCATTGCCGAAAACAAAAAATCCGGATGGCAGGGAGAGGTCAAAGCCGCCACACCGACGGGGCAGGACCTCTGGCTGGACTTCTCCATGATCCCCTTTCATTCCGGCGAAAAATCCGAACTGATCATCATCTGCATGGACATTACCAAGCGGAAAGAAGCGCAGCTTGAGGTACAGCAACTGACCAGGGAGAGCTTTGAGGAAAAGATGCTCCAGCAGCATACCATCAGCCGACAGATCATCGAAAACCAGGAAAACGAGCAAAACCGCATCGCCAAAGACATCCACGACGGCATCGGCCAGATGCTCACCGGACTGAAATACCTGCTGGAAAGCGTGGATCTCAGCGAAGGCGAAAAAGCCCAGGCCAAGCTGGACAAACTGAAGGAACTGACGGCAAACATCATCAAGGGCGTGCGGACGGCAACCTTCAACCTCACTCCTCCCGAACTCAAGGACTACGGCCTGGTGCCTGCCCTGACCGAGCTCACCCAGGAACTCGGCAAACTGACCGGCAAGGACATCATCCTGATGAACAAGTCCGATTTCAGCCGCCGGCTGGATTCCCTGGTCGAGATCAACCTCTACCGGATCACCCAGGAAGCCATCAACAATGCGATCAAATACGCAGAATCCACACTGATCCTGGTGACCATCTCCCACAGCGAAAAAATCCTCAGCATCACCGTGGACGACAACGGAAAGGGCTTTGACAAGAAATCCGTAAAACCAAAACCCGACAAAGACGGCGGGATGGGACTGACCTTCATGCAGGAGCGCATCAAATACATCAACGGACGGCTGTTCATCAATTCCGCACCGGAAAAAGGCACCAAAGTCACGCTGAATGTCCCTTTGAATTGATTTCCGGCATCTGATTACGTAAAAATCCCTTACTTTGGGACTAAGTAATAGATGATTGTCTGCTTTCTTGCCGCTTACCAAATAAATACTAGGTTTAAAGTCCAAATTTACCTGCTGTGGACGGTCGACCGTGGTCTGTGGACAATTATCCGCCACGAAACTGGCGAATCGAGGGCTTACCATAAAATTGCGGATAATCACAAAACAATAACTTTAGAAACAATGAACCCAACCCGAAT
Source organism: uncultured Limnohabitans sp. (assembly GCA_964530015.1). Classification (GTDB taxonomy): domain Bacteria; phylum Bacteroidota; class Bacteroidia; order Cytophagales; family Cyclobacteriaceae; genus Algoriphagus. Next base: position 94,194 of record CAZGYC010000008.1, on the reverse strand, counting down.
TGTGCTGGCGGATGACCATGAGCTCGTCCGGGACGGAATCAAGTCCCTGCTGGAAAACGAGGCCGAATTCAAGGTCATTGCGGAGGCTTCGGACGGAAACGAAGCCTTGAAGGTGATTTCCCAAGAGCAGCCTGACCTCCTGATCGTGGACATCCGTATGCCCCAGATGAATGGCCTGGAAGTGGTAAAACATCTGACCAAAGACTTTCCGAAGGTGAAAAAACTGGTGCTGTCCATGCACGACTCCGAAGAGTACGTCGTGGAGTCCATCGAGTCGGGCGCGGATGGATACCTGCTCAAGGGCAGCAGCAAGGCGGAATTTCTCAAGGCCCTCCACTCCATTGCCGCCGGGGGCAAGTATTTCTCCGGTGATATCTCGGAGATCATCATCGACAATTTCGTCAAGGGAAGGGCCAAACCGGCCCAGAAACCGCCTAGCTCTTCCGAAGAAATCTCCCTGCTCACCAACCGGGAAAAGCAGATTCTCGAATTGATCCTCGACGGAAAGGGAAACAACGATATCGCCGAAGCCCTCAAGATCAGCAGGCGAACCGCCGAGGTCCACCGCTTTAACCTGATGAAAAAACTCAACGTCAAAAACCTGATCGAACTGACCCAAAAATCCAAGGAGCTCAACCTGATCTAGCCCTAATCTAAGTATTTTTATTTGCGTATAAGGCCCGTTTCTCCCAAAAGGAATGGGTTTTTGATTTTTCTGTCTAAATTTATTACGTATTATTTTCATGATATAAGTATTATTACTTACTTTTATTCCAGCCAAAAGTAAGTATTATGAAAAACCAAGCTCAACTCAAAGCCACGCATCTGAATCTCGGGGATTTCAAAAGCGTGCCGATCCGGACTTTTTGGATCACCTCCTTCGCCTTTTTCATCTGCTTTTTTGCATGGTTTGGCATCATTCCCTTCATGCCTGATGTGGTGAGGGATTTGGGCTTGACCGCGGAGCAGAAATGGAACTCGGTGGTTTATGCCGTGGCAGGGACTATTTTCTCCCGCTTGCTGATCGGAAAGCTGTGTGACAAATACGGTCCGAGGATCTGCTACACCTGGCTGCTGGTTTTGGGGGCTATTCCCGTCATCTGGAGCGGGCTGGTGACGACCACGATGCAGTTTTATCTCTGTCGTCTTTTCACGGGTTTTATCGGGGCTTCCTTCGTCATCACCCAAGTGCATACTTCCCTGATGTTTGCCCCCAATATCGTCGGCACGGCCAATGCCACCTCTGCCGGATGGGGAAATCTCGGCGGAGGCGCCAACCGCTTGGGAATGCCCCTGCTGGCGGCATCGGTCATTGCCTTTGGCGTGGCAGAGTCCGACGCCTGGAGATATTCCATGGTATGGATCGGAATCATCTGCTTTTTGACGGGCATCCTGTACTACTTTTTCACCAAAGACACCCCTGCCGGAAACTACTCGGAACTGGTAGCGAGGGGCGAAAAAATACCAAAAGGCAAAAAAGACAGCGTCGGCTTCCTGGAGGCTGCCAAAGACTACCGGGTTTGGGTACTGTTTGCGGTCTATGCGGCTTGCTTTGGCATCGAGCTGACGGTGTACGGCACGATGGACGACTACCTGCAGCACACCTTTGGCCTGAGCCGGATCACCGCCGGAAATTTGGTCCTGTCCTTTGCCCTGATGAACATCTTTGCCCGGACACTGGGAGGCTGGTTTGGGGACAAGTACGGGAAAACAAGCGGCCTGAAAGGCCGGGTCTGGTTTCTCGCCGCCATCATCGTGGCCGAAGGCCTGATGCTTGGCCTGTTTTCCACTGCCACCAGTCTGATCCTGGGAATCGTGCTCTTGATCGGATTCAGTCTCACGGTTCAGATGGCCGAAGGGGCGACTTTTTCGGTGGTTCCCTTCATCAACAAGAAAGCAATCGGCTCGATTTCGGGCATCGTGGGAGCAGGCGGGAATTTTGGGGCGTTTGTTACCGCCCTCTTTTTGAAATACAAATCTGCCGAGGCGGGGGATTTGGCACTCCAGGCGAACGGGGCTTTGGGCGAAGAGGCGCTCAGCGCTGCCCAGGCAGCGGCCGAAGCCGCGGCGGTTTCTGGCGGATACCTGCAGATCGGACTTTTGATCGTCGTGACGGGCATCGCCACGCTCATCATCAGGTTTAGCCTGGAAGACGAAAAAACCGCGAAAAAGGAACTGGAACAATTATCTCCCGAATTAATCCATATCGAGGAGTAAATTGCACTGCCAATCCGCGGAACAGCACATTCCCCAATGGCCTTCATCGGAGAAAGTGCCTTTCTTTGTATCCCCGTCCGGCCAATTTTACCGCCTGTGAATTCCAAAACGAAAACAAAAACAACCTGCTCCTATTGTGGTGTCGGCTGCGGGATCCTCGCAGAAGTAAGCCCGCAAGCCAAAGTAAGTGTAGCCGGTGACCCGGATCACCCGGTCAATGCGGGAATGCTCTGCTCCAAGGGGATGAACCTCCACTACGTAGTCAACGACGTCTCCGACCGAATCCTCCATCCGGAGATGCGCTGGAGCCGTTCACATCCGCGCGAACGGGTAAGCTGGGACGATGCCTTGGACAGGGCGGCGGCGGTTTTCAAATCCATGATCCGCAAATACGGCCCCAACAGCGTCGGATTTTACATCTCCGGCCAGTGCCTGACCGAGGAATACTACATCGCCAACAAGCTGACGAAGGGGTTTCTCGGCACCAACAACATCGACACCAACTCCCGGCTTTGCATGAGTTCGGCGGTGGTCGCCTACAAAAAGACCTTCGGCGAGGATGCCGTCCCCATCTCCTATGAGGACATCGAGCTTGCGGATGTTTTTTTGATTGCCGGGGCCAATCCCGCCTGGAACCACCCGATCCTTTTTCGCAGACTGGAAAAACACAAGGAAAAAAACCCGAACGTCAAAGTCATCGTGGTCGATCCCAGGAAGACGGATTCGGCCAATTTTGGGGACATCCACCTCCAGCTCATCCCCGGTACCGACATCATCCTCTACAATGCCATCGGCCGCAGACTGATCGAAACGGGCTATGCGGATGAAAACTTTGTCAAAAACCACACGGAAAACTTCCAAACCTACCGCAAACAGGTGATGGAAACTTCCCTCAAGGAAGCCGCTGCCCTCTGTGGCATCACCGTGGAGGAAATCAGGGAAGTCAGCGACCTGATCGGCAAAGCCAAAGGCTTTATCAGCATGTGGGCGATGGGCCTCAACCAGAGTTCCATCGGCACGGACAAGAATTTTTCGCTCATCAACCTTTCCCTGGTGACCGGAAAAATCGGAAAGCCAGGCAATGGGCCTTTTTCCCTCACCGGGCAGCCCAATGCCATGGGAGGCCGGGAGGTGGGAGGCATGGCCAACCTGCTGGCAGTCCACAAGGACCTCCAAAACCCCCAGCACCGACAGGATGTGGCGGATTTTTGGGGCGTGGACCAGATCTCCCCCACCCCCGGATACACCGCCACGGAGATGTTTGATGCCTTGGCAAACGGGGACATGAAGGCCGTCTGGATCATCTGCACCAATCCGATGGTCAGCCTGCCCAACCTGGGAAATGTGGAAAAAGCCTTTGCCAATGCCAAGTTTGTGGTCGTACAGGACATTTCCCACCGCTCGGACACGGTAGCTTATGCCGACCTGGTTTTGCCGGCGGCGGGCTGGCTGGAGAAGGAAGGCACCATGACCAATTCGGAGCGCAGGATTTCTTACCTCGCCAAGGGCATCAATCCTCCGGGAGAGGCCCGTCCCGACGTGGAGATCCTCTGTGATTTTGCAAAAAGAATGGGATTCCGGGGCTTCAATTTTGCCAATTCCGAAGAGATCTACGAGGAATACTGCGCAATGACCAAGGGAACGAACATTGACATCTCCCACCTCAACTACGACCGTCTGAAAAACGAAGGCAGCATCCAGTGGCCCGTCCCGGAATACCGCCATCCCGGCACGCCGCGGCTTTTCTCCGACAAAAAGTTCTTCACCCCGAGCCAAAAGGCCATCTTCAATATCCCGGCGCAGATCGAGAACACCTCCGAAAAAACCAGCCCACAATACCCATTTATCCTGACCACCGGACGGATCCGGGACCAGTGGCACACGATGACCAAAACCGGGAAAGTGGCCCGGCTTCGCACCCACTACTCCCATCCTGTGCTGGAGATCAGCCCACTCGACGGCTACATCTACAAGATCAAAGACGGGGATGTGGTCGAGGTAAAGAGCAAAAATGGGGTGGTGCGTGTCCGTGCCAAGCTGTCCGGTTCCGTCCGAAACGGGGTGGTCTTCCTGCCCATGCACTGGGGAAAACAACTCGAAAACGACCTCAACCGGGCAAACAACCTGACATTCACCCGGGTAGATCCGCAGTCCAAAGAGCCGGATTTCAAATTCACCACGGTCTCCGTGACCAAATACCAGAAGCCAAAAGAAAAAATCCTCGTGGTCGGCGCCGGTGCCGCTTCGTTTCGCTTTATCCAAAACTACCGGGAACACAATTCCGGCGACGAGATCCATGTTTTTTCCAAAGAGCCCCATCCCTTTTACAACCGGGTCTTGCTGCCGGAGTACGTGACCGAGGAGCTCACCTGGGAGCAGCTCCAAAAGATCAAGGAAGCAGGACTCAGCAAGCTCAAGATTACCCTGCAGACCAACCTTTCCATTGAAAAAATCGACCCGGAAAACCAAAAGGTCTGGGACAGCCAAGGAGTGGAGCATTCCTACGACAAGTTGATCCTGGCGACGGGAAGCAGGGCTTTTGTACCGAAAGACGCCCAACTGGATCTTCCCGGACGCTTCACGATGCGGAGCCGGGGAGATGCAGACAAATTCAAAAATTACCTGGACGCCACACAATTGCCCTCTGAGGTCCAGCACGTGGTCATCGTCGGAGGTGGCTTGCTCGGATTGGAGCTCGCCGCTGCCCTTCAGCACACCCAGGTCAAAGTCACCATCGTGCAGCGGGCTTCCCGCCTGATGGAGCGGCAACTGGACCTGGTTTCCAGCAAACTGCTCGCTTTGGACGTACAGGAGCGCGGCATCCACATCTACTTCGACAACGAGGTCAGTACCGTATTCGACGATCCGGTATCCAAAAATCTGAGCATCACCCTAAAAAGCGGGAAATACATCCAGGCCAATGCCATTGTCTATGCCATCGGCACCCAACCCAACATCAAGATTGCACGGGAAAACGGCATCGTCTGCGGCCGGGGAATCAGGGTCAACAAGCACCTCCAGACCAACTACCCGAACATCTTCGCCATCGGTGAGATCGCCGAGTTCGAAAACCAACTCTTCGGCATCACTTCCGCCGCCGAGGAGCAAGCCGCCATTCTGGCCAATTTCATCGCAGGGGACATCAGCAGTACGTATAGCGGCTCGGTTTTGATGAATATCCTCAAATTCAAAGACCTGGAGCTGTGCAGCATCGGCGACATCATCATCCCCGAAAACGAGGAAGGCTATGAGGAGATCGTCTTCACGGATCTGAGCAGAAGGTATTACAAGAAGTGCATCGTGAAGGACGACCTGCTGATCGGTGCCGTGCTGATGGGCGACAAGAGTGAGTTTGCCGAGTTCAAAAGCCTCATCGAAAACAAGATCGAGCTGTCCGAAAAACGGAAATCCCTATTGATGGGATCTTCGGAAACCCGGCCCGTGATCGGCAAACTGGTCTGCTCCTGCAGCCGGGTCGGGGAGGGAAATATCCTCGAAGCCATCGCAGGCGGCTGTTCGGACTTCTCCGCACTTTGCGTCCAGACGGGGGCCGGACTGGGCTGCGGAAGCTGCAAAACGGAGGTAAGGGAGATTCTAAACAATTCTAAGGCAAAAGCATGAAACAAACCTTCTCCAGAGTAGTCGTCAAAGGCGGGGTGCTTTCTCCCGCTGAGCTCAAGCAAATCCTGGAAATTGCCGAAGGCGCCGGACTGGACACCATCTCCCTGGGGTCGAGGCAGGACATCCTGTTCATCAAGGAAGACGGGGATTTTTCCATCGATCCCCAAGACAAATTCCAGATCATTTCGCCGGAGGAAGAAGGGGCGGAAAACATCGTCTCCTCCTACGTCTCTTCGGATATTTTTCCCAATACGCCCTGGCTCACCAGCGACCGATACCTCTATATCCTGGAGCAATTTCGGGCTCAGCCGATGCTGAAGATCAACATCACCGATCCCAAACAACGCTTGGTGCCGCTTTTCACCGGACATCTCAATTTCATCGCGTCAGAGCACGAAGACTATTGGTACCTGTTTGTCAGACTGCCCGACTGGGAAGCCAACCAGATGTTTCCCGCTTTGATCTATAGCTGGGATCTGGCGAAAGTGGCCTCCGCGATCGAAGACATCCTGCAGGAAGAACCCGAAACGGTTGAGTTCCTCTTTGATTTGGTCAACGACGCCGCGGAACTCAACAGCCGGACGGTGGACAAGCCGCTGGAGGTCCCCTTCCACCCTTTCCCCTACTACGAAGGAATGAACCGGGTCGGCTCCGACAGCTACTGGATGGGCCTGTATTGGAGAAACAACAAATACTACATCGACTTTCTCAAGGCACTCTGCGATCTCTGCTCTGACTGCCTGATCGGAAAGATCTCGATCACCCCATGGAAATCACTGATCATCAAGGGAATCGTGGAGAAATACAAGCTGGAATGGGAAAAACTCCTCGGCAAATACGGGATCAATGTCCGGCACTCCATGCTGGAGCTCAACTGGCACCTGCCAGTCAACAACAGACCCGCACTCAAACTCAAAAAATACCTGGTCTCGTACTTTGACAAGCATGACATCAGTACCTACGGCTTGACGTTTGGGATCACGGACTACACCCGGAAGGCCTACTATTTCACCTCCGTGATCATCGAAAAAAACGAGCCCCCGATGAAACTGGAAGGCTTGAAGATCCGGAGCACCTACAACCTGCTGCACGCCAAAAACTTCGATCCCAATACGCAGGAATACCTCGTCTATGTGCAGGAAGTGGACAAGTCCGACTTGCCGGAATTGCTCATCGAATTGAGCAAGGTCTATTTCGAACAGTTGGGAAAGGAAAAAACCGTTCCCGAAAAACCGGTAAAGCCCAAGGATCAAGTCAGCAAAGAAGTCTTCCAGTGCCGCGACTGTCTGACCGTTTATGACAGCAACTACGGGGACCTGAGCCAGGGAATTCCGGCGGAAACTCCTTTCGAAAACCTGCCAGACGGCTATCATTGCCCGCTTTGCGAATCCCCGAAAACCAACTTCACCAAAAAGAAATTTACCAAGCTGCCGGAATAGCTGTGCCCTCCGCCGGATTTGACTCCCTGATGGCTCGATCCTGCCGTCAGTCTTCGGGGTTCAGCCAGCCTTTTTCATAATCTGAAACACATGGAGCAGGTGGGGAAAGATTGCGTCCATGGACTCCCCTGCCCCACGGGTGGATCCCGGCAAGGCCAATACCATGCAGTCCCCAATCATCCCTGCCAGGCTCCGGGAAAACATCGCATGGGGAGTCCGGATCTGCCCATAGCTTCGGATCGCCTCCTCGATTCCGGCAATTCTTCGGTCCAGAAGCGGCTCCAGGGCTTCGGTGGTCACATCGGTCTTCGAAAGCCCCGTGCCTCCGCTGAAAACCACGAGCTGATTTTGGAGGGAAAGAGACTTGGCAAGATCCCGGATTTGGCCAAGATCATCGGGAATGAGGTCGTAAGAGGTGATTTTGATGTTTTGGCTACTGAGCTTTTCCAAAATTTGCTGGCCGGCAGCATCCGTTTTGATTCCTTTTACGATCGCATTTGAGCAAATCACCACGGCGGTATTGATCGGTTTTTGGAGCATTCCCGCCTTCTTGGACTTTTCCGGTTTTTCCTGGATTTTGATTTGCTCGATGCAGATTCCCTTGTCAAGGGGCTTGAGCATGTCATACATGGTCAGCGCTACGATGGAAGCCCCATGCAAGGCTTCCATTTCCAGATCCGTTTTGCACACGGATTTTACTTTTACCGAAATATGGATTTCCAGTTCCTGGATCTGAAAGTCAATCCCGGTGAATTCAACAGCCTGAGGATGGGAATTGGGAAGATGGTGGGCGGTGTTTTTCACCGCAAAAAGTCCCGCGACTCTGGCCATTTCGAAGACATTCCCTTTTGGAATCCGATTTTCGATCAAAGAAAGAATTGTCTCGGGCTGACTAACCCGTACCAGGGCGTTCGCAGTAGCCTCCCGAAGTTGGGTGATGTTTGCCGTAATATCCTCCATCAATTCCTGTCGCAACTCAGTTCTGTTCGATTTTTTTTATTCTGAAAAAGGAAATGCCCCAAGGTTTTGGAAGATAAATTCATCCTCGAAAACGTAATTTTCGGCGGAAACCGCCTTTGCCTTGGCGAGGTTGACCACCTCGCCGATCACCAAGACGGCCGGGCCTTTGATCTCCGTTTTTTTGGCTTTCCTGACGATGGTCTTGATCGTTCCGACGATTTCCCGCTGGTCGGTTCGGGTGCCGTTTTGGATGATGGCGATAGGCGTCTTTGATCGTCCCAGGCCCTTGTAGATCCCCGCGATCTCCTCCAGCTTGGACAGGCCCATCAAGATCACCACTGTGGCGGTGGATTGGGCTGCCAAAACAACGTCGGCGGAAAGTCGATGCGAGCTCGTGGTGCCCGTGATCACCCAAAAACTCTCCGACGCCCCACGGTAAGTGACCGGGATCCCAATCGAAGCCGGCACGGCAATGCAGGAAGAAATCCCCGGAATGACGGTGGTTTCGATCCCATGTTTGGCGGCAAACTCTTCCTCCTCTTTTCCCCTGCCAAAGACAAAGGGATCGCCGCCTTTCAGTCGCACCACCGCCCCAAACTCGTGCGCATAGGTCACGATCAGTTGGTTGATTTCATCCTGGGTAAAGGAATGGGCGCCTTTCCGCTTCCCCACGGACACTTTTACTGCATTTTCGGCCAAGTCGAGGATGTCCTCGTTGACCAGCGCGTCGTAGAGCACGACTTCCGCTTCTTGGAGGGCCTTTACGGCCTTGAGGGTAAGCAATTCCGGATCGCCGGGGCCTGCGCCGACCAGCGTGAGATGCGGCGTGTTTTTGGGAGTTTTTTTCATGTCAGTATAGGTTTAAGACAGGGTGATGAGCTCGGCTTGGGTATTGATATTCTGAAGGGACTGGATACTGCGGGGGTTCAACTCCACCCGTTGATGGGGCAAGCTCTCCACCAATCGACGGAGTTTCAGTTCGTTCTTCGAAATCGATTCTCCGAAAGACGTCAGGTGGCTTTTTGGATAAATCCCAATCAGGGGATAGTCGTTTTTTCCGTCTGACAGAAAGGTGATTTTCCGGGGTTCCTGCCTGGATTTTTCGGCCAAATGGATCAGCACTTCCGTGGTGATCTTTGGAATGTCGCAACTCAGGACCAGAACCGATTCGGTCTCTGCGTGCCGCAGTGCCGTAAAAATCCCTCCCACGGGACCTTTGTCTTCGATCAGGTCGGGGATCATCTCCAACTGAAATGACTGGTACGCGGGATTCTTTGTGACCAAAACCGGATTGGGAGCAAGGGGATACACCGCCTCCAGAATCCATTGCACAAAGGACTTTCCCCGGAACTCCACGAGTCCCTTCTCCTCCCCCATCCGGGAGCTTTTCCCCCCGCAGAGGATGTAGGCCGACAGTTTGGGTTTCATCTTGGTCTTGAATAAGGAATAAATCTTTGTATAATAACGCTTTCTGACAACAGACGACGGTCAACCGTCCACAGTCTGTCACTTCAAAACTCCGGCTATATATCAAATGGCTACAGGAATGAAACCGAATCATCCTACTTTCTGATCCAATAAGTCGGGAACCTGTTCAGCTTTTGTTGATCCGCAGAAATTGCACTTTGTCCCCAAATTCCAAAGCAGCCGCAGTCTCGTCCAGAAAGACCAGTGCGTTGGCTTGAGCAAAGCCTCCCAGCGTGTTGCAGGACTGCTTTTCCAAGACCTTCACGATGCCATTTTGTACGTTTGTCAAAAGAAAAAGGCTTTTACCGCCCGGATTGTCCAACGCTCCGTCCAAAATGCCCCTTTCCATATCCATGCGAAATTCCCTGCCGGAGGAGATTTTCCGGAGCAGCGGCAGAACGTAAAACTGGAGACAGGTGGCCATGGCCGCCGGATTCCCGGGAAGTGCAAACACCAGGGTTTTCCCCTTCTTTCCAAACCACATCGGCCGGGCGGGCTTTTGGTTGACCTGGTAGAAAATCTCCCGAACCCCATTCGCCTCCAAACCAGCCTTTACGAAGTCATAATCCCCAACCGAGATCCCGCCGGATATCAGCACCAAATCCGCTTCCAGTGCCTTTTCTATGGCCGAAACGGTCGCTGGTTTTTCATCTCCCACATAGTCCAGGCTTTTGATCGGAAAGCCCTGCTCCGCCAAAATCGCCTCGATTGCGATCCCGTTGGTTTCGTAAACGCCACCGGGCCTGAGGGGAATGCCCGCGGCCTGCAGCTCATTCCCGGTGACGATCACGGCAATCTTGGGTTTGTCAATGACCAAAACTTCCTCCAATCCAAATCCGGCCAAAAAGCCAAGCAGCAGTGCCTGGACCTTCGTGCCTTTTTTGGCAATCAATTCTCCCTCCCGGACCTGCTCGCCAACCGGTCTGACGTTGGCAAAAGGCTTGGGCAGGCGTTCGATCCGGATTTCGGATCCCTCCTTGCGCGTGTTCTCCTGAATCACGACGGTATCTGCCAGATCAGGGACTCTGGCCCCGGTGAGAATCCTCACGGCCCGGTTGCCTGCCAGTGCAAATTCCCGGAAATCCCCGGCTTTGCTCTCTCCCACCACTTCGTAGGTCTCGGACTGTCCATACTTAATGGCATATCCGTCCATGGCGGACTGTCGAAAAGGGGGGATTGCAATCGGGGCATGGATGTCCTCAGCCAGGCAATAGCCCAAGCAACGCTTCAGGGGCAGCTTTACGGCTTGCAAATCTCCGGCATGACGCCTGATGCTTAAAAGGGCAGATTGAACTGAAACCATCGGAACTCTCAACGTGTGGCTAAATGTAGGCAGAAAATTACGTATTTATACGTAGTTACTACGTATTTTTTCCAAAAAAATCGGAAGGATACTCTTTGCTGGCAAGATTTGAAGGGCTTGGAAAAAAAGCCGTTTTTTTTTTCGGCGAGCACCTTTGGGCAAAAATTAAAATCCGTATGTTTGCATTCCGTTAGAAAAAGGGCATCAAAAACCAAGATTTTAGCGGAAAGCGGGGTGTAGCGTAGCCCGGTATCGCGTCCCGATGGCAATCGGGAAGGTCGCAGATACGAATCCTGCGTAGTTGTGAAAAGCCACAACGAAATAAAAATAGTTCGGGGTGTAGCGTAGCCCGGTATCGCGCCACATTTGGGATGTGGAGGTCGTAGGTTCGAATCCTGCCACCCCGACTTGATTTAGAAAGCCTCTGGATGAAAATCCGGGGGCTTTTTTTGTTTCCATTTGATTTTCGGGGTGTAGCGTAGCCCGGTATCCCGTCCCGTCCCGATTGCTATCGGGAGCATCGAGAAGGTCGTAGGTTCTCCCGATAGCCATCGGGATGCCACCCCGACTTGATTTAGAAAGCCTCTGGATGAAAATCCGGGGGCTTTTTGTTTCGTATTGCCCCGGCAATCGCATCATTACTTCCGCTACCCGAAATTTGCAATTTCGAGTACAGATCATAGGATTTTCAATCCGAAAAAGCAGAATACAGACTTCTCGCCCACGAGCCCTATGTTGCTCCTATGCGGTTTAAAAAATTGGGAGATGCTTTGCGTCTTTTGTGCCTTTGTGGCAAACCAAAAACAAAAAAAACCGAACCTCGCAGCCCGATTTCAACTTTTATATCCGACAGCCTTATTTCTCCAGGCTGATGTAGTTCAGAAATTCATTCCGGCTTTGCTCCTCCCGCTCAAACTTGCCTGAGTAGAAAGACGTCACCGTGGTGCTGTTGGTGTCCTGCACGCCGCGGGAGCTCACACACATGTGGTAGGCATCCATGATCACGGCCACGTCCTCGGTGCCGAGGGCTTTTTTCAGCTCGTTGCCGATCTGCATGGTCAGCCGCTCCTGTACCTGGGGCCGCTTGGAGAAGTACTGCACGATCCGGTTGATCTTGGAGAGTCCGATCACGTGTCCGCTGGAGATGTAGGCCACATGGGCTTTGCCATAGATCGGCACAAAATGATGCTCGCAGTGGGAATGGAACGTGATGTCCTTCTCCACCAGCATCTCGTTGTACTTGAATTTGTTTTCGAAAAGCTTGGCCGCAGGCTTGTTTTTGGGGTTCAATCCCGAAAAGACCTCCTTCACATACATCTTGGCCACGCGATGGGGAGTGCCTTTGAGGCTGTCGTCGGTCAGATCCAGCCCGAGGATGTTCATGATTTCGCGAAAGTGCTTCTCGATCAGTTCGATCTTGAGTTCATCGGTCATCGTAAAAGCATCCTCCCGGAGGGGAGTTTCGAGAGAGGAACCCACATGCTCTTCACCGATTTCTTCAAATGAAGGGCGAGCTATTTCAATTCCCATCGTATTCAACAAAGTTCCTTTCTGTTTCATAGAGCCGAATCGTCAATTCGAATTTCCGATCAATTTTTTCCCTCAAAATATTCCAAACAACCACTGCAATGTTTTCGGCGGAGGGGTTGAGATTCTTGAATTCATCGGTATCCAGGTTTAAATTTTTATGGTCAAACTTACGCAAAATATGCTCCTTGATCAGCTCACTGAGCACTTTCATATCAAATACATATCCGGTTTCCGGATCAATCTCACCCCTTAGCTTGACGACCAGTTCATAATTATGTCCGTGGAAGCTGGGGTTGTTGCACTTTCCAAAAACAGCTTCGTTTTTCGTCTCGGACCAGTCAGGATTGTACAACCGGTGCGCCGCATTGAAGTGTTCTTTTCTGTAAACTGATACTTTTGATACTTTCATTGAATTGGTGAAACAGCCATCTTTCGAATTTTGTTCGAATTTTTTTCGGTTTTAGCTGTTAGAGAACCTGATGCGTCCTGTCTGACAGTGTGAAATTCAGAAACGCAAAATTACAGAATTAATACCTGGTATTAAAATCAGCCGAATGCATATCTCCCAACAACTGTCAATGCCAATGCGAAGGTTCCCCTCCGGATTTCAACTCATTTTTGACCAAAATCACAAGATACTGACTGCAAGACCGTTTGAATTCAAAGGATATCGCCCTAGCTTTGCAAAACCACCCAAACGCGTATGAGTCCCCAGTTCATTATTATTACCTTTCTGCTGTTCATCGGCATTTTCCCAAATCCAGAGCTTAAAGAAAAGAACCCAAGTCCCGTCGCCTCTGTCGATGCGGCCTCCCTGATCTATGATGGTTTGAAAGGAGAACGTGACGCCCTGCCTTCCCGGGAAGTGTTCACCCTGGCTATCCAGGGTTGGAGCAAGATGCAGGACAAGCTCAAGTCAAAGGTACTGACCGTGATTGATTTCAGCCTGCCCTCCACCGCCAAGCGGCTATGGATCATCGATCCTGAAAAAGGCGAAATCCTCCTCAATTCGGTCGTCTCGCATGGAAGAAACTCCGGTGAGCTGATGGCTGACACTTTTTCCAACCAGCCGGAATCCTTCAAAAGCAGCCTGGGTTTCTACACGACCGCCGAGACCTACAGCGGCAAGCATGGCTATTCCCTTCGCTTGGATGGTTTGGAAGAAGGCTTCAACGACCAGGCAAGAAACCGCGCGATCGTGATTCACGGGGCGGATTATGCCAGGGAGGAATTTGCCAAGTCTGTCGGACGGCTGGGAAGAAGCCTGGGCTGTCCCGCACTGCCAAGCGAGCTCTCTGCCCAAGCCATCAATCTGATCAAAGACGGATCCCTGCTTTTCATATTCGGCAAAGACCAAAACTACCTGGCCAAATCAAGCCTGATCAAGGCTTGATTTCGTTGCTTCGCAAAGCTTTCAAAAGTGCCGCATCCCGGTCATACACGTCTGGCCTGAAATTGGCTTTTCCGCCGCTGTCCGCCCAAAAAGTCATGTACAGCAGAACCACCGCAATCTTACGGCCCAGCTTCACGGTCTGCTCTTCGCCCTTGTTCATGGCTTCCCTGATTTTTTCCTCATCCCAATTCGGATCGTCAAGCAGGATCTTGGCAAATTGGTCGGGGTGCTGGATTCGGATGCAGCCGTGGCTCAGCGCGCGGGTTTCTTTTTCAAAGAGGTTTTTGGCAGGCGTATCGTGGATGTAGATGTTGTATTCGTTTGGAAACATAAACTTCACCAAACCCAGGGAATTGCCGCCGCCCGGCTTTTGACGGACGCGGTAGGGAAACTCGCCATCTCCCCCTGAATTCCAGTCCACTTCCGAGGCTTTGATAGGCTCGCCCCTTTGATTGACCACCTCCATGTTTTTCTGAGCGAGGTAGGCCTTGTTCTTTTTTACAGCAGGGATAATCTCGGCGTTGGTGATGGAGGGTGGGATATTCCAATACGGACTAAACACAATGTAACTCATCGGCTCGGTGAAAGTCGGCGACTCACTGTATTCCTTTCCCACGATGACTTTTGCCGTAAAGACCGTATCCGACTTCTGCAGGTAATCCAACTGGTAGTTGGCAACATTCACAACCACCATCTCCTGATCCCAATCAATCTCCGGCAGCCAGCGGAGCCGCTCCATATTGACAGCCGCGATGTCGATCAGGTTTTGCGGGGAATTGTTCAGTGACTCTGCAACCAGCGAACCGATTACCCCATCGGGATTCATCCCATTGGATGCCTGATATTTCTGAAGTCCCGTGAAAAGGGCGGAGTCGAACAGTGTCGGATCCTCCATCTCATAGGGGTTCAAAAAGTCCCAAAAAATCAATCGCTTGCGCAAAGCCGGAATTGCATCATGCCGCTCTCCCACTTTGATTGCCCCATCCACTTTTGCAAAATCCCATGTCAAGGTGTCTTTTTCCTGAATTTCATAAAGTTCTCTGATCGCCTTCTTGCCGCTTACGTATAGCTCAGAATCGGGATAGAGCCGCTCAAAGGTCTTGTCCACTGAGGCACCGGCAGCTATCTCCTTCAGCATCGCGGAGTAGTCAACCTCCGTCTCTTTGGCTTCAAACTTCCAACTGGGATCGAGCTTCGAGGGATCAACTTTCCCTTTTTCCAGATCATGGGCCAGATTGAAAAACCCATCCGTCATGAGAAGTTCAAGGCGGACTTTTTCCGCTGTGGAAAGGTTCCGGAATTTCTTGTTTTCCTTTTCCTGACCGGAAGAAAGCCCATAAATCCCCTCAAGATTATAGTCAGAAGGCAAGAGCCCATCGTATTCCGAGTCTTCAATCCGGGCAAGCAATTCCTTTCCTGCCTTCGAAAGAGAACCATTGTTCATCCAGACTTCCAGATAGTCCCTTTCGGCATAAAAACCCCGTATTTGTTCAGCGTAGCGGGAGTTGGCCGATACACCAGATCCTTCTCCGCTCAGATTTTGCGCCAGCTCATCAGTCAGATCAGATCTACGCAGATTAAAAATGAAAATCAGGCCCAAGACTAAAATCAGGACTGCGCCAAGTGGGATTAATATCTTCTTACTCATAAAAAGCAGGTTGGTACATGCCTTTTACTTTTCAAAGTTCATACGCTTTTTGCCCGATAAGGCCCGATGTTAAAAACCCAATCTATCCGACTGATTTTCAGACAATTAATAAAAAAGACTTCGGAACTGGCAAGAAAACGCCACAAGGAAGGGAGTCAATTTTACCCAACATGGGGAATTGGGAAATCCTTTTTGGCTGCGCTTATTTCTTCAGCAGGGCCAATACCTCTCCGTCCCGGCCATAGATGTCCTGTCGGAAATGCGGCTGTCCCTTCGAATCGGCCCAAAAGGTCAGATAAACCAACACCACGGGGATTTTTCGGGGAAGGCTGGCGATCTGCTCCTTGGTCTGGTGCATGGCCTGATCGATTCGCTCCGGCGTCCAAGCGGGATCATCCTGCAACAAAATCCGGGCAAACAAAGCCGGGTTTTGGAGTCTGATACAGCCGTGGCTCAGCGCACGGTCTTCCTTGTCAAACAGCGACCTTGTCGGAGTGTCGTGGATGTAAACGTTGTGGCTGTTTGGAAACATAAACTTGACCAAGCCGAGGGAATTGCTTCCTCCCGGCTTTTGCCGGATCATGTAGGGGAAGGATTTGGAAGACCAATTGATCGTGGAGGGATCGACCGGAGCTCCAGAGCTGGTCACGACCTCCATGTTTTTCTGCTGCAGATAGCCCGGGTTTTTCCGGACCGCCGGCATGATCTCCGAGCGGGTGATCGAAGGCGGGATATTCCAATACGGGCTAAAGACGATGTAGCTCATCTGTGCGGAAAAGATCGGAGACTCATGATACCGCTTACCCACGATTACCCTGGAGCTGTACAGCGTGTCCAGGTTTTTCAGGTAGTCCAACTGGTAATTGGCGATATTCACCAGGATAAACTCCGCTTCACGGACGGTGTCGGGCAGCCAGCGCAGCCGCTCCATATTGACGGCAGCTTTGTCCATGAGCAAAGAAGGCGAAGCATTGAGGCCGATGGCGGTGTTTTTGCCGATCACCCCGTCAGGTTCCATTCCGTTTTTCTGCTGGAAGCTTCTCACGGCCAAAAACAGGGCGGAATCATAAAGTCCGGGATCGACTGCCCCGTCCGAATCCAAATAGCCCCAAAACCTCAGCCTTTCGCGGATAGCCGGGACCGCCTTGTTCACATCCCCCACCTTGATGGATTTGTCCACTTTGATCCCTTTCCAGTCGAGTGTATCCACCTTGACCAGCTCATCGAGTGTGCGGATGACTTCCCGCCCCTTTCGGTAGATCGTGAAGTTGGGATAGAGGCTTTCCAGGTTTCTCCGTATTTGATCGGTCTGGACCGCATCCTGGAGCAGGGCGATGAGGTCTGCTTTTTGCGGTTTTCGGGAAATCTCCCAGTCTGAACCCAACACAGCGGGATCCACTTTTCCCCGCTCCAAATGCGCGGCAAGCTTAAGAAAACCGTCCGAGAGGAGTAGGTCAAGTTGGGCTACTTCGCCGAAATCGTTCGGGACTCCCGATGTTTTGTTTGCTTCGAATTTTTGAAAAAAAGAATCGATCAGCGTCGCATGGTAATCCCCCGGATTCAGTCCGTCAAATTTCGACTGTTTGATTTCAAAGCGGAGCTCGTAGGCTCTTTCCAGCAAAATCCCGTTTGCAGACCAGGCTTCCCCAAAATTTCTGCCGTCATAAAACACATGGATTTGGCTCGTATGGGCGAGGTGCACCCCTTGGACAATGAGGCCTCCGCCTGAATTTTCCTGCTCCAGGATAACCCGAAGCTGATCCGATGTAGAACCTGCAAAAAAGGATCTGCCGCTGGCAAACCCTGATGAAAACACAACCAAAAAGAAAACCAAAAGCAGGCTTCTATTCATTGTCTTGAAGAGTTTAAACTGTAAAATCCTGGTATTTCCTACCCAAAGTCCATGCCTCTTTCAACATACCGAGAAAATCTCCCATTCGGTGAAGGGGAATCAAGTTGGGTCCATCGCTCAGGGCCTTGGCTGGCTCTGGGTGGGTTTCGATGAAAAATCCGTCGATCCCGGTAGCCGCCGCCGCTCTCGCAAGAATAGGCGCAAATTCACGCTGGCCGCCGCTGCTTCCGCCCTGGCCTCCCGGCTGCTGCACCGAGTGGGTGATGTCAAACACCACCGGGGCAAACTGCCGCATGATCGGCAATCCTCGCATGTCCACCACCAGATTGTGATAGCCCAGGGAAAATCCCCGTTCGGTCAGGCAAACGTTCTCATTTCCGGTGGATCTCACTTTCGTCACCGCATACTGCATGTCCTCGGGAGCCATGAACTGGCCCCGCTTGATCTTGACAGCCTTTCCGGTTTGGCCCGCTGCCAAAAGCAAATCGGTCTGTCGGCAAAGAAATGCCGGAATCTGAAGCACATCCACTACCTCGGCCACCTCAGCGCCTTGGTAGCTTTCGTGGATATCAGTCACCAAAGGGACATTGAGGGTTTTTCCGACGCGTTGCAAAACCTCAAGGGATTTGTCCATGCCAATGCTCCGGAAAGAGCCGGAAGAAGTGCGGTTGGCTTTGTCAAAAGAGGCCTTGAAAACATAGGAAAAGCCATGTTCCTCAGCCCAAGCTTTGACTTTGGTACCGATCTCAATGCAAATATCGAAGCTCTCCACGGCACAGGGGCCGGAGAAAAGCACGGGTTTGTCGGAGCCCAATACGATTCCTTCGCGGATGCGCATAGGCTGGGTAGATCTGATCATGATTCCTTTTTGGATAAATTTTCGATGATTGGGACAAGTAGGCCCTTGGAATGAAGAATGATATCTGCAAGCTCCCTGAACACGCCGTTTCCCCCGGTTTTGGGAGAAGTATAATGTGTAAACAACTTCACATAAGGCAAGGCATCTGCCGGCGAAACAGCCAGACCGACATTTGCCAAAATCGGCAAATCAATCAAGTCGTCACCGATGTAGGCAACTTCATCCGCTGCCACCTCCATGATCTCCAACACTTCGGCGAGCTTCTTCCCTTTGTCTTTTATTCCGTGGTAGTGAAAGTCAAACTTGAGTTCCTCGCAGCGGTTTTCCACCACTTGGGAAGCCCGGCCTGTGATGGCTCCGACCAGGATTTTGGCCTTTCGGAGGTGCTGCACAATCAGCCCGTCTTTGACATCGTACTTCTTGTATTCTGTACCCAGGTCATCATAGATGATCCCCCCATCAGTCATCACCCCATCGATATCGGTGATGAGCACTTTGATGGATTTTGCCCTTTCGAAGATAGCTTCGGGTACATGGGCGAGGTATTCGTTGATTATTTTTTCTGTTTCCATTGTACTGAGTAAAGATCCAGCCTGCGTTGCTCCAAATTTCGGACACTTCCCGCCTTGCGCTGCTTGGTAAGCAGGTCAAGGTCCACATCGGCCACGATGATGGTTTCTTCGTTTTCCGAAGCTTGCGCCACCACCGCATCGTGGGGAAAGGAAAAGTCGGATGGGGAGAAAATCGCCGCCTGGGAATATTGGATGTCCATATTTTCAACCTTGGGAAGATTGCCGACGGAGCCGGTAATTGCTACGTAACACTCGTTTTCGATCGCCCGGGATTTTGCACAGGTATTGACCCGAAGGAAGGCATTTTTGGTGTCGGTCCAAAAGGGCACAAAAAGGATGTCCATTTCCTGTTCGGCGAGGATTCTTCCCAGCTCCGGAAATTCCACGTCGTAGCAGATCAAGATTCCGATCCTGCCCGCGTCGGTCTCAAACACGTGGATTCCGTTTCCTCCCTGCAGGCCCCAGTAGGCGGCCTCGTCAGGGGTGATGTGCAGCTTGTATTGCTTGTCCTGGGTTCCGTCACGGCGGCACAGGTAGCTGACGTTTCGGAGCCTTTTGCCGTCATACTCCGGCATCGAGCCAGCCACGATGTTCACGTTGTAGGACACCGCCAGCTCACTCATTCTCCCGACGATCTCATCGGTGTAGTCGGCCAGATTCCGAATGGCCTCGGAGGCATCCATGTCGTTGAATTCTGCCAAAAGCGGTGCGTTGAAAAACTCGGGAAGCAGGCAAAAGTCCGACTTGTATCCCGAAACGGTGTCAATGAAAAACTCCACTTGCTGCATCAGGTCGTCCACGTTGGAGAAGCGGCGCATCTTCCACTGTACCAAACCGAGCCTAACGATGGATTTCTTGTTGCCGATGAGCTTCTCGTCCTTTTCGTAGTAGATGTTGATCCATTCCAGCAGCGTGGCATAGGCCCGCGAGTCGGTGTCTTGGGGCAGGTATTTGGTGATCACCTTTCGGACGTGAAACTCATTTGCCAACTGAAAAGAAAGCACCGGATCAAAAACCTCCCTGTTTTTCACCAGGTCGATGTACTTTCGGGGAGTCATTTCGTCGGCATACTTGGAATAGCCCGGGATCCTTCCCCCTGCGATGATTGACCGAAGGTTTAGGTTTTCACAAAGCTCCTTTCGGGCGTCATAGAGACGACGGCCGAGACGCATTCCACGATAATCCGAATGCACGAAGACATCGGTTCCGTAGAGGGTGTCCCCATCATCATCGTGCGTGTCAAACTTGCCGTAGCCGGTAATCTGGTCATAGGTATGGTTGTCTCCAAACTTCCCGTAGTCAACGATGATACTCAAGGCGGCGGCAATGACTTTTCCGTTGTCTTCGATACAGATCTGCCCTTCGGGAAAAGCTTTGAGCTGATTTTTCAGTTCAGCCTTTGTCCAGGCCCCGCCTTGGTTTCTGTAAACTGACACCATGATGTCCCGGATGTCATCATAATCCGAAAGTTTGATATTTCTGAGTCTGAGGCGGTGCTCCAGTTCTTCTCGTTGCTTACTCATAGCCCAAATTTAAACGAAACCAGTCAATTATTCTAAAAACCAAATCCAGAGCATTTGAATTCCGAATAAAATTCCGAATAACAAAGCTTCCCCAAACTAATACCTCCATCCGCACCTGAATTGCCCCGCTTTCTGAAAATATTCTCCGACCAATCCCTCTGCGCCTTCATTTCCCCTGGCTGTCAGAAGCGGGCAAAGCCATTTCCAAGTGCTTGGAAAAAACCCGAACCAAGCCAGGTCTATTCTTTGCGGCCCAAAGTTAAGGGTTGGATTGATTTTGACGTCGGTGGCTTCCTGTATCCTCAAGGAAACCCTGCAAAGAAATCGCTTCCATTTCCATGGAAGAAAGCTGAAGCTCAGGGAGACAAAGCTCCGCTTTTTTGGATGTGGAAACAGCAAAAAATCGACGGTGATCCGCGGGAAATTTAACGGCAAGGGACGCCAAGAAACGCAAAGGGATTTTTGTCTTTGAGACGGCAGGCCTGGTTTGAATCCGCAGAACCGCCTGATCCCCGGCTTCCAAACACCGGATCTCTGCACATCTGTGGCCAATCCGAAAAACGCTGGTTGGTGAAATTCTCGGTTGGAGTTCCACAGACGCTTGCTGTTTCGAAACCAAAGGCTCCTTTTTCTCCTGTGGTCAGCCTTCATGGTTAAAACTTCCTTGCCATGTATGGGCCTGAATCGCTCTCCCATGGTGCCATTCTAACCCAAAGGATCCACCGGCAAACCCAGGATATCGCAGAGCCGACACTATTGTGAAACATGCGGGAAGTTTCCGGGTGAAAACATCGGCCCCCCGTTTTCCCCCTGGGGATACCTGTCTGAAACCCGGGTTTGAAAAATTCGGAAAATAGGGTAATTTCCCAGCAGATTTGGACTTTTCTGGTCTGAATTACAGGCAACTGATGAAGAGAATACTTGCATTGTTTTTGTGCTTTGTTGTTTGGGAGGCTTCTTCCCAAAGTTTTTATCGCTATCGTGCTGAGGAACCCTGGTCCATTTCGGCTGGAATCGGGCCAACCCAATATTTTGGGGAACTGTATTCATTTTGGAAATACGAAGAAGGTGTTCAGCCCGACTGGAATGCCAACTTTGCGGTCAATTACATCTTTGGAACCCACCTGAAAGCAAGGCTCGAGGGCACCTATTACAAAATGTCCGGCTCGGATATCCCATCTGATCCCAGGGCAAACAGAATACCCCGCAACCTCCATTTCAGAGCCACCAACATCGAAGTTGCCGCGCTTGTCGAGTACTATTGGTTTCCGGTAAAAGTGAGCAACATCACCAGATCCCTTTGGAATCCCTACGTCTTTTTTGGCCTTGGAATGTCCACCAACAACCCCCAGGCGGAACTAAACGGCACCTGGGTGGATTTGCGTCCGCTTCAACTGGAAAACAACCCCTACAACGACAAGATTGTGGTATTCCCCATGGGTCTCGGCTTCAAATACAAACTGAATGTCTATATGGATCTGAAGTTTGAGGGCAATTACCGGTTTACCCTGACGGATTACATGGATGATATCTCTGCCTACAATGTGAGTGAGTTTTACCTGGACTTGGTTGAGGATTATACCTCCGGCACCAATCCGGACAGACTTCGCCTGGCGATCCGAAACCCCCAATTCGTCCTGGACAACGGGGAACCGGACGTCAACGCCATTCTCAAAAACAACGGAAGAATCCGACGGGGATCGGGACTTGACCATCGCTATGACGGATACATGACCCTGAGTCTGGGCTTGGAGATCTACCTGTCACCGGATATTTGGGACAATTGGATCTTCCGCAACAGAGTGCAGGAAAAGCGGTTCAGATTCTGGTAATCAGGCCTTCAAACTCAACACCCCGAGATTTGACCTGAAAATCAGCGTCTCTGTGGCACCAATCTGGTAAGAGGGGGATCGCAAACGCTCGCCAGAGGCCACCCCTACCAGACGGATGTTGTTTTTTTCGCAAAAGTCCATAATCCCGTGCTCGGCGTCAACGGCGTTGAATACGTGACGGTAAATCACAAACTGCTCATTCCCCTTTCCGTACTCCGCCATATCCTGATCGGACTGTGTCGAAGTGGTGAAGTTGGCAGGCGTGTTCACAAAAAGCAGATGAATCGAAGACTTGAATATCCTGGCAAGCGGCAGGATCTTCTCGAAAGCGACTTTGCCTGCCGAGTTGAAAACGGTGGCAAACGCAATCTTGCGGAAAGCGTTGCCATCAAGCGCATTTTTCACGGCCAATACGGGACAATGGGCAAAGCGGATGACCTTTTGGAGCGTCGAGCCCACAAAATTGCCGGCAGTGTAGCCTTTTCCGTGCGCACCGATGAGGATCAAATCCACAGACATCTTGTCAGCGACCCTGAGAATCTGCTCATGCGGCACGCCGATCTTGACAATCTGCTCAAAATTGGACTTCACCGGCGCCACAGATTTGATGTAGCCCGGCAAGACATCCATCGCTTCCTGCTGCTCTTGGATCAGTTCAGGATACTTTGTCTTGGCCTCTTCCGAAAGCAAGTCCCAGTCGAGTTCCGAAGGAATAACCGAGACACAGATGATTTTTGCCTGATTTTTGGCACTGATCCGCCTTGCAGTCTGAAGCGCTGCCAGCGCGTGGGGTGAAAAGTCGAACGGAACTAAGATAGTTTTCATATAACAGGTTGCATTTAGTTATCAATTTCCCAATTCATCCGCAAAATCCGATTGTAAAAAATCAGGGGAAAACCTGATAAAAATTAGGAATTTTAATCTAATATTATAGTTTTATCTCCATCTTGATGTTGCAGCGTCCATAAGAACCACATTCCAGCGCAACTTCCTGAAAACCGATTTTTTCGTACAATCGCAAAGCAGCGGCAAGGATTGTGTTGGAATACAGCACCATCTTCCTAAATCCCAAAGACCGCGCGTGTTCGATCAGGGCATTCCCAAGCGCCAGCCCGACCCCATGCCCCTGTGCGGCGGGCTCCACTCCCATCTTGATCATCTCGCAGGTTTCTTCGTCCAGCGGGAGGAGTCCGACGGTTCCGACTGTTTCATCCCCCATCTTGGCAAAAAGAACGGCCCCGCCTTTTGCCAAAATGGTCGCTTCGGGGTGTTCCAGTTGATCGATATCAAAGGGCTCCAGGGAAAAATACCGACTGACCCACGCTTTGTTGATGGATTCGAAAAAGGGCTTCAGTTCCGGGGAAAAAGGAACAATCTCTAGTGCAGGCATGGCTGTTGGTCTAAAAAGGCTACCAAAAATAGCGAGAATCGCTTAGCTTAGAAACGACATACGATCCCATCCCCTATGAGAAAGATTCTTTTATCCGCCATTGCACTCCTCGTAACCGGAGTTTTCTCCTTGGCAAATGCCCAAACTCCCGAAGAAAAAATCAAGCAGCTCGGTTTGGAAATCCCCGAGGTCAGCCAGCCTATTGCCAACTATGTGAAATGGAGACAAGTGGGCAATCTGCTTTATCTGGCAGGAAGCGGGCCGAGCGTATTCGGCAAAGTCGGGACAGACCTGACTACAGCGCAGGGCTATGAAGCGGCAAGAGAAACCGGACTGGGAGTCATCGCCGTCCTGAAAGCCGCCACCGGGGATCTGGGCAGGGTCAAGCAGTTTGTAAAGGTGCTGGGCATGGTCAATTCCGCCCCGGATTTCACCGCCCACCCCGCGGTGATCAATGGCTTTTCGGATTTGATGGTGGAGGTCTTTGGAGAAAAGGGAAAGCACGCGAGATCAGCCGTCGGGGTCGCCGCCCTACCCAACAACATGGCTGTGGAGATTGAAGTAATCGTGGAATTGGAGGACGACTAATCCGTCAGCAGTATTCGGCCTCAGTTGGCGGTTTTCGAAAAATTTAAACGCTAAAACAAACTCCCCTGAAAAGCGTGGCCTTCCATCTCGAGGAGGGCTTTTTTTCGGTTTAGTCCACCGGCATAGCCCGTCAGGTTACCATCGCTCCCCAAAACCCGATGGCAGGGAAGGACGATCAGGATCGGGTTTGCACCGATGGCCGCACCGACAGCCCGGATGGCGGCAGGATTACCGAGTTTCTGGGAAATTTTCATGTAAGTGGTCGTCTGTCCAAAGGGGATACTGGCGACTTCCATCCATACTCTGTGCTGAAAATCCGTACCTCCGAGTCCGATAGGCATGTCGAAAACCTCTCTTTTCCTCTCAAAATACTCTTCCAATTGTTGGATCGTGCTCAACAGCACCTGATCCAGGATCACCCCATCCGGTTCTTCGTCCGTAAATCTGAGCTCCGAAAGACAGCCGTCCTTCGAGGAGATGCGGATATTTCCGATGGGAGAAGGGATTACAGGCATGACAAAGAATCTTTTTGGGGCTTTAGGACCTACCTAAGGAGGAAACAGACCAAAGATCACTGATAATTAGCTCATCGCCAACCGATACTTCCACACCTCCCTGATCTGCACCGCTTCTACTTCAAACGGAGCATAGATCGGATTGGCTGAGCATAGCAGCAGTTTTTGTTCCTCCATGATCTTGTTGTAGACGATTTTAAACGTCACCCCGTCTTGCTCGGTCACGATCACGTAGCGTTCTCCATCCTTGATGGCGGTCCAGTCCTCCAGGTATTCACAAACAATCCAGGCACCATCCGGCACCGGCAGCATGGAATCCCCGTCTACCTGAAACACCCGGTGCTTTTTGTCCCGGGGAAGAAAAGGCAAGGAAAACCTCGGAAGCTCAGCGATAAATTCCGGATCGGAAAATCCCGCCAAATAACTGGCTTTGACCCGCTGTGAGACCACTTCGATCAGTTCCCTACCCTGCTCATCGACCGTAGTGGCCAGGATCCGGAGCTTTCTCCCCCGGAGAAACTGGTCCGTCTCCAGCAGTTCCCGCAGCTTGTATTCGGAGTAGGAACTCAGATCTTCCCTGAGAAGAATATCCGTGGAGACGCCGAGATAATCGGAGATCCGGATCAGCGCATCCAGCGGTGGGTTGATGTTCGACTCATAGCCTGCCAGTTTGGATCTGCTGATCCCCAGACTTTCGGCCAGGCTTTCCTGGGTAAGTCCCCGCCTCTTTCTCAGAAATTTAAAATTGGAGTTTAGATTCATGTCTATCAGCGATGCGTGAAAACAGCAACTGGCAAAGTTCGGCAGACATCTTGCCAATCGGGACAATCTCCGTCGCCTCCCGAAATCAAATCTAAACATTTTGCTTAAATTATAAACAAAAAAATGTCAACAATATAAACAATGATGAACGGAGAGAGATGTATTGTACACCTAGACCTGGATACCTTTTTTGTGTCCGTGGAGCGTCTTTTTGACAGCAGCCTGGTAGGAAAGCCGGTCCTGATCGGTGGGGCAGCGGGCCGGGGAGTCGTGGCATCGTGCAGCTATGAGGCCCGGAAATTTGGGATACACTCCGCAATGCCGATGCGGACGGCCCTGCGGCTTTGCCCGGAAGCGGTGGTGGTCCAGGGGAATTATGAAAAATACAGCCAGAAGTCCCGCGAAGTCACCGATATCATCCGGGAGAGCGTGCCGCTTTTTGAGAAGTCATCCGTCGATGAGTTTTACATCGACCTCAGCGGGATGGACCGTTTCTTTGGCTGCACCAAACTTGCCTGCGAGCTTCGCCAAAAAATCATCCGGGAAAGTGGGCTGAACATCTCCATGGGGATTTCGGAAAACAAAACCGTCTCCAAAGTCGCGACCGGGGAAGCCAAACCCAACAACGAAAAACAGGTGTCTGTCGGTGAAGAACGGCCTTTTCTCGCACCACTCCCCGTCAGCAAAATCCCGATGATAGGAAAAACCACCACGCTGAAACTCCAAAATATGGGGTTCAACAAAGTTGAGGATCTCCAACAGACGTCGATCAAACTTCTGGAGTCGGCCTTCGGAAAACACGGGGAAATGATCTGGGAAAGGGCCAACGGAATCGACCGGAGTCCAGTCGTACCCTACTCGGAAGCAAAGTCCGTGTCCTCAGAAAACACCTTTGGAAGCGACACCGCTGACGGGAAGAAGCTGGAAACTACGCTGATCACCATGACCGAACAGCTCAGCAGCACACTCCGCCGAAGGCAACAGATGGCATCCTGTGTGGGTGTGAAAATCCGCTATTCCGACTTCGACACGCGTACTGTGCAGCATCAGATCCCCTACACTTCCGCAGACCATACGCTGACCCCGGTCGTGAAGGAGCTTTTTCGCAGGAATTATGACCAACACCTGCCCATCCGCCTGGTCGGCGTACGGCTCAGTTCACTGGTGTACGGCAACTACCAGCTCAAACTCTTCGAGGATACCGAAGAGCGGATCAATCTCTACCAGGCCCTTGACCGGCTGAATGTGAAATACGGGGAAAAGACCGTCTGCCGGGCGCTTGGCATGGGCGTGGGTCGGCGGCGGTTCAATCCCTTTAACGGGATGGAGGTTTAGGGATGGGCTGGCCAACAGTGTTTGGACAAAGGCATCGCATGCGGCTTGGACTTCCACTCTTGATCACCGGATTCGAAAATAATCCTGTAAATTTTCGGTCACGATCAAGAATTTACCTGTTTCCAACCCAATGAACCCCTACCTGTTCACCAGTCCCCGACTCGGTTTTCGCACCTGGCAGCCCTTTGATCTGGACGATTTCGCAGCGATCAATGCAGACAAAGAAGTCATGCGTTTTTTTCAAAACCCGCTTTCCAGGGACGAAACCCAGGCGATGATCGACCGCATGCTTCGCCTTTTCGGGGAAAAGGGCTATTGTTATTTTGCCGTGGATCTATTGGAGACCAAGGAACTGGCAGGCACGATCGGTTTGGGCTGGAAGACTTTTGATGCGGATTTTACCCCCTGTGTGGATATCGGATGGAGGATCGGCAGAAAATGGTGGAATCAGGGCCTCACCACGGAAGGGGCTCTGGCCTGCCTGGACTTTGCGAAGCAGAAAGGAATCCCGGAAGTGCTCTCCATGGCCTCGGTGGGCAATGCCGCGTCCATACAGGTGATGAAAAAGATCGGGATGGGCTATTGGAAGGACTTTGACCACTCCGAACTCGATGAATTTCCCGAGATCCAACGCTGCAGCCTCTACCGGATCAAGCTCTAAGCCCCGATGCCAATGTCCTGTGGGCTGCGGTCTCCGGACTTTGTGAGGACGGTTGGCACCAAAATTACCCGCGAGATTCCCAACCACCTTTGTCACCGGGCTTGCAGGGCCTTCGCTGGGGACTTCGGGGGCACTTTTGGCCATTCGACAAGCTGGGATTGGGAAGCTGTTTTTCTGTTTGTCGATTGGGCAAACTTCCCGATTTTTGCCTATTGTTGCCCGGACGGATGAGAAAGAGGTGCTGTTTGGCCATTTTTTGGCTTAAGTAAAAAACCCCAATCGAATGGATTCGGCCGAAACGACTCATTTTCGCGCATTCAAAAAACAAACTTAAAAACCCCTGCCACGATGAGCAACACCAAAAAAGAACTGACGCGGGAAGAACTCCTTGGTATTTTAAAAGCCCGTTTTGAAAAAAACATGCAGCGACACCAAGGGCTGGAATGGGCCGCGGTCCTGGCGAGGCTTGAGGCCAGTCCCAAAAAAATCGAGTCCCTTCATGAGATGGAACTCACCGGCGGCGAACCCGATGTGGTTTTGCTTTCCGGCGACAAATCCGATAAACTCTTCTTCGTCGACTGCGCAGCCGAAAGCCCTACAGGCCGGAGAAGCTGCTGCTACGACTTGGAAGCCTTGGAAGCCAGAAAAGAACACAAACCCGCCACCAGTGCCGTAGCGTGGGCTGAGGATATGGGCATCGAACTTCTTTCAGAGGAACAATACCGACAGCTCCAGCAATTCGGGCGATTCGACACCAAAACCTCAAGCTGGGTAAAAACGCCCACGGCAATCCGAAAGCTCGGAGGCGCGCTCTTTTGCGACTGCCGGTATGAGCAGGTTTTTGTCTATCACAACGGTGCTTCATCTTATTATGCAGCCCGGGGATTTCGGGGACTGCTTCAGGTCTGACCGACTAATCCTTGGCCGGATCTTCTCCCGAAAACAGAACCAGCCGCAGGGTACCGTAGTCGTACTTTCCATCGAAGTGCTCGAAATACGGCTTGAGTGAATCGTACTTGCCGACGAGTGGTTTAATCTCGCGAATTGCATCGTCTGCTACCAATTGCTCCAGTCTGAGCGTGCCCGCCTTGACCCCTGCACCCAGGTGCCCCATGATCGTGGACAGGGCAAACTCCCTTTCGGCTGCGATTTCCGCCGGACTTTTGCCCGCGAGAAACAATTGGATGCTGATCGATTTGGAATCCCCGTTCTTTTCCTTCGGGGCTTTTTTGGGCTTTTCGGCTGATTTTTTTCGCCCGGTTTTTGTCGAGCTTTGGGGTTTTTCGGGCAGGGTTTCCCGCACCTTCGCCAGGATCGATTTTCTTTTGAGCGCAAGCAGGCTGTCAATGTCCTCCATCTTTCCGGTGATTTCCCCCCTTGAAATTGCCAATAGTAAGCGCCCTGACTTTGCGATCGCCAGGTATTTTCGGAGCAATTCCAATTCAAGTTCCTCCAGTCCGTTTTGATAGCTTTTGATCCTGGAAAAATCGGCCACACTCGCCTGATGGAGCATGAGTTTTTCCAGGATTTTCTCCAGAAAAGAGAGGTAGTAGTCGGCGCCTTTTCCGATCCTTTCCTGCAGCTTGGCCTCCTCCCGATTCTGAAGCAGAACCAAAAGCTGCGTACGGAACTTCCGGGTATTTTCACCTTCTGACTCCAGGGCCTGATAGATCGCCGGGAGGTCTTTTCTCAGGTTTTCGTCTTCAAACTCCAAGCTGCTTTGCTGGTCCTTGTCAAACTGGGCCAGGGACTTGAGCAAGCTCTCAAATTCAAAGGTCTCCTGGATCAGACTCGTCAGGTACTGCGTCTGCTTTTGCGAGAGCAGCTCATTCAGATCCGCCTGAAGGCTCGTCCCCTGTGTAAAATCCACCACCTTGGGGTCAGAGTAGATGACATCGGCCTGCACCCGAGTCCTGAGAATCAAGCCCTCAAGGCTCCTCAGACGGCTGAGTGCAACATAGACTTGCCCTGGAGCAAAGGCCTGTCCCACATCGATGATCGCCCGGTCAAAGGTGAGTCCCTGACTCTTATGCACGGTGACCGCCCAAGCAAGCTTGATCGGAAACTGGGCAAAGGTGCCGACTACCTCTTCTTCCAACTCTTTGGTGTCGGGATGGAGTCGGTACTTTTTGTTTTCCCAGACTTCCTTTCTCAGGACAAACTCCTCATTCGAGTCGTCCAATTCCACGATCACCTCTCCCTGGGCCAGCCTGGTCACCGTCGCGAGTTTCCCGTTGAAATAACTGGAGTTTCCTGAACTGTCATTCTTGATAAACATGACCCGTGCCCCCACTTTCAGCTCGATGGATTTGGGAAGCGGATACAGGGTCTCCGGGAAGTCCCGCTCGATGTCTGCCTCATACCAAAAGGACGGAGAATCGAGAACTCTCAGTTCCCGGAGATTCTGTTCGTCTGCTTTGTAGTTGTGCGTGGTGAGGGTGATTGCAGGCGGCAAATCCCTGATCTGGTCCAGGGACTTGTAGTGCCGGTTGAGCGCCTGCACATCCTCCGGGGTCGCACGGTTGTCTCTCAGATTGTTCAACACCCGAATAAAAACCTCCTCCCGCTGGCGGAAGATCCTGTCCAGCTCGAGGTAAACCATCCCGGAGTTTTGGAGTGCTTTGGCCTCAAAAAAGTGCATGGATTTGTAAAACCGGCTGAGGACACTCCACTCCTGATCTTTGACCACCGGGGGCAGTTGGTACAAATCCCCGATCAGCAAGACCTGCACTCCGCCGAAAGGCACTTTATAGTTCCGCTTGACGCTCCTCATCCGGTAGTCGACGGCATCCAAAATATCGGCACGGAGCATACTTACCTCGTCGATCACCAAGAGGTCGATGGCCTTGAGTACGTTTCTTCGGGCCTGGTTTAGGGGATGTTTTCGCGCCAGTGTCTGCTGGGTGAAAAACCCAAACTGGTCCGAAAAATTCCCCTCGGCCTCCCGGGTCGGGAGAAACGAGCCAAACGGCAGCAAAAACTGGGAATGGATGGTCACCCCGCAGGCGTTGAGGGCGGCAATTCCCGTGGGTGCCACCACCACAAAGCGCTTGTGGGTCAGCCTGCTGAGGTCTCTCAAAAAAGTGGTTTTGCCGGTTCCTGCTTTTCCCGTCAAAAAAACCGGGGTTCCTGTGTTGTTGACAAACCTTGCCGCAAGCTCAAGTCGGTCGGTGGATTGGTTTTCCATGCAACTAAATTAGATTTTTTTAGCCTAAAGCCAATCGCTCCGGGGAATCCGACACCGATATTTATGCGTTAATTTTTATCTTCCAACTCAAATCCCCCTCCTCCGACCATGTATATCCACCCGATCAACTCCTGGGAAAACGAGCCCGAAATCATCGACTTTGTCCGAAAAAATGCCTTTGCCACCCTTGTAAGCCAAGTAAACGGCCGATTTTGGGCGACACACCTGCCCTTTGTGCCAAGTCAAAACAGCGAAGGGGAGGCGGTTTTGAGTGGCCACGTCGCCAAGGCAAACCCCCAGTGGAAGTCAATTGCCGACCTGGAAGAAGCCTTGGTGATTTTTCAGGGCCCACATGCCTACATCTCCTCCTCCTGGTACGACCATGAAAACGTGCCGACCTGGAACTACCTCGCTGTCCATATCTATGGGAAAATCCGGATCATCGAAGGGGATGAACTGATGGCACATCTGAAATCACTGGTGGATGCCTACGAATCCGGCCGTCCAAACCGCGTCCGTGTGGAAACCATGTCGGAAGCATACCTGCAAAGCCAGGTCCGGGCACTGATAGGGATCGAGGTGAAAATCCAAGAAGTGCATGCCAGCGCCAAACTTTCCCAAAACCGCGATGAAGTCAACTACCGGAATATCATCTCAAAACTGGAAGAAAGCCCGTCTCCCGGAGACCAAGAAATCGCCTGCGAGATGCGAAAAATCCGGCCTCTTTGAGGTACCGGTGTCCCCGGTCATTGGCTGGCTGATGGACGGCGAGCGGCTGTCTTTTTACTTTTCTCCCGTATTCAGGATCTCCTTGGCCACATTCCCGGGGACGATGTGCAGCATCCCTTCTTTGGTACTTTTCCAGATCAGGTGAAAAGGTCCCCGGTATCGATGCCGCTCGGTCGTGTAAGCTGGGGTGAGGTATTTCTTCTCATCCGGCAGATTGGACTGGTTCAGCAGGATATTGGTGATCACTGACATCAACCGGTTTTTCTTTTGGCTGTCTTTTTGAAAAATCTCCATCTTCAAATCGGTATAGTCAAACCTGAATTGATTGACTGACTTGATGGAATCGGCATGCATCTCAAGCTCCAGCCTGACCAGATCGCCCGTCTCAATCCGGCCGTTCATCAGCGGTTTCAGGATTTCACTGATCTTCGAAAGCGGAAAGTCAGTCAGCGTGGCTTTCAAATCAAACTCGTCTCTGGCATAGGGCACATCGATCTCAATGGTCATGCTGCCCGCTCCGCCTATCTTGGCTGTGAAGTTTGCGCCTACATGCCCCAGCGCGGATTGGTATTCCGGGATCGAGGTCACATTGATCAGAGCTCCGTTCACGTGATCGAGCTGAAACTTCCAATCTTCATCCTTGCCGGGTACCGACTCGCCATAGCTTATTGCCCCATTGACAATCCTTAAGGTGTCCAATTTGAGCGGAAAGGAGATTTTTTGCACCATACCCTGAAACAGCGGCTTGACTTCATCCGGAGGTCTGGGAATGTGGCTGTTTCGAAAATCATCCAAAACCAAGCCCGAAATCTCCAATTTTCTGGCTCTCACGTCCAGATCGGAATACAGGTTGCTGTTGGCCTCCAGACCGGAAAAAACCATGGAATCCAGCTCCAGTTCTACCACATCCACCTGAAACTCCATCCGGGTCGAAGCCTGCCTTCGGCCCTCTTCATACTTCAGCGACGGGGTGAGGATTTTCAACTGCTGGCTTCGTGTGTCGAATTCTATCCTGCCGGTCTTGAGGATATGCCCGTTGGTGAATCGGTGCCCAAGGCTGTCGATGGATATCAGGATCCTCCCAAAGTCGAAGGGAATGGGATAATTCCACTTGAGTGAATCGGTCGCGAGTTCGGTTGCCAGGACATTGAAGTTACTGAGACTTCCGATTTGTTCCCCATCCCTCATCATCCGGACGTGGGCTTGCCCGAGCTTAAAATTTTCAATCTGTCCCCTGGATAGGATATCCCCAAAAAGACTCTTCAGCCCTTCACCTGCTTTTTCCTGATCGGGGTTTTCCCCAGAAACAAATACATCGAATTGCGGTTTGAAAAAAACCAACTCTTCCAATGCCAATTCCTTGTTGAGAAAGAGCCTGAGCAAATCGAGCTTGTTCAATTCCACCTGCTCAACCTGCCCCTCCACGAAGACCCCTGCCTGTGGTCCAGCCGGGGAGATTTTCACTTCTGAAATGGAAATGACACGGCTCAAGTAGTCAAAATCCACCATTTCGAAGCGGATGTCATACGCCCGTTCAGGATTGGAGTTGATCAGGGATTCGAGGTTCTTGTTGACCCAGTTGATCCCAAAAAACAGCACCATGGCCCCCAACGCCCAAAGCGACACCAAAACGACTGCGGCTATCTTCAAAAACCTCATCCAAGTGTCGTTTTTTGAAAAAGTCTCCGGACGGTTTCACGCCGAAGTCTTTTCGCCCTCTTTTTTTTTGCTTCAAAAGTATGGTTCACCATTTCTGATCAGGATTTATGTTCGCGTATATTCACTGTCTGATTGTCCGTCCCGTTGCCACTCACCCAAAAACCAAGCCTTGGAATCAAATCCCAACCTGCCGTGGCCCGGCTATCGGGCCGTCGATGGTCGTCCGTTGACCAGTGTCAGCAGATCCAGAACCGGTTCATTCGCCACCAGTGACGGTACAGACAATCACTGGTTCCTACATTTTAAAGCCAATAAACTACTCTTTCTTCTCTCTTCGTCAAATTTGCCTGCGAGAGTAAAACACAATTTGATACATTTGAGAATGAAGCATCTCTTTTTTACCCTGATGGCAGGTTGTTTTCTTGCATTGCCGCTGTCAGCCCAGGAAATCAAAATTTTGACCTACAACATCCTCCACGGAGAACGTGCCGACCGTCCCTCGGTCACCAATATACCGGAAATTGCCAATCTTCTGATTCAAATCCAGCCGGAAGTCATCGCCCTGCAGGAAGTGGACAGCATGACCCAGCGGTCAGCCAGAATTAACGGCGAACCGCTTGACTATGTCCATAAACTGAGCCAGGAGACCGGCTACAGGAGCTACTTCGGAAAGGCGATGGACTATGACGGCGGCGGATACGGGGAAGGAATATTGGCGAAAAAAGGATCCGGATACCATACCCTAAAGCTCCCAAATCCGGCAGGGGGAGAACCACGGGCCATCGCCTGGGTCAAAGCAGAGCTCAAAAGCCTGGATGAATTCTATTTTGGCGCCACCCATCTCTGCCATGAGTTTGAAGCGAACCGGATTGCCCAATTGGACTCAATCCTGTCCTATGCCGATTCGCTGGACAAGCCCGTGGTCTGGGTTGGGGATTTGAATTTCACACCGGACTCACCAGAATACAGCCGGATCCCCGACCACTGGAAAGAAGCAGGTGCCGTAGCCGGAGACCTGCAAAACACCTACGGATCAGCCGAGGATGGCGGTCGAATCGACTACATTTGGTACGATTCCAGGAGACTTGAGCTCGTGGAATACAAAGTGCTCCACCATATACCCTACTCGGACCACTACCCGGTCTGGGCCGTACTCAGACTAAAAAATGAAAATCAAGATGAATAAGAAAACGTTTCGCCTCACACTGGCAGCTTTCCTAGTATTGACTGCGTTCGGGTTCACCGCCTGGAAAACCGACAAACCTGCCAAGACCAAATGGATTCAACTTTTCAACGGAAAGGATCTGAAAGACTGGTCCGTCAAGATCCGAACCCACGATTTGGACGACAATTTTGCAAATACCTTCCGCGTAGAGGACGGGCTGATGAAGGTGCGCTACGATGGCTACACAGCCTTTGATCGGCAATACGGGCATATTTTCTACAAAAAGCCCTTTTCCTATTACCTGCTCCAGGTTCAGTACCGCTTTGTGGGCGAGCAATGTCCGGGGGGCGAAGGCTGGGCCTTGCGAAACAGCGGCGCCATGCTGCATTCCCAGGATCCAAAAACCATGCTGAAGGATCAGGACTTTCCGATCTCCATCGAAGCACAGTTCCTCGGCGGCAACGGAACAGATCCGCGAACCACCTGCAACCTCTGTACTCCGGGCACCAATGTCGTCTTGGCGGATACACTCTTCACCCCCCACTGCATCAACTCCAAATCCCAAACGTACCATGGGGATCAGTGGGTTACGGCTAATTTTATCGTGATGGGCGATGAAGAAGTCCACCACCTGGTAGGAACGGATACCGTATTCAGCTACTTCAAGCCACAGATCGGCGGAGGAAATGTGAGTCCCGTTGATCCTGCCGTGAAGATTGACGGGAAATTGCTCAAGGAAGGATATATCTCCCTGCAGAGCGAAAGCCATCCCATCGACTTCAGACGGGTGGCGGTCGTTGACCTCACAGGAATCAAGGACGATCCCAAAAAGCTAAAAGAAACCGTCAACCAGGCGTTGACGGAAAACTAACAAAAAAGGGAGGCTTCGGCCTCCCTTTTTTGTTTATACCCTGACCTTGGTAGTCCCGCCGCCTTCCAGCGTGATCGGCACCGGTTTGTTGGTTTTCCAGCTTCCTCCCGTAAAATCAGGAACGTCAATCGAATTGGAGCGATTGGCCACCGACCACTCGCTCAGCGGGCTGATGCTGCTCCAAAGTGCTGCATCATACACGTCCTGATCCAGTGGCAGGCCATTTCTCAGGCAGTCGATCAGGCGCCAGTCCATCATGAAGTCCATCCCCCCGTGACCTCCGATCTGCTTGGCCAGTTCACCGACCTTCTGGACGATCTCCGGAGTGTATTTCGCCTGCAACTCTTTCATCTCGTCTTCCTTCATCCAGCCGTGGCCTTGGGCGACTTTTGGTTCGGGATATTTCTGGGCATATCCTTCCGTTCCGCTGACCACATGCAGTCGGGAATAAGGCCTCGGTGACGTGACATCGTGCTGGATCATGATCGATTTGCCATGCTTGGTCTTCACGACGGTGGTATTCATGTTTCCCCGGAATGACTTGGAAGCGTATGAGCCAAAAAACGGATCGGTTGCCGCCAATTCCTCAGCTTTGGCTTTCATCTGAAAATCATTGGTGGACAACGAAGTTAGGTATTCCATCTGATCCCCTCTGTTGATATTCAGAATCTGGCAGATCGGCCCCAGGCCGTGCGTGGCGTAGAGGTTTCCGTTTCTGAAGTTTTCCTTCAGCCTCCACATGTCCTGATAGCCCTCTTTCTGGAAATTGAGTGCCAGCAAATCGTGGATATAGGCACCTTCCACATGCACCACTTCCCCAAAAAACCCTTCGCGGGCCATCTTCAAAGTCATCAGTTCAAAAAAATCATAGCAGCAGTTTTCCAACTGCATGCAGTGTTTTTTGGTGCGCTCGGAGGTTTCGACAAGTTGCCAGCATTCGTCCAGGGTACGTGCGGCAGGCACTTCGACGGCGGTGTGCTTTCCGGCTTCCATCGCGTACACTGCCATGGGAACGTGCCAGTCCCAGGGAGTGGCGATGTAGATCAGATCCAGATCCGGGCGTTCGCACATCTTTTTCCAGGCATACACACTTCCGGAGTAAAGCTCCGGATTGTGCGGGGTGCCTTCCAGTGACTTTTTGGCCTTTTCGGCACGCTCAGGCAGCAGGTCGCACAGGGCCTTGATCTCCAAGCCTTCGATCTTGCTCAGGCGGGTCACCGCGCCGGGGCCCCGCTGTCCCAAACCCACCACTCCTACCCGCACGGTTTCTATCTTGGGAGCAGCGAATCCGCACATGTTAAAAGATTGTACTCTGGATGCGCCATATTTCGCTTCATGCGGCAGGGTTTGAAAATCTCCGGCAAGCGCACTGCCAGCTCCAAAAAGGCCTAAACCAGCCAAACCGGTGGATTTCAAAAATTCTCTTCTACGATTCATAGTAATTTGTTCTTTTTTCGGGTTTGCGAAGGCTATTTAACAAAAAAATGGATGAAGTCCCTACCAATAGTCAGAAAGCGCATAAAAAAAACATCCGTGAACAACGGAAATTTGGCGGTGCAGGATGTTGGATGTCCGGTGTCGGGTGTTGGATGGAAAAAAACAAGGCTCAATTTCCAAGGGATTTAAGATTGGAAATCTGAAAACCACGGAGAGGTTCGTGTTTTTTGTCTCTGAAACAAACAACGACCTGCCTGAGGCTCGCTGGCTGAAAAAAGAAGCAAGTCAAGCTACCGCTTTGAATTCAGCCCAAACTCTCGTTATTTAGGTTTGTCCTTCTTCCAAAACTTTTCCGCCATGACCTATCGCCTGCTTCTTTTGTTGTGGATATTCTGTCTGGGGGCCTGCAGCCAAAACCAAGAGGACGCGATTGACCAAATCTTCGAGAAATGGAACCACTCTGATACTCCCGGAGTGGCCGTGGCGGTCGTCAAAGACGG
Source organism: uncultured Limnohabitans sp. (assembly GCA_964530015.1). Classification (GTDB taxonomy): domain Bacteria; phylum Bacteroidota; class Bacteroidia; order Cytophagales; family Cyclobacteriaceae; genus Algoriphagus. The sequence continues at coordinate 57,179 of CAZGYC010000008.1, read as the reverse complement.
GGAAATCGTGTTCAAAAAAGGCTACGGTTTGGCCAATCTCGAATATGGTATTCCTATCACTCCCGGCACTGTATTTCACATCGCGTCCGTTTCCAAACAGTTTACCGCATTTGCCGCACTCCTTCTGGAAAAAGACGGCAAACTCTCCATGGATGACGACATTCGAAGCTATATCCCCGAGATGCCGGATTTTGGCAAGCCTATTTCCCTGAGGCATCTGGCAACCCATACCAGCGGGCTGCGGGACCAGTGGAACCTCCTTACCCTGGCCGGATGGAGGCTCGATGATGTGATCACCAGAGAACAGGTGCTCAAGCTCCTCTACAAGCAGCAGGATCTCAACTTTGACCCGGGCGAAGAATACCTGTACTGCAATACCGGTTTTACACTTTTGGCAGAAGTAGTGGCGAGGGTATCTGGCCAGTCTTTTGCGGAATTTTGCTCAGAACGGATCTTCCAGCCGTTGGATATGGATCACACGCTCTTCTATGACGATCATGAAAAGATCGTCCCCAATCGGGCTTATTCCTACCACTCAGACAGCTCAGGCTACAAGAAAAGCGTACTCAGCTATGCCAATGTCGGTGCCACCAGCTTGTTCACCACCGTGGAGGACTTGGGCAAATGGGCCATGAATTTCTCCGATCCTCAAGTTGGAGATGAAGCCATCATCGACCAAATGAACACCTTGGCGCTTTTGAATAATGGCGAAACTTTTGGCGGGGCGATGGGACAGTTTGTCGTTGAATACAAGGGAGTAAAGGAAATTTCCCACGGAGGCGCCGATGCGGGATACAGGAGTTTTTTTGCCAGGTATCCCGACCAAAACCTCTCCGTAGCGGTATTCAGCAATGATGCGTCCTTCGCGTCTGCCAACCTTGCACATCAGGTGGCCGATGTGTTTCTGGAAAATATCACCCCACAGGAAAAAGCGGCCGATGAAAAGACCGATTCTGCGGAAGCCAAAGACCTCCACCCGGAACTTTGGGCCAAACATCTGGGAGATTACGAGTTGAAGTCGGGCGACATTCTCTATATCACCGAGGAGAATGACAAACTTTTTGTCAAGGCACCCGGAGAGGGAAACTATCCCCTCACTCCGATCTCAGATACCCGTTTCAAACTGGAGGAGTTTGATATAACCATCGAGTTCCTCGAAGAAAGCAACCGTCTAAGTCAGGCGATCCTAGTGTCCTATTCCGACAAAGACAGCGAGGAAGGGCGCAGGACGGAGCTTTTTGATCCCGGATCAGTCGTCCTGGCCGACTTTGTGGGCACCTATTACAGCGACGAACTGTCCACGGCTTACCAGTTTCAGGTGATAGACGGCAACTTGGTTGCGACCCATTCCCGACATCCGGACATCTACTTTACGCCGATCAAAAAGAACCTGTTTTTCGGTGATACCTGGTTTTTCGGCCAAGCCGAGTTCATCCGGGGCAGTTCCGGCCAGATCGAAGGAATGAAGGCTTCCTCGGGCCGTGTCAAAAATATACGCTTCCGAAAAACCGACTGAGCCCAGATTAACAGACGATTTGAAAGACAGATCGGAATTACTTGAGTAAATTGAGTTCAACAATCGCAACAGCCATAAAATCGAGCATGATCCCGTACCTACGGGATCACACACCGGGATGATTATCAGTCATGCGAGATTCCTCCCGATGGCTATCGGGATGGCCAATAAAAATCAAATCATAAGCACATGAAAAACCTATGCTTCACTTTTCTGTTCCTTTTTGGTATCCAGGCCTTTGCCCAAGACTCCTGGACCGTCGTTCAATCCAAGACTGAGGCTACTCCGCGCCATGAAAACTCCTTTGTGGAGTGCGACGGCAAGCTCTACCTCCTCGGTGGACGGGGTGAAAGACCGGTGGAAGAATACGACCCAAAAACCAACACCTGGACAAAAATTGCCGATGCTCCAATGGAAATCAGCCACTTTCAGGCCGTAGCTTATCAGGGAGAAATTTGGGTTCTCGGGGCATTTACCGGTGGCTATCCGCATGAAACGCCCATTCCCAACGCCTTGATCTTTACCCCCAAAACCAAAACCTGGAGAGAAGGCCCCGCACTTCCCGAAAACCGTGTCCGGGGCTCCGCCGGGGTGTTTGTCCGAAACGACAAGATCTACCTGGTGTGCGGCATCCAAGACGGGCATTGGGACGGCTTTGTGGCCTGGTTTGACGAGCTCGATCCCAAGACCGGGAAATGGACTGCGCTGGCCGACGCGCCCAGGGCTAGGGATCACGTGAGTGCCGCGCTGGTTGGAGATCGCCTGTATCTCGCTGGTGGCAGAACCTCCAACGCCAAAATCGGCAAAGTCATCGACACGACGATCAAAGAGGTGGACTATTACGATTTCAAAACCCAAACCTGGACGACCATCGACACCGGAATCCCGACAGAACGAGCCGGCAATTCCAACCTGGGCATCGGTCCGTACCTGGTAGTCATGAATGGGGAAAGCGGCGTCCAGGTTCCTTCACATGCCGAGGTCGAAGTGTTGGACACACGCAACAACACCTGGAGCAAAATACCCAACCTCCTGCAGGGCAGACACGGCACGGGAGCTGCTTTTCTTGACGGAAAAATCTATGTGGCAGCGGGCTCGGGCAATCGTGGCGGCGGACCGGAACTTAACGGGATGGAATGGATTGAGTGGAAGAAGTGAGTTGAGATTTGAGGGATTCGAAATTCGAAATTTGGGATTCGATATTTTAGAACCTCCATTTTATCGAATCTTATTGCCCGTTTTCTTCCCATTAAATACAAAAAGAAAATTGGTCTCGACAAGCTCGACCACCGAAGCAAGGATTTTATGGGAGGGAGAGGGAAAAACCATCGGACACCGAGCCTGTCGAGGTGTCATCAAAATTTAACTTGGATACAGACTTGATTGCCGTCAATTAAACTATCGACCATTTCAAAGGCTTTCTTTCCCTCGTAAATCGTATTTCTTAAATAATGCAAATTCTCCCAGTCACAGACGGTCCGAATGTAGCATCCCCATTTCTGGTGCGTCTTTTGACCAATACCAATTCAAACTAAACCAAAACCACAATGAAACGACTCCTGATTCTAACTCTTGCCTTTGCGATAGCGGCTCCTCTTTTTGCGCAGCAAGTCCAGCAAATCCCCCTGATCGAGGTGGAAGGCTATGCCGAGCGAAAAGTCGCTCCCGATGAGGCGGTGTTTTCCATTTCCCTGGAGGAAAAAGCCATGAAGGTCAACGATGCGGTAAACGTCCTGAACAAGAAAACCAAAAATCTGGCGGATGCCCTGAAAAAGGGAAAAATCAAAGACTACAAGCTGGTGGCTGACAACTACTCCGTAGACGTAAACCGGATCTATCGGAGCGGAACGGCCAAAGACAGCGGCTATGTGGCACGTCAGGGCCTGCGGATTGTCACCTCTGCCACCAATGAGGACCTCCAGAAGATCGTGGATGCCATCCAGGGAGCCGGCGACATGAGCTACAATTTACACTTTGGAATCTCCGAGGCTACCCGCAAATCCCTCGAAAACACCCTGCTCACAGAGGCCTTGAAGGATGCCGAGGCAAGGGCAAACCTGATCGGGTCAACCCTGAATCTCAAAGGACTGCGGGTTTTCAACGTCACGATGGAGCAGAACTTCCGTCCACAGCCCATGTACATGATGAATGCGAAAGTGGCGATGGCAGAGTCTGCAGACATGCTGGTCCAGACGGACGACCAGACCATTTCGAAGCGGGTGTATGTAAAATACACCTATTGACCAAACAAATCTTAAATGGCAGAAAAGCCCGGCGCTGAGTCGGGCTTTTGTTTTTAGAAACTGGGAAGGGCTAAAACTTGATCAACGGTGTCACCCTTCTTCCACTTTTTCAGCATTTTAGCTCAGTCAATCATCCATCCCAAAATGAAATCTGTCCCTGCTTTACTTCTTTTTGCCCTTGTCTTTGCTTCTTGTGCCCAACGTGATCCGATGGTTGGCCAAACAGAAATCACCAAGTTTCAGGGCAATAAAAAAGGCGCAATCTCTGTCACTTACGACGACGGGATCATCAACCAATTCACGATCGCCAAACCCATCATGGACAGCTTGGGATTGCCTGCCACTTTTTACATCATTACTGGCAAGGTTGCGGGTTCGGGAAAGGGTCAATTCATCGGCAGAAATCCCCGGGATATCATCTCGGAAACCGCAAAAATCAAGACTGATTCAACCAACTTTTTTGAGAGGGCTTCCCTGATCGCCTTCACCGGTACCAGCGAAGCGGAGGATTACCATGCACGTGCGGGTTCATTATTTGAGCAGGGAAAAGTGGCCGAAGCCCATGCGCTGATCGACGAAGGCTATGAAAAAATCCGAAACGGAACGATGAGAGATACAAACGACGTGGTCTTTCACAACAACGTAGAAGACACGACCACCTGGAACCAATACAAATCCTACGCTGCCCAAGGCCATGAAATCGCTTCCCATACAGTCACCCATCCGCGTCTGGCAGTATTGGACGAAGCCAACCTGCTGTATGAACTGGAACAAAGCAAAGCCGACTTGCTCAAGTTTATCGGGCCGGAATCCACCTTCAGCGCCGAAGGACCTTACGGAACAGAAAACGAACGCGTGATGGACTATGCCCACAAAGTCTATCCATCCCTCCGCAACCGGATGCCAGAGGATTGGCTGGAGGAAATCAACCGAGGCAGCAAGATGACACCGGGCGAATCCCCAAAAGAATACGTCCAATGGCAGCGCGGCCCAATCAGCCGTATTGATGTCAATCAGATGAAAGCTTGGGCAGATACCGTCATGAGCCATGACAATACCTGGCTGGTGCTGGTTTTTCACGGCATTGAAAACCTGGGCTGGGAACCCAGAACCCGCCCGGAACTCGTCGAGTATTTTTCTTACATGAAAGCAAACGAGAAAGATCTCTGGATCGCCACGTTCCGGGATGTGACCAAATACCTGCGTGAACGCAAAGCCACCGAAGTAAGCACGAAGGTCGAAGGAGACGCAATAACCGTAAAATTAACCTCGGATCTGGATTCCAAGATCTACTCCGTTCCGCTTACCCTGAAGACCTATATCCCAACCGGTTGGACTTCAGCCCGTGTCACACAAGGGGGATCAAACGATTTGATTGCAATCCAAAAAGACGAAAAAGGAAGCTTTGTGATTTATGGGGCAAAGCCGGGAAATGGAGAGGTCAGGGTGGAAATCGGAGAGGATTGACAAGTTCCCTAAAATCAAATCAGACCACCACAAAACACCCTGATTTTGGTTCCCTGGAAATCCACGAAAGTCAATAATTGGGTACCCGGAAATCACTCGGCTTGGGGCAAAAGCACTGTCCAATTGCCTTATATGGGAAGGTTTATTTTTTAAACCAGATTTTAGTTCATCCTTGCTCTTTACTTTTCCCCCCAAACCCCTCCTTCATCACCACTCTAAAAGTCGTCCCTTTCCCCACTTCGCTTTCCACCAGGATTTGGGCGCCGATGCTCTCTGCAAACTCCCTGCTGAGCATCAGGCCGATACCGGTGCCTGACTCGCCCTCCGTCCCTCTTTGGGAATTGATCCGGCCGGAAAACAGCTTGGAAAGCATCTCTGGGTTCATTCCCAGCCCGCTGTCGCTGATTCTGATTTCCCTGCAATTGGGATAGTCCACCGAAAACTTCCCTCCTGCCGGGGTAAATTTGATGGCATTCATCAGGATGTTTCTGAGGATAAAACCCAGCCGCTCCCGGTCTGAGTTTACCTGCAGTCCGGATTCCTTCCCATGCGTAAACTCCAGGTTTTTCTGGCTGGCCTGCGGCATAAACAGCTCGGAAATATCCTGTACCAGCTCGCCCACGTCGAAGCTGCTGAGTTGGATCTCGTCGGCACCCAACTGGGATTTTGCCCAGATCAGGAGGTTGTTCAGCATGAGGGAAAGCGAGTTGGTCTCCCTGGCGATCAGGGGCATGACTTCCTGCAGCTCCTCTTCGGAAAGCATGTTTTTGTCCCAGAGCTGAATGATGCTGTGCAGGGAAGAAAACGGAGCCCTCAGGTCATGGGAAATCACCGAGAAGATCTTGTCCCGAAACTGATTGGCTTGGGTCAATTCATGGTTGGCCTGGTTCAGATGGTCGGCCTGCTGCTTGATTTGCTCGTTTTGGTGTTTGGTCAACTGGTGGGCCTCTTCGAGCTGGTCATGCGCGAGTTTGAGCTTTTGATGGTTTTTTCGCTGCACCCAAAACAGCGCACCCAATACCCCAATCAGGACGGCGGTGCCAAGAAGCAGTTCGTTTCTCCGCTGGATGGAAAGGTCAAGGTATGCCTGCTCCCGGGTCAGCCGCTGGTTTTCGAGTTCCTTTCTTTCCGTTTCGTATTGGATCATGAGCTCCTCGCGCACTTTTTGGCGGTTGTCATTAAACAACGCCTCATCGGCTTCTTTTTTTATCACCAGGTATTCGTAGGCGCTTTTGTGGTCGTTTTGCCCCAAGGCCGCCTCGATCAGGTAGTCCGCAGAGATGGACACGTAAAAATGCGATCCGGCGTCTTTCGCAATCCGATAGGCCTGCAGGGCGTAGTCTTTTACCAAGTTGAAGTTCCTGTCCCGCAGGTAATAATTGCAGAACTCGTGCAGGACGGCGAGCTTGTTTTCGGTATCCTGATTGGCCTCGACTATCGCGAGTGCCCGATCCAGGTATTCCTTTGCCTTTTTCCGGTCATCCAGGCTGAGCTCGGAGAGCTGGGTCAGCGTTTTGACCATCCCGTGGTTGTCTTTGACTTCCTCCTTGATTCTGAGGGATTTGTGGAGGTTGTCCAAAGCCAAATCCAGGTCCTCCTTTTGCTGGGTTTGGGTCCATTTGTCCTTGTAATAGTTTCCCAGGTTGTTGTAGATCAGGGACTGGCCCCTGAGATTTTTGGTGGCAAGTCCAAAGACGAGGGCCTGCTCATACATCTGGGCGGCTTTGCCCATTTCCCCGTTGCGGTAATAGACGTTGCCGATGTTGAGGTTTGATTCCAGCAGTCCCGTGGAATCTTTCAGGGATTCCCTGATTTTGAGTGCCTGAAGGTGTGTTTTCAGAGACTCCTCATATTCCGAACTGATCAACAGTGCCACACCCATGACGTTGAGGGCGTTTCCCTTGATTTTTTGCAGGCCAAGTTGTTCTGCCAATTCGATCGATTTCCGGGCATAAAGGATCGCCGTATCCTGCTCAAACCCATAGTAGTGCTTGGCCAGGTCGTAGTAGCGCGCGGCCTTCACCGAGTCACTTTCGGTAGTTGAGATGACGTTTCTGATGCTGTCGGGGAAAGACACAGGCGACTGGAAGCCTGTCCAGAGGATCAAAAAAAAGGATAGCATGGCAATTGGGATTAAACGCAAGGGGCGATGGGCAAATATGCACCCTTAAACCAAAAATCCAAGGGGAAGCAAATTGGAAATTGGCCTGATTTTGCCCACGGCGATGCATTTGTTTGGGAAATTTGCCCACCTGCAAAATCTGCCAGTGTTTTTTTCGGATCCAGGCCGATTTTTCCAACCCGACCTCAGGAGATCAGGTATCCGACAAAAATCAGGATGCCCACAGCCAGCCCCAGGACAAAAACTTCATAGGCCCGACGGATCAGCCGGTATTTTCGGTCCAGGACTTTCCCCTGATAGTAAAGGGAAATGGACATTTGGTCCATGATCGAGGCTTTGTCCCCAAGCACATTCCGGGTTTCGGCCAGGTAGTCTTCCATGGAGTACTTGGCACTTTCGCCGAAAAACAACATGCTGGACTTGGACCGCTCTCCCTTTTTTTCACCCCGTCCGATGATCGTCGGCTTGGCCGCCTGCACAGCCAGCATGGTGGAGGCCAAAATCACCCCCAAAAAAAGGAGGATCGGCCCGATGGTAGCCAATGAATCGATGACAAGTTTGTTGGAAATCGAGCCGTAGCCTATGATCGCAATGGTCGAAGAAATCACCAAAGAATTGATCGTGATGATAATATTGGCCTTGTTGTCGGCAATTTGGAGAAGATTGCAGTTGTTTTTGAAAGCAACCCGGTAATAGGTCTGCCTTTCGCGCTGGGTCTTGTCTTTGTTTTTCGTCTTCTCTGTAATCGGTTGTTCCATTTTCGGGGTATTTTTCGCCGAAATTTAGTGAATAATTCAAACTGCCTGCGTTTTCTCTTTTCCGGCAATGTTGAAATAACAAAAAACCGGGTCGATGGCTTCCTGTTTTCTTACATCGGGCTGTTCTGAGCCCTGAAGATGGCCGATGGGAAATGAATTTGATCCCATCGGCCAGGCCACCGTCCACAATGTTTAGTCTCTGGGTAGGAAATCCTAAAAAACTTCTCCATTTTCAGTTTTTCCGCTCAGCAATCCCACGTCTTATGCCGCAAGAATCCCCCGCTTGGTCACAGTTTGGCCGTATTTCTTTTAGAATCGCCCTTGTCTATTTTCTGCTCTATTTCAATCCCCTTGCCTTCCTTTTCTCCAGTCTCCTTGATCCGCTGACTTATTTTCTCAACGACCATCTCTTTCACATAAATTCCCAACTCAATCAGGCGAGGGATGGAGCCGGGGATACGAGTTTTGCCTGGGCCCAAGTATTCACATATATCCTCCTGGCTTTCACAGGAGGCCTGGTCTGGGCAAAAAGCTGATTTGGAGGAGTTTGGGCAGAAAAGTGGCGGATTTTGAGATGGATCTGCCGGAAGCCGATCGCATGATCCTGAGTGGCACCAAAGACGGGGATTCCCTCCACATTTCCCTCAAGAAGCTAAATCGGCACTTCCCGCTGACCGAGCGGCAGTTTCACTGGATCAGCGAATCGAACAGGTGAGGAGATTTTGGATTTGAAATTTGAGGTTTGAGATTTCTGATTTCAGAATTTTCTAAAAAACCAACAAACCGTGCTCCTTTAGGATCTCCCAGACTTCGGATTCCAGCATTTCGGCAAAATCCCCCAACTCCGTCTCGTAATTCTCCCGGATCGGCTTCAGGGTGTTTAAGTTCTGGTCGTAACTCACTTTTGCCAAAAGCCAGGAAACCCATTCCCCAAGTTCGAGTGGAAGCTCGATGGCAAAATCTTCTTTCTTTCCGGAAAAAACCAACTCGCAAAACCCCTTATCCGTGGCGATCAGCTCGGGTTGGGCACCGATCCAAAGGATGCGGTTTTGGTCCCGGAAGTTCTGGACCGGTTCGCTCTGGATCTGCTTTTCAATGTATTTTTTGGGGATGGAAGTTGGTGGCACTTTGACCTCAAACCAGTCTTTCAATGGGATCTCAAACCCGACCCCATGCATGTAATTGAAAAGCGACTTCCGCAGTCCTTCGGAAAAAACCGCGTGATCCACTCCGGTCGGATCCTCAAAATCCAGCTCGTTGTTGGCGAAAGAACCTTCTTCCAGATCGGTCCTCTTTACCCCAAAAGCCTTCGGATCCAAGCCCACCGGGCTGTGGGCCGTCATGGCGAAGCGGTGCCAAAATCCGGACTGCAAAACCCCCGATTCAAAAAGCTGACGAACCATTTCCATCGAATCGATCGTCTCCTGTGCCGTTTGGGTGGGATAGCCGTACATCAGGTACGCATGCACCATGATGCCTGCTTGGGTAAAATGATGCGTCACCTGGGCCACCTGCGCTACCGTCACTCCCTTCTTGATCAGTGCCAAAAGCCGATCCGAGGCCACCTCCAAGCCTCCCGACACCGCGATGCAGCCCGAAGCCCGGAGCAGGCGACACAGGTCAGCCGTGAAGCTGCTCTCAAACCGGATATTCGTCCACCAGACCACCACCAAGCCTCTTCTGAGGATTTCGATCGCCAAATCCCGCATCAATGCCGGAGGAGCTGCTTCGTCCACAAAATGAAAGCCGTTGGTTCCCGTCTGGGACATGATTTCCTCGATCCGGTCGCAAAGAATCGATGCATTGATCGGCTCGTAGCGGCCTATGTAATCCAGCGAAATGTCGCAAAACGTGCACTTGCCCCAATAGCAGCCGTGTGCCAAAGTCAGCTTGTTCCATCGTCCGTCACTCCAGAGGCGGTGCATGGGATTGGCCACTTCGATCACCGAGAGGTATTCCCCCAGCATCAAATCTGAGTAGTCCGGCGTCCCGACTTCCCGCTGAGGCAGGTCTTTGACCGCCGGATTGTCCATCCACTTCACCTGGCCATCGATCCGCACAAAAGTCCTTTTCAGCTCAGAAATGGGGATCTTCCCATCCAAATGTTCCAGCAGTAACCGAACAGGCGCTTCCCCGTCATCCAAGGTGACAAAATCCACGTAGTCAAATACCCGGGGATCTTTCAGCCCCCGGAGTTCGGTATTGGGATAGCCTCCACCCATCCAGACCTTGATCTGGGGATGCCTTGCTTTGAGGTATTGCCCACATTTGAGTGCGCCGTAGAGGTTGCCTGGGAACGGAACCGAAAAAGCCACCGATTCGGGTTGAAAGGCTTGGATTTTTTCCTCCAAAAGCTCCAGCAAGATCGAATCGATCAGGCTGAGTGGTTGGTTCAGGGCTTCCTCCATTTCGTCAAAAGTCAGGGCAGACATCCCCAAACGCTCCGCATAGCGACTGAATCCGAAGTGCGGATCCACCGCCTCGGTGATCAAGTCTCCGATATCCTCCAGATAAAGCGTCGCGAGGTAGCGGGCCTTGTCCCTTACGCCCAAAGCCCCAAATGCCCATTCCATATCATCCAACTGCCCAAATCGACCCGCTTCGGGAAGAAAATCCCCTTCGGAAATCCGATAGGCCAAGGTCGGGTTTTTGTCCTGCAAAAAATCGATGACCGTCCCGATCGTCTGAAGATAGGCCGCCTTCATTCTCAGGATTCGGGCCGAATTTTCAGAAAGCTCTTCCGCCTTTTGCCCGGCACTGTCAAAAATCCGGCCCAGCCCGTCTTTGGAAAAAAGCCCCAAGATCACCTCAATCCCCAAATCAGCCTGGCGGGAAGGGACCTGGAGGGTGTTCAGGAAACCTTTCAGATATGCCGTGGCCGGATAGGGCGTGTTGAGCTGGGTAAACGGCGGGGTGATGAACAGTACTTTGGTGGACAAGGGATGGGGATTTTGGCAGGCCAAAGGTCGGAAAGAATGCCGGAAAAATTTTCACCGCGAGCCGCAAAGTATTTTGGCCGCAAAGCATGCTGTGTGAAAAAACCGTTGGGCATCTGTGCTGTCTGTGGGCCAAAATTCTCCGCGCACTCTTCTTTGCCCCGTGAATCTTTGTGGCAAAAAATCCGATCTTTGGCACCATGAGCAACAACGACATCCTCCGCACCCTCCGCTATACCTTTGACTTCAACGACTTTGAGATGATGGACATCTTTGGGAAAGGCCGGGTGACTGTCACCAGGGAAGAGGTCAGCAACTGGCTCAAAAAAGACGACGACGAGGGATTCAAGGCCATCTACGACAAGGACCTTGCGGCATTCCTGAATGGCCTGATCATCCTGAAGCGGGGACCAAAAGAGGGCTCGGAGCCTGTCCCGGAAAAGTCCCTGGACAACAACCTCATCCTGAGAAAGCTGAAAATCGCCCTGGACATGAAGGACGAGGACATGCTGGAAATCTTCGCGATCCGGGGCTTTCGCCTGAGCCGGCACGAACTCAGTGCCTTCTTCCGCAAGCCCTCCCAGTCCCAATACCGGCAGTGCAAGGATCAGGTCTTGCGCAACTTTCTGATGGGATTGCAACTGAAATACCGGCCCGCCCCATGAATGGGGAAATCTCCGGAAAAGCAGCCACGGGGTGTGATGTCCGATGTCTGTTGCATCCGCCACTTTCAGTCTTCCAACACCCAGCATTTTCCGCCAAAATCCCCCCTGCCCCCTTTTTCCAAGATGCTTTTCCAAATCCGCGATCAGCCGCCAAAGGGGGAGTCCGGTCCAGGCCAAAGGGGGAGTCGCTCAATCCAAAGTCCAACGTCCGAACGTCTTACTTCTTACCTCTCACTGCTTACCTCTTACTCCTCTTGTTTCTTGTCTCCAGGCTCTTGGAAGTAGTGATTTCTGACTTCTTATGTTTTATCTCTTCTTGTCTCGTGTCTAATGTCTTGCGTCTTGCGTCTTGCTTCTTATGACTTCTTCCGTCATCCGGCATTTTTCGCCAAAATCCCCCCTGCCCCCTTTTTCCAAGATGCTTTTCCAAGTGAGCGATCAGCGGCCAAAGGGGGAGTCCGGCCCAGCCTACGTCCAACCTCCTGACCTCCAAGTTTCCCACCTCTCACTTTTTACATCTTACCACTCACGGATTTCCAAATCGGGATTAGAGGCCAAAGGGGGAGTCGCTCAATCCAAAGTCCAAACGTCTTACCTCTTACTCCTCTTGTTTCTTGCCTCTAGGCTCTTGGCCGAGCGATTTCAGACTTCTTATGCTTTATCTCCTCTTGTCTTGCGTCTAATGTCTAACGTCTTGTGTCTTGTGTCTTGTCTCTTGCTTCTTGCGTCATCCCCTAAACCACCCTTTTCGAATACACATTCCCAAATCGGTCCTTCGCCTCCACTACCAGGTTGTCCATGGACTCCGGCTTGAAGAAGAACATGTGGTCATTCAACTGCGGCTCTACCCAGCTTCTCCTGGAAGGCAGAGTCGGCCCGGAATGCAGCTCCACGCTCCAGGGATCGAAGGCCACGCGTTTCTCGGGAGCCCCTTTCCTGACCCCGCCTTCATACCAACTGATCTCCCATTCGGGGTCGTAGTTCCAGCAGTTCAGAGCCATCTGATCGGGGAAGTCTTGTTGATAGCCAGTCTTGTAAACCCTGAATTGTTCATTGATGTCCAATCCTGTGCCTTTGTACTTCCACCGCAGTTCCGAGCCTCTGGATTCATAGACTGCATAGCCGTTTGGTGTGCCGTCATGGCAGATGGGGCCCGACCACCAGGCACCGCAGACGGTCCCATGGCAATGCTCAAAGACAGAACCACTGATCATGTTGTCGTTGAAATGGGTATGGCCGGAGAGGATATGCGCCTGGTATCCTTCCAACATGCGGTATAGATGTTCTCTGTTGCTGACCGTGCCACCCAGCGTATCCCTGTCGGGATAGCGGGTCACCGCGCCGGTATAAGTTGGGATATGCAGCGACACTACTACCGTTTTTCCCTTTTCCACCAAGCTCAGGTCCTGCTCCAACCAAGCCAGTTGCTCTTCGGGAATGTGGCCGATATACTTGGTGCCGGCTCCGGTCCTGCCCAGGTAAAACACATCATCCAAGACGACGTAGTGGATCTCCCCCCTGTTCCAGGAGTAGTAAGTCGGACCAAAATGTCCCTTAAAAGTACCCGTCGTCGTAGCGTCAGATCTTCCCCCAAAATCCAGGTCATGGTTACCCACCACCTGAAAGAACGGGGTATTGTACATCTGGACGGACTGGTTGTATTCCCTAAACAATTCCAGCCTGTCAAAGACCAAATCCCCGCAGCCGATCCCAAACAGATTGGGGTCGTTGAGCGATGCGATGGTCTTCTGCACATCCGGTGCCGCCACGGTGAGCAACTGCCCCGCATCGTAGTCATCTTGGATCTGCGTATCCGAAAGGAGGAGAAAATGGTGGTTTTCATCCGATTGGGCAGCTTTTTTCAGGTCAAACTGCAGACTTTGCTCGGCTTTGGTTTTGTCGATGGACTGAAAAAATGAAGCCGAACCATTGGCTTGTTTCATGATTTCAAATCCCGCAGGCAGGGACACAAAGACAAAGTCCCGGTCGCTGCCGGAGATGAGCTCAAACTCCCCGTTCGAGTTGGTCTGGGTGACCAGTCGTCCATCGGACACGGCCACTCCGGCCAGTCCTTTTCCGGCAGAGCTTACTTTCCCGCGAATCCGAAGCGGGCTGAACACCGACGGAAGGTCCAACAGAGGCAGCTCTTTTTGGATCCCCGCCAAGACGGCATCGCCCATTCCGATCCAGGCGACTGAGCCCAGTCCCAGGCTTTTGATAAAATCCCTTCTTTTGAACATAGGTTGGTTATTGGTTATTGGTTATTGGTTATTGGTTATTTACAAAAAATCTCCCGTTGTTTTTTCAAAGTTGGCAAGTGACGGGAAATCAAAAAGGCTTTTCATCAAACTTCTCAATTTCTTAACCCCGACCCAAGGGAAAATTGGTTTGGGGCTTTTGGCATTCAGGAGATTTATTTGGAAATTATAATCCGTCTGACCTGATGTTCGGGAAAGAAATCCAGACCTGCTGCATCTTTTGCGGGCCTCTTTCAAGCATTCCTCTCACCGATTTTTGACAAATTCCATGAAACGAAAATTTTCAGACCTGCACTGCCACAACCACATGAGGGCGCATTTTCACATGCAGGAAAAAGCCAAGAAATTCAAGAGAAAAGGCGAGTTCAGCCCCTGGACAGTCATCGCGTCCAACTCCAAAAACCAGGAAAAAGGGAAGATGGGCGCCAGCTACAGCCAGATTGACCTGGTCAAATGCTGGAATGGCAACCTCCGCCTCACCTTCAATTCCCTCTATCCGCTCGAGCGGCAGTTTGTCAAAGGCATGGATCCCAAGATCAGGGAGGACAAATGGTACCATTTTATGACGAGGGGGATCCTGGGGCATTCGGGCCTGAAAAGAGACCTGCTTCAGACTGCTTACATGCGGATCCCGGACAAGGTGATCGATTTTTTCCAGTCGGAACAATACGACTATTGGGAGGCATTGAACAAGGAAAAGGACTTTGTGCTGCTCGACTCGGGCAAGCGGATCAAGAAAAATGAGATCCACGTGCCCATGGCTATCTTCGGGGATGAAAAAGCCGCCGCAAAACGCGCAGCAAAAGACCCCAGTAGCTACGTGGCAGAAAATGCCTGCTACCGGGTACCCAAAGACAAAGCCGAGCTCCTCCAGTCCCTGGCCGACGACACGGAGATCACCATGGTCCTCACCATCGAAGGCGCCCATGCCATGGGGACTGACCGCAGCAAAAACTCGTCTCCGACGAGCGTCCAGGACATCTCCGACCGGGTCAAGTTCATCAAGGAGATGTGGGAAGTCCCGGTCTTCTTCATCACGTTTGCCCACCATTTTGACAACCACCTCTGCGGCCATGCCCACTCCATACCGGGTATGGGAAAAGTACTGATGAAGCAGCGGGCACATATGAACGGAGGTTTCAGACGAAACGGACACCGGATCATCCGCGAGGTACTGGGCTTGGATGCGAATCTGGAGCGGGATTCCGCTTTGGGATACCGCATCCTGGTCGATGTGAAGCACATGGCTGCCAAGTCCCGTGTGGAATATTACAAATTGATCAATGACTGCCTCGAAAAAGGAGACCGCATTCCGGTCATTGCCTCGCATTGCGGGTATTCGGGGGTGGAAACACTCGCCGAGCATATCGAGTGCGAGAAAGAAGAGGTTGACGACTATTGCGACAAAAAAACCGGGAAGTTCAACGCCTGGAACATCAACATGTGCGACGAAGACATCGAGATGATCGTCAAGACCAGGGGCCTGTTCGGGATTTCCTTTGACCAGCGGATCCTGGGAATCACCAAAAAAGACCTGAAAGACCCCCACAGCAAGCGAAACGGGATTCAGCTCATCTGGGAAAACATCGAGGGCATCGCCCAAAGTGCCTACCACAATCCCGGGCTTTCGGAAGTTGACAAACCGCTGGTCTGGAAGTGCCTGACCATCGGCACGGACTTCGAAGGGCTCATCGATCCCGTGGATGCCTATCCAACGGCATTGGAATATGGGAAATTTGCCGATGACTTGGCCGCAGAAATTGACAAGGCCCGCCAAAACCCCTCAGCCAAACACCTCTCGCACATCAAATCCCGGGAAGACGCCGAAAAGCTGGTCGATGACTTTTGCTACAACAACGCAGAAGCTTTTGTGAAGGAAAATTACCCGGTGTAGGCTCTCTGGATTGTTTGGTCACTTCGAAAGCTGTGATTGGAAGATTGGAAAGTTGAAAAATTAGGGTTGTCGGGTGTGGGGATTGGAAAATTGGAAGATTGGAAAATTGAAAAATTGAGTCTACTCCGACAAGTATGAAAATGAGAAATTTGCCCCTTTAATTTAACTCCTGAGACATTTTTTTTTCAAAGAAAATGGCTTTTAGGAGTGGATTCAAAATTGAAAAATTGGAAAAAGGGGTTGTAAAGTGAGAAGGCGGGAAGGTTGTAAAGTTTTGATCCTCACACGTCAAACAGGCAAAGACACCGACAAAGTCCAAGACCTCGTACCCCGATAGCGGGGCGTACTTCGTAAATCGTATTTCAATCATCAGACTATGAAAATCACCTTTGAAATCGACACACAGGATCCGGATCAACGCCAAGAGCTCATTCAGCTACAGGCCGCCGGAAAAATGGCCTCGTCCTTTGGAATCTCGAACAAAGACTTTGGCAAGCGATAAAATACTCCGAAGATTACACCCGGCCAGAATGCCTGCCAGGTCTCTCCCTGGCACACACATTCCTGATCGAACTTTGCGAAGAAGAAGGCATCAACATCGACGAGCTGAACAATTGACCTCCAAAAAACCAAGCACTGGCACGAATCAGTTGCAAAGTCCTTACTGCCAGCCCTGTGCAAGCTGTTGTCCACGGTTGACTTGTTAAAAAATCCACCACTCGGCCTTCACACCCATGTAATAGCCCCACCGCTCTGGCCCTACGAATTGCAGGTAGGGACTGTAGAGTTGATCGGCCGCATTTTGGTTATACCGGGCCAGACTGAACACAAAGCGGAGGTGGGGCCGCGCCCAGACACTCCGCTCGCCGGAGGTGGACAGCGCAGGGGCAATGGAAAATTTACCCATCGCATTCAGGGGCTGCTCCCCGTCCCGTCTTTGGGAGTAATGCAACTCGGACAACAGGTGAAAATTGTCGCTGATGTACCAGGTGCCCCGCCCGCCGACGGTGAAATCTTCCTTCCTGTTAAACACTTCTTTTCCGAAAAAGGTCTCTGCCTGGTCGTCGGATGCCGCAGCCCCCTTGCTGCGATTGTAGATCACGTAGCCGTTGAGGGAAAATTTGGGGGAAAAATTCAGCAGGATATGCTCCACCAGAGACCAGCTATAGGCGTTGCGGAAGCTCTGATCCACCAAATCCGGTGCGCCGAAAGTCAGCCAGGTACGGGACACCCCGCCATCCCCGCCGTTTGCAATGCCACGACCATAGCGTATGGTCAGATCATTGAAGGAGCCGATCAGCAGCTTGGGAAGATTCCGATGGTACCTGGCTCCCAGCACATACCCGTGATCACCGGGATAGGCCAGACCAGGCAAAGTGTCGGTGGGGTCGGGATTTCCCATCCGGTGATACTCGGCCAGGAAGGTAAGGTCTGAATTTTCGGAAAGTACTTTATCCTGCTCCAGCACCAACACCGTACGTTGGCGCAGGGCGAGGGCTGGTGTTCCGGTCTTGATATTCAGATAAAAGTACGGGGGCACCGTGGACGAGGTGTCCGTAGAGCTTACGAAGAGGGCTGCAAACCTGCTGCGCTTCCGCTCGATCCCAAATCCCTGTCCTGAATGGTCGTTGAAGTAAAAGTGATCCGCTATGTGAACGTCGGGCCCGCGATAAAGCCTGCTGCCCACCCACAGGTTGATCTCGTCTTTTTTTCCCACGCCCGTCACCTCCACATAGAGCTCGGGGATGGCCAGGGTGAGCCCGCCCGCGCTGGTCGTGGTGCTGTTGCCAAAGAGGGACAGGCTGTTTGACCAGACCGCAAAGCGGGTATTGACGGTCACGTTCATGCTGTCGCCTTTCACCAAAGGCGAAAAGTCTATTCCCGTGGCCAATTCGAGGTAGTCCTGCTCCTCCATCCGGCCTCCGATACTTCCCATGTTGTTGAGATTCAGCCGACGGCCAATCGAGCCTTCGTTCACAAAGGACCAGTCCGCCCCTACCCTGCCATAGGTGCCGATGTAGAAGTTTTTGTAGGTCGCACGCTGGTAGGCGATCTGCGCCTGGCAAACAAAACCCAGCAATTGAAAAACCAGAAGAAACAGGCAAAAAGCAAAAAGTCGGATCATCTTGGGCGGTGTGTGGTTAAAAATAGCTGATCTGGAGATAAGTCTCAACGGCTGCCTGCAAAAAACTCCTTTTGGATCCGGTTTTGTCTTTTTGCAGATTGTCCCCAAATGGGAGGCGGCTATTTCCTCCTACTCAAGTTTCTCGATTTCAAGGATTTCACAGGCTATACCAGGTGCGCAAAACTCATGTAGGCCAATTTCCCGGTAGGTTACGCGTACCCTATCCCCGGATGTAAACGCCAACACCTCCTCCAAACCAACTACCAGGGTGTCCCCATTGTCCAGATGCACCTGTTCGGCACAATGGTAGAGACCACCACTGCGCCAAACGTTTCCGGTTTCTTGTTTGATGACGCCGTCTTCATGGTCCGTATCACAGGACAACAAGAAAATCAGCAGCAGTCCGGTCAAAATCCTTCTTGTCATGGCAAGCTTTGTTTATGTTGTTTTGACTGATTGTCTCCAATCTCAATTGCCTCTGTAAGGAACTGCCCCTATGGGGATTTTCAGCACTTTCGCCTAATCGAAGCATGAAAAAACCCACCGGCTGTACACCGCGCATCATCCATCCCCCCGACTACCTGCATCATCCCAAACTTCCGGTCGGTCTGCATTTGGCAGGCCCATCTTCTTGGAAAACAGATCCCCTACATGGTCGTGCCTGCGGTGAAGCAACCAGACGACGATCAATCCAAAGACAAACGTGGAAGTGGCGGTTTCGACCATGTGGCTGAGCCTTACGCTGGCTATGGGCATCAATGGATTCGACATGATATGGCCCAAGTGGGGTACTGCAAAAAGAAATGCAACCAACAAGCCGGTCAGCCAGGGCTTCACACCGGAACCGAGAATGATAGGCATTGCGATAATGGCAAACAGCATCCCCCTTGCCAGTTGCAGCAAAATCAGGCTGGGTGACTTGCCCAGTATGGCAACGGTATGTGCAAAGAAAGGCGCAATTTCACCGGGGCTGCCGTAAAACGCCCTAAGTTCGGGGTTTTGCCATGCCACAAAGTAACCGGCCAGCCAGTATATCACCAGATAAACCACGGCTAGGACACCAAATTTCAAGAGCAACTGCCTGATTGGCATTGGCAATTTTAGTTGTTTAATGGTAGTATCCCCCTTTCTCCACCTGTTGCAAATCAGAACAGCCAATGGAATGTAAACAAGCGGGATCGGCAAACCCATCAAAAACAAACGCGGAAGCAAGTCCGGCGGCACGGTGGTTTTTGTGAGAAAATACCACGTTTCGACCTGCGTCAAAAACGTGAATGACCCGTAATAGGCCAAAGCGAAAAACGACGCAAGCCGCCATCCGTACCACCTGGAAGAAACAACAATTCCCACTGTCAAGGCGGTATTTACCAAGCCAATAGCAAGCATGCCGACTGCATCACTTACCAGACCAGGCTCTGAAACAGTATCCGGAATCAGGTCTCCAAGCGCCAAGGTGCCCACAATCCAAACAGGAAAGTAAAGAACCGTCAACAAGACCAGCCTCAACGTCCAACTCAATGTTTTCCTCGCATCCATCGTATCCAGTGATCAAGGGGGTGTCGTCGGCCATTCTGGCCAAGGAAGCCAAAATCCCGAAACCGGCCCTGCGGCGTGTGGCGGAATTTAGAAAAAAGAACGGGCTTCCTTCTCCACCTTAGCTCGCGAAGTCAACTTTTTCAAAGTAGGGGGATGAGTGCCAGCGTTCCGCGCATTGGCAAGGGGCGGGATTTTCGGCACAGAAATCAATAGAACTGCCGAAGTTGGGCCCTGCACACATGTTTCATAGAAGCACTTCCGCTGCCATATTGCCAAACCGCTGCTGCCGGTTCGGGCTTTACCCACTAGTTTCCAACCAATTTCATTCTTAACAGTGGATAGTTTCTGCCTTGGTCATCTTTGTCAGTTCTCTCAACTATTTCAAATCCGTACTTTTGATAGAATTTTAGCGCTTCTGTGTTTTGTTCATTTACGTCAACTTTGTCAGCATTTAGTTCTTTTACTGCAAAACCCAACAACTTGAGTCCAAGTCCTTGACCAAAATATTTTGGGTCTAAAAAAAGCATTTCAACCTTTTTGTCCGCAACTCCAATAAAACCCAATACCAAGTTTTCGTCTGTCAAACAGAAAACTTGAAAGTCACTAAAGTTTATGCTATTTACCAACTCCCTTATTTCTTCAAAGTCGGATGGAGCCAAAAAGTCGTGTGTTGCAAGAACGGAATTTTCCCAAACTGTCAAAAGCTGCACTCTATGTTTGTCCTTGTATTCAACTATTTTCTGATTGTCCATAGCTATCTTCTCCAAATTACTTAAATGTATTTCCTGTTTACGATGCTCATACGAGTTGTCTGCTGTATTTTACCTCTGTCACTGTATCCATTCCAGTTTATCCACTGTTTGTTGCACCTTAAGTTCTCCCGTATGCTGAGTGGTTTTTATTGTCCATCGAAAATCGATCTCCAACCAATTGGCGCAAGAAGTCGCCAAAAATCACAGTAAATAGAATTTATTTGTTTTAGCCAACTAATTTCATTTTCCGTCTTTAACCAAGTCCCTCGTTTTGCCTTAAAACGCTGCTGTCTTACGGGTAAGCTTGAAATCAATATTTTATAACTGTCAATGTTCATTGGTGTCGTCTTTTAAACTGACCGCCAACAATTGCAATTACCAAACCCTCTAATTTCCCTCTTCCGTCTATACCCCACTCTGCCCGAAGGATCCTTGCTTGTCCCGAGACCAAATTAATGATTTCGCTGAAACTGTGCGCTGATATTTTTTGAATTTTAGGCAGTCAATCGCGGCGATCAAAAAGCCTTCCATCTTTCCAATCAACCCAATTTTCCAATCTTGAAATTTTCCAATTTTCCAATCCTTCCCATCCCTCAACTGACCACCCGACTGGGCAGAAAGGGCAGCCATTCCTCGGCCTGCCGCTCGGCATATTCGGCCAAGAAATAGGAAAGCGAAGGCTTGAAGGGTTCGGATCTGAGGAGCAATCCGGCCTGTTCGGGGGTTTTGTCACCTTTGTTTACGTTGCAGCGGTTGCAGGCCGTCACCAGATTGGTCCAGATGGTCTTGCCGCCCTTGGACTTGGGCACGATGTGGTCGAGGGTCAGATGTCTTTTGCTTCCGCAATACTGGCACTCCCCGTTGTCCCGCTTGAAGATATTCGCCCGGTTGAGCAAAACGCCGCGAAAAGGGATGTTTTTGTAGTGTGTCAGGCGGATCACCGCGGGGTACGCGAAGCTCCGGCTGACGGTACGGATTTGGAGCAGCTCGTAGGTAGAGAGGATATTGGCCTTTTCCAAAAGGCAGAGCACGATGGCCTTGTTCACCGGCACCACTGCCACCGGAGAGTGGTCCAAATTCAACACCAACACACGCTTTTCCATACCTTATGCCACGATTGATCTAGTATCAAAAACAAGCCCTTCCCCTGTATTGTCCCTCAAAAAATCCTCCCACTCATCCAGGTCGGATACTTTCATCCGGTTGTCCAGCCAGAGGATCTCTTCCGATCCCAAAAACAGGCTAAAATGGGACTTCTGTTTTTCCAAGTCCCTGAAAATAAACAAATCACCCGGAAGTGCGGCTTCTGGCTCGACACTTTTGCCGGGAATTTTTCCCGATCTCCAGGAATAGCCCGCGATCGCAAAAATCAGCGCAAAGCCCTGCTCCTCATCCAGTCCAAAGATGCTTCTCCCTCCGGCCTGAAAGGGCGCATTGAGGAAGCGGAGGCCGATCTCGACGAGCTCTTCGCGGTCTGCCTGGAGGACATTGGGACGGGAGTTACCGGTAAACCCGACATGGTCCCGCCAGTTGAAGAGCTCCAGTTCGGAAAAATGGAGACGGCTCCCGGGAAGGAGGTAGAGGCTGGAGCCCAGGTATTCGATCGCGGCGATGGGGCTGGTCACGACCTGAAAATCCCGGTCGAGAAATTTGGTGTATTCCTCACCGGTGATCTCTTTGATGAGCGTGGCCCAGACCCAGCCGCCCATACCGGTGTCTTCGTGGTAGATCCGAAACCACTGCCGGTCGGAGGTCAGCCCGTTGATCTGATAGCATTCGCCAAAAAGCAACTGGGTGACCAGCCCGGAATCAAAAGTGGGCTGGCGGTAAACAGGAAGGATCGTCTGACGGCATATCCCAAAAGCATCAATCAAAGGCCATTCGCTGGAGTTCTCTTTTTGCATCTTTTTCCTTCAGGTCCTGGCGTTTATCGTGGATTTTCTTGCCCCGGGCCAGCGCGATTTCCATCTTTGCCAAGCCCCGGTCATTGATAAATATACGAACCGGAATGATTGCCAGCCCCTTTTCGGCCGACTTAGTTTCGAGCTTTTCCAATTCTTTTTTCTTCAAAAGCAGCTTGCGGTCCCGCACGGCCACGTGGTTGTAGCTGGCCGCCATGCTGTAGGGGGCGATGTGCATCTGCCGGACATACAGCTCCCCATCCAGAAACAGGCAAAACGCCTCCGTCAGGGAGACCTTGCTCTCCCGGATGGACTTGATCTCCGTGCCCCGCAGCATCACCCCGACCACATAGGTATCGATGAACTCAAACTCGAAGCTTGCTTTCTTGTTCTTGATGTTGACGGTTTTTTCGAAGCGGTTGGGCTTGGACATATCAGAGTTTCATTTTGGCCAGAGGCGTGACGTCAAGTCCGACAAATTCGCCTTTGAGGTATTTGTAATGGGCCGCCATGGCAATCATGGCCGCGTTGTCAGTGCAGTATTCGAATTTGGGCACGTAGAGGTTCCAGCCCTTTCTCCGGGCCAGTTCGCCCAGGGTATCCCGCAGCCCGGTGTTGGCGGAGACACCGCCCGCGATGGCGATCTCTTTCACCCCGTATTGCTTCACGGCTTCCTTCAGCTTGATCAGCAGCATCTCGATCAGCGTGTACTGGATGCTGGCGCAAAGATCGGCCAGGTTTTCGTCAATAAATGCCGGATTTTCCCGGAGTTGATCCCGAAGGAAGTAAAGTACGGCAGTTTTGATTCCCGAGAAAGAATAATTCAGACCCGGCATCCGCGTCACCGGAAATCTGAAGGCTTTGGGGTTGCCTTCCTTGGCATACTTGTCCACCAGCGGTCCGCCGGGATACGGCAGGCCGAGCAGTTTGGCGGTCTTGTCAAAGGCCTCACCCACGGCATCATCCTGAGTTTGGCCGATCACCTCCATCTCCAAATGCCCTTTTACCAACACCAACTGGGTATGCCCCCCGCTCACCGTAAGGCAGATGAAGGGAAAAGCCGGCCTCGGATCCTCGATAAAATGCGCCAGGACATGCGCCTGCATGTGGTTCACCTCGATCAGGGGAATCTCCAGTGCACGGGCAAAAGCCTTGGCAAAACTCACCCCAACCAGCAGGGAGCCCATCAGTCCCGGGCCGCGCGTGAAGGCCACAGCCGAGAGCTCGTCCTTGGATACTCCGGAAGTGGAAAAGGCCTCCTGAATCACGGGAATGAGGTTTTCCTGATGTGCGCGGGAGGCCAACTCGGGAACCACACCCCCATATTTTTCGTGGACGGATTGTGTGGCCACAATATTATTGAGTACTTTGCCATTGACTATAATGGAGGCAGAAGTCTCGTCACACGAGGATTCGATTGCTAGTATAGAAATATCGTTGGTACCCATTGGAAAAGAACGCGAAAGTTACGGATTTTTTGTACAAAGCTTTCCGAGTCATTCTCTGGGTAGTCTTCAGCCTGCTGCTTTTTGTAATCGGAGTCGGTTTGGCACTGCAGGTCACCAGCATACAAAACTGGATGATCGACCGAGTCACCGGCTATCTCAACAAAAATTCCAATTTCACCACCGAGATCGGCCGGATCCGGCTTTCCTGGTGGGATGCGCTGGAGTTGAAAAATATTTCCATCCGGGATCACCGGGACAGTCTGATGCTGGGTGCGGAGACCTTGTATGCGGATTTTGCGCTGCTTTCCCTGATCCCTCCGGGCGACCCGACCATCGATGCAGTACGCCTGGAAAAAGCCCAAGTCAACCTGCTCACCCACGCCGGTGACTCGACGGTGAACATCAGCCTCTGGGTGGACGAGTTAAGCGCGCTTTTTGGCTCCACGGACACCACGGCTACCGCGACCAAGTTTTACATCGACGCCATCGAGCTCCGCCAGACGGAGTTTTCGCTGGTCAACTTCAATGCCGAGCCGGTCGCCGAAGGATTTGACTACAACCGGATGGTTTTCAGGGAGATCTCGGCAAACGCCTCGGATTTCCGGCTGGAAGGCTCCGAAATCGGCATCGACATCCACTTGCTCTCCGGCGTGGAATCCAATTCCGGGCTGAAAATCCAGGAGCTGAAAACCAACCTGGCCTATTCACCCAAATTCCTTGAGCTCGACCAGCTCAATCTCAGGTCCGAAAAAAGCCACATCAAAGACTACATCCGTCTTGACCTCACCGGGCCGGAGGGCTTTTCGGATTTTGTCAACCAGGTCAAACTGACCGCCAGGATGGACGAGACCAAGATCGACCTTCGGGATCTGCGGCTTTTCGCCCCCTCCCTTCCCGAGTTCGAAGATGAAATCTATCTCAGCGGGGAGGTCATCGGGCCCGTCTCGGACATGAAGTCAGACCAGTTTTTGATTCGCCTGGGGGAAAAAACAGCACTTTTTGGAGCTTTTGAACTGGACGGCCTGCCCGACATCGAAACGACCTACATCAACCTTTCCCTCAAAAACTCGGTCGTGTCTGCCCGGGATTTGGCTCCCTACCTGACTCCCGAGTTGAAAAAGCAGGTCAACAAGTTTAACCTCATCCGGATGGATGCGGATTTCACGGGGCTGCTAAACCGCTTTGTCACCACCGGCAAGTTCAAAACGAGTATCGGGAATATCGACGGGCGGGTAAATTTTGATCTGGTCGAGGGAATCCCCTCCGTGGTCTCCCGGCTGAAGGTGGACAACCTGGACCTCGGGATCCTGGCAGAAGACCGGGAATTGCTCCAGAAAATAAGCCTGGACGGACGGGTGGATTTCAAGGGCAATTCTGCGGAAAACGCGATTGTGGACCTGGATGCCCATATCTCCCGATTCGGGATCAAAAACTACACCTATACCGACATCCGTACCGATGCCACCTATGGCCTGAATCTATTCCGGGGAAATCTGGCCGTCAATGACCCTAATCTAAAGGCACGGGCAAGGGGCTACCTCAATCTCGAAAAATCCGTGGACTCTGTCCGCATGCTCATCGAGCTGGATTCGGTATTTCTGGACAGTATCAACCTGACCCAAACCCCGACTTTCCTGAGCGGAAAACTCGACATCGACACCAAGGGAATTGACCTGGACGACATCCAGGGCATTGCGAGGTTTACCGACATCAAAGTGGGGTACGAAGACCGCTTTTTGGATGTCGGGAACTTCTTTTTCCAGTCGCTGTTTGCGGGGGGCACACGCACCCTTTCGATCAATTCGGACTATCTGGTGGCTGCCGCCTCGGGGCAGTTTAATCTCGAACAGATGCTCAAAGACCTGGACATGCTGGGCAGCCAATATCTCGCGATCCTGATCAACGAAACGCAGCCCATCGCCAACCTCGACGAAAACTTTTCGGAAACCTACAACCTGGACCTGAATGTGCGCCTCCAGCATCTGAATCCGATCATCCAGCTCTTCCAGCCGGATATTTCCATCTCCAAAAACACGATCCTCGAAGGCGCTTTTTACCAGACTGCCGAAAACACGGTCTTCAACTTTTTCACCAGTATCGACACCCTGTCCTATCAGGGCAACACGGCACTGGGCACCAACATCGACTTCAACACCTCCAAGATCATCAACAGTGCCGATATCCTGGCTTCCTTCTACGTCTATTCCAAAGAGCAGCAGGTCGGCAATACCCTGGGATTCACCAATCTCGGCCTGGAAGCCATCTGGGATCAAAACAACCTCGACCTGCGCCTGAGCCTGGATCAGGATTCCACCCACAGCCGGGCAAGAATCGATGCGGAAACGAGATTTTCGGCCTCGGGCACCCAGATTCACTTCAAGCCTTCCCTCCTGCGCGTGCTGAAAAAGGACTGGGATTTTGATCCCGAAAACCAGATCCTGATCTCCCGGGGGGAGATTACCTTTACCAAAATGGGCATCCTCCACGAAAATCAGTTGCTGGGCCTGGACGGAAAGATCAGCCAAAACCCCGAAGAGGTGCTGGAGCTGTTTTTCCAGGATGTCGGCATTGACTTCCTGAACACGGTCACCACACAGGAGTTTTTGGGTACGGCCAACGGCGCTTTCCACCTGAAAAACCTGCTCAATCAGCCCATGATCGAGGGTGAGCTGTTTGTGGATGACACCGAGATCAACCGGTTTCCCATCGGGAATATCTCCGGATCGGCCAACCTCCGGGACAACGAACTGATCCTGAACCTGGAAAATGAAATCAACGGCCAAAAAAAGATAGACATCAACGGCACCATCGAACTGGCCTATCAAAACATCGAACTCGAAGCCCGGATGACCGAGGCCAACCTGGTCATCTTCGAGCCCTTTCTTTCCAAATACATCACCAAACTGGACGGCACGGTCACCGGAAATCTCCAGGTGCGCGGTACCCTGGCCACTCCGGAGGTATTGGGCAGCGGGCGTATCGACGGGGGAAGACTCCACATCAACTTCCTCAACACCAACTACCGGGTGGATGGCAGCATCCTCTTTCAGCCCACCCAGATCAGCTTCCGGGACTTGATCTTCCGGGACGTCAACGGAAACCGGGCGACTTTCACGGGAGGGTTAAACCACAGCGGATTTGAAAACATCTATCTGGACATCAGTTCCAACCTGAGCAACTTCCAGGTGATGAACACCACCGCCCGGGACAACGAGACCTTCTATGGGACCGCTTTTGCCACCGGGGCCTTGTCGATCAAAGGCAGCACCACCAATCTGGACATCACCGCCCGGGCAACGACCCAGCCCAATACCAGGATATTCATCCCGCTCACCAGCAGCAATGCCCAATACCAGGAGGAATTCATCCAGATCATCAATATCCAGGATACCGTCCGGATCAAGCAGCTTGCCGAGCAAACCAACCGACTCGACATCCAGAATGTGAGGATGAACTTTATCCTCGACATCACTCCGGATGCATCTACCCAGATCATCATCGATCCAAAAACCGAAGAAAGCCTGGAGGCCAGGGGCCGAGGAGTGCTGACGATGAACATCGATACCCAGGGCAACTTTAACCTGACCGGCAACTACGAGATCACGCAGGGGCGGTACAATTTCTCCCTGTACAATGTGGTCAAAAGGGAATTTGTGATCGAGCCGGGAGGACGGATCACCTGGTTTGGGGATCCCTATCAGGGCGTGATGAACCTGAAGGCCGTCTATGAGGAAAACATTTCCCTGCAACCCCTGCTGTCTTCCACCTCGGCCTCCGAAAACAGCCAGATGCGCAGGAGGTATCCCCTGAAAGTCCTGATGGACCTCCAGGGCGAACTGCTCTCACCGGACATCAAGTTTGGCTTTGACTTTTCCGAATTCCCCTCCAGCGGAGACGTGCAGACGACCATCTCCGCATTCCAAAGCCGGGTCGCGGCGGATGAACAGGAGATGAACCGGCAGGTATTTTCGGTGATCATGACCCGGAATTTCTCCCCGGAAGGGCAGTTTTCCGGTGTGTCCACGATCTCTTCCAGCTTGGGAAACCTGCTTTCCTCCCAGCTCAACAGCTTCATCGGCCAAATGGACAAAAACCTGGAAGTCAACATCGACCTGGCCACGCTGGATGAAAACACGCTGGAAAACTTCCAATTGAGCGTGGCCTACACCTTCCTGGACGGCAGGCTGCGGGTCTCCAGAGACGGCGGCTTCACCGACAATCAGGGCAATGCCAGCGCGGCATCGATCATCGGGGACTGGCAGGCCGAATACCTGCTCACCGAAGACGGCATCTACCGCCTCCGGATCTTCAACCGAAACAACTACAACACCTTTACCTCGCTCTCCCTCACCCAAAACGTGCTGACCTACGGCGCTTCAGTCACGCAAAACGTCTCCTTCAACTCCTTTTCGGAGCTGTTTCAGAAGATCACCAGAAAGAAAGACAAGAAACTGAACAGCTATGATTCCGACGATTTCCTCCGGAAAGAGTACCAGGGGGACAAGCAATGGACCCCCCTAGACCCGGAAAGCCTGCCTCCGCGGAAAGCTCCCCCGCCGCCGCCGATTCCCGACAACTTCACGCTTCCCAAAGACGATTTTTAAAACCTTCCCACGGGAAACCTATTTTCCCCCAAAAATCCATGGAAAAAACCGCTCTTTTTTGGTTTCGCAGAGACCTCAGGCTGGAAGACAACACGGGGCTTTGTCATGCACTCCGGCGGGAGAAAAACGTGCTTCCCCTCTTCATCTTTGACCGAAACATCCTCGACAAACTGGAGGAAAAAACCGATCCAAGAGTGGGCTTTATCCATTCCCAATTGGCTGAAATCAAGTCCAGACTGGAGGAAAAAGGAAGTTCCCTGCTGATCAGGTTTGGAAAACCGGAGGAAATTTTCCGGGATCTTTTACAGGAATTCACCATTCAGTCGGTGTACGCCAACCGCGACTATGAGCCTTATGCAAAAGAGCGGGACGCCAAAATCGAGTCCCTTTTGAAAGAAAAAGGAGTCTCTTTCCTGAGTTTCAAGGATCAGGTCATCTTCGAGCCGGGAGAAATCCTGAACAACTCCGGGGAGTTTTACAAGGTATTCACCCCGTTTTCGCGGACTTGGATGGGAAAATTCAGCCAAACGGAAATCCGGGAGCTGGACTCTCCCGACTGGAAAAACCTCCTGCCGCTCCGCCCGTTGCCCCAGATATCGCTGGAGAAAATGGGGTTCGGGAAATCCGCAATCCGGATTCCTTCCCGGACCAGCGACGCAAATCTGATCCGGCACTACGACCAAACCCGGGATTTCCCGGCCCAAAAAGGCACCAGCCGCTTGGGAATCCACCTGCGTTTTGGGACGATTTCGATCCGCAACCTGGTGAAGGAAGCGGCGGGCCTCAATACGACGTTCCTAAATGAACTGATCTGGCGGGAGTTCTACATGACCATTCTGGCTTACAACCCGCAGGTGGTCGATCAGGCTTTCAATCCAGCCTATGACCGGATTTCCTGGAGAAACGATCCCGGAGAATTTCGGGCCTGGTGCGGGGGCAAGACGGGTTTTCCGATCGTGGATGCCGGAATGCGGGAACTCAACCAGACGGGCTACATGCACAACCGGGTGAGAATGATCACCGCGTCTTTTTTGACCAAACTCCTGCTGATCGACTGGAGATGGGGCGAGGCTTATTTCGCCCAGAAACTTTTGGACTATGACCTTGCGGCTAACAACGGGAACTGGCAGTGGGCCGCAGGCACCGGCACAGACGCCCAGCCCTACTTTCGCATCTTCAATCCAACCTCACAAACTGACAGATTTGACCCGGATCTGGCCTACATCAGGCAATGGATTCCGGAATTGGGAACAAATATGTACCCAAAACCCCTGGTTGATTATACCTTTGCCAGGCAAAGCGCGCTGGATACCTACAAAAAAGCCCTGAAAAAATGAATGTCGGAGACAGAGTCAGATTACTGCATGGAAGAGAAGAGGGGATTGTGAGAAAAGTCTCCTCAGGAGGGCGGATAGAGGTGGAGATTGAGGACGGATTCATCATACCGGCGATGAAATCCGAGGTGGTCATCATTGCCGAGGCGGAGAAGAGCTATTTTGGGGAAAATGCCGGTGCAGCGAAAGAACCCGAAGCCCCCCTGCCGATTTCGGCACCAAAAGACCAGGGACTTTATCTGGCTTTCCTCCCCATCAACGACCAAAGCCTCAGCCTCTACCTGATCAACGACAGCCACCAGCCCTACCTGGCCCATGCGTCTGAAGTGCATGGCGGCAATCAGCGGACGCTCTTTGCGGGCACCTTGAATCCCGGGGAAAGCAAAAAGTTTGACGACCGCATGATGAAAGAGCTGGACGAATGGCCGGCATTTTTGCTCCGCTTTGTCCCGATCCAAAACAAACTGGAGAAAGCGGTGTTACCCTTTGAGCGTCAGCTCAGGATGAAGGCCACGCAGTTTTTCAAACATCTCAGCAAAGCTCCCATTCTCGGGAAAAACGCCTACCTCTTTGCCATGGAGCAGACCACCAAAGACCTGGACATCCGGAGTCTCAATGCTGAGCTGAAGGAGATCACTCCCAAACCGGAGCCGATGAAGACGGTCAAACCTGCCCGCTCCATCGACCTCCACATCGAGCAGCTCCATGCCGATCCCGACAAGCTGAGCAATTCGGAAAAGATGCGAATCCAGTTGGAAACCTTCGAAACCAACCTCAATCAGGCCATCGCCTCGGGCATGGACGAGATCACCTTTATCCATGGTCTGGGCAACGGAATCCTCAAAAAAGAAATCCATAAGCGTCTGAGCCAATTGGGAAATATTAAGTATTTTCAGGACACCCAGAAAGACCAATGGGGCTATGGAGCTACCTTGGTACGAATATCCTAACCCATGCAAGCGAAGACTTCTCCGGTTTACCGGATTTTTGAGCAGCAGCACCAAGATGCCAAGACGCTTTTTCTGGCTCTCGGCAAGCAGATAAAATCCAAAAAGGCAATCGAGCTCCAGACCAAGCTGGAGTTTCTGGAGCTGTTTGCCGATCTCATGGGCAAGGTCCATTTTGAGGATCCCGGCAAGGGGCCGGATCTTTTTTTGCCTTTCAAACCCCTCAAAAAATCCCTCCGAAAAACCCATCACTTCAAGCTGGTCGAGCGGAGTCTCAAAACCAGAGAATCTGAAGTTGGGCAGGGCTACGTCAGCTTCGGAAGCTACCTGGCAGAACAAAAAAAGGAAATCCAAAAGGAAGCCTTTGATCTGGTGGTGGGCAGTTCACTGAAAACCTGGGATGATTTTCGGCAAAAAGCCCAAGTCTCCAGCCACGCCATCAAACCCCTGGTGATCAATACCGCCATCAACCAGCTCGTGCAGGAGGAGCTCGGGGTGCTCCACCATGATCTGAATATCCCCCTCCAAAGCCAGGGATTCCGGGACTTGTTTGAGAGTCTCCGGAAGATCATCATGCTGGAAAACCTGCTCATCGCCCTGGGCTTTAACCCGATCTTTGTCTCGGCCATCCACGAGGAGATCGGTCTGCTCAAGGAAAATCTCAAGCCCTGGTATTCCAACCACCTGGCTTTTCAGGCGCTCTCCGGGTTCTTGGCAAAAAAGGACGACATCTCCAAAAAGTACATGGTGTGGATCAAGGAGCTGAAGGATGAAAAGGTTAGCCTGTCTTCCGAGATCGAAAAACAGGCCTTTGAGCTGCTCAAGAAGATCTTGGTCTAGTGCCGTGTCAATGCTAAAATGTCGTATATATTCCCACAGATGAACCAATCATCTGTGAAAATCTATGACAGCTGTGAGCAGCTTTATCGCCGCACAGCGTATGGGGGGATTGGTGAAAATTGACAGTATTTACTTGACACGGCACCGGTTCAGATCTTGGACAAGGCCTTGGCCAGGTCATTCTTCAGGTCTTCGGCATCCTCCACGCCCACGCTCAGGCGGATCAGGGAATCCACCAAACCGACTTTTTCCCGCTCTTCTCTGGGAATCGAGGCATGGGTCATCGATGCCGGATGGCCGCAGAGTGACTCCACGCCCCCGAGCGACTCAGCCAGCGAAAAAAGCTGAAACCCTCCCATTACCTTCTTGGCGTCTTCCAGGCTGTTGCCCACCAGGGTAAACGAAATCATCCCTCCAAAATCCCGCATCTGCTTCTTGGCCACCAGGTGATTGGGGTGGTCTTCGAATCCCGGCCAATAGACTTTTTCCACCTTGGGATGTGTGCGAAGGTAAGCCGCGATGGTTTTTCCGTTCTGGCAGTGGCGCTCCATCCTCAGGTGGAGGGTCTTGATCCCCCTCAGCACCAGGAAGCAATCCTGGGGGCCGGGCGTGGCACCGCAGGCATTTTGCAGGAAAGCCAGCCGGGAAGCGAGCTCGTCGTCACTGACCACCAGAGCCCCCATCACCACATCCGAGTGTCCGCCGAGGTACTTGGTCACCGAGTGCATGACAATATCCGCACCCAGGTCCAGGGGATTTTGCAAGTACGGAGAGGCAAACGTATTGTCCACGGCGAGGAGCAAGCCGTGCTTCTTCGAAAGTGCGGCCATCGCCTTCAAGTCGATGATGTTCATCATCGGATTGGTGGGAGTCTCCACCCACAGCATCT
The DNA here is from genome assembly GCA_964530015.1 of uncultured Limnohabitans sp. Classification (GTDB taxonomy): domain Bacteria; phylum Bacteroidota; class Bacteroidia; order Cytophagales; family Cyclobacteriaceae; genus Algoriphagus. The sequence continues at coordinate 24,944 of CAZGYC010000008.1, read as the reverse complement.
TGGTGCGTTCATTGACATGGGCAGCAAGTGCATCGGGATCTGCCATGGACACAAAATGGAACTTGATCCCATAGCGCTCAAACACCTTGGTAAAAAGCCGGTACGTGCCCCCATACAGATCGCTGGTGGAGATGATCTCGTCGCCGGGGTTAAAGAGCTTGACTACGGCGTCGATCGCCCCCAAGCCGGAGGAAAAGCAAAGCCCGTGTTTTCCGTTTTCCAGGGCCGCCAGACTGTTTTGCAGTGCCGTCCGGGTAGGATTGTGGGTGCGGCTGTATTCATAGCCCAGGTGGTCTCCGGGGGCTTTCTGGACATAGGTCGAGGTCTGAAAAATCGGAGTCATGATCGCACCCGTGGACGGATCGGGACTGATGCCGGCGTGGATGGCTTTGGTACCAAATTTCATAGAAAATTTCGAGTTTGATTTCTTTGGGTGTGGACTTGATGAATCGGATCGTATAAGGGGAAAATCCGAACAGGAATGCTAAACTTGCCGGGATTAAGCGAAACACCGGGCGATAGCCAGCCAAATATGACAAAAAAGGGCAGCATTTTCAAGACCTTGGGAGAGTACTTCAAAGCTCATTTTGGGGCAACGGTGGGTTGGATCTGGGTGACAGTCATGCCGGGGCTGGGAAGTTTGGTTCTGCTTGCAAACCCGGAAATCGCAGAGGGGCTCAGCTTGGATCAGGCGATTGACCATCTGGTCTTCACCCTGGCACTGGCTGCGCTGCTTGGACTGGCACTGCTGCCCACCACACTCACCGCGCTGGCCACCGGCTATTGCTTTGGCTGGATCGGCTTTCCGGCCTTGTTCTTGGGCTACCTCTGCGCCAACGTGATCGGGTATTCGCTGGGAAAAGCGATAAACACCGATTTTCTGTCACTGCTCTACCTCAGAAAACCCGAACTCCGGCAACAGCTCGAACACCGCATCCAACATCCCCAAAGCCTGATCTTCTTTGTGAGGATCAGCCCGGTCATCCCCTTTGCGATTTCCAACTTTCTTTTTGCCTCGCTCCGAATCGAGCTGAAGAAAGTCCTGCTTTTTGGAATCCCGGGGATGCTCCCCAGAACCCTGATTGCCTTTGCCACGGGGCTTCTGGCAGGTTCCCTGCTGGACGCCAAAAAAGCCATGAACGACCCGGTTCAATGGGCAATCCTGGCCTTCCTTTTTTTGCTGAGTTTCTGGGGACTGTATCGAAACTGGAAAAGATCCAAGGCCTAGCGCAGCAGATACATCTTGCCATAGCCTTTGGTGAATCCCTTGTCCCCCGCAGTAGGGCGATGCTCCATAAACTGGCCGTTCTTCCGCACCAAAACCCGGTAAATGTACACGCCGTTTGCCAGCTGGTCCCCAAATTCATCCCTGCCGTCCCAGGCGTATTCGGTGATGTTGTTTCCGATCCGGATGGTTCCAAGCTCGTTTTGGAGGATTTCCCGCACCACCTTGCCGGTCACGGTCATGATCTGGATCTTGATCTCATCGGGGATTTCTGATCCGGTCAGCGTGAATACAAACCGGACGGAGGTGCTGAAGGGATTGGGATAGGGATAAAAGTTGGTGATCTGGGATTCGTTCACCACTTCGAAGGTAATCTCGTAGGGCTGGGGAGAATCCTCGTTGGCAATCCTCAGCGTGTACAGCCCATCCTCCAGCGGGCCGGGCAAAAAGGACACTCGGAAGCTTTCGTCCTGCGAGGCCGGTGTCCAGGTCAGGTTGGGATTGGAGAAATTGATCTTGGCAAACTGGCAGCCTTCGCAGTTTTTCTTCACGAAAATCTCCATTCCGAGCGTGTCAGTCTTGTAGAGCAGTGTCTGGTCATTTTTGAGCAAAGCCGTGACCATCACGTTCGGCGAGACCAGATCTCCGTCCATGATGTAGATCCCGTCAAAGTTGACGTCCAGCAAGGAGGTGGAATTGTCCCCTTCCACCTCAAAGGCAACCCCCAGGTCGATGAGGTTGTTGCGATAGGTTTGCTCTCTTTGGATTCTCGGATTGGCAAAGACCTCCAACTCGGTCTCCCCCGCCCTGCCGATGCTGTTGAATTCCACGGAAAATTCGGCCTGCTCTCCGGCCTTGACCGCAGGCAGCTTCAGAGTGAAATTTTCCACTTTCTTTGTCGTCAAACTAGTCATCTTCCAGTCCACCTGAATGGAATCCAGGAAATTGTAAATGGAGGCATTTTTGAAGACAAAGTCTATCCTGGCGCTTTGGCCTTCCCTGAGTCTGATCCTGCCACCGGGGTTTTTCTCCAAAAGCACCCCCTCAGGCAGTCCCTCAAAGTTGACCTGCCATCTGTCCAACTGGGCCGGCTGCGTGGAATTGGGATCATCCATTGCATACCTCAGTCTGAGGTAGGGATAGCTGGCCGGATCAATGGCCGAGAGGTCAATCTCTTCGTCCAGAACATCCTGGATCAAGGCCACCTCTTCCCCGCTGTCCCGCACACCCAAGATGTCGAAGCGGGTAAACTCTTCCTCATTGATCCAGGTGCGGGCATTCACGTTTTGAAAAAACCGCTCCCAGGAAGATGCCGGGCCTATCTTTGGAGTCAGGATCAGCCCATTGGTAAAGTATCCTTCGACCTGCGACTCAAAGCTTAGCGTCTGCTGGGAAGCAGGCACCTCAAAGTTTGGGTTGCCGATGAGCTCGATGGATTCCCCGGCACGCATTCCCTTGCGCCCGTAGAGGATGTAGGGATCACCGGTTTTCAGGGCCCGGAGCGTCGCTTCATTTGCACCGAATTCCTTGAGGCTTTGGTAAGCCCGCTCCGGCCAGGCGCCAAAGGTGACATTGCCTACGGAAAACACCACCACGTAGTCCCCTTCCTTTACCCCATTCACATATTCCTGCAATGTGGTGTTTCCCGCGGTGGTGATCCAGGCATTTTGGATGCTTTGGATCATCTGGGGTACCCGTCCACATGCCCTGGAGTCCAGGATATCAAAACCGGGAATAGGTATGGCCAGGTAAGGCAAAAGCGTTTTTTGGTCAATCGCCACCAACCCCAGCGAGCCATTCGGACAAAGCCGACTGTTGGCATTGTTGACATTGTCGATGATCTGGGGGATCTGATTGTAGTAAAACTGCGTGTTGCGGAAGCTCAGGGTATCCACTCCCGCACCGACGGTAAAGATCCCGACGTCCATTTTTTGCCGGACATATTGCCAGGAAGTACGGGACTGGTTCAGCTCCAGGTTTTCGAGGCTGCTTTGGTCCAATTGGTCATTTTCACGCTGTGTCCAGCCATTTGGTGCATTGGGGATGTACGAAAAGCTGGAATTGGTCCAGGCGTCGGTTTCGCCCACTTTTGGCTCCTCGTATCTGGACCTCCAATAGTAGGTGGTCGAGTCGTTTCCGGCCGTCAGGCTGACGGGCCACTCCACCAAGCCCGAGGTCGTGGACCGGATTTCCTTCCTGAAAGCGGAATTGAAGTTGATCGTCGTGTCCATCTGGACGATCAGCGTTCTGTTTTCCGTCAGTTTTCCGGGGGCCTGGGTGACAAGCTTGATGTCCTTTTGGTTTACAATCCCAAAATCCATCGGAAACAGGTGGATGGTGCCACTCAGGGGAACAAAGGCAGAATACACGGTGGAATTGTTGGCAAAGGTCAATTCCGGCACCACCTTTTCGGTGTTGACCGAGATGGTAAACTCATTGTCCCCTGCGGCATCCACGAGAAAATTGGGCACCGAGAAAACCAGCGTATCCAGTCTGGAGATGGCCGGAATCCCCACCGGGTCAAAGTCAAGCACCGTCCCGTCGGGAAGCTTTCGGGCGATCTTGAAGTTGAGGGAGTCGGGATGGGTGATGCCCAGATTTCGAACCACAAAGCTAAGCTTCAGGCTGTCGGATATCGCGCTGAGCGGCGAGTCGTCAAACGTCCCGAGACTTACTTCTTCCGCCTTCACGGAATAGTCGGCCTTGTCTGCCGGGAAGATCCTCACGCCGGGATCCCCAAGCATGATCATCTGCTCCATGTGGGAATAGTTCAAAGGATTGGTACCGTAGGTCGCCACAAAATCCCTTTCGGCACTCTTCTTCACCTCACCGATGGTCCGGTGAATCAGCGTACTATCCGCAAAGGCATGTCTGTAAAAAGCATCCGAATAGCGCCTGAGGTACACATCCACTCCGATGGAAGAATTGGCCAAAACCGAGATCGCCCCTTTTTCGGGAGTAATCACCCAATCTTCCCCTTGGGTATAGACTGTCGTAAAAGCGCTGCCATAGTCGCAGCCGTTAAACAACATGACGGGGTATTTGCCTTTGTTGGCATAGCCCAAGGTCGGGTCGGAAACAAAGCCGATTTCGATGTCAATGACCGTCGGCGCGCCGTGTCCGAAGAAAGTCAGCATGGTGCGGCCTTCATTGAGGTCACCCGAGATGTCGATCACCTCGATCACCGAATTGGACCGCTTGCGGTAGGTGTTCACCTTGCCTCCCAGGTAGGGGCCTTCGGCAATGGCCTTGAATCCGTTCAAAAAGCCAAAATAGCGCTCCAGCTCAAATTCCGACACGCCCCCGCTCAGATGGACCAGTTCTTTCTGCCAGGGTTCTGTCGCGCCGACTTGGTCTTTTTCTATCGCCTTGTCCAGATAGTCGGCGACCTGTTGGGAGGTTTTGGCGGGGATTCTGCCCACGGCCATCGCCGGAAACTGCGGGTTTTCGGGATCGAGGCCCAGGACATACACATTGTCGGAAAAGGGATATCCGCCCACCGGCACCAAGTCCTGAAACGGAAATGCCTGGGGTGCCTTTCGGTAGTAGACATTCTGGTTGTTGAGCCGCGCTTGGGAATAGACCGCCAGCGATCGGGCAGCCAGAAACAGGTGGGTGGGTTTGTGGACGGGATAGTAGGCTTTCAGAAATTCGTACAGCGCCACCGGAGACTTTTCCCCGTAGGCAAACTGGTCGTAAAGCTCCTCCATCCTCAGGGTCAGCGTATCAAACCCTCCTCCCAAGGCCGAAGCACGGTGCTCGGCATACTTTTTCAGCGGGTTTGCATACTTCGAGCTGGGTTTTTCCAGTTCCCGGTGCCCGACCAGAATGTAGTCCGAAGCTTGGGCGAGGTAATTCCGGAATCTCACCCGTTGCATGGTTTCGACCAAGTTCAGCTCTTGGTCAGGCTGGATCCAGATCCTGCTGGCCTGTCCGGGGAGGGCAGCCGTAAAGCTCATGGTCGTGCCCGATTTGGAAACCAGTACTTTTTGGACATTGTACAGATTGGACACATCGACCGCCAGGTAGTTTTGCTGGGCCTGGGTGATCACCGCGCGCTGGTTTCCCGCCGGGAAATTCATCAGCCTCCCGACAAAGTCGCCTGCTTGGATCGGCTTTGCAAAAGTGATCTTGGCGTAGGCAATCGACATATTGTCCACCGATTCCGGCCCTTGGGGATGCACTTTGACGACGAGTGTCCCGTTGGCATTGAAGTCGCCCATCTGCAGGTCCAGCGTGAGCTGGGGGTATTCATATCCGCTGAAACTCGCCTGGGTCAATTGTCGCTGGGTTCCCGTGGCCGGCCCCGCGCTGATCACCGCCACATGCGGATGCTGAGACCGGCCGACGAGTCCGATCTCCAGCTTTGCCGTGCCGGAACCGAGCACAGCCCCCAGGTTGGAAAAGACAAGATCCCTTGCGGCGGCTTTTGTGATCTGCGTACCCATCCAACCCTCTCCGAGGTCGTAGGTCGACAGCCTGAACCCGAGGGCATGTTCCGCTCCCAGTGAATACTGATCGGAAAGAACCTGGAGCTGCTCGGTCTCGAAACTGTTGGCCTGGGGTAGATTGGCGGCGGGGGCTGGTCGCTGGCCCATCCGCTTCCCTGGAGTCCCGGGAGTGACGGTCAGAAAAAAAGCCGTGGTGTCGGTGTAGAGATTGTAGTGGGGATTTGGGACAGTGGCAAATTTGCTGTACAGCTTTTTGTCCAGCTCCGCGTCGTTTCTGATCCCATAAAAGTCGATAAAATCCTGGGGGTCCATCCGGCCGTCGTTTTCCCCCTCGACGTGGATGGCCACTTCCTGCCCCCGATGGTACACCCGGATCATACGGGGATCGAGGTTGGCCGTATTGATTCCCGAGGCTTGGAGTGCGTCCGCCGAAATCCGGTAAATCCCGTCCTGGGCCGTTGGGATCTTGTAGTAGGTAAGCGAATAGTCATACCAAACCGGGATTTGTGCCGCCGCCGAGGACATCACAAAAGCTAGCAGCAAGAAACTCAGGAAGTTCTTTTTTAGGCTCATCTTTCCCAGGAATTAAATTTTCTGAAATCCGGGGACAGCTTTTCCAGACTCACTTTCACACTGAAGATGTGGGAATAGGGACTCTCCGACACGTCCCCCAGGTCAGAAAGTGCATAGTCGATCTGGAACCGTTCGCTCAGGATCACTCCCAGCCCTGCCGAAGGCATGAAATTGAGCGATTTCTGCCCCTGAAAATCCTTGATGTATTGAAAATTGCCCACGCCCCCGCGGACAAACACCATCTTTTTGAAACCCAACTCCAACCCAAACCTGGGATCCATGCTGAATGCCGACGTGGAAATGAGCGTATTCCTGGGCCCGTCAAACGTGGTCTCCAAATCCAGGGCGGTCAACAGGGAAAACCTATCCCCGATCTTCCAGTCGTAGGCGATGCTGGCAATTGCCTTGGGAAGGGTGATTTCGACTGTGTTCAGCGGAATCTCGTTGTTGGTCTGGGAGTAGATGTCCCGGACCAGCTCCGCGTCGTGCGTCCAGGCGTTGTAGGTGGTGGTGATGTCCCGGACCATCAGTCCCAGCGTCATCTTCTTGTGGAGATAAATCCCGCCCACATCCAAGCCAAAGCCCCAGGCCTGGGCAAACTTCCCGACGTTTCGGTGGATGATTTTGGCATTGGCCCCGACCTTGAATTTTTCCGAGATATCCCTCGCAAAACTCAGCAGCAGCGCGTAGTCGGCGGCATTGAAAAACTGGATATTGTTGTAGTTGATCGCGCCATTGGCGTCGTAGAGAAAGCGCGTGTCGGGAATGTCATCTACCCCAAAACGGATCAAAGAGACGGCGATCTGGTTTCGGTCGCCAAGCGGGGTACTGAATCCCAGGTAGTCGTATTGGGCGATGCCGGCAAAATATTCCGCATGCATCAGGGAAAACTCATACTCGTGCCGAATGGCGGTGAGCGCTGCGGGATTCCAATAGGCTGCCGTGACATCCCTCACGGCACCGACCTGGGCACCGCCCATTCCAAGTGCCCTCGCCCCCACTCCAATGCTCAAAAATTCATTGGAATACTTGGGAGTCAGGTCTTGCGCCAAGGCTTGGACCCCCCAGATTTCCTGGAGAAAGCAAAGGGAAAGGAAGATCAAAAATCTGGTTCGGCTCATTTTGCAACAAAATAATTCAATTTCAAAAACTACGGACACTTCGGGCAAGTTTTAATCGAACCAAGCGGGCGAAGCTGTACACGATCGGACACTTTTATGTCACAATTTGGACATTTTCCCGGACAGCGGCATGTCCCGGCGACGGAGGGGAAAAATTTCTCCGTTTTTGTGGTTTTTGCAAAAATGCGTTCCGGCCTTCCCAAGGCATCTTTTGGCGCGCTGGAGCAGACCGATCCGGCAGTTTTGGCGAGGAATTAGGTTATACAAGGTAGCTTGGAAAACTTTGGTACTGTTTTTCTTTCAAACCTGCCAAGTATAAAGAACAAAAATACTCCGAGAGGATACTTAATCACCACACCATGAACGTCGCCAACACACAGATTCAAATGCGCAAAGGACTCCTGGAGTTTTGCGTGTTGCACATCATCTCCCGGGGCGAGGTCTATACTTCCGACTTGATCGAGGAGCTCACCCAAGCCCAGATGATCGTCGTCGAAGGCACCCTCTATCCCCTGCTCAATCGGCTCAAGTCCGCCGAACTCGCCACTTATCGTTGGGTAGAATCCGAAGCCGGCCCCCCTCGGAAATATTACTCGATCACCGAGGAAGGGAAAAACTTCCTTCTTACCCTGTCAGAAACCTGGGCTTCCCTGGTCAATTCCACCCATGAAATCACCTCCAAGAATTGATCCCGAAGCGACCTTAAACTAGACTTACCATGAAAAAAACGATAAGCATCAACATCAGCGGCATTCTCTTCCACATCGAAGAAGACGGCTACGACACCCTGCGAAAGTACCTGGACGCCATCAACCGGCATTTTTCCAGCTACAGGGAAAACCATGAAATCATCTCCGACATCGAAAACCGGATCGCCGAGATCTTCCTGAGCAACCTGAAAAACAACAAACAGGTCATCACCGCGGAAAACGTGGACAAGCTCATCGAAAAGATGGGGACCATCGCCGATTTCTCCGCCGTGGAGGAAGACAAAGAGGAAAACCTCCAGGACGAGGCCGGAACCAAACAAGAAGACTTCTACAAATACGTAGCCCCTCCGGGCAGCGAGTCCGGCGGATACAAAAAACTGAAACGCCTGGAAAACAAGAAAATCCTCGGGGGCGTCTGCGCCGGCATTGCCAACTACTTCTCGGTGGATCCCCTGTGGACCCGGCTGATTGCCATCCTGCTGCTGTTCAGCGGAAACCTCAACATGAAGTTGGGCTTTCTGGACATCCTCCCGTTCGACCATTTCCGCTTCAACCTGAGCTTTGGCTTCTTCGCCATCGTGGCCTACATCGTGCTGTGGATCATCCTGCCGGTGTCCTATGAGATGCTGGAAGACACCAAGATCAAGAAGCTCTTCAGAAATCCCGACGACAAAGTCCTCGGTGGCGTCTCCAGCGGACTGGGGGCCTATTTCGGGGTGGAGGTCGTCTATGTCAGGCTGGCCTTTGTACTCCTGGCCTTCGCCGGCGGATCCGGGATCCTGATCTACCTGATCCTGTGGATCATCACTCCGGTGGCCAGCTCCATTACCGAACGGATCAAGATGAAAGGCGGGGAAATCACCCTGGACAGCATCGACTCGACGATCAAGGAAAGCATCAACCCGATGCCCCAAGCTCCCGAATCCCCCACCAGGAAGCTCCTGATGGCTCCCTTCCGGATCCTCGGCAAGGTCATCGACGCCATCGGATCGGCCTTGGGGCCCTTGGGCAAATTCATCGCCACGGTAGTCCGGGTGATCTTTGGCCTGATCATCTTCTTTGTCGGGCTGTCGCTGACGATCACCCCGCTGATCGCGCTGGCAGCGTACTTTGGGGTGACGGACGCCGACTACCGCGTATTGATGGACAATTTCCCCGTGGAGCTCTTCACCGACATGGTGCCGCTTTGGCTGGTGATCTCCAGCATGGGACTGGTGATCATTCCGGGCATTATCATGCTCCTGCTGGGCTTGAGTGTGCTGGCGCAAAAGAACCTGATCGGCGGACGCTTCGGACTGGTCGCTTTGGGACTTTGGCTGCTCTGTGTGGGGATCTCCATCTTCCAAGCCCCGAAAATCGTCGCGCAGTTTAAGGAAGACAACTGGCACCACACCGAATCCCAACTTCCCGTCTCCAAGGGGACGCTGATTCTCAAACTGAACGAGCTTGAGGACGATCCCACTTTCAATGCCGTGAACCTGCGGGTCGAAGGAACGGCCGACACCTTGGTCACACTGAAGGAAGAGTACTTCTCAAGAGGCAGAACCAAGGCGGAAGCTTTGGCCAATGCCCAAAAATTCAAGTACCACTACTCGGTCATGGATTCGGTGGTGACGTTCAACGAAGGATTTGACATCAGCAGCCTGGACCAATTCAGGGACCAAAAAGTCAACCTGGTGCTCCAGGTGCCCTTTGACCGCCCGTTCATCATGGAACGGTCCCTGCTGGATATCCTGCGAAACACGGTCTATGCCAACGGATACCGCTCTTCGGATTTGGGCTCCGGTTCAGTTTGGGTGTTCAACCAAGGAGGGCTGATCTGCCTGACCTGTCCCAGAAAAAAGGGCAGCCGGGACAATTGGGATCAGGAAAAAACAGTGCTGGACTCTCTGCAACGGGCCAAGACAGACAGTGCTTCCCGCGCAAAGTTTGCAGACTCCTACTTCATGAAAGACTGAAAAATCCGGTCAACGGCCCACTCTCCACCGCCAATAGAGACCCGGACAAAAAGAGGTGCCAAACGGCACCTCTTTTTTCGTACCTTATTTTTCAAACCCAAACCAACATGAATGTCACGGTAAAATTTCTCGGCGGAGCCGGGGCAGTCACCGGTTCAAAATACCTGATCGACCTGGGGGAGTTTGAGTTCCTGGTGGACTGCGGCCTGTTTCAGGGACCAAGGGAGCTGAGGGAAAGAAACTGGGACGTCTTCCCCATGGCCTTGGACCAACTGGACGCCGTGGTCCTGACCCACGCCCATCTGGACCACATCGGCTATTTGCCCAAGCTGGTCAAGCAGGGATTCCGGGGTCCGGTCTACTGTACCGAGGCGACTGCCGAGCTGGCAAAGATCCTGCTGCTGGACTCCGGCAAACTTCAGGAAGAGGAAGCCGAATTTGCCCGCAAAAAAGGCTATTCCCGCCACGAAATCCCACAGCCCCTGTATACCATGGAGGATGCGGAAGCCGTTTTTCCGCTGTTTGTGTCCCAGGCTTTTGGCAAACCCGTTTCGATCCATCCCGGTGTGGACGTGACTTACTTCCACGCGGGGCACATCCTGGGCGCCGCCATGGTGAAGATCACGGTCAAAGGCGAATCCCAGACCAAAAAACTCATTTTTTCGGGAGATCTGGGGCGGTTCAACGACCCCGTGCTTTTCCCGCCCACGCTCATCCCCAAAGCCGATATCCTCTGGATCGAATCCACCTACGGAGACCGGAACACCCCTTCGCACAAGCCCGAAGACGAACTCGCCCGGGCGATCCGGGATACCTTTGACAGAGGGGGACTGGTGCTCATTCCCGCATTTGCCGTCGGCAGGACCCAGCTTTTGCTCTACCATCTCTACCAGCTCATGGAAAAGGGGAAAATCCCCAAAACGCCGGTTTTCCTGGACAGTCCGATGGCGATCGAAGCCACCAAGCTGTATCTTGATTTCCACACGGACCACCGGCTGTCGGCCATGCTGGAGGAGGAAAATGAACACGCCTTCCGGCATTCCCAGCTTCACTACGTCCAGAAGCAGGAGCAGTCCGTGTCCCTCAACGAATTTCGCGGGCGGGCCATCATCATCTCCGCCAGCGGCATGGCCACCGGGGGCCGGGTACTGCACCATCTTTTCCACCGTGCTCCGGATGCGAAAAACGGGATCATCATGGTCGGCTTCCAGGCAGAAGGCACCCGGGGCAGAAGGCTATTGGACGGGGAGCCCACGCTGAAGATCTACGGCACGGATATCCCCGTCAGGGCAAAAGTCTACCATATCGAAGGCCTCTCTGCCCATGCGGACCAGAGTGAGCTGATGATGTGGGCAGAGGGCTTCAGCGACAGTCCCAAGCGGGTGTTTGTCGTGCATGGGGAGACCGAAAGCGCAGAAGCCTTGGCATTCAAATTAAAAGAGGAACTGGGTTGGAATACCGTGATCCCGCAATATTTGGAATCATTTGTGCTGTTCGAAGGAATCTAAACCCAACCTTTCGATGAAAAGACTCCCAGTCCTCCTTGCGATCCTGTGCTCGGCAATCCTGCTTCAAAACTGCAAACCCTACAAACCCGAAGGCCAGGGCATCACCGGCACCGTCACCTGGCTGGAAGGCAACCAAATGCCGATGGCCACCGAAAGCGGAACCCCTGACTCCAAATCCGCCGCAAAGCCGGTCAAACGATCCGTCCGGTTTTACCCTTTGATTAAATTTTCCGATCTGAAGATCGAAGACGGCCTGTACACCGCTGTGGCCGAGAAACCGCTTACCGAGGTGGAAACAGACGAAAACGGCCGATATTCCGTCCAACTGAGCCCGGGTCGATACTCCGTCTTTGTTGTGGAAGAGGGCGGCTTGTTTGCCAATATCTTTGACGGGGAAGGAAACGTGCAGCCGGTCACCGTGAAGGAAAACGAATGGACGCTGCTGGATATCACAGTGAACTACAAGGCGGTTTTCTAAAGCCCGACAGTCGGAAACGATGGGTCATTCCTCCTCCTATGGCAATTTGAAATCAGGCTTTACTGGATTGGCTCAATGAAAACAATCTTTGACAAAGAGGTCCGGGAGCAGTTGATCAGCAGTTTGTTCTGATTGGAAGATTGGAAAATTGGAAAATTGGAAAATTAAGGAACCCCAAGTGGCTGATCGGGTTCGCCTGTGGGTTGAGAATCACTCCTAAACTTCGACATTCGACATTCGGTGTTCAATATTCGAAATTTAAAGTTTGAGTCCACTCCTAAAAGCCATTTTCCTTGAAAAAAAGTGCCTCAGGGGTTAAATTAAAGGGGCAAATCTCTCATTTTCATACTTATCGGAGTGGACTCAAGATTGGAAAATTGAAAAATTGAAAAATTAAGGAACCCCAAGTGGCTGATCGAGCCCAATTGCCTTGAGTTTTCCAATCCCAATATATGATTATACGCTTTTCTGCCTGTGGCAAAATTCCCTCTCTCCATGGCTTGGAATGTGGCTTTAGCCCATTCCTATTGTGAAATCCCACCCCCAATTGGCTTTAGCCAAACCTGGGACCGGGATGAGTGGGGACAAATGATTTGGCTAAAGCCGGGAAATGTTTTGGGATTTTTTGATCCTCCAGCTAAAGCTGGAGGGAATTCATGGGCAAATCCGGCAGAGATTTGATTTTGACAAATTGAATTCTGATGATAGGCTATTCCCCCTACTTGGGAAAATTTGACTTCGCAGGCCAATGGGATTGGGGAATTCGCCAATTCCCATGACGCTCCGCCAGGCTCATGCAGGAGAATTCCATTTTTGTTGCCCTTAGTCAGAACTTTGCCAGGAGAATTCAAGGTGACTTTTGAGAAGCGGATATCATCCGATGGCAATCCGGCCACACCTGTCCGACGTGGCGGAGCCGTTCTATTTGAACCTCGCCCCTTCTTTTCGATAGCTCGGGAGTAATCGGGAAGTGCTGTTCCCGGATTTGAAATCCTTTGATAAGTTCCGCTACTCGAAATCCTCGATAGCCATCGGGAGCAATTTCGAGTACGTTTCATAGGATTTTCAATCCGAAAAAAGCAGAATACAGAATCTCGCCTGTGCGCGCTATGCTGCTCCTATGTGGTTTGAAAAAATATTGCGGTATGCTTTGTTTTTTTGCGCCTCTGCGTTGGGGAATTCTTCCTTTACCGCCGAGACGCCGGATACGCAAAGAGTCCCGAGAAGGGATTGATTTTCATCGGTGATCACCTGTCCCGTGACGGAGGAAACGGGACAATTTGTTTCGATTTCAACGACGGATACCGAAACCGTCAGCTTGTTAAACCGACTAAACAGAAAAAGATGAGCAGGAATCCAGAACGGTGTGGCAATAAGCCCGTGAGCGGTCGAACTTTCGGCACTCTTGGTCTCGCTCGGATTGCAAATCCTGTGATACGGGTTCGGGATTGCAAATCCCGAACAGCGGGTCGTCGAATTCTCAAGATTCTTGGTGGAGGAGCGTAAAGTCTCTGCATCGTACCAAAATCTTGCGATCAATTCCATCAAATTTTATTTTGAAAAAGTTTTGGGAGGACGAAGAAAATTGTATTTTGTGAAGCGTCCACGAAAGGGGGAAACACTGCGGGTGGTATGCAATGGACATAAAATTCGGCAAATCATAAAAAGTGTGGAAAACATCAAGCACAAGGCGATTTTGGGTACCAGCTATTCCGGGGGACTTAGGATCGGCGAGCTGGTCAACCTTCCGATCAAGGCTATTGATTCCAAGCGGATCGGGATCCGGATCGAAAAAGCCAAAGGGGAAAAGAGACCGCTACACGAATAACGTGTACAGGCAGGTCACAACCAAGGGCTTCAAGCAGCTCATCAGCCCGCTGGGCAAGCTGGATATATGAAAAATAACCGCAATTGCGGATATTTCGGTGTTACCAAAAATGTTTAAAGTATGAAAAGTAGCAACAAATTTCTATTGACAACCTTGCTTTTGCTATCGTTCCAGATTACAGAAGCTCAAACCGAAATTCCTATAAAATTCAGCGCCTTAGTTGAGCAGATAAGCTTGCCAACCTTTAAAAAACATGGTGGTAATCTGGGATTTGGATTTAATATTGGTAGTGAATTTAAGTATAAGACCAAGCCAAAAATAGAACTTGCTCAAACTGGCGAATTCTATTTCATTTCTCATAAGGAGTATGGTTCGTCATTTGTATTTGCAACCTTGTTTGATTTTCGTTATAAGCCTAATGATTTTTACATTGATTTTAAAATAGGGCCTAGCTATATGCTTTTTCATAATTATAGCCCTGTTTACAAAGAGGTTAATGGCAAGTATGAAAAGGCATCAAATTTACAAAGCAAATTTGCAGCAATAGCATCACTTTCCATATCATATCAAATTCATAATTTCAGACCATTTATATCGTATGACCTCCTCTTTGAAACACCATTTATACAAAGCAATTCAAACTTTTTACCTCATCAATTGCTTCAGGTTGGCTGTTATTACAATTTAATTTTAAAGAAGTATGAAAAATAAAAGGTTAGTTATATTTATTCTTGTCTCAACACTACTTGGTATGTTGAGTTGTTCAAAAGAATCAATTAATCCACCATCTCCTTTAGATTGCGGAACAGACTATTCATCACATCCCGATAACACAGCCTACCTGGATGCCTTGAGTTATTACACCTCAAATACCGCTGCACCTGGTTCCGTAATTGGTGTTAAAAAATTTCAGCAAAATGAATGGATAGGATCTGATGGATATAGCAACCTGGAACATAGCACACAATTTCAAACCTGCACGCAATTCCGGAGTGGAAGCATTACAAAAGTTTTTACTGCTGTAATCGTGATGCAATTGTTTGACGAAGGTAAACTAAAGCTGGAATCATCAATAGCCTCAATTGTGCCTGACATAAATAATAAAATACCTGATTCAGATTTGATTACCGTTAAGCAACTCTTAAATTACTCAAGCGGATTGAAACATCCCAGCGATGACGACATAAACTATCAGTTATCCATAATCAACAATCCTGAATACATTGGTGCAATGGACTACAAGGAGAGACTTGAAAATTATATTTATGACAAACCATTAAAACACGCGCCTGGCGCGGAGAGTTATTATAGCAATGCCGGATATTGGGTACTTGGTTTAATAATAGAGCATATAACAGGCAAATCAGTTGAGGTGAATATTTCTGAGAGAATTACCGGTCCGCTCAATTTATCAAATACCTATTTGGCTAAGGGTTCAGACGTCAATTTAGCAAGGGGTTATAATTTTTCAGGAAGCCTCTTAAAAGATGTTACGATCTGGGATAGATCTGACAATGATGGTGATCCTGCAGCCGGATTGGTAACTAATACCTACGATCTATTATTATTTGGCGAGGCTCTTTTTAAGGGCAACTTAGTAAGCGACACCGCACTTACCTTGATGAAACAGACAACATCTTTCCCTTCATGTGGTGGTGATTGTGGATACGGCCTGGGGATAGAAAGCTGGGAAACAGATGAAAACTTTGGCTATGGCAAAAATGGTAGTTCAATTGGAGTGGATGCCAATTTGATTTTTTTTCCTGATTACAATACAACAATTGTCATCTTTTCAAACTTTGGAGGAGGTAACAGAAAAGATGTAATTGATCGGCTTTTAAAAATATAAACACTTTTGGTAACAGGGGTTTTGCAAAAAAGCGGGTTCAGTGCTAAATTGAACATTCGGAATTCTAATAAACATTTGTGCTAAACTGAACATTTGTGCTTCTAATTCCGCTTCTTCGCAAAGCCCCGAACCGTTGGTGGTAATTTTAATAGATAGATTATAAACCAGAATTATGATAAGAGAAAATAAGCAGAATTTGATAATTTATACCATATTTCTATTTGTAGTATTAATAGGGATATATTATGGAAATACATTTTATGCAAATCATAAATTCATTCGAATTTGGAATCTCACTAATATATTACTATTACTAATCGGAATCCCTTTTTTATTTTTTCAGACAAAAGCTAAACTCCCCAATTTTTGGCAAAAAGATATTTCATTTAAGTACAGGTTTCTACTTCCAATAGTAATAGGCATAATATTTGGGACTCTCGATGTATTGGTTTTCAAAGTAATTTTACATCCTGAGCCATATCAAGAACTTCCTCCATTTCTTCAACCTTTCCCGTATTCAATCTTCTTATATTTTTCGGGCGCATTTGAAGTTGAATTATTCTACCGACTTATTCCATTAACCCTTATACTATTGATAGGCAATTGGTTTAAGCAAGGAAAGTATTATATGTTTTTTTTCTGGGCTGGCGCAATATTGACCGCAAGTAGAGAACCTTTGGAACAACTGCCTCAAGGTGGTATTTTACTTATTGTCTATGCTCTTTTGACGGGTTTCTTGATGAATTTATTTCAAGCAATCTGGTACAAGAAAGCCGGATTTTTAGCGTCTCTATCTTTACGTCTAGGACATTATTTAATTTGGCATATTTTACTAGGGATATATATAGAGTACTTTGAAATGATTAAATGATAATAAAACTACCACCAACAGCGTGTATAAGCCATTGCTGGCGGCGGGTTTGCGTAGGTCATCTCATTTGGTTACCTTGGTGTACCTAGATAAGTAAGCGCTCCTGCAACGCAACGGCTCATACACGCGGGCGTTGGGTGCAAGTGTAAAGGACGACCGTGCAACAGCTAACAGACGACTAAAAACAAGAAAAAAGTAAACCATTTTGAAAAGTGACCAAGGACATAAAAACGATACAACAAACGGACAACGAGTAAGCCGACACTCATTGCCGACCCTATGTTTTTTATTTTTTTCCCTCCCGCATTTTTTAAAAACAATTTTCAGCCAACGCGCAAATAGGCACATTTGGTTTTTGCCGACCCACGAGCCAAACGCAAAAAACCAAAAGAGCCTATTTTTTTGCCAACGCTCGTACAGACTAACAAGGAAACGAACGAAATGTATATTGAAAAATGAGATAAATGGAAATTTTGGGCTATTTTAGCGACTTAAATTTATGCGGACATGAACCGAATAAAGGAAGTGCTTGAAGAGAAAGGAATTAAGCAAACTTGGTTGGCTGAAAAACTTGGAAAGAGTTACAACATGGTGAACGGATATGTGCAAAATAGGCAACAACCAAGACTTGAAATCCTTTTTGAAATAGCGAATATTCTCGAAATTGATGTAAAGGAACTTTTGAAGTCCAATAAAGAAAAATAAGCGAGTGCGAACAGGAATCGACATATTAGAAAATGAATTAGTTGCTCAGTACCCTGATGTACTCGAAATATTGCTTCGTGACCATACGACTCAAAACAATATTTTTTGGGCAACCAATAACTACGAACATCTTGGAGCGCGATACAATTCAAATGCTTACATAATTCCAGACTTAATTACAGGAGAAAACGGTAATATCATCATGCCGAGAGTTCATAAAGACAAGGTTTTGCAACAGTCCAGATCCAAGGAAATGGCTGAAGTATTTACTCCTTCATGGATTTGCAATGCTCAAAACAACCTAATCGATAATGCTTGGTTTGGAAAAGAAGGAGTTTTTAATCAAGAAAAAGCCTTGTCTGACGGAACAAAAGGTTGGGAAGTAAACACGGATAAAATCACTTTCCCAAAAGGCAAAACTTGGAGAGGCTATGTAAGAGATACTCGACTCGAAATTGCTTGCGGAGAAGCTCCTTACATCACAAGTAGATATGATAGTACAACAGGAGATTTCATTCCTATTCAAAACAGAATAGGGATTTTAGACCGTAAACTGAGAGTAATAAACGAAAATGCCGATTCTACAGGCGAATGGCTGAAAGCAGCACAAACGGCTTACAAAAACACCTATGCTTTTGAATGGCAAGGCGATAGCTTGCTGCTCGCAAGGGAAGCTATGCTTGCCACATTCATTGAAAACTATACTGTAAAATTTGACAAAGAGCCACTGCTCAAATCAATTCAATATATAGCCTACATTATTTCTTGGAATGTATGGCAAATGGACGGACTGAAAGGCGTAATTCCAAACAGCTGTGGTCATAAAACGGAGACAAGCGTAAATCTTTTTGGAGAAACTGAGACCAAACACACTTTTTGCGTAGGCTGCGAAAAAGGTAATATCCGTAAACACAACGGCACTTATGCTTTAATAAAAGATTGGTCTAATAAGGACTCGAAAACGGGTAAGACGGGCAGAAAAATCAGGTTCATTGACCTTTTAAATAATCGCGGAAAATGAAATTTACATCCTCATTAAAACTAAAATTAATCTACGTTTTTCGCATCAATGATGCTGCCCATAGCGGTTGTTTGAAAATTGGAGAAGCAACTTCTGATAATGAGAATATTTGGGGACTTGAACCGAACAGCAAAGCACTTAATAAAGCAGCCAAAAAGCGTATAGACCAATACACCCAAACAGCGGGAATTGCTTATGACTTGCTTTATACCGAACTGACAATCTTTAATGATAAAAATGGACTAAAGGCTTTTTCAGACCATGAAGTTCATAGTGTGTTGACTCGTTCAGGGGTAAAAAAGAAACTATTTGACTCCAAAAACAAAGCCAATGAGTGGTTTATAACCGATTTAGAAACCGTTAAAAAAGCAATCACCGCAGTAAAAGAGGGTAAAGATTCGCTTCATGCCAGTGAAGTTTCAGAAACACAAAATCCAATTGTATTTAGACCTGAACAAAAAGAGGCGATTGAAAAGACCATTAAGCAGTTCAAAAAAAGCAACGAAATGCTATGGTTTGCAAAAATGCGTTTTGGAAAAACACTTTCGGCTCTTCAAGTTGTAAAGGAACATGAATTTACCAGAACACTTATTCTAACACACCGCCCCGTAGTGGATAAGGGTTGGTTTGAGGACTTTGGAAAAATATTCTACGATTCTCCCAAGTATTCGTATGGTTCTAAAAACCAAGGAAATCAGTTTACTACACTAGAAAAAGAATGTAAAAAAGGAAATTCCAAGTACATCTATTTTGCATCCATGCAAGACCTTAGAGGTTCAGAATTGGTAGGTGGTAACTTCAATAAAAATGATGAAATATTTGGAACAACTTGGGATTTTGTGATTGTAGATGAAGCGCATGAAGGCACACAAACCGAACTAGGAACAAATGTGCTTCGAGAGCTTAAGAAAGAAAATACAAAGGTGTTGCATCTTTCAGGAACGCCCTTCAATTTGCTCGACAATTACCAAGAAGAAGAAATCTATACTTGGGATTATGTAATGGAGCAAAAAGCCAAAGCCGATTGGGATAAAATTCACTTTGGCGACCCAAACCCTTATGCATCACTTCCAAAACTCAATATTTTTACTTACGACCTTGGGAAACTCTTACACGGCTATATTGATGAAGAAGTAGCGTTCAATTTCCGTGAGTTTTTTAGAGTGAACGAAACAGGAAGTTTTCTCCATGAGAAAGACGTGTTTTCATTCCTAAACCTCATTTGTAAATCCGATTCTGAGAGTAATTACCCCTATTCTACAGAAGAATATCGAGATAATTTCAGGCATTCGCTTTGGATGGTGCCAGGTGTAAAAGAAGCCAAAGCCTTGAGTGCCATGCTTAAAAAACATCCTGTTTTTGGTCAATTTGACATTGTAAATGTAGCGGGTGACGGTGATGAAGAAGAAGCCAATGAAGAAGCCCTTAAAAAAGTAGAAAAAGCCATTGGCGACAATCCGCATGAAACCTACACCATTACACTTTCTTGCGGGCGTTTAACCACGGGTGTTTCTGTAAAAGCTTGGACGGCTGTTTTTATGCTTTCAGGCTCACACAATACTTCGGCTTCTGCATATATGCAAACCATTTTTAGAGTACAAACGCCTGCTACTATCAATGGTAAAGTAAAGGAAGAGTGCTTTGTTTTTGACTTTGCTCCTGACCGAACGCTGAAAGTCATTGCCGAAACAGCTAAAGTTTCAGCCAAGGCAGGAAAGACCACAGGCGAAGACCGCAAGATTATGGGTGAGTTCTTAAACTTCTGCCCCATCATCGCCTTTGACGGTTCTCGCATGACTGATTATAATGTGAATGGAATGCTCGAACAACTCAAGAAAGTGTATATCGAGCGGGTGGTAAACAATGGTTTTGAAGACACACATCTTTACAATAGAGACCAATTGATGCAATTGGATGATGTGGAAGTAGAGGAATTCAATGGGCTCAAAAAAGTGATTGGAAGCACCAAAGCCATGCCCAAAAGCAAAGACATAGAAGTAAACAAGCAAGGTTTTACAGAAGAAGATTACGAGCAGATAGAACAAGCCCAAAAGAAGAAGAAAAAAGAACTCAGTCCCGAAGACAAAGAGCTTTTAGAACGCTACAAAGAGCAGAAAAAAATGCGCGATACCGCTGTTTCAATTCTTCGTGGTATTTCCATTCGTATGCCTTTATTGATTTACGGAGCTGATGTGAAAAATGAAGAATCCGAAATATCCATAGACAACTTTACAGATTTGGTGGACAATCAATCTTGGGAGGAATTTATGCCCAAAGGTGTAGATAAAGCTACATTCAGGAAGTTCAAAAAGTACTACGAGCCAGATGTATTTCGTGCAGCGGGAAAACGCATCAGGGCTTTAGCCCGTGCCACCGACCATTTAACCATTGAAGAACGCATAGAGCGTATTACCCACATTTTTGGCACCTTTAGAAACCCCGACAAAGAAACCGTGTTGACTCCGTGGCGTGTAGTGAACAAGCACTTGGGCGATTGTTTGGGTGGTTATGTCTTTTTGGATGAAACCCGCGAAAAAACCATCTCTCAACCGCATTTTGTCTCTCAAGGATTAGTAACCGAAGATGTTTTTAGTCCAGAAGCTCGTATTTTAGAAATCAACTCTAAGTCGGGATTGTATCCATTGTACGTGGCATATTCCATTTTCCGAAATCGGGTAAAAGAAAAGTATCCTGAAAAAGAGCCAAACTCGCTCACTATTGAGCAACAGCAGGAATTATGGGATAAAACGGTAGCAGAAAACGTCTTTGTACTCTGCAAAACTCCCATGGCGAAAAGCATTACCAAACGTACTTTGGTAGGTTTTAGAAATGCCAAGGTTAACACACGCTATTTTGAAGACATGGTGCATCAGATTAAACATAGACCTGATGACTTTATTTCAAAAATAAAAAAGGGAAAGTCTTATTGGAAAGCAAATAACAACAACGATATGAAATTTAACGCAATTGTAGGCAATCCGCCTTATCAGGAAACAACTGATACGAATTTTTCCAAGCCTCTTTACCATTTGTTTTTTGATGTTTCAAAATCCATAAAACCAGATTATTTAAGTTTAATTCACCCGGCTCGATTTCTTTTTAATGCGGGTGCAACCCCAAAAGAGTGGAATGATAAGATGTTGAATGACCCTCACCTAAGCATCTCTCTGTATGAGCCAAACTCACAAAATATATTCCCGAGTGTAGACATAAAGGGGGGCGTATGTGTTACATTTTGGAGCAAAAAAAATCCCAGTGGTGGGCTTGGCGGTAAATTTGTTGGAAATAATGTACTACGGGAGATTCTTAAAAAAGTTAAATCCGGTGGTTTCGAAAAAATTGTTGGTTCAAGAGGTGGAACACGAACCAAGCGATTTCTCGATAGTCACAATAGGCAGCGCTCGTATTTTCCATCTAGTATATTTACAACTAATCAAGAGCAATTTTCAGAAAAAAAAGACAATACACATCAGGTAAAAATTATAGGATTAATTGATAACAGAAGAATAGAACGGTATGTAAATGAGGACTTGATATCTGATAGTGATTTAATAAAGTGGAAATTGTTTATTCCAAAATCGAATGGAACTGGGGCATTTGGAGAAACTTTAAGTACACCAATGTTAGGTGAGCCACTTACAGGATGTACGGAATCTTTTATTCAGATTGGGCCTTTTGAAAGTCAAACGGAAGCACAAAACTGTTTAAAATATATCAAAACTAAACTATGCCGTGCACTGCTTGGGACCTTAAAAGTTACACAGGATAATCCTAAAAGTGTCTGGAAAAATATTCCCCTCCAAGACTTCACCGCCAACTCAGACATTGATTGGACTAAATCCATTCCTGAAATAGACAAGCAGTTGTACAAAAAGTACCAGTTGAGTTCGGAAGAAGTGGCGTTTATAGAAAGTATGATAAAATCAATGGCGTAAAATTTACCACTATGTCAAGAAAAGCCAGATGTCAGCATTTACTCGAAAAATCCGTTCATGCGGCATTATCGGCTATTGAGATTTACAACAAACCTGATTTTAAATACAGAGAGGAAAGTTTTTCAATTCTTATGGTCAATGCTTGGGAGTTACTTTTAAAAGCCCGCATCCTTCAGCGGAATAAGAATAAATTAGAAAGCATTTACATCATTGACCCAAACAAAACTCGCAAAGACGGGACACCTTATAAAAAGCCAAAATACAAAACCAGTCGCTCGGGTAATTATTTGACCATTGACGTGACCAACGCCATGAAGGAGTTAAAACTACCCGAAAGGTTGAAAGAAAATTTGGGCCTGCTCATTGAAATTCGGGATAATGCGATTCACTTCATGAACGACAGTAAGTTGTTTGAAAAGAAGTTTTTAGAAATTGGCACTTCATCTCTGAAAAGCTATGTAAACATGGTCAACAAATGGTTTGACTATGATTTGAGCCAATATAATTTCTACCTGATGCCCATTTCGTTTTTTCACAATCACGAAATGCAAAGTTTTTCAATAAACAAAG
This sequence comes from uncultured Limnohabitans sp., assembly GCA_964530015.1. Classification (GTDB taxonomy): domain Bacteria; phylum Bacteroidota; class Bacteroidia; order Cytophagales; family Cyclobacteriaceae; genus Algoriphagus. The sequence continues at coordinate 2,141 of CAZGYC010000008.1, read as the reverse complement.
AAGACAAGCAACACCAAAACCTACTGAAATTCATTGCAGCCAAAGAAAAGTCCTTTCCATCTGACGAAACGCAAGAACACAATATTTCGCTGATACTTGAAACCAAGTGGGTGAAATCAAAGTCAGTTGACACCTTAACATCATTTAAGTATGACCCAAACGACCCAAATGCTATTTCGTACAAAGTTGACTCAGAAGAAGAATTTAGAAATAAATACCCTTGGAATTGGACCGACCATTTAATGCCTCAACTAAGGAAACGATACACGAACTTAAAATTTGACCAAAAATTCAATAGACTGAAATCCAAACTTACCAAAGACGAAAAGCTTTCAAAAGAAAGACCTCTAGATTGGAATAAGCCATCAGGAACAAAAAAGAGGTTTTATAGCCCGAACATTTTAAAGGAATTTGACAAGCATTATGACAAAAAATAGCCCAAATATGCCAACGCTTCAAAGCCACACACATTGCCAAGCCGCTCAAGCCAACCACACCAGCCAAAGCTTGTCAAAGAGTGTGTCTTTCCCCACGCACGGACGAAAGAAAAGAAAGCACGATTGCACAACAATGGCTATACGTAATGCGGGCGAAAGTGCTGAAATGAAAGTAATTACATTAAATAAACTTTGCGGTAAGCTGACAGAGAAGTGCCTTGAAACCCCGCACTACGCATAGCCGGTCCGTTAGCAAACATTATATAGACAGACCAGCAGACAAGACAAACCATTGACACATTTGAAGAAAAATCGAATTTCATACAATTGGCTAATTGACGCCTCATATACTTTTATATGGGCAATTATAATAGCGACTTTATTTGTCTTAATTCTTCAGACAATAATTCATCCGGGAAAACCAATCATAAAACCATTATTGGCAATAAATGGACTTTTTGTGCCCATCATAACTCTATTCATTGGACTAAGACCTATACTGAGTTTATTTGCAATACCTGACACATTATATATAAATGACAATCGACAAATAGTGACAAAAGAATTAGAAGTTATTACGAATGACAACATTCAAACATTAGAGATAAATCAAATAGGTGCAGGTTCGGGACACTTAGTTTATTACGAAATGACTTTTAAAAAAGAGCCAACAATTTTAAAAAACAAGAAAAGAAAATCGCTGATTTTAATTGAGCCGTACAACATAAAATACATATTCCAAACAAGGACTGACTTGATTGATAAACTAATCAAATCAGGACTTGACGAGAGAAAAATTAAAATGAAACCTATTAAGACAAAACACTTTTGGGGAATAAGAGACAAATTCAAAAAATAACGTTTGCTAACAACTAGGTTTTCGTGCGGCTTGCAAAGCCAAGCATGATCCCGATGGCTATGCGGGACGCTGTTGCACTGCCTGCCCCGATTTTTTCGGGGGAACCGGTGAGGTGCCTATGGGGATTGAGTCGGGATTTGTGGGGTTTTGAAAGACTCGGCAGTCCAAAAAATCATCAGCGGGCGACCGGTCTTTCCAAAAAAGCCAGGATTTCATTTATTCTTTGGCCCTTTTCAGAGTCGTTTTGGAAGGGCTTTTTTGCGGCTTGGGCATAGCTTCGCCAGCCCGATAAAAATCAGGGATCAGAATGGGATTGGGACGGATGAAAAGGTCGTCTTTGGAGGACCCCGTTTGGGCAGGCGCTGGATGCTCACCATGCTTTCCTTCTGGCAGCAGGGACAGTACCTTGGATTGTAGATTTCCAGTATCCTGGGCCCCGTCTGGGTGTAGTTTGACGCTTGCCTAGGCGTAGTCCCGACAACCGTACGGGAGCAACTACGCCTTTCTATCCAAACGATCCCGTACAGATGTCGGGATGCAATTCGGTAGAAAAAGAACGATCAGTAGATGTTTAGCCAATTACAAATTGGTACTGATACTAGGGTGTAGTTCCAAACTACACCCAGCGTCAATCCGATCTTCAGGACTTTCAACAGGAACTCAGCGCTGAATATTTCACAGCCTAGGCATAATCTGTAATTCGCCAAAAACCAACAGCCAATTGAAAATTGGGGTAACCATTCAGTCCAATAAGAGAATTAAGAACCAAGAGGTGGGCTGTAAAGGCAATAATCGTATGGGCCGGACTGGAGCGAAGCCCTTTATTTCCTGAATCCCCATCCTAT
>CAZGYC010000007.1:4638-101068 GCA_964530015.1 uncultured Limnohabitans sp. | reverse complement strand
TCCGGATTGCCTGTAGGCTGGGCTACTTTGCCTTGGAATCTGCCGCATAGCCGAAAACCTTCTGGAGCAAAGGGCTGGTCCGGGCGTTGATGTTGTCCCGGATCTTCAGTTCCTCCTTGGCGATTTCCACAAAGAGCCCCCGGATGGCTTTTTCGGTCACGTAGGCAGTCAGGTCGGTATTGACCGGCTTCACCAGGGGGATTTTGTTGTAGCGGGCCATCACATCGCCCCAGTATTTGGTGGCATCCACTTTTTTCAGGCTGGAGTCGATGACCGGGGAAAACTTTGCCGACAGGGAATCGCTCGTGGTCCGCTGGAAGTATTGGGTGGCGGCATTGGACTCGCCCAGCAGGATATCCTGCACGTCCCGGAAGCTCATCTGCTTGATGGCATCGGTGAAGATGGGTTTGGCTTCCTTGGCGGCATCTTCGGCGGCCCGGTTGAGGCTGGTGATGGCCTGGTCACAAAGCGAACCCAGTCCCAGGCTTCTCAGGGTCCTTTCCACCTGCTTGGCTTCCTCCGGAAAGAGGATCTTGACGTCCAGGTTTTTGAGGTAGCCATCCGCCAGGGAAAGCCGGTCCGAGCTGATGCCCGTTCCCTTTTCCAAGGCTTCCTTGAGCCCCAGGGTGATCTCCGAGTTGGTGGGAGTGCCGGTCAGGCCTCCTGCTTTTTCCAAAAGCTTGGAAATCTGGGCGGTGGACTGGCAGGAATAAAGAAGAAGGGTGACCAGGAAAGAAAGGGAGAAAACTCCCTGTTTAAGCTTAACTTGATAATTCATGGGGCCTGTTTTTATGGATTTCATGGAAAAATTAAGCCAATTTGTCCCGACTCGCCAAAAACCTTTTGGATCCAGGGTTTGGTGGTTGTTCATTTAGTCAAAAAAAGACGTATATTTTGAATATTGGATGGGTGATAGTGTGAAATATTTGAATAAGTATAAAATTATGGCTGAATTACTGAATTTTTGGAAATCATGAATCTTCGGATAAACTCAGAATTTGGAACCCTCAAGGCAGTGCTGATGCACCGGCCGGGGAAAGAGATTGACCGGCTGACCCCCTACAACAAGGAGTTTCTGCTGTTTGAGGACGTGCCGTATCTGGAAGCACTCCAAGACGAGCATGACGTCTTTTCGAGCCTCATCAGAGACTCTACGGGAGCGCAGGTTTACCAGTTGCGGGAGCTGCTGATCCGGGTGCTGTATGACGAAGAAATCTTGCTCAGGCTGATGCGGGATTCTTTGAAGCGTTCGGGGCTTTCCCATATTGCCGAGGATATTCTGGACCGGTATTCCACGGCCGAATGTGCCGGCATCCTGACCGCGGGCCTGAAGATCCATGAGCTGAAGCGGAAGCTGCCCAATCTCAATTCCGGAGAGCTGTATGATTTCGCCTTTGCCATCCCGCCCTGTCCCAATCTCTATTTCCAGCGGGATCCGATCGCCCTGACACCGGGGGGGATTATTTTTTCCTCCATGAAGATGGAAGGCAGACAGCGCGAGGCTGATTTGCTTCGGATAATTTTCGAAAATCATCCCGACTTCAAAGAACATTTGAATGTGATGTATCCGATAGACGGGCATGCGACTCCACCGAGCATCGAAGGGGGCGATGTGATCATCCTTTCGCACGAGGCTGTGGCCATTGGCAACTCGGAAAGGACTGATGAAAAAGCCATCTATCATGCTGCCAAAGCACTGCTGGCGGAGGGCTCGGTCAAGCGGGTCTATGAGGTGCACTTGCCCAAAAAGCGCCAGTTCATGCACTTGGATACCGTCTTTACCGTGTTGGATGAAAATCGGGTGCTGACCTATCCCGATGCCATGAACTCGGTGCTCCAGACCTCCCTCTACACGCTCAAAGAAGCCAATGGAGACAAGGTGAGCATCAAACGGGAGGTGTTGAAGGAGTCCCTCCTGACTGTGTTGGCCAGGGAGATTCCCCACCTGGAAATCCTGGGTACCGGCGACGGCAATCCCGACTATGCGATGCGGGAGCAGTGGTTTGACGGCGCGAATGTCTTTGCGATCGGGCCAAGACGGGTGATCTCCTACAACCGGAACATCCACACCAACCGGGCGCTGAGGAACATGGGCGTGGAGGTGCTGGAGATCCCGTCGTCCGAGCTGAGCCGGGGGCTCGGTGGGCCCAGGTGCATGACCATGCCGCTGAGCAGGGCGAGAATCTGACAGGGATTCCAAAAAAAACAGGCCCTCTTGCAGGCGGGTTTGTCAGAAATCGAAAAAGGACCTTCTTCTGGACACTTTCAGATCCTGAAGGAGGCTGGACTTCACCCGGATGTCGATGCTGTAGGAGGTAAACTTGCCAAAAGGCATCCAGGCGACGTTCATTTGCCAGCAGTGGAGATCCCGGGCGATCCCGATCATGGTTTGGGTCACTGCTGCGGCCTGGAAGTCAAATCCGGTGTTGAAGTTGATCTTCCATTTTTCCGAAAGTGACAGATCCCCGCTCATACTCAGGGCCTGGGTGATGTTTTCCCTGTTGTTGACCTGCTTGGAATAGGCCAGGTTGTAGCCCAGGGAGAGATTCCAGGGGATGTCCCAATCGATGTACTGGCTTGGATCCGACACGATCCGGTTGATTTCGTTCTGTGCAAATTCATTCATCACGCCTCCCCGCTGGATAAATTCCTGGGTGATCTCGTCCCTCACCTCCCCGGGGTTTTTGCCGCTTCGGGGATTGATGGAGGCATTCATGTTGAGCGAGGCGTTGCGGATGGCCCCGATGCCCTGGCCTCTGGTCCAGGCAAACTGGTTGACACGGTCGTAGCGGATGGTGTTGTTTTCACCCGGGGAAGTGACTACGGCATAGGGATCAATGTTGCTGGTCAGGTTGACGGAGAGCTTGCGCTCAAAAAAGCTCGTCCGGGCCGAAATCTGAAAAGGGGCGAGCTTGAAGGAATCCGCCGCAAAATTGTAGCCGGTGTTCAGGTTGAAGGATTCCAGCAATGGGATCTTCTTGGTGGCTTTTTCGGAAGTGCTGTCCTTGACATTCAGGATCTTGGCTTCAAATACATTTCGGATACCAATGTTTAAGGCCCTGGATTCTCCCATCGGAGCCCCGCTGAAGATAAAGCCCTGGTGTCTGGAAAAAAGCTGTGTTTTCCCCGTACTGTCAACCTGAACCCGCTGGTAATACCCGTAGGCAGGATCGGAAAAATCCGGCGTATAGTTGAAAGAAAAAGTCGGGGCAATGTGATGCCGGATGGTTTGGATCTTGCTGGACGGCTTGAAGTTGTAAAAGCCGTAGAAGTTGGTGTTCATCGCAAACGAACTGTTGTAAAAACCGACCCGGTTGAAGCCATCCTCCACAATCCGGTCCACGCGCTGCGCTGTGGGATTGTAGTAGTAGTTGATCCGCTGGAGATACCAGAGTTCATTGTAGTTGACAGAGGCGGTGCCGGTGAAATAGTTGAAAAGCGTGAAGTTGGAGGAGAGCGGAATGGAGTTTTTGGCACCGTTGTTTGCGTTTTTCAGGAGCAGGCCCATGTTGTCCAGGTTGAAGGGGATGATGCTGGGGCCTGTGCCAACCTCGGGGTTGTTGACGCCAAGCTGCTGCTGGACACGGTTGGAGATCGTGTTTTGCATGTTGAAATTCCAGGCCACATTGAGCGTTTTCAGGGGCTCGAATTTCACGTTTTTGAAGGGGCTCTGCCGGTTCATGTTCACCGCCACGGTAGGCAAATCCAGCCGTACCTCCCCGGTCTGCACACTTTGGGAATGCCTGAAATTGGCCGACATCGTGAAGGGCGTTCCCGAGAAGGTCTTGGAAAAGGAGACGTTTGAGTTGAGGTCGGCGGTCACGTTGTTGTTGAAGTTGACCTGGCTTGCCACGTTGTTGAAATAGCTGGTCGAGCCGGCGTTGACCGAGGCGGAAAACCGGGTGGTTCCCCTGCTGACAGGGGAGTGGTTCCATTGGACGCGAAAGGTGTTGTAGTCAACCGGATTGAGCTCTGTTTCGGGACTTTTGAACTTCTGGAAGTCGATGTTGAATCCACCGCTGAAACGGTAGCGCTTGGTATAAATGGCCTGTGACTTCAGTCCCCAGCCGCCTTTGGAATAGATGTCTCCCGTGACCCTGGCGTGGATGTAGTCGTTGATCGCAAAATAGTAGCCCAAATCCTGCAGGAATATCCCACGGGTTTGTTCCTTTCCGTATCGGGGAAAGATCACCCCGGATGCCTTTTCCTCCGGGGTATCCGGAATCAGCCCAAAGGGCAGCCCCAAAGGCGTGGGGATCCCGTTGAAATACAGGTTGAACGGACCCGAGATGACCTGCTTGCCCTGGACGGCCTTGATCTTGTTGGAGGAGACGTGCCAGTGCGGCTTGGTCAGCTTGCAGGTGGTATAGTAGCCGTGGTCGAGGTAGATGCTCCCATCGTCGTCTTTCTTGATCGTTTCTCCGCGCAGCACCCCGTCTTGCTGCTCGGTGACCACATCCTTGATGATCGCTTTTTGGGTTTTGAAGTTGTACCTCATCTCCTTTCGGATCTCGTAGGACGTCCCCCTGTCGGTGAAAAAGGGATTGCCCGTGAGCACTCCCAGGCTGTCGCTGACGCCGGTGGCATAGAGTTCCGTATTTTTCCAGTCGATGACGATCCGGTCGGCCTCCAGCTTCATCTCGCCATACTCAAACCAGGCTTTGTTGTACAGGTAAACTTTGTTTTCGGCAAAATCGGTGACGATGCTGTCTTGGGCGAAATACAGAATATCTGTTTGGATATCGCTTGTGGGCATAATTTTTGCCGAATCCAACTTGATCAACGTGTCTTGCCTTGCCACAAGGGTATCGGAAGGGAGGAGATTTCGCGGCGGAGGGGTCAGGGTGTCCGGTGGAACCAGGGCTCTTTCCCGCTGGGGCTGGGCAGGACGCTGAGCCAATGCCAGTTGTGGGAAAATCCAAAGCCCTGAAATAACCAAAAAAAGGATTCTGAACCCCGACACTGCTGCTTGCGCTTTGATTGATTTGGTGAAAATTTTGCGTAAAGTTAATTCGATTGCCCTCATGGAACGGTTCAATAACAAAAAAATTCTCTTAAGTTTTCTTATTGCTATTCCCTTTTTGTTTGGTGGATTTATCCCCAATGAAACGATGATGCCTGCTTTTCGGATGAAAAAAATCGTGTTGGATGCAGGACACGGTGGGAAAGACCCCGGAAATATCGGGGCAAGATCCAGGGAAAAGGACATCAACCTGGCTGTGACGCTGCTGGTCGGCAAGTATATCAAGGAAAATATGCCGGATGTGGAAGTGATCTACACCCGGACCGACGACAGCTTTCCCGAGCTGAAAAAGCGCCCCCAGATCGCCAACAACAACAAAGCCGACCTCTTTGTGTCCATCCACTCCAACTCCGCAACCAACAAGTCCGCTTTTGGAACGGAGACCTTTGTGATGGGGACCAAGCATTTCGAGGCCAATTTTGACATCGTGAAGCGGGAAAACTCGGTGATGCTCCTGGAGGATAACTACGAGGAAGAATACGAGGGTTTTGACCCGACTTCCCCGGAATCCTACATGCTGTTCAACCTCACCCAGAAAGCCTTTATCGGGAACAGCATTACTTTGGCAGACCATATCGAAACCCAATTCAGGGATCGGGTCGGCCGCAAAAGCCGGGGCGTGAAGCAGGGGCCGTTTTATGTCCTGTGGACCCCGTCTATGCCAAGTGTGTTGGTGGAGCTGGGCTTTTTGTCCAATGCAGAAGAGGAAAAATTCCTGATGAGCCAAGCCGGCAAGGAATACATGGCTTCGGCGATCTACCGGTCTATCAAGGCATACAAAGACCAGATAGAGATCAATTGATCTTCAAATTAGACTCCAAGCATTTAAGCCCTTTTCTTCGTTGAAAAGGGCTTTTCTGTATCTTAGCTTTCCGTCCTGCCGTGGAGCGCGGGACCGTTGCGTACAAATGTCCCACATAGATCAAAGGACTCAGGAATGGAAAGAACCAACCCGACTTGGGGAGAATTGCTGGATCGGCTCAGGCAAAAAACGGAGGAGCTTAGGCTTGGAGGCGGTGAATCCAGGATCGCAGCCGAGCACGACAAGGGAAAGCTCACGGCGAGGGAGCGGATTGACCGCCTGGTGGATGCGGGTTCCCGTTTTTTGGAAATCGGCGCATTTGCCGCCGACGGAATGTATCAGGAGGAGGGAGGATGCCCATCCGCGGGCGTGGTCGCCGGAATCGGCTATGTCAGTGGGCGGATCTGCGTGATTGTGGCCAACGACGCGACCGTGAAGGCAGGTGCGTGGTTTCCCATGACGGCCAAAAAGAACCTGCGTGCCCAGGAAATCGCGATGGAAAACCGCCTGCCGATCATCTACCTGGTCGACAGTGCGGGGGTTTTTCTTCCCCTGCAGGATGAAATCTTCCCGGACAAAGAACACTTTGGACGGCAGTTTCGAAACAACGCAAAGATGTCGGCCATGGGCATCGTGCAGGTGGCGGCGATCATGGGGAGCTGCGTGGCGGGCGGGGCCTACTTGCCGATCATGTCAGACGAGGCACTGATCGTGGACAAGACCGGGACGATCTTTCTCGCGGGATCCTATCTGGTAAAAGCCGCCATCGGCGAAACCGTGGACAACGAGACACTGGGCGGGGCGACTGCCCACTGCGAAATCTCCGGTGTCACGGACAACAAATACGACTCCGACCAGGACTGCCTGGATGCCATCCGCAGGATTTTTTCGACCCTTGGGGAAAATCCCAAGGCCGGATTTGACCGGATTGGGGCGCGGGAACCGGGTATTTCGGGAAGTGCGCTGCTGGAGGTTTTTCCGGTGGATCGGGTGAAGCCCTACGACATGCTGGAGGCAATAGCCGGATTGGTGGATGGGGGCGCGCTGGACGAATACAAAAAAGACTACGGAAAGACCCTCATCTGCGGTACGGGGAGGATAGAGGGCTGGGCAGTGGGGATCGTTGCCAACCAGCGCAAAGTCGTGAAAACCGCCAAAGGGGAGATGCAGATGGGAGGGGTGATCTACTCGGACTCTGCGGACAAGGCGGCACGGTTCATCATGAACTGCAACCAGCGGAAAATTCCCCTGCTGTTCCTCCAGGATGTGAGCGGGTTTATGGTCGGTTCCAAAGCCGAGCACGGCGGGATCATCAAAGACGGCGCAAAGATGGTCAACGCCATGGCCAATTCTGTCGTACCGAAGTTTACAGTGATTGTCGGCAATTCCTACGGGGCAGGCAACTACGCGATGTGCGGCAAAGCCTACGATCCCAGGCTGATCTATTCCTGGCCTTCGGCGCAGATGGCCGTGATGTCCGGTGCATCGGCAGCCAAGACCCTGCTTCAGATCAAGGTGGCCTCGCTCAGGAAATCGGGAAGGGAGATCTCCGAAGAGGAGGAAAGCCAGCTTCTCGGAGAAATTACCGACAGGTATGACGAGCAACTGAGCCCCTACTACGCCGCTGCCCGGCTTTGGGTCGATGGGGTGATCGATCCGCGTGATACCCGAAAGGCGATAAGCATGGGGATCGAGGCCGCCAACCAAGCCGCGGTTTTGGAAAGATTTAACGTGGGTGTGATCCAAACCTAGAGATAGACGAGAGGCCGATTAAGTCCTTCGACTCCGCTCAGGACGACAGTCGTGTCAGGCTGAGCGGAGTCGAAGCCGGTAGTAAGTTTAAGTATCAAGACGCTGGATGCTAAAATCAAGAGAAAAAAAGATTAGAATCGACTCCAGAATAACCCACTGATAAAAAGTGTTAACCACGCTGTTTTCTTGCCCTTTTCATGAAGATGTCAGAAAGTAGAGCGAGGAGAAAACACATATTTTAGTAACTTAAAGTTTGCCAATCAAACAAGCATGAGTGAACTGACCCCAGCCCAATTGGACGCATTGGTTTCCTTGTTGGATGATCCGGATTTGGAGGTAAAAAACCACGTCCGGGACAAGATCATCTCTTTGGGAGCGGAGGTGATCCCTTTTTTGGAGCAAAAGTGGGAGACCAGCTTCAATCCGGAAGTGCAAAAGGAGCTCGAGGAGCTGGTGCATGATCTGCAGTTTTCACTCGTCAAAAGCCGCCTGGAGGAGTGGAAAAACACCGAAGACCGGGATTTGCTGACGGGACTTTGGATCGTCAATACCTACCAGTATCCCGACCTGGATTTTGCCAGGCTGAATGCCGAGATGCACCAGATTTATTTTGAGGTTTGGACTTCTTTCAAAAACGACCTGCAGCCCTACGACCAGATCCGGATCATCAACAACGTGCTGTTCAACACGCTTCGGTTTTCGGCCAACACCAAAAACTTCCACTCTCCGGGCAACAGCATGCTCTCCACCGTGCTGGATACCAAGCGGGGCAATCCGATCAGCCTCTGCGCGATCTATCTGTTGGTGGCCAAAAAGCTCGGCCTGCCGATCTATGGGGTCAACCTCCCCAATCTTTTTGTCCTGACCTACAAGTCCGCCGACATCACTTTTTACATCAATGCCTTCAACAAAGGCCTGGTTTTTAGCAGGCAGGACATCTTCAATTACCTCGAACACCTCAAGATCGAGCCAAAAGACAGCTTTTTTGAGCCCTGTGCACACCTGGACATCATTCTCAGGTCTCTGAGAAACCTGGGAAACGCCTTTGAAAAACTCGGGGAAGCCACGAAGGTGGACGAGGTGCGCGAAATGATCGCGATCCTGGAAAATCAGTAGGTGCGCAGGTTGCAGCCTACGGCCCTTACCTGCTCCGGCGTTGTGGATTCTCCCCTTAGGATCTGGTTGATGGCACGTTCGAGATGTTTCTCACTCACGGCGGTTTCGGCTTGGGGATTGTTGTCGATGGCGCCACGGTAGCGGATTTCCAGCCCGTTTTGGCCTTGGACCAGGAGGATCACTTCGGGGATTTTGGTGATGCCAAAGCGCTTGGTCCAGACCTGGCCGGCATCGATCAGATAGGCCATGTTCAGCGCGCTTTGGTCAATGTAGTTTCTCAGGGGGATTTGGTCCGCTTCGGCGGTTCCCGCTTCCGGGTTTACGAGCGCAAAAGCAATCCCCTGGTTTTGGAAAGTTGATTTCAGCGCCTTGAGCCTGCCTTCGTACATCTTGGCAAAGGGGCAGTTTAGGCTGTGGAACACCAGGACAATCCCTTTTCCGCTGACCAGGGCAGCGAGGTTTTTTTGGGAGCCGGTGACCGCGTCTGTTGCGGACAGTTCACCCAGGTTTTGGGCGGCGGCGGAGAGTGCCACGCACCAGAACAGTAGAAACGCGGTTGCTGTTTTTTTCATGGCTTACCAAATGGTATAGGTCAAAACTACATTTTCCAACTGCCTCACTTCCACCGTATAGTGATGGTCTGCAAATTCCGTTCCCCGGATTCTCCCCTTGATCTTTCCCGCAGTCACCTCAAACGGGTCGAGGAGGATGTTTTCCCGAAAGGAAACCCCCTTTCTTCCCTGGCACTTGAAGATGGACTCTTTGGCAGACCAGGCCATCGTGTAGTGCACCGGGTCTTTTTCAAGAAAATCCAGCTCGGATTCGTCCAAAAACCGAAAGCCGATCCGCAGGATTTTTTCCCGGATCAGGTCCATGTCTATTCCCACGGGATGCTCCCGGTGGAAGATCGCGCCTGCAAACCCCGGCGTGTGGGTGAGGGACACATATCCGTGTCCGTTCATCGATTGGGATTTTCCATGCTCGTCTTTGAAAAATCCGGGGTAGGGCACATTCAGGGCCTCCAGTGCCCCGTGGATCGCCAGCCGGGCGGTCGCCCACTCCTTCTTTTTTTCCGGATGTGAAATGTTGGCAAACGACAGCTTTTCGCGGAAACTCAGGAAATCCAGTTCGTGACTCTCCAGCTCTTCGATAATCTTCACCGCAAGGGCTGACGAAGAATCAATTTTTTCTATTTTTGCTTGCATAAGCCAAAAGGGCGCCGCTGAGTGATCGTCCAATATATGCCAAAAATCCAAGTAAATAAATTGCACACGCTGACTGGGCACAACGACTGCGTCTATGCACTGGCGGAGGGCAGTGATCCCCGGTTTTTTTATACCGGGGCCGGCGACGGGATGGTCGTGGAATGGGACCAGGACCGGCCCGAAAACGGGAAGCTCGTCGCCCGGCTGCCGCATTCGGTCTATGCCCTGGCGGTGGACCGGGAGCGAAACCAGTTGGTCATCGGACACAATTTTGAGGGAATCCACGTCATCGACCTCAACGAAAACAAAGAAATCTGGAGCCTGAAACTGACCGACCAGGCCATTTTTGACATCAAGGTATTCGGAAGGGAGATTTTGGTCGGAACCGGCGACGGCGTGCTGGTCTCGGTGGACACGGAAGACCGTGTTGTCAAAAAACGCATCAAACTCAGCTCAAAGAGCATCCGGGTCATGGCAATCGCCACGGAAAAAAAACAGTTGGCGGTAGGCCTGAGCGACCACTCGATCAAGATCCTGGATTTGGCGGATGACTGGCAGCCGATCGCCAGTCTTGCGGGCCATACCAACTCGGTCTTTGCCCTCAGCTATTCCCCCGACGAGCGCAGCCTCGTGTCGGGTGCGCGCGATGCCCAGTTGAAATTCTGGGATTCGGAGAATTATACCCTCACAGAAAACATCGTGGCGCACATGTATGCCATTAATTTTTTATCTTTCAAAGACGACGGAAAGTACCTGGCCACCTGCTCCATGGACAAATCCATCAAGGTTTGGGATGCGGTCGACCATAAACTGCTGAAGGTCATTGACAAGGCCAGAAATGCCGGGCATGGTACCTCCATCAACAAAGTCCTTTGGAGTACCTATTCCGGTGACGTCGTATCCGTATCCGACGACCGGACTATTTCTATCTGGCAAATTGAAGCTGAAACCCTATGAAGATCTCCCCAACAGCCATCCGGCAAAAAGCGTTTGAAACAGCCTTTAGAGGTTATGAGAAAAAAGAAGTCGCCGCATTCCTCGAGGAGATGAGCGTGGCCATGGAGCAGATCAACCAGGAAAACCTGGACCTCCGCTCCAAGCTGCAGCAAGTCGAGGGCGAGGCCAAACGGCTGAAAGACGTGGAGGATTCACTTTTCCGGACACTGAAAACCGCCGAGGATACCGGGGCAAGCATGATCACCGAGGCGTCCGAGGCCGCAGACCAGATCATCGCCGAGGCCAATTCCATTGCCGAGCAAGCTACCAGACAGGCCACCCAATACGCCCATCAAGTCCAGAAGCAAGCCGACGACCAGGCGAAAATCATCACCTCCGCTGCCGAACTGAAGGCGAAATCGACGATCATGGAAATCCGCGAAAGCATGCAGAGCCTGGTCAGGAGCTATGAGGGACTGCTGGAGCAGCGGGAAGCCTTGGTGAAAAGCCTCAAGCGCCTCTCCCAGGACGCACTGAACCAGATTGACCTTTCGGATGCACACTTTTTCAGGATCGACGGCAAAGCCTATCAGCGGGCAATCGAAGAGTTGAGCCGCTCCAGCCACTTCACAGTCGCCAATATCGCAACGCTTGCCACCCAGGCCGGTCCGCCCATAAACAACGAGCCTGAGGAGCAGTTTGAAGAGGACATGGCTGCCGCAACTCTGGACGAAGAAACCCTGGAGACCGTCGAGGCCATGCAGCACGAGCTGGAGGAGGAAGGGGAGCTGCAGGCCGAAATGCAAGAAGACGAGGTGATCGAAGAAGAGCCGGCCCATGCGGAGTCTGCCGTGGAAGAAGCGGAGCAGGAAACCGCGGAAACGGAAGAAGAAGCGGAAATTCCCACAAAAGAGGAAGCGGAGATCGAAGAGGAAATCCCCGCAAAAGAGGAAGCGACAAGCCAAACTGAGCCGCAAAAGAAGGAATTGCCAAAAGGCTCCTCCGGATCGTTTTTTGATGAATTTGACTGATGGGAAAAGTAGCGCTGGAGGGGATAGAGTTTCACGCCTACCACGGAGCCTATCCCGAAGAGTCCATCTTGGGAAACCGGTTTACGCTGGATTTGGAGCTTGAGACGGAATTCAAAGAGGCCATGCTCCACGACAGCCTCAAGGATACGGTCGACTACGCCAAGCTTTACCAACTGATCAAAGCCCGGATGGACGTGAAAGTGAAGCTGCTCGAGCATCTGGGGCACAAGATCATTGCCGACATCCTGGAAGCCTACCCCAACGTGAAATCGGTCCGCCTGACCCTGAAAAAACACCATCCCGCACTGGGGGGAATCGTCCAGTATTCGGCTGTCACGGTGTGTTATCCCGAGGATTTTTCCTGAGATTTTTCATGTACAGCAGAGCAGAGACTTCCAAGATCCGGACCGAATTCTGGATCGCCTTCGGGCAGTACATGAAGCCCATTCCCAATGCCCAGGGTCGAAGGATCAACTGGCCCAATTACCGCACGGGCATCAAGGACATTTACTTCCGAATGCGGGCCGAGCGGGACTGTGCCTCCATCGGGATCGAACTGGGCCACGCCGATGAGGAGATGCAGGAGTTGCTTTTTGATCAATTCAAAGACCTGAAAAATCTCCTAAAAGCCAGCCTGGGCGAGGAATGGGACTGGAAGCTCCACGCCAAAAACGAAATGGGGCAGACAGTGTCGAAGATCGAAAAAACCCTGCCTGATGTGAATGTGATGGACCAAGAAGACTGGCCCAAGATCATCTCTTTCCTCAAACCTAGGATCATTGCTCTGGATGAGTTTTGGGACAATGTCAAGCCGGGATTTGAGGATTAGCTCACAGTTCCCTTCGGGTAAACCTGAATTCTTCGATCCTCCGTTCCCCCTTCTGGGTTAGGGCGAGGTGGATGGTCAGTTCATCTCCGGTTCGTTGGAGGGTCAGGCCGTGAAACCAGACGGTGTTTTCACCGGTTTCCACCAGGCGAAACGTCGTCCATTTTTCCTTTTCCTCCCAACTGGAAAGGTCCGGGTTGAAATGTTTCAACTTCATCGAAAAGCTTTCTCCTTCCTGGACCAAGTTCATAAACTCGGAAAAAACCAATTTCCCTTCGTTCCAAAAACGAAACGTCCCGATCATCTGGCCGTCCTTGGCAGGCAGCCATACTTCCTCGCAATCTCCACCTAGGCCTGTGCCCGTCCAGTAACCCGCAAGCCAGTTGAGCTCTGTGACGGTTCCCTTTCCGGGGGGCTCGTTTTCCTCAAGTTGGCGGACTTGTGCCGTCGCAAAATGACTGATTGTCAGAAAAACCGCAAGGGTAAGGAGAGTTTTCATAGTGCCCAGGTGAAAGCACCGAAGATAAAAAATATTCAGAGATCGTGGCGTTTGGGAAGGTCGGGATTTACGAAAGTAAAGCCTCGTGCCTCGTCCCCTTCGAAAAAATCAATCTGCATTCCCATCAGGAACATGAAGTGCCTTTTCTCGATCAATACCCGGATTCCGTCGATCTCAAACTGCTGATCCTCAGCTTTTGCCCGGTCAAACCCCAGGGCATAGGACATCCCGCCGCAGCCTCCTCCTTTGACACCCACCCTCAGGAAGTAGTCCGCCGGGATATTTTTGTTGGCCATGATGTGCTTGATTTCGGCCTCGGCTTTTTCGGTGATGGAAATGGGAATCAGCATGGGGAGAAAAGCAATTTTTCGGGGTTTTGGTTCGCGAGTTGGTTCAAAATTATCGAAACGGCCGGTTTTTTGACAAGCCATAAATGCTGATATTCGGATACAATTACTGACAATGGATTATCTACTCGACTTGTTGAAAATCATCCTGCCGGCCGGCATCGTGCTTTATGGAATGTACCTGGTGGTGGTTTCTTTTCTGTCCAAAGAAAGGGAAAAGCTGCTCGTGGACCTCAAAACCCAAAATACACAGGTAATCCTTCCGATCAGACTCCAGGCCGCGGAGCGCCTCTGCCTGCTCTTGGAGCGCATCTCCCCCAACAATCTGGTCAGGAGGTCCAACCCCGGCCAGTTTACGGCGGCAGAGCTTCATCCTTTGCTGTTGTCGGAGGTCCGGGAGGAGTTTAACCACAACCTGAGTCAGCAGGCTTATTTTTCGGAGGAAACTTGGGAGGCGGTGCGGCGTGCCATCGAGGATGTGATCACCTTGCTCAACCTCAGCAGACAGTCCCTCGGTGCAGAAGCCAGCGGGATGGATCTGGCCAAAGCCATCTTTGCCCACTCCCTGGACCAAAAAAACGACGCGATCACCTATGCGCTCCGAAAGGTGAAATCCGAAATCCAACTTTATTTCTAATCCCATGGAAACACAGCCCGGCAAGAGCACAGAAATCATAGCGAAAGCAAAGGCGCTTTTTGGCAAACAAGTTGACCTGATCGTCCGGCAGGAGCAAAAAGTGGTGGAGCTGGTCCAAAATGTGGCCAACAAGCTGACAAAACTGGCCCAAAACCCGAAAGTCAAACTCCTGACCGAACCCGTCCAGATCTTTATCCGGATGATCAAGGCGCATTTCAGAGGGGAGCACAAGATCTCCTTCGGCACCTTGGGTTTGATTGTTTTGGCAATGGTTTACTTCCTGTCGCCCATCGATTTCATCCCGGATTTTCTGGGCTTTTTTGGCTTTGCAGACGACCTGTCCATCGTCCTGGCGGTGTATGCCAAAGTAAAGGATGAGGTGGATGGTTTTTTGGAGTGGGAGAAAAGCCATGTTTGATCTCGCTGGGCTTTCGAAAACAGACAAAACGCGGTGCTTGTACCGGAAACAAAACCAGGGACTTTTCCCTTTAACGCCCCATCTTTGACCGTATGAAAATCGCTTTAATCTCGGGAACTTCCGGTTTGGTGGGGATGCAGTTGCTGCATCGGCTTTTGCAAAGCAAGGAATACGACCAAGTGCTCAGTGTGGGCAGAAGAAAGCTCGCCCTCAAGCACGGGAAATTGATCCAGATCGACGGCGACCTCGCCAAGATCGATTCCTGGGATTGGGAGGAAAAGGTCAGGGCGCAGTCACTCGGGGGAGCGTATCACGGTTTCCTCAGCTCCATTTTCGACAGGACAGCGGAAATCCACGCGTTTTCCAGTCTCGGAACGACTATCAAGGCCGCCGGATCCAAAGAGAAATTCTACGCCATTGACCATGATCTGGTCATTGCTTTTGCTGTTTGGGCAAAAAAGCTCGGGGCCGGGAAGTTCCTCTACGTCTCCTCGATGAGTGCCGATGCCAAGTCCGGCGTATTTTACAGCAAGGTAAAAGGCGAGACCGAAGCCGATCTCAGCGCGTTGGACTTTGGATATTTGGGGCTTTTCAGGCCTTCTTTGCTTTTGGGAAACAGGCATGAGTTCCGGTTTGGGGAGCAGGCGGCCACGATCCTGATGAAGCCGATGGTCTGGCTGAAGCTTGCCAAAAACATCCGCCCCATCCACGACTACCAAGTGGCCAAAGCCATGGTCGTCACCGCTAACAAATCCATCACGACTCCGGTGGAGATCATCACCTCCGGCCAAATGCAAGACTTAACTCGATGATTGTAGTAATCCAGCGTGTTTCCGAATCTTCGGTGAAGATCGGTGGCGAGGTCAAATCCGCAATAGGAGCGGGCCTGATGATATTGTTGGGGATCGAGGAAGCCGACGGACAGGAAGACATCGATTGGCTGTCCAGGAAGATCGTCAACCTGCGGGTGTTTCCGGATGAAAACGGGGTGATGAACCGAAGCATTTTGGAAGCGGGAGGGGAGATTTTGCTGATTTCGCAGTTTACGCTCCACGCCAGTACCAAAAAGGGAAACCGGCCTTCCTACATCAAGGCCGCCCGACCGGAAATCGCCGTTCCGCTGTACGAAAAGATGATTTTGGCCCTGGAATCCGAATTGGGAAAGGTGATCGGCACCGGGGAATTTGGCGCTGACATGAAAGTCAGTCTGGTCAACGACGGCCCGGTGACGATCCTGATCGATTCGAAGAACCGGGTTTAAAAAGTGGCTAGTTTATTTTGACTCGTTCAACATATAATCTTCGAGGGCTTTTTCCACGAATTGATTCAACGAATAGCCGTTCTTCATAGCCTTTTTGGCAGCTTTTTGATGAAGTTCTGGTTTGATTCGGACATTGAAAGTTCCTTTGTAGGACTTATGGGGATTCTTGCCAATTTCCGCACATATTTCTAAGTAATCGTTGACGGCTTCCTGAAAAGCGGCTTTCAACTCTTCGACAGAATTGCCTTCAAAAGTCACCAAGTCGTCAATGCCTTCTATTTTCCCATGAAAAACCTCGTCTTCTGAGGAAAAAGAAACAGACCCGATATAACTTTTATACTCGATAGTACTTTTCATAATAAATCTTCCTTTTTCAATTGCTCAATGACGTCTTTGATGACATAAGCCTTAATGATATTGGATGGATGTGGTTTGTGAAGACGAATAATGCTTTTTGTATCAGTTTTTACATACATCCGCCTCGACCCTCCAGTCTTCCCCGTTTTCCTCTCTTCAAATCCAAGACTGGGCAACAAACCCTCCAATTCTTCAAATGTGAAATCCTTAGGTTTTTGAAGTAGTCTAGCCTTTAACTTGTCAAGCTTAGTCATAAACGAATGTAACTGTAATTCAGTTGCAGATCAACAAAAAAAGCTGGATAATTGAATCCAGCCATCTTGTCTCTTGCATCTGATCTCTCGGCTCTCAAAAATGCTTCCAGCCCTGAGCTTTCAATTGCACGGCTGTTCCGCTTTTGGTCACCAAAAACTTTCCTTCTTCTGCTTTGGTCATGTGGCCGATGAAGTGGATGTCGGGATGCTTTTCCAGCTTTGCAAAATCCTTTTGATCGATCGTAAAGAGCAATTCGTAGTCTTCTCCACCGTTTAGCACGCAGGTGATCGGGTCGAGATTCAGCTCCACGGCGGTGTCAAACGTTTGCTTGTCGATGGGAAGCTTGTCCTCGTAGATGGTGGCTCCGACATTGGAAGCCTTGCAGATATGGAAAATCTCCGAGGCCAGTCCGTCGGAAATATCCAACATGCTGGTAGGCACCACGCCCAGCTCCCTCAGCTCGTGGATGATGTCCATGCGTGCATCGGGCTTCAACTGACGTCCGGTGACAACTTGGTACTTCTCAAGGTCAGGCTTCATGTCGGGATTGGCGAGGTAAACCTGCTTTTCCCTTTCGAGGATTTGCAGCCCAACCAAAGCCGAACCCAAATCACCCGTGACGCAAAGGATGTCGTTGACTTTGGCTCCTGATCGGTAGCTGAGTTGCTCTTTTTGGGCCTCGCCTATTGCAGTGATGGAGATGACCAATCCCCCTCTGGAGGCGGTGGTGTCCCCACCGACCAAGTCCACGCCATAGTGCTCACAGGCTGCATGGATTCCCTCGTAAATCGCATCCACCGCCTCGACCGAAAACCGGTTGGAGAGTGCGATGCTCACGGTGATTTGCCTGGGAATGGCATTCATGGCGGCAATGTCGGAGACGTTGACCGCCACGGCTTTGAAGCCGACGTGGGTCAGCGGGGCATAGGATAGGTCAAAATGGACTCCTTCGAGCAAGAGGTCCGTGGTCACGACCTTTACATGGTCTCCGGCATCGATGACGGCCGCGTCGTCCCCGATTCCCCTGAGGGTGGAGGGGTTTTTGAGGACTACTCTTTCACTTAAGTGCTCAATCAGGCCAAACTCGCCCAATTCGCTGATTTCTGTTCTTTTATCGGACATGATTATGATTTGTGATGCTTCGACTACGCTCAGCACAAGTTTTTGATTTACGGGTTTTTTTTATTTCCCGCAGATTTTCACAGAAAAAGCCACAGATTTCCGCAGATCAAAATTGTGAATAATTGCGAGTCTGAGTCAGCTTTCTGATTTTATCCTTCTGAATTCCCTGCCTGCCAACTGAGTACTGCCACTGCCTACTGATTCTGGCACAACTCCACGAGCACGCCGTTGGTGCTCCGGGGATGCAAAAATACCACTAATTTGTTGTCGGCACCTGGTTTTGGCGTTTCATTCAGGATTTCAAATCCGGCTTCCTTCAGCCTTTGGACCTCGGCCTGGATATCCGCCACATCAAATGCGATATGGTGCACACCTTCTGTTTTTTTCTCCAGGTATTTTGCAATCGGGCTGTCCTGCCGGATGGCTTGGAGCAGTTCCACCTTGGTTTCGCCCACTTGGAAAAAACTGGTTTCGACGCCTTCACCTGCTACTGTTTCGGTTTTGAAATGGGCTTTTCCCAACAATCTGGCAAAGAGCTGGTTGGATTTTTCCAGGTCTGCGACGGCTATTCCGATATGTTCGATTTTCCTCATCCCTTTATTTTGTATCTTTGTGGCTGAATCTTTTTGGAAGAAGGGCTGTTTCAGGCTTAGCTTCACTCCACCTAAAGTAAAGGTAAAATTTATGATAATCGTTTCTGACAAGGCCAAAGAGAGAATTCTCGAACTCAAAAGGGAGGAAGGCCGCACTGAAAATGAAAATATCCGCGTCTCCGTCAAAGGCGGAGGATGCTCCGGCTTGATGTACGACTTGGGCTTTGATGACAATGTCGTGGAGACTGACCATGTGTTTGAGGACAAAGGGGTGAAAATCCTGGTGGACCGCAAGAGCCTGCTGTATCTGGCTGGGACAGTCCTGGAATTTTCTGATGGGTTGAACGGCAAAGGTTTCCAGTTTATCAATCCCAATGCCAGCCGTACCTGCGGTTGCGGGGAAAGCTTCTCGGTATAGATTTTCCATCCGTTTTCGAACTCTGAAAGCAGCCTGAACCGGTTGCTTTTTTTTTTCAGGAACTTTGAAGGCTCGCTGGGCACAGGATGGAGAAGACGGACGGCGGCATTTTTTGGATTTGACTAACTTAAATTGCCGCCAATCCTTACCTTTGCGACCTATAAAAACTACCCGAATATGGAAGCCCAAATCAAAAATGTCCCCCTCAACGACCTGCACATCGCCCTTGGCGGTAAGATGGTGCCATTCGCCGGATTCAATATGCCCGTGCGCTATAGCTCCGACAACGAAGAGCACCTCTGCGTGAGAAATGGGGTTGGGGTTTTTGACGTTTCCCACATGGGTGAGTTTATGGTTGAAGGGTCCGAGGCGCTCAACCTGATCCAAAAAGTCACTTCCAACGATGCTTCCAAGCTGGTAGTGGGACAGGCGCAGTACTCTTGCTTTCCCAACGAAACCGGCGGCATCGTGGACGATTTGATCGTTTACAAGTTTGGCGAGGAAAAATACATGCTCGTGGTCAATGCCTCCAACATCGACAAGGACTGGGCTTGGATCAATAAGCACAACACGATGGGAGCGAAGCTGACCAACGTGTCCGATGAGTATTCGCTTTTTGCCGTGCAGGGTCCAAAAGCCATTGAGGCGGTGCAGTCCCTGACTTCCGTAAATCTTTCCGACGTGAAGTTTTACCACTTTGCCGTCGGCGAATTTGCCGGAGTGGAGGATACCATCATCTCCGGTACCGGCTACACCGGTGCGGGTGGATTTGAGATTTATGTGAAAAATGCCGATGCGGAATCGGTTTGGAAGGCGATTTTTGAAGCCGGAAAGGACTTCGGCATCAAGCCCATCGGCTTGGGAGCAAGAGATACCCTGAGACTGGAGATGGGCTATTGCCTCTATGGGAATGACATCACGGATACCACTTCCCCCATCGAGGCGGGACTGGGTTGGATCACCAAATTCACCAAGGAATTTACCAACTCAGGGGCCTTGAAGCGGCAGAAGGAAGCGGGCGTTACCCGGAAGTTGGTGGGTTTTGTGATGCAGGAAAGAGGGATTCCGAGAGGACATTACCCAATCGTAAATGCAGACGGGGCGGAGATCGGGGAAGTGACTTCCGGCACGCAATCGCCCAGTATGGGAGTGGGTATCGGGATGGGCTATGTGAAGACCGAATTCAGCAAACCCGGAACGGAGATTTTTGTCCAGATCCGAAACAAAAACCTGAAAGCCCAGGTCGAAAAACTTCCCCTGCTGAAAGGCTGATGAGAAAAGTCGAGATTTGCTTCAGCCCCGAGCTGATCCACCTGCATGAGCTGAAAGGCAAGATCGTGGTCGTCGTGGACATATTCCGCGCCACGTCCACCATGGTGGCTGCCTTGGCAAACGGCGTGATGGGAATCCTCCCATTTCCGAACTTGGAAGAATGCCGGCTCATGAAGGCGAAAGGCTTCCTGATCGGAGGGGAGCGAAACGGGCAGACTGCTCCGGGTTTTGAAATGGGCAACTCACCGGTCGCCTATCTCGGCGGGGACTATTCGGGAAGGAACTTGGCAATGACCACGACCAACGGAACCCAAGCCATCGAAAAATCCAAAGGTGCCGACCAAATCCTGATCGGTGCTTTTCCGAATCTGCAGGCTTCTGTTTCTTACATCCAAGCGCAGGACAAAGATGTCCTGATCCACTGTGCGGGTTGGAAAGGCCACTTTAACCTGGAGGATTCGATTTTTGCCGGAGCGATGGTGAAAGCACTCGAATCCACCCACGGTACGGAAGACGACGGAGCCATCGCCATGAAGTCGGTTTTTGAAAGTGCCGGCCACAATCTCAGGGGATTTCTGTCCCTGGCCTCCCATGCCAAGCGCCTGCAAAACCACGGGATAGAGACGGACATCGACTTCTGCCTGACGTTGGATTTGTATGATTTCGTGGTAAAAGTGGACGAAAGGGGATTTTTGGTAAAAGCTTAGCCGGAGCAACAGCCATCCCGGGCCGAAGGGGAAAACCCGATGGCGCCCAATCCCGAATTTTTCTGCGGAAAAAACAGATCTGAAGAAAGACAAGAATTCCCGTGCAGTCGGATTGGCCGTTCCCTCCCGGCCTTTGGCCATTTCCAGACAATTGTCCTGAATCCTGCTGATCCTTGTCATATTTTTCGGGTGGATTTTGGGCTAGTCTTGTGCAAGGACAAAACAACCCAAACCATGTACAGAAAGCATCCCCTTTCCGAAGAATTCCCGGAGTTTGAAGAGAAAATCCTCTTGTTGAAGGTAGAAAACGGGCATTTCAAAAAGTTGTATGATGAATACGACGAACTGGACCACCATATTTACAGGGTAGAGTCGGATGTGGAGCCTTCCACGGACGAGGTAGCCAATCAGCTTCGGATTGCCAGGCTCCGGCTCAAGGACGAGATTTACAGGTTTCTGAAAGAAAATTGAGTGGAAAAAGGCCGGGATTCCGGCTTTTTTTCTGAAAGTCTTCCGATTTATGATGTTTCGACTACGCTCAGCACAAGTATGTGATTTACGATTTACGACACCGTACAATCATCCGATGTCTTCTTCGGTCTCCTGTGCTGAGTGGCACCGAAGCATCCGTCTTTATGATTTCAGATCCCTGACTTTCGATTTCACAGTTCTTGGCTCTTGTTTCTTGCCTCTCAGATCTTGAACGTGACAATTTCAGACTTCTGATTTTAGGCTTTTGACTTCTCCCGTCTCCCGATAGACATCGGACAGCCACCCGACTCCGACACCCAGCATCCGGCAATACCACTTCCATGCCCGCTTGTGAATTTCAATTCATGGATGTTTTATTTCAGTTTGTCGTTGTCCCGGTGGCGGTTGAGGTCGCGGAGGTTCTTTTTTTCGAAGTTTTTCCGCATCGCCTCGGTCAGGTCCACGCCGGTCTGGTTGGCCAGGCAGATCAGCACCCACAGCACGTCGGCCATTTCGTCGGCCAGGTTGTGGCCTTTGTCGGATTCTTTGAAGGACTGCTCCCCGTAGGTTCGTGACATGATCCGGGCCAGTTCCCCGACTTCCTCCATCAAAATCGTCATGTTGGTGAGTTCGTTAAAATAGCGGACACCCACCGTCTTGATCCATTGGTCGACTTGTGCTTGGGCTTCGGCGAGGGTGATGTCTTCATTCGTCATAGGTGTGATGGTTTGGATCCGGGAAAGGGGGATTGGGTGATTTCACTTCGGCACAGCCGTGGATTTTTGGCCGTCCTTTGCGAAAGACAACAGAAATTCCAATTCTTGTTTTGGCCCGAAGGGAATTCTAAGTTAATTCAAGAATCAAACCCCAACCAAATGAAAAACTACCCCTTGTTCATTTTTCTGATTCTGGCATTCATTTCCTGTACCGACAAAGAAGAATCAAAACCGCTTCCGCGCATTGCCATCGCAGGTTTGGCGATAGAGTCCAGTACATTTTCCCCAGCCACGAGCGATGTGGCGGCATTTCGCACCCGTGAGGGAGCGGATGTTTTCAGCTATTATCCCTTTCTCGATTCGGCCTCCGCGGACAGAGCCCGGGCGGAGTGGTTTCCGACGCTGCGAGGCCATGCCATTCCGGGAGGCATCGTCACCCGCGAAGCTTATGAGGAATTGGTAGGCAAAACCCTGGAAATGCTCAAGGAAAACTTGCCCTACGACGGTCTTTTCTTCGACATCCACGGAGCGATGAGTGTGGTCGGCTTGGACGATCCGGAGGGCGACTTCATCACCCGGGTACGGGAAGTGGTGGGATTTGAAACGGTCATTTCGACTTCCATGGATTTGCACGGCAATGTGTCCCTGGTCCTCGCCGAAAACTCCGACTTGATCACCTGCTACCGAATGGCACCGCACGAAGATGCCTTGGAGTCCAAGCAGCGGGCGGTAGAAAACCTGCTGGACCGATTGGAAAGCGGAAAAGGCAAACCTGCCTACAAGGCTTGGATTCCCGTTCCGATCTTGCTTCCCGGCGAAAAGACCAGCACGAGGATTGATCCCGGAAAGAGCCTCTATGCAAAAGTGGATCCCATGACCAAAAAGGAGGGAGTGATCGATGCGGCGATTTGGATTGGCTATGCCTGGGCCGATGAACCCAGAAACCACGCTGTGGTGATGGTGACAGGTGATGACGAGAGGGCCGTGAAAGAGTCGGCCGAAGAACTTGCCAGGAGCTTTTGGGAAGTGCGGAATGAATTTGAGTTTGTGGCTCCGGTTGCGTCACTGAAAGAGAGTTTGGACATGGCGGTTGCCAGCGACAAAAGGCCGTTTATGATCAGCGATATGGGGGACAATCCCACGGCCGGTGGTGCGGGGGATGTGACCTGGACTTTGACAGAAATCCTCAAAAGACCGGAGTTCAAGTCCGAAGATGGGCCGACCTTGATCTACGCCTCGATTCCGGGGCCTGAGTTGGTGGAGAAAGCAATCGCTGCCGGAGTGGGTGGAAAAGTGGAAGGCAGGGCTGGGGCCGCAATCGATGACCGCTTTGCCCCGCCTGTGATGTTGAAAGGAACCGTGGAAGCAATCAAAGAAGGTGATGGGGCTGCCCAAGTTGAAGTCGTGGTAAAAGTGGGTTCGGTCCACGTGATCGTGACCAAAAAGCGCAAGCCTTATCATCGCGAAAGCGACTTTACCAACCTGGGTTTAAAGCCTAGAGAAGCGGATATTGTGGTTGTAAAAATCGGCTATCTGGTGCCGGAATTGTACGAGATGCGGGCAGACTGGATCATGGCCCAGACTCCAGGCGGAGTGGACCAGGATCTGGAGCGACTGGGGCACAAGCGGATCAACCGACCGATGTTTCCGCTGGACAGGGATATGGCTGACCCGGATCTTTCGGCGAGATTTGTCCCCCTTTCGGGTTCCACAAAATGAAAATGAAAACAGCCGGATTTAGGTCCGGCTGTTTTTTTATATGATTATGTGTCCGCATAGATGCACGTATCGACAATTGGGCCTTGACTTGTAGTGAGCCCGCCGGACTAAGTCGAGGGGAAGCCATTTCCGAACTTTATTTCGCTATGTGAAACCTGGAGGATAGCCACATTCCAATTCATCAAACCAAACTTCTGCAGCATCCCTATCCAATCTCAATTTTTATGCTTCACGGGCAATTTCATGAAGATGTTTCTCACCGCCATTTTCAGGTCGGATTCGATGTCCGTCTCAAAGGAAATTTCCTCCTGCGCCCAGCCTCGCCAGAGCAGCTTTCCGGTTTTTGGCTCAAACATTTCGACAGCCAGCACGCCTTCTTCGTAACTGGATTGGGTGATCTGCCCACCGGACACCGGCACTGCGCCGCCCACATAGTATCCAGGCCCTCCAAAGCCCACCCCAACACTGACGCTCGGTGATTGGCTGTATTTCACCCGGTTTTCAATCTTGGTGTCGAACTGAAAAACCGCATCGGGATTTTCTGTGTCCAGTTTGAAGCCTTTTTTCAAAAGTTCCTCATTGGCCAAGTCCAGGATATACCGGGCGTAGCGTTTTTCCCCTTCCTTGTTTTCGTCCACAAAATGCTCCAGATTCACCCAGGCGTAGGTTTTGTAGTTGTCCAGATCCACTCCCTTGGCTTTGTAGGAATAGGTCTGCATGATGGTGCCGCAGGAATGCAAGGAAAGAAAAAGGCAGGTAAACAGGAGGTTTTTTAGAAGGTGTTTCATAGCTCAGAAGAGAAGAGGGGGTAAAAAAATCAGAGGATGGCTGTGGACCATCCTCTGGAGTGTTAAGTTCGGTCAGGGATCAATTGCCCATAAACACGTATCCGATGTTGAAGGACAGGTAGGACTGCGTTGTGTCAAAGTCACCCGAGGCAAGGCCCATGTTATATTTGGCGGAGAAGGAGATTCCAGCATAGCGGTTGATGGAATACATAAACCCGACCTGCGGGGCAAAGGCAAAGCTCCAGGCGTCTTCCGTCAGTCGGTAAATCCCCATGTCCGTGGCCCGTTCGGTGTAGATGGTACCTACGCCCAGTCCGATAAATGGATTTAAATCTTCTCCGGGCTTCAGGTAGTAGTCGGTGGCGACCATCAATGGAACGCTGTTTACATATCGATACTGTTTTCCGGAGACAGAACGATTGTCCACGGTGTAGGTGTCAAAGGGTCTTTCGTCATAGAAAACGTTCCACCCGGCGTAGAATCCAACTCCCACGTTGGGCTGTACCATTCTTCGGTAATCGATTGTAAAGCCCCTGCCACTGAAGGTGGAGGCATAGTCTCCCAGGTCACCGGTACCCAAGCCCATCGAGTAAGATACCGTGGTCATGCTCTGGGATTGCGCATTGGATGCAAAAACCAGAACGAAAAATGCGGATATAGCTATAATTTTTTTCATCGTTTCGGTAGATTAGTTGGTTTTCAGATAGGGAGACTGTGCAAATGCCTGATCGATCGCTTTGGTCATTCTGGAGACATTGTTTGCCCCGGAGGCCAGGCCGTTGCCGACCATCATCCAGGCTGCCCCGGCGCGGTCTATCGGGTTGTCCACATTCGGATCGGCCATGGTAATGATCATCGAGCCGGTAGTGATGCTCGAAATGGTGTAGTACGGAGGATAGTACCAGCCCCATCCCGGATACCAGCCACCCCACCACCAGTCGTACCAGTAGCTGTAGAAAAAGGTGGTGCTTTTCATCGCCGCGGGAGTGACCAATACATCCGGACTGGCACTGATCGCCACTTTGGTCCAGCCATAATTGGACATGTTGGACTCAATCGACTGGAGGATCGGCGTGGCGTAGATGTCCTTCATGTACACAAAGGTGGTGTCCCCGTCTTCGATCTCGACATCGACCACAATCCGGTCTGGCAGGGAATAGGTCTGGCGCGAACCAAAGTCAAAATTCGTATCATGCTGAGTCAGAGTGATGTCAGTGTCCTCATAATACTCAGATCCATCGGGATAGCATCCCCAAAGTGCGAGCCCACTTGCCAATACCAGCGTGAGCCTTGAAAATTTACTTCTCATTGTTTTGTAGTTTAGTTATTCCAAATAAGTTAAGATGGATTAGTTCTATAAAGTAAACTAGTGGTATGATCGAATTCCATGATTAAAGTCATATTTTTTAATAAATTTCCGTTATTTCTTTTGTCCCCGAAGCGCGGTTTATTTGATGCGGTTTCTGCAAATACCTTCACCATGATGAATCCCAAACCCCAATCCGTCGATGAATACATGAGCTGGTTTTCCGGGGAAATCCGGGAGCGGCTTGAGCTCATCCGGGAAATGCTGAAGAAGGAAATTCCCGAGGCAAAAGAAGTAGTCAGCTATTCCATGCCGGCGATCAGGACCACCGAGGTGTTGGTTTATTATGCCGCTGCCAAAAAACACCTCGGAGTATATCCGACGAACAGCGGCGTGGACGAGTTCAAAAAAGAACTGGAGCCTTACCAGACCAGCAAAGGGGCCATTCAATTTCGCCACGACCAGCCTTTGCCGCTGGAATTGATTGCAGACATCGCCAAATTCCGTTTTCTGGAAGTCCAGGCCAAGCCTGCGAAAAAGAAAAAAACCTAGCTGAGGGTTTCCGGAAGGACTTGGAGGAATCGGTCGATTTCCTGCCTGGAATTGTAAATGTGGGTGGACACCCGGATCCCGTCCGCCTTGCCCTCGGGCACCTGCCGTATCCTGAATCCCCGGGCTCCCAGTTCGTTTCCGGTATGTTGGAAGCTGGTGTTTTTCGGGCGAAAGGCCAGCATCGAAATCCTCGATTGGGGCTCGGCAGGAGAAAGGATTTCGATCCGGTCTTTTAGCTCCTGAAGCCCTTCCAGCAGGTATTGGTTCAGCTCCCGCACCCGCGATTCGATCTTCGGTTTTCCGATTTCGAGATGGAATGCGACGGCAGCCGACACCCCTTTCATCAGCGAGGTGCTCTGCGTCCCATAGTCGTATCGATGGGCGCTGGCCACGTAGCCCTCCAGCACCGGAGGCTTGCTGAACAAATCCCAACCCAAATTTCCTCCCGCCCCAAAGTGGACTGCCTGGAGCCGGTCCAGCATTTCTTCCCGGACATAGAGAAAACCAGTCCCTGCGGGCCCCAGTAGCCACTTGTGACAGCAGCCGGCATAGTAGTCGCAACCCAATTTTTTTAAGTCCAAATCAAAGATCCCCGCACCATGCGCCCCATCGATTGCGGTCAAGATGCCTTTGCCTTGGGCAAAATCAGCAAGCTCCCGAATGGGAAATACCTGACCCGTGGTGCATGTCACATGGGGAATGGCCAAGACCTTGGTTTTGGAGGTGACCATGCTTTTGATCAACGCCAGATTTTCTTCCCAGGTGGGTGCAGGTGAAAAGGCTTTTAGCACGATTCCCTGGAGTTTGGCTCGGTTTAGCCATGGCAAGGCATTTCCGACATGATCGTGATTGCAGAGGATGACTTCGTCTCCGGCTGCCAGTGGAATGCCCCAAGCCATGATGTTGATGCCTTCCGTGGTATTGTGGGTCAGGCTGAGCTCGGAAGTCTTGATTCCCAGAAAAGCCG
Organism: uncultured Limnohabitans sp.; assembly: GCA_964530015.1. Taxonomy (GTDB): domain Bacteria; phylum Bacteroidota; class Bacteroidia; order Cytophagales; family Cyclobacteriaceae; genus Algoriphagus. The sequence goes on along the minus strand of CAZGYC010000007.1, from coordinate 73,972 downwards.
CCAAGATCTCCCTTTCCGGATCCGTACTGCCATATTCTCCGGAGTCGTTGATCTCTTGCAGGGAATGTTGCAGTGCCTCCTGGACTGGAAGAGGGGCGGGGCCAAAAGTGCCATTGTTGAAGTAAATGCGGTCTTTGGTCAAAGGAAACTGGGCTCTGACCTGCTTCCAGAACTTTTCGCCCTGCAAAGTTGGATCGAGAGATTTTCGTACCGACAGACTTGGTGAAGCGAATGATGCCAATGCCGGAATCGCAATTCCAGCACTGAGTTTTTGGATAAATTGACGCCGGCTTTTCATGCTAAAAATTGGATATTGCCCAATGCTTTTATGGTGAGTATTCTTGAAGTATTTGAAAAAACAGGGTTTCCGAAAGTACTAAAATCGATGAAATTACAGCACAAACTTGCTTGTATTCTTAAAACTTTGCGGCAGGTTTGGGAAAAATGGGGTTCTAGGATGAAGCACGACATCAGTTCCTTCAAAAACCAAAACTATTCCTGTAGGTGTATCATAAGGTGATTGTCTGTCACCAAGGTCAGAAGTCGTTTGAGTCTCGAAAGGAGCAGTCCGCATGGAAAAAGCATCGACTCCAAACCTGCTTTTTTGGAGGAAAACCGCCTTGTCATTTCCAGGGGATATGAATCCGCAGCCTTGCAATCCTGTGATCTGATCGTGGCAAATGACTACCAATATCCAATCGTAAATCCGGCCAATCCGGTGGAGTTTTTCCAGGTAAAAGGCCGAAATCCCAAGTTTGGAATTTTCCAGCTCGGGAATTTTTCCGAAGAAATCGAACTCCATCTCGACTGTGACCACTTCAAGATAGGAGTGCCAAAAAGAGAAAATTTCAAGCTTTGCAAGCTGGAGAGTGACGTTGCTACCGAAGTGAAAATCAACGGAAAGTTAGACCATTCCATGAGCAGCGGCATGGAGCGCAGGTTGCTGGAGCAGCATTTTATTTTTTGCCTGCATACTGGTATAAACCGGCTGGAATTGGGACGTGGACCTTTTGGCCCATTCCCCAAAACCATCCCAAAGCCCAAAAAAGCGATTGGCCTGATGAAGGAGTTGTGGTGAGTTTTTTCCGTCGTAGCCTGCGCCATCACAGACCATTCACTCAAGCTCGTGAGGACTCAGGTCACGAAGACTTTCAAAACAGCCGAATAAATGGCATCTTAAAGCACTCATTGCCTTCGAAGTCCCAAATGATCCAATACGTCCTTATTTTACTTTTTGCTTTCAGCCCAATTTTTACCAATCCCCAAAATGCTGGGCTCACTGAAACAGGCCTTTTCGCGAAAGAACGGGCTAGGGTGATTCGCCTGGCAGAGGAATATAAGAGCCTAAAACCAATCACCGTGACTGCCGAAAGCAGTCCCAGAAGCGCAGGGGGGATTCATGATTTCTATTCCGAAGGGGATTATTGGTGGCCAGACCCGGAGAATCCAGATGGCCCCTACGTTCAGCGTGATGGCCTGACCAATCCTGAAAATTTCACCGCGCATCGCGATGCGATGATCCGCTTTAGCCAGATTTCCGGCGCACTGGCTTCCGCTTATTTGGTGACCAAAGATGAACACTATGTCAAAGCTTTGGCTCCACATCTGAAGGCATGGTTTATTGACGAAGCCACCAGGATGAATCCAAATCTGCTCTATGCCCAAGCCATCAAAGGCAAGGTAACCGGACGGGGAATAGGCATCATCGACACCGTCCAACTCATGGAAGTTGCCAAGGCGATTGAGGCTGTAGAAAGATCCGGAGTAATATCACATTCGGAGATTCAGGAGATGAAAGACTGGTTTTCGGAGTACCTGACTTGGATCACCACGCATCCCTATGGCATTGACGAGCGGAACCATGGCAACAACCACAGCGTGTGCTGGGCGATGCAGGCGGCAGTTTTCGCGAAGCTCGTCGGCAATCAGGAAGTGCTGGACTACTGCAGGGAAATGTACAAAACCGTGCTTTTGCCCGATCAAATGGCCGAAGACGGCAGCTTCCCCCTGGAACTCAAGCGTACCAAACCCTATGGCTATTCCCTCTTCACCCTGGACGCCATGGCTACGCTCTGTCAGGTCTATGCTGAGGATGCGGAAAACTTATCCACTTACCAATCCCCTGATGGCAAATCATTGGCAAAAGGCATTTCATTTCTCTATCCCTATGTGGCGGACAAAGGATCTTGGCCGTATCAAAAGGACGTGATGTATTGGGACAACTGGCCCGTGCGACATCCTTTTTTGCTTTTTGGGGGACTGGCCTTTCATCAAGAGAATTACTTGACGCTCTGGGATTCACTTGATACTGACTTCGATACGCCTGAAGTCATCCGCAATATGCCAGTGAGATTTCCGATGCTTTGGATTGCCGATCTGGAGAAAATTCCCGTCGGAAAATTCCCAACAGTACTGAGCTCTGACTTAGTTGCGAAAATGCTGGCATCAGGGAAGGTCCATTACAGTGACTTTGGTGCCAAAGGCGATGGAAAAACCGATGACATGGAGGCGATCGCTGCGGCACATTCATTTGCCAACGAGCACGGTTTAATGGTGAGATCCGATGAGGGAGCCACCTATTACGTTGGTGGGAAGGAGCTCACGGCCATTATCCAGACTGACACTGATTTTGGGAAAGCAACTTTCCTGATCGATGATACCGATGTGCAAAATCGAAATGCGCCTGTTTTCTTGGCCCGTTCCAGCCTTGAATCCCACAAAGTGGAGGGGATAATCTCACTTAAGAAAAACCAAGGGAAAATTGATGTGGAACTACCCGGTTCTGCATTGATCACAGTTACTGATTCAAGCACCAAGAGGTATATCCGTTTTGGCTTGAACCAAAATAATGGAGCTCCTCAGACCGATATTTTCTTGGTTGATAAAGATGGGAATGTGGATAAAAATGCTCCCATCATTTGGGATTTTGACCAGATCACGGAAATCACGGCATTGCCTATTGATGAGAAAACGCTGAAAATCACAGGCGGACGCTTTACGACAATTGCCAACAACGAGGAATCGAAGTACAACTACTACAGCCGAAACATCTCCATTCAGCGCTCCAACGTAATTGTGGATGGTCTGGAACATCGCATCACTGGCGAAGGTGAACATGGCGCACCCTACAGCGGATTTCTCAATATCAGTAACGCCGCGAATGTAACAGTGAAGAACACGGTCCTGACCGGGCATAAAACCTACCAAACCATTGGCTCAGCCGGGATGCCCGTCTCCATGGGTTCTTACGACATAATTGTGAATCGCGCCTTGAACGTGTCATTCATTGACTGTAGCCAGACCAATGCCATTGATGATAGCACCTTTTGGGGAATCATGGGCTCCAACTACGGCAAAAATCTTCTTTTTGATTCCTGTGCCTTTTCCCGCTTCGATGCGCACATGGGCGTAGCCAATGCCACGATCCGTAACTCAACGCTCGGGCACATGGGAATCAATGCGATTGGCAGCGGGACATTTGTTGTAGAAAACTCTGAGATCCGTGGCAGAAGCCTGATCAACCTCCGACCGGACTACGGCAGTACCTGGCAAGGAAAGCTGATTATCCGCGACTGTAAGTTCGTGCCCGCTGGGGGCAAACCGATCAGTGCCTCACTGATCAGCGGATCTAATTCTGGCCAGCATGATTTCGGCTACACCTGCTATATGCCCGAGCAGATCATCATCGAAAATCTCCAAATCGACGACTCCAATCATCCCGAAGAGTATCGAGGCCCAGCTATTTTCGGGAACTTCAATCCGGAAATGAACGATGATTCCTATCAGGAGAAATTTCCCTATGTCAAAACCAAAGGGGTGATTCTCAAGAATGTGACTACTTCGAGCGGGAAAGATTTAAGGATTAGTGACAATGAGTTTATGTTTAAAGGGGTGAAGGTGAATAACTACTACTAACCCGGAGGGTGATCTTTGTCCTCTTCGCCATGTGGCTGTTTCCAAAAGAATACCTTCCCCATCATTACCCATTGAAAGCCATCACTTGCCCCATCGCCTTAGGCATATCCTCGGCATAGTGACTCAGACATAGATCAGGGTGATTGCACTTCCTTCACAGATTTGCTGCACAGTATCTTTAAAAAGTCGGCGATGAAACTCATCCATTCCCTGCGAAGCTTTGCCAAGATCGGGAGTTTACGAGGTCTGATGCGCGCTGGGGTAAGTAGGTCCATCGTGGTTTATTTTGTCAAAAACCTTGGCTTTTAAATACCACATAGGCCGTGTTTCCAACAACTTTATTTTCGCTTTGATCGGCTTTTTACATCCAAACCAACTGCCTTCTCAACATCAGGCGAACTTAACGTCGGGGACAAGCCGATTCTTCAGACCAAACAACCAATTGTGATTATCCGCTATTCCCCCTACTTTGAGAGAGTTGACTTCGTAAGCTAACGGGATTAGGGGATTCGCCAATTCCCACGACGCCCTGCCAGGCACATGCATGAGAATTCCATTTACTTGCCGCCGTTAGTCAGAACTTTGCCAGTAGGTCAAAATGGATCGTCCACACCGCATCCGCCGTGGCGGAGCAAAGCACCTGTCAACGTAAAACCATAGGGTGTTGGGTTACCGGCGACAAAGCGTATAACGACATAACCAATTTACCAAGATGGGCCAAAATACCTCTTAACTGTAAATTGAATTTGACCCGACATATCAGGTTTTACCGTATTGCTATCCAAATTGTTTCCATCCAGTTCCGAATTGGTAGTAATGAGTAATACAAAATCCAAGGCAAAATCCCAATCACCGCTTAAATTAGTACTTATTCCAGTTTTGATGGGAACATAAGGCAGAAAACTGGTTTCGTTGGAAGTGATCACGTCGCCTTCTGCCAATACACCACCTTCGAGGACGACGTTTTTTAAGGTTTTCTGTTCTCTTTTGACAAACATAACCCCAAAGCCCAAGCCTGCATAGAATTGTATGGAAGACATGAGCATTCCCTCTGCATTTGGGTTGGTAGTAAATATCGGTACTAAGTCAGCGAAATATCCGGTCCCTTTAAAGCCATATGCCTGATCCTCGTTTTCCCATTTGATGAGCTTCTTTGGATTTAAAAGAGCATAGTCTCCACTATCGAAGATCTGGGCTCCAAGGGAACCCCTTATGCCGACATATTCATTTACTTGTTTATTGATCGACAAGGTGATGGCAGGTTTGACCTTGAACTTGAAATCCCGGTATATGCCGGAATTATCCGCATAAATCATAGAAGGACCGACTCCAATAGAAAAGTAATCTCCTTGAGCCGATACGGTGTGGCAAATGCACAGTATAAAAAAAACAGTGATGAAGACCCTAGTCATATTTTGTAACTGGAATAATGAGATTAAAGTCCTAAAATCTGCATTTAAAAATTTGATGCCTCATCTAAACTTAATCACGCAAATTGAATTTTCCATGAATAATTCAATCAAATTGTCAACTCCTTTTTGGAGGCTGTCAATAGACAGGGATTTGGGATAATTCCCGGCTCTTGATATGTGGCCTCACGAATCGCTGACCTCATTACCATTCAAATCAATCACCTTCTGCACCGCCTCGGGCACATCCTCGGCATAGTGGCTGACATAGATCAGCGTGATGGTGCTTCGCCCGCAGATTTGCTGCACGGTGTCCTTAAAAAGTCTCCTTTGAAACTCGTCCATGCCCTGTGAGGCCTCGTCGAGGATCAGGAGTTTGGGCTGCTTGATCAGGGCCCGGGCGAGCAAGGTCCAGCGTTGGTTTTCCAGCGAAAGGCGGTTGATGGGAAGGTTTGCCACCGATTCCAGGTGGAAGAGCTTCATCCAGGATCCGGCCAGCGCTTCCTGCTCTGCCGTTGTTTTTTTGAACAAGCCCATGGTGTCGAAAAACCCCGAAAGGATCACTTTGCGGCAGGTTTGGTTGGCTGGAAAGAACCGGCTGAGCTCCGGTGCCACAAAACCCGTCGGCCGCTTTATGTCCCAGATGCTTTCGCCGGTTCCCCGCTTGCGCCCAAACAGCCAGAGGTTCTGGGAGTAGGCCTGGGGATTTTCCCCGATCAGCAAACTGATCAGGGTGGACTTCCCGGAGCCATTGGCGCCTTTGAGCAGCCAGCGTTCGCCGGACTTCACCTCCCAGTTGAGGTTTTTGAGGATCTGCTTTTCCCCGTATTTGACAGTAAGGTTTTCCAGGCGGATTACCTCAGCGTTTTCCTTTGGCCCTTTCGGCAAAAGCGAGCCCAAAAGCGCCCAGTCGTAAGACAGGTTCTGCACCTGCCTGGCCGTCAGGTGAAAGTCCGCCGCGAGCCAAGTCTCTCCGATGCCGGCATTGCCCAATTTGGCCACATGGGTGATCCCTTCCGGGATTTCGTTTGCCGAAGTGGTCAGCAGCACGTGTACGCCTTCTGCAATCATCGCCTTCAAAATCCCCCCAAACTCGGCTCGGCTTTTCACGTCCAATCCCGTCATCGGCTGGTCCATCAGGTAGATCACAGGCTGCCGCATCAGACCCAAGCCCAAGGCAAGTCGGCGGGTTTCCCCGTTGGAAAGCAGCAGCAGGGACTTGTCCAGCAGGTGCTCCAGGCGCAGCAGTTCCGAAACCTTGTCCAAGGTCCAAGGCCCGGCGACTTTCGCGCTCACCCCGGACAAATATTCCCCCACCGTGGTCGTGGCATCGGATTCAGAGGAATTGAACCGCTGCTGGAAGTAGAAGTTTTGCTGGTTTGACCGGTTTTTCAACTCGTATCTCTGGGATACATACGCGATCAGATCTCGAAAACTGTGGACTTCCCCCTGGAAGTTCTTCTCCTGCGCGTATTCCCTTGCGAAATGCCGCGAGACTTCTCCCACAGACACGACGGTATGGCCTCTCAGCGTTTCCAAAAAGGCGGTAAGTTCCGCCCCGGAATTTCCGATGATGGCCCAATGTTGCCCTTTTTTCCAGGCGAAATCCAGCTTTTCAAAAAGTTGGATCCCGCCCTGGAGTACTTTGGCAGAATTGATCTGCAGCAGGATTTCGTCAGTCACTTTTGGCTTTGGTTTGGAAAAACAGACGGGGCGGCAGGTTTGGGCACTCCCAGTCGGGGGATTGGTTTGTTTTCATTTCAATTTATTCGCATAAATAAATTGAAATAATCGAGAAAGCCCGAAATTCGGAAGATTAATGAGCCGTTCCAATTTTTGTTCCCTTCCATGAAAACTTGCCTGCTTTTGCTCATGTTTGCCGTCTCTTTCCAAAGTTTTGCCCAGGACAGTCTGGAGGCAAATTCCCGAAAAAACACACTCAAACTGGATCTTACCCACAACGTGATCTATCGAAATGCCTTCAACCTGTCTTGGGAACGGGTCATGAAGCGAAACCAAACGCTGGGGTTTACGGTCGGGTACCAGGAATTTCCCCAAATCCTGAACATGGGGGAGAATATCGAGGCGAAAAAGGAAAGGAGCAGCGGCGGATACAAATTTGGCAGCGAATACCGCTTTTACCTCCAAAAGGAAAACAAATTCCCGGCACCTCGGGGAGTCTATATCGGCCCCTATTTTACCGTCTTGGGTTTCAACACCTCGCGGGACATTACCTATACAGGCGGAGAGTCACCACAGGAGGCCAATTACAACGCCATGTTTCGGCTATACAGCTTGGGCGCCCAGTTGGGCTACCAATTTGTGTTCAACGACAGGTGGTCTTTGGACATGGTCTTGGTCGGCCCCTCCCTGACCCGATACAATGCCGGCATGACGCTGGGGGGAGACTTTGAGTTTGATCCGGAGGACGTACAAAATGAAATCCTGGAGGCCTTGATCGACAAGTTTCCCGGATTGGGTGATCTGCTCAGCGAGAAAGAGCTGAACAGCTCCGGCAAACTGGACGTGTTTGGGGTGGGATACCGCTACCAGTTTTTGGTTGGCTACCGCTTTGGCAAGAAGTCCAAAAAGAACTGAGAAAAAACACCCGTGAAGGGAGTCAAGAAACTTGAAATCGAAAGTCTGAAATCAGATCCCGATAGCCACCTTAGGGACAGAAATGATGCCCGGTGCCGGATGTTGGAAGTCTGAAGTCTGAATCAGAAGTCTAAGATCGAAGGTCAGAAATCGCCACGTCCAGGGCCAAGAGGCAAGAAACAAGAGCCAAGAACTTTGAAATCGAAAGTCAGAAATCTGAATTGTAGCACAGCAATCCGAAATCGCAAATCCGATCTCGATAGCCATCGGGACCGAAATTGGAAGGCTTTCAGAAAAACGGCTCCGTTTGCCCTTCTTGGGGTTACAAGGCCGTTTGCCAACAAGGAACGCACCTTTGCATCCATGGCAGACCGCTATACTTTCGGTCAGTCGTTGGGATAGGGGATAAACACAAACCGTGTAAATGCCCCATCGATGACGAAAAGGCAACAGAACTCATCGGGGTCTTTGTAGGCACTTTTGAAATCTTCCTGAGCCTCCTCGGCCACCAGTTTTCTTTGGACAAACTCGTCCAAATAGGTGATGAAGTAGTTCCAATCGAGGTCTTTTTCGGCCTTTCCGACAAAAATTTTCCCGATGGGTTGCATCTCTTTTGAGATTGGGAAAACCGGAAAATCAGAAAACCCCCGGCTTCGTATCTGATAGGAAGCTTCCTTGAGCAGGTCTGAGATTTTCACAAAATCGCTGGTAATCGTGCCCAGGTATTTCCCGTTCAGCTCAGGATCATTGAAGTCGGAAATCATTTCTTTAGTGTTAGGAGTACGACATTCTCTACGTGAAAAGTCTGTGGGAACATGTCCACCGGCTGGATTTTTTCGACCTGATAGCTTTCTCCCAAAAGTGCCAGATCCCTTGCTTGGGTGGCGGGATTGCAGGAGACATAGACGATCTTGGGCGCTTCCAGTCGAAGCAGCATCTGCACGACCTTTTCATCCATGCCTGCCCGGGGCGGATCGGTGATGACCACATCGGGTTGCGCATGGCGTGCCACAAATTCATCGGTCAAAATATCCTTCATATCCCCGGCATAGAACAGCGTGTTTTCGATTCCGTTGATTTGCGAGTTGAGCCTGGCATCCTCGATGGCGGCCTCGACATATTCCACCCCGATGACCTGTTTTGCGTTCTTCGCAACAAAGTTGGCGATCGTCCCGGTGCCGGTGTAGAGGTCATAGACGACCTCGTCCCCCTGCAGCTCCGCAAAATCACGGGCGACCTTGTAGAGTTCGTAGGCCTGCTCCGAATTGGTTTGATAGAAGGACTTAGGGCCTATTCTGAATCGAAGTCCTTCCATCTCCTCCTCGATATAGGGAAGTCCTGCAAAGGTCACCAGCTCCAGATCGTGGAAGGTCTCATTTCCCTTGGTGTTGACTACATAGAGCAGCGAAGTGATGTCGGGGAATTTCCCGTCCAGAAACTCCATCACCAGGCGGATTCCCTGTGGATCGTTTTCCCCAAACTGCACAATCACCATCGTCTGCCCCGTACTTGTAGTGCGAATAATCAGGTTTCGCAGGAGTCCTTTTTGGTTTCGGATATCGTAGAAGCTGAGTTGGTTTGCCCGGGCAAAGTCCCGGAGGGAATTTCTCACCTCATTGGAAATGCCTCCCTGCAGGTAGCAATGGTCGATGTCGATGATCTTGTCAAACATCTTGGGGATATGAAAACCGAGGGCATTTCGCTCAAATTCCGCTCCGGAGTTGATTTCCTCCCTCGTCAGCCAGCGGGAATTGGAAAACGTAAAGTCCAGCTTGTTTCGGTAGTATTGGGTTTTGGCGGAGCCGAGGATAGGCATCACTTCCGGGATTGGTACTTTTGCGATCCGCTGAAACTGATCGACGACTTGCTGTCGCTTGTATTCCTTTTGAAGGGTGTAGTCGATGTGTTGCCATTTGCAGCCTCCACAGGTGCCGAAATGGCTGCAAAAAGGCTCGACCCGGTCTTTGGAGTATTCATGAAAATGGACGGCCTCCCCTTCCATAAAGGAGCTTTTTCCCCTGGTGATCCGCACGTCCACCACGTCTCCCGGAGCTACATTGGCCACAAAAACGACCTTTCCGTCGTGGTGTCCCACGCATTTTCCCTCGGACGCGATCCGCTCAATGCTCAGATTGGTGACGACCTTGTTTTTCATTTTTCGCGACATGGCCGCAAAATTAGGGAAAAAAGGGAAGACCGCATTTCGGGATTTCAAAATCCGCCGGTTCGGCCGGGAGAGAACGCCTATATTTTCGGGCTATAAATTTTCAATTTTCTATCTTAGCAGGTGAAAGCAGACCCATGAAGCTCAAAGACAAAGTAGTGATCATTACGGGCGCCACCTCGGGAATAGGAGAGGCTTGTGCCCTGATTTTTGGAAAGGAAGGAGCCAAGGTAGTCATTACCGGCAGGAGCAGGGAGAAACTCGACCGTAGCTCGAAATCATTGAGGGACAATGGAATCGAGGTTCTTGCGGTATTGGCAGATGCCGGATCGGAGGCTGACAACAGGAAGATGGCCGATGAAGCGCTCCGGGTTTTCGGCCGGATAGACATCCTGATCAACAACGCGGGCATCTCCATGAGGGCCTTGTTTGAGGAGTTGGACCTGGAGGTTTTCCGAAAGGTCATGGACACCAATTTTTGGGGAACGGTCTATGCGACCAAGTATTGCCTGCCGGCAATCCTGGAGACAAAAGGGTCTGTCATTGGGATTTCCTCCATCAACGGCTTCAGGGGCACGCCTGCCCGCACGGCCTACACCGCCAGCAAATACGCGATGAACGGTTTTTTTGAGGCCTTCCGCACGGAGGTCATGCACCAGGGCGTTCATGTGATGGTGGTCGCGCCCGGATTCACGGCTTCCAATATCCGAAACAACGCGCTGACTGCCGATGGGCACTCCCAGGGCGAATCCCCCCGGGATGAGGCAAAGATGATGACCTCGGCCCAAGTGGCCGAAGAGATACTGAAGGCCACGCTGGGCAGAAAGCGGGACTTGGTCCTGACCCTGCAGGGCAAGATGGCGGTATTCCTGAACAAGTGGATTCCCGGAATCATGGACGGCATGGTGTTTCGTGAAATGTCAAAGGAAAAGGACTCCCCGTTTAAGTAGATGGCCGAATCCATCTTTCAAACCTATCTCAACCGACTGACCGACCTGTCTTCCAAAAACAGATCGCTCTATCTGCCCAGGCTGGAGGGTTCGGGATTGGTCGATGTCAGGGAGTTCGATTTTTTAAACGGGGAACCGGCCTTTGAAATCCTCCGGAAACTGATCCAGGGCAAAAAGCAGGTTCACCTGATCCCTGAGGTGGATCCGAGAATCGGGGAAACCAACCAGCTTTCCAAAAGCCTTTCCAGAATTGCTTTTCGAGATCAGTTGACGAGGGAGGAGACCGGTGATCAAAGCCTTTTCTTAGGCTGGCCCTTTGTGGAGGGGAAATTGATCAATGGCCAAATAGTGCGGGCCCCTATTTTACTGAGATCATTTGAGCTGGAGTCCAACAATGGCAACTGGTGGATCAAGCCAGGCGAAAGCTGGCAATGGAATCCGGCTTTTTTGCTTGCCTACCAACATGCCAATGCAAAAGACATGGATGCCGGGCAGCTTGAGGATGCCCTGCAGTCTTGGCCTTCCGATCCTACGGAATTTCGAATCGAGCTCAATAAGATACTTTCGGGGAATTTTTCGATCCAACTGAGTTCCGCCCTTTTTGAGGATCAAATTGCCCCTTTTCCACTTTCTCAAATCAGCCTGGATCAGAGCCGTTTTGAAGATGGAAAGTTGGCGCTGAAGACCTATGCCGTCATCGGACAGTTTGCCCAGAAAGGCAGTTTCTTGTTTCGGGAATACGGGGAACTGAGCACCGAATTGGGCGGGATATCGCTTGAAGAGCTGTTTTTGAAGTTCTTTGCAAATGGAGAAAAGCTGCCGATCCCCAGGGAAGAGCAGCTTTTTCCGGTTTTCTCTTTGGATGCTTCCCAGGAGAGCGTTCTCCTAAATGTAAGGCAGGGCAAAAGCTTGGTCGTAGAAGGCCCCCCCGGCACGGGCAAGTCCCAACTGATTGCAAATTTGGTGTCTGATTACATCGCACGGGGCAAAAAAGTCCTGGTCGTTTCCCAAAAGCGGGCGGCCCTGGACGTGGTTTTTGATCGGATGGAGCGGGCCGGCTTTGGGGATTTTTTGGCACTTGTCCATGATTACAAAGGCGATCAGCGTCTGCTTTTTGAAAAACTCAAAACTCAGGTTGAGGCCATAGAATCCTATCAGGAGCAAAACCGGGGGATTGATTCGATCCAGTTGGAGCGCGAAATTTCGGGTTTGTCCCGGACAATCAGCCGTCTTTCAGAAAAGTTTGAGAGCCTCCGCCGGGCATTGTTTGAGGATCAGGCTGCGGGGATTCCGATCAAAGCCATGTATTTGAATCGGGATAAAATCGCCGAGTCAATCGCAGACTCCCAGGCTGAATTGCTGGATTTGAATTTGGAGGATGCAAGGACGTTTGAAAAGGAGTTTAGAATCTGGAAAAGCTACCGGGAACGCTTTGAAGGTGGTTTTTGGGCTGATCGATTGTCTTTTGCCCGGCTTTCGGCTCTTGAATTTTCGAAAATCCGGGAAGTGGTCAAGACGGTGGAAAACCACGGTGTCACCGGGCTTTTTGAAACTTGGGACAAAGCTGTTTTTCAGAAATTCCAGGAGGAAATTGTTTTTGGAAAGCCTCAATCCCAGTTGATCCAATCCCTGGGATCCAAATTGAAGGAGTCTTTGAATGGCAGATTGGCTAGGGTGCTTGCGGTTTTTCCGGAGGAAAGGAAAAAAGTGCCGATCCTACAAGCCGCCGTTGAGCGCATCCTTGCGAGGCTTTCGGTACTTGGGTTTTCGATTCCCGAAAACATAGCTCAGCTCCAGGGGGAATTTGGGCAAATCCAAAAAATCCAAACTTCGTGGTTTGGGAAAATGACACTGGGCTGGAAAAAGGGGCAGTTTCCCCACTCCGCTGCCTGGCTCCAAACAAATGGGCTTGGATTCAATGCACGGAATTTTTTGTCGGCAAAAGAAGCCTTGGTGCAATTTCGGGAACTGGAAGCTGAACTTGTGTTGCTTCCAAAGATCGAAGGCCTTGACTATTCCCTGGGGGAACTGGGCAGGGTGTTGGAGGAGGCTTCCAGTGCTTTGGAGTGGGCCGGACTTTGGGACGGGATTCCGCAGCTCAGATCGCTTTCCGATTGGGAAAACAAGGCGGATAGCGACTCGGGGATGCTTTTTGAGTTGGACTTGTTGACTCGTCATTTGCACGATTTTGAGGAATTGGTTACTTCCTGGAGAATTTATTTTAGCCCTTCCCAGCTTGCCAGGGTTCTATTTGGCCGGGAAAAAGTTTCGGGTAGTGACTTGCTTCAGACTTTTTCCGAGCTGGTGGCTTTCGATCGGTTTTTGGAGGCTTGGCCTCGGGGAAGGCATCAGATTGCAGCCAGGATTCAGGGGAATTTCCCCTCACTTACTGCTGACTTGCAAGTCAGGATTTTTTGGAATTCTTGGAATCTGGCCTGGATTGAGGCTTTGGAGCGGAGAGAGCCCGTACTTGCGGAGGCAGGAAGCCTAAAGCTGGGACAGGAGATGGATGAGCTGAAGGATGCGATTTTGAGCAAAAGGAAAATTTCCCGGCACATGGCTTTGCTTCGGCTCAGGGAGCGTGTGAGTTCGGATTTGGAATTCAATAGGCTCGGCAACCGTGTCACTTACCGGGAACTTCATCGCCAGATGGGCAAAAAGCGGTTGCGCTGGCCTATTCGAAAGCTGGTGGAGGAAATGGAATCGGAGGTTTTTCGGCTGCTCCCCTGCTGGCTGGCGAGCCCTGAGACGGTTTCGGCTTTGTTTCCTCTGAGAGGGAAATTCGACTTGGTTATTTTTGACGAGGCTTCCCAGTGTCAGGTGGAGCGGGGTTTGCCGGCGATGTTGCGTGGCAAGCAAGTGGTGGTGGCGGGGGATTCCAAGCAGCTGAGGCCTACTGATTTTTACCGTGTCCGATGGGAATCGGAGGAGGAAGGGATGGAGTATGAGGCAGAATCGCTTTTGGAGCTGGCCAGTCATTTCTTTGAAAAGCATCAGCTCAGGGGGCATTACCGCTCGGCGGATCCGGCTTTGATTCATTTTTCCAATTCACATTTTTATAAAAACCAACTGGAAACCTTGCCTGATTACCAAACTTCGAAGGCTGGTGTCACTCCTTTTTCTTGGGAAAAAACCGAAGGAATCTGGGAAAACCAGGTGAATATAGCTGAGGCCGATGCGGTTCTCGAAAAGGTGAAAGTCCTTCTGGAGCGTGCTTCGGGGGACTCGATTGGGATCGTGACAGGCAATTATTTCCAGATGGAACTCATCCGGGAGAAGCTTTGGAAAGCCGGGATGCAGGCTGCGGGGATCAAAGTGAGAAATATCGAAAATGTGCAGGGGGATGAGTTTGATCAGGTGATTCTTTCTTTGGGCTATGCGCCAAACCGCACAGGCAAGTTGGTGACCAATTTTGGATTGCTGGGAAAATCCGGAGCAGAAAACCGGCTGAACGTGGCCATCACCCGAGCCCGAAAGTCGATGCATGTGATCAGCAGTATCGAGCCGGAGGATTTTCGTCCGGGACAGCTTCAAAATCCCGGTTTGGCATTGCTCCGGGAGTTTTTGGCATTTGTGAAGATGCAAAGCAAGCACCGCAACATTCCCGCCCCGGAGGTCAGGACGCAGGGGTATGAATTGGATTGGAGCCTGAAAAACAGGCTTCTTGATTTGGATTCGGGTTTTTCCAGGGAGATTCCTTCCTCGGTGATGGATTTGGTAAAAAGCGATTCTGCCGGTAATCAGCTTGCTGTTTTGACGGATGATCAGCGATTTTTCAATGCGCCGACAGCAAAAGCCGCCATGGGCTATCATCCGATCTTGCTGGAAGAAAAGGGCTGGAACTGGGTGTGGAAGTGGAGCAGGGAGGGGATATTGGGGACAGAAAGGCAAAATGAGAAATCTGACACATGAAGTCCGAATAGTCGGCTTTTTTCTTTCCTGAATCACATCGGATATTTTTGCTATTAAATATCAATGTTTTGAATCAAAAATCATTCACTAACTCAATTTTTTGGCTTTAATGAATGATAAATCATTCGAAAAATAAATTGATGAAATGTATGATTATCCATTCATTAAGTCGTATATTTGAGCTTAATGAATGATATTTAAGTCATGGATTACCATCAATTGAGTGATATGGCGATTTTGAAGCAGATCGGTGCTTTTGTCAGGCATCACCGGATGGACCAGCGGCGCTCGCAGGATCAGTTGGCCACTGATGCCGGTATCAGCCGCTCTACTTTGAGTCTGTTGGAGCGCGGCGAAAAGGTCAATCTGATCACGTTGATCCAGGTGCTCCGGGTGCTTGGGCAGTTGCATTGGCTTGAGTCTTTTGAGGTCAAAAGGACCATCAGTCCGATCGAATACATCAAGCTCCAAAAAAAACACGAGCGGCAGCGCATCCGCAATTCCGATATAGCCGCCGAACCACCCCCTTCTGAATGGTAGCCGCAGCGGAAATCTGGCTTTGGGAAAAGCTGGCCGGGGCGGTGCTCTGGGATGAGGGTCAGCAGGTGGCCAGTTTCGAGTTTGACGGCGGTTTTCTGAGGTCAGGCTGGGATATCTCGCCGGTGTTGATGCCTTTGGCACAGGGCAAGCGCCTTTACTCATTCCCGGAGACCCGGCGGGGTAGGGGGGATGCGTTTGACACGTTTAAGGGGCTTCCGGGACTTTTGGCCGACATGCTTCCCGACAAGTACGGCAACCAACTGATCAATGCCTGGCTGGTGCAAAACGGCCGGCCGGCCGACAGTCTGAACCCAGTGGAATTGCTTTGTTTTATCGGCAAAAGGGGAGTGGGGGCTCTGGAGATCAAGCCTTCGCTGCGGCCGGAAAGTACCCGGGCCAGCAGTTTGGAAGTTGATAGTTTGGTGGGTATTGCAGACAAAATCCTCAATTCAAGGGAGGATTTCCATTCGGATTTGTCACAGGAAGATGAGGCTGCTTTGGCGGATATCCTGAAAATAGGCACTTCCGCGGGTGGTGCGCGGGCGAAAGCTGTGATTGCCTTTGACCCCAAAACCGGAGAGGTGAAAAGCGGTCAGGTCAAGGCGCCGAAAGGGTTTTCCTACTGGATTATCAAGTTTGACGGAGTCCATGATTCCCAGTTTGGGGCTACGGCGGGCTATGGCAGGGTGGAAATGGCCTATTGCCTGATGGCAACCGCCGCCGGAATCCGGATGAATGAGTGTCGGTTGTTGGAGGAGCATGGCCGGGCGCACTTCATGACCAAGCGCTTTGACCGGACAGATGCGGGCGAAAAGATCCACATGCAGAGTCTCTGCGGGCTCCGGCATTTTGACTTTAACCAAGTGGGCTTTTACAGCTACGAGCAGGTCTTTGAGACCATGCGGATGCTTAGACTCTCTTATCCGGAGGCCGAGCAGATGTTCCTGCGCATGGTATTCAACGTGCTGGCCAGAAACTGCGACGACCACACCAAAAACTTTGCTTTTCTCATGGACCGTGACGGAAAGTGGATGCTTTCGCCGGCGTATGACATCTGCCATGCCTATCGTCCGGGGAGCCTCTGGGTCAGTGCCCAGTCCCTTATGGTCAATGGAAAAAGGGAAGGAATAACCGATGATGACTTTCTGGAAATAGCCAGAAAGATGAATATCAAAAAGCCCCTGGAAAAGATCGGACAGGTGCGTATGGCGGTAAGAAAATGGAATGAATTTGCAGAGGAAGTAAAGGTGGATGCGCTTCTGAGGGACTCCATCCGGAAGACTTTGCTGGCTTAGGGAATTACAAAAGCAGACTTGACGGGTCGTTTGGAATCCGAAGCGACAGCCCGAGCCGGTCGTTGAGTTTCTTGATGAAATGGGCAGACAGGAGCGGAGACGCTTCCTCGATGTTTTGGTGGACGAAGAAATAGAGCTTCTGAAGTCCCTGCTCCCTCCAGGATTCAATGCGGCCCACCCACTCGTCCAGTCTGGTGTAGTCGCTGGCGACATTTGCTCCGACAAAGCGGACAAACGCCTCTTCAGTGGAGAGCCGCATGTGGAGCATGTCCCGTCGGCCGGCGGTATCCACGATGATGTTGGACACGTGATAGCGCTGCAGGAGTTTGTAAAATTCATCGGCCGCCTTGCCCACAAACCAGGCCTGGTTTCTCACCTCAATCCCCAGGGCGAAATCTTTTGGGAATTCGGAGACAAACCGTTCGATCCGGCCCATGTCCTTGGGCTGAAAATTGTCGTGAACTTGGAGGAAGATCATCCCGAGCTTTTCATCCAGGTGGCTCATCGTGCTTACAAACTCATCCGTTTCGCTTTTGACCTCTATCAATCGCCTGAAATGGCTGATCGTCTGGGGGATTTTTGGGAAAAACCTGAAGTCTTCGGGAGTTTTTTCTTTCCACTTGGCGATCTGGTCCAGTTTGGGGACTCCATAATGTGTCGCGTTGAGCTCGATGGAGTTGAACTGCCGGGAATAGTAGGTCAGTTCGTCTTTGGTGCCCTTCGGATAAAATCCCCTGAGTTCGGTTTTGTTCCACTTTGCGCAGCCGACATACACTTCAAACGGGCTGTGGTCTGATTTGTATTCGGCCAGCGTCTTCCCGGTGTCGGGATGGTCTGCAGGGAGCGTGAAGTCTATGTTTTCCGGGTTGTCAATGCTTCCGAATTTCATGTGTTTATAATTTGATTTTGAAAGGCCATCCCGATGGCCATCGGGAGGAATCTTCGCATGGCAGATAATCCTCCCAGTGTGTGATCCCGTAGGTAGGGGATCATGCCCGATTTCATCTCGATCCGTTGAAAGTTGTCCTTAAATATATCCAGCGGCCTTGTACATCGCAATTCCCAGCCATTCTTTGATGAGCTTGTTCCAATACGTCAGGGACTCGGCATCGGGGTAAACCAGCGCCGGAAGGTCATATTTCACGTCATGGGAATAATAGTCGGCAGGAAAGGTCACCGTTTTCAGGCCCACCTTGTCAAAGCAGCCCTTGGCCCGTTTCATGTGAAAAGCGGAGGTAATCAACAGGAATTCCTGATCTGTGGAAATCTGGTTTTGCTCCAGAAAGGCCTTGGTAAATGCGGCATTTTGGGCGGTGTTTTTGCTTTGGTCTTCGATCAATACGTCCGATTCGGGCACGCCGGCCATCAGGAGAAAGCGCTGGAGCAGCTCGGCTTCACTTTGGAGGTTTACGGGATTTAGCCCTTGACCTCCGGTGATCAGGATTTTTTTGACCTTGCCCATGCGGTAGAGTTGGAGGGCGTGGGTGATGCGGTCTGCTCCTTTGTTGAAAAAGGTACGGTCGTAGGCCGTCTTGCTCAGGTTGGTCACTCCGGTGAGCACGATGCCGATCTCGTGGGTTTGGATCTCCTCAAAATGCTTGAATTCCGGTTCCCAGGCCAGCAATGCGAGATTGGAGAGAAAGGGATTGGTGAAAAAGAGCAGCAGCCCAATACCCGTCCAGAGGCATTTTTTGCCCCATTTTTTTCTTGGGAAAACAGCCCCACCCACGATCAAGAGCAGGATAAGGGTCAGCGGCATGGCCAAAAAGCCCAGAAACTGGGAAAGGTAGAAGAACATGGAGTTTTGATTTTAGCCAAAGAAAGGGGGGAAATAGTCAATTTTCAAATTCAATGATCTGGGAAATCGATCCTTTGGATTTTGCTTCAAGGCCCTGTAGACTCGGGATGATGAAAGGGTACGGGATACCAAAATGAAGTCCCTGATCCCGAAGATCGGGTCTGTCTCCCATTCCTATGCGGATTACCTCACTTGGCAATGTGGGGAAATGGTGGACGGTCCTTGGAAGAATCTCCAAAAAGCCGCCACGGCACCCCACCCGCAGGAGTCACCGGATGGTATCCGGAATCCTTTTCAACAGGTTTTTGATTTTTTGAATGGCAAGAGGTGTCGCGTTAAACTGGAATTGAAGTATCAGGAGTACTCCCGGTTTTCCTTCAATCGCACCGTTCTGGAATTGAAATACGACTACGATAACACGAACACGAATACGAACGTCACTCTCAATCGCACCAAGCCGCTCACTGGGAACATGCATGTTGCTGTTCCTTTTGGAATATCAAAAAAAAAACTCTGTAAACCAGCCGTTTACAGAGTTTTTGCCTGAAATCCGATGTTGTCGGGGTGACAGGATTTGAACCTGCGACCACACGCCCCCCAGACGTGTACGCTACCGGACTGCGCCACACCCCGATTTGGGCTTCGAAATTACGATTTTCAGGGATAAAACAACAGGTTTTGAATCCAATTTTACCCCAAGGATGCCAAGAGCGCTGATTTTCAGCAGAATCAGTTTCACTGGAAGTTGGCCGGCTATGCTTTGTCCGTCTTGGCAGAATTGAATACTGCCTCAAAAGTCGATTTGCAGCAGCTTTCACAACAGACCGCCGCCGATTTCATCAGCAGTGCTTTGCGCAGCGCTTCCCGGCCATTGTTAAACGGCCCCAAATAGTCGCGATCCAGAGGTTCAGGAATAAGCTCACACTCCTTTTCATGGATTTCAAAGCCGCCTTTACCGTTGGCTTTGAATGAGAGATAAAAGAATTTCATGCTCAATGCGTTGATCTCTCCAAAAATAACCCGCCTAAAAGTCCCAAAAAATACCCTGTACAGGGTATTTTTTGGGTAAAAATGAGGAAAAAAAGTCCTTTTTTGCCGATTTCGGACAAGGACTCCCCGGGTTTTGGATGCGGCTCTCCGCAAAACGCCGGATGGCAACCCCAAGTCACCGACTCTCCGAAAAATCACCTTTCGCCACTTTTTCCCAGACAGGAGGGGACTTTCAGCGACCGGCCAGGAATCTCCCGACCAGCTCTCCCCATTCTTCCTCCAGACTCAGGTTGGGGCGCCTTTCGCCGGCTTTGGCATACCAATAGTCCGCATTCCACTGATCCCCTTCTTTTCTGTGGAGATAGGCATGGATCCTGGCCGCCGGTTTCCCGGGCAATTGGTCCACCTGGGCGTGTGCCGATTCCCAGTTTCCGTGGCCATCGTACCACAGGGCCAAAAGGAGGGGCGAGTCCTTCCATTCTGAGGCCTTGGTTGACAAAAAGCTGTCGGGTGAATTATTCATCGGATAAAGTTTATATTGGCTTTCGGAGCAATCCGGATGTTGCAGACCGTTGGTCAAACTGTGGGCAGGCCTCTTCCCGGCATTTCTTGGGGTCAAAATCCCGCCAAACCCACTTTCGGCAGGCAGTCGGGCCTTTTTGCCGAAAACAGAAAAGCCCTATTTTTCCCGCATTCCCCCGAAATCTCCAAAAAACCGGGTCAAAGATGAAAAAAAACTGGCTGGCAACCGAAATGGAAGAATTTTTCCGCTCATCCCAATGGATTTTTATCCGACTTGGTGCATTAAGTATAAATTCTATATTTGCCCAATTATCTAACAATAAACCTAATTACAATCCGAATAGATTATGGAACAAGCGCTGATATACCTAGTCCCTGCGCTGGGACTGGTCGGCCTGCTGGTCATGGCAGTCAAATCCGCCTGGGTCACCAAACAGGACACAGGGGACAAAAACATGGTGGAACTCTCCGGCTACATCGCAGACGGGGCAATGGCATTTCTGAAAGCCGAGTGGAAAGTGCTTTCCTACTTTGCCATTATCGCCGGCATTGTGCTGGCTTGGTCGGGAACTTTGGTGGAAACCTCCAGCCCGGTCATTGCCATCTCATTTTTGATCGGTGCATTCCTGTCCGCCTTGGCAGGGTACATCGGCATGAAAATCGCAACCAAAGCAAACGTCAGAACCACCCAAGCGGCACGTACCAGCCTGAAACAGGCACTTAAAGTCTCCTTTACCGGCGGATCTGTGATGGGTCTTGGCGTGGCAGGATTGGCGGTATTGGGACTGGGATCGTTGTTTATCATTTTTTACCAAGTCTACGTAGTCAGCGTCGGAGCCGGTGTCAACGGCTTGGAGATGGAAAAGGCCTTGGAAGTATTGGCGGGATTTTCCCTGGGAGCCGAGTCCATTGCGCTTTTTGCCCGTGTGGGCGGCGGTATTTATACCAAAGCCGCTGACGTGGGGGCTGACTTGGTGGGAAAAGTAGAAGCGGGTATTCCCGAAGATGACGTTAGAAACCCGGCAACTATTGCCGATAACGTCGGTGACAACGTCGGTGACGTAGCCGGCATGGGTGCCGACTTGTTCGGATCGTATGTTGCGACCATCTTGGCGACCATGGTGTTGGGTCGGGAGATCGTGTCTGTGGATGCTTTCGGCGGAATTGCCCCGATCTTGCTTCCGATGGTGTTGGCTGGGCTGGGCATCTTGTTTTCCATCATGGGAATGGTATTCGTGACGGTAAAAGACGACAAAGGCGATGTCCAAAAAGCCCTGAATATGGGCAACTGGTCTTCGATTGTCTTCACGGCCATCGCATCCTTCTTTGTGGTAAAGTATATGCTGCCGGACACCCTCTCGATCAGAGGCTATGAATTCACCAGCATGCACGTGTTTTATGCGATTATTCTGGGACTGGTAGTAGGCACGCTGATGTCCATCATCACGGAATACTACACGGCTATGGGCAAGCGTCCGGTCATGTCCATCGTAAAGCAATCGGCAACTGGCCACGCGACCAACATCATCGGCGGACTGTCTGTAGGGATGGAATCCACCGTTTTGCCGATCTTGGTTTTGGCAGGAGGGATCTATGGAGCCTATGAATTTGCCGGGCTTTACGGCGTCGCTATCGCGGCTGCGGGTATGATGGCAACTACTGCGATGCAGTTGGCAATCGATGCTTTTGGTCCTATCGCTGACAACGCCGGTGGCATTGCCGAGATGAGCCAGCTTCCTGAGGAAGTGAGAGGCAGAACGGATATTTTGGATGCGGTAGGCAATACCACCGCTGCGACAGGAAAAGGCTTTGCCATTGCTTCGGCAGCCTTGACTTCACTGGCGTTGTTTGCTGCATTTGTGGGAATCGCCGGGATTGACGCGATCGACATTTATAAAGCGGATGTGCTTGCCGGACTTTTTGTCGGAGGCATGATTCCTTTCATTTTTTCCTCTCTCTGTATCGCGGCAGTCGGTCGTGCAGCCATGGACATGGTGAATGAGGTAAGACGGCAGTTCAGGGAGATTCCGGGCATCATGGAGTACAAGGCCAAACCGGAGTACGACAAGTGCGTGGAGATCTCTACCAAAGCCTCCATCCGCGAGATGATCGCTCCGGGAGCCATTGCCCTGATTACGCCGATTATCATCGGGTTTGCATTTGGCCCCGAAGTTTTGGGAGGCTTGCTGGCCGGAGTCACTGTTTCCGGCGTTTTGATGGGAATGTTCCAGTCCAATGCCGGCGGTGCTTGGGACAACGCCAAGAAGTCCTTTGAAAAAGGAGTAGAAATCAACGGTGAAATGTACTACAAGAAATCAGAGCCGCACAAGGCTTCCGTGACCGGCGATACGGTAGGTGACCCATTCAAAGACACCTCAGGCCCTTCCATGAACATCCTGATCAAACTGATGTCGATTGTAGCTTTGGTGATTGCTCCGCATATTTCAGAGAAACCCCACGGAACTGCCGCAATGGCTGAAAAAGTGGAAGTCAAAAAGGAAATCAAGTACGAAGACGGCAAAAAAACCGTGACGGAAACCAAGACCATTACCAAAAATTAAATCAATCAAATCAACAACAGGGAAAGGCCGCTCAAATTGGGTGGCTTTTCCTATTTTAAGGGGATGAAGCAAATTCTCCTCGGCCTACTGATAGCCCTCAGTTCCTGCACTGTCCAAAAAATCAACAAGTCCCTGACCAAATCCGATGTCTTTGCCAAAGGCCATCTCGGCTTTATGCTCCTGGATCCGGAAAAAGGGAAGCCACTGGTGGAGATCAATTCGGACAAATACTTCATCCCCGCCTCCAACACCAAGATCTTCACCTTTTATGCCTCCTATTCCATCCTCGGCGACAGCTTGGTGAATGGATTGAATTATCTGGAAAAAGGCGATTCCCTGATCTTTTGGGGCACGGGCGATCCCAGCCTGTTGCATCCGGATCTGAAAAACGAGGTGGTTATCGATTTTTTGAAAGCCTCGGATAAAAAACTATACCTGCTGGACAACTTTGGTCAGGTGTCCGCTTTCGGGCCGGGCTGGTCTTGGAACTGGTATCCCTACTACTATGCGGCTGAGCGCTCCTCGCTCCCTGTCTATGGAGATGTGGTGCGGTTTGAAAAGAAAAAAGGAGACGCGGATTTCAGCGTCTATCCCGAGCGCTTCAAAGCTTCGATGGAAAAATCGGAAACCGGGGGATCAAGCGCTTATTCGTTTTCCCGAACCCATCTGGAAAACCGCTTTCCCTACACTTTCCGGCCTGAAGCCAAAGAGGAGGAGTTTGCGAGGGACATTCCCTTCATCACCTCACCGGATCTGACCAAAACCATGCTTGAGGAAGCTACCGGCAAACCAATTGCACTGATCGCGAACAATCGCTATTTCAAAGAAGAGCCCCAAAAACTCCTCACTGCGCCAGCCGACAGCATCTACGCACAGATGATGAAGATCAGCGACAACTTCCTGGCGGAGCAGTTGATGCTGTTGGTATCCGACCAGTTGACCAATCAACTCAGCACCTCCGAAGCCATCGGATACGCCAAGGAAAATCTCCTGAAGGAGCTTCCAGACGAACCCCGATGGGTGGATGGCTCGGGGCTTTCCGCCCAAAACATGTTTACGCCAAGATCAATCATTGCCCTTTTGGGAAAGATCCGTGAAGAAGTCCCGCTGGAAAAGATCAAAGCCTATTTTCCCGCAGGGGGAGAATCCGGTACAATCAAAGCCTGGTACAAGGCCGATGAAGGCCAGCCTCCCTACCTCTACGCCAAGACGGGCACCCTGAGCATGGCCAATTCCCTCAGCGGCTACCTGCTCACCAAAAGCGGGAAAATCCTGCATTTCTCCTGCATGATGAACAATTACGCAATCCCCGCCAACGACCTGAAAACCGAACTACAAAAGGTCTTGTATTACATTCACGATAGGTATTGAATTGCTGTTTTGAAATAGTGGGGCAGCGTTCCACTATTTCAGCCTTGCCCTTTCGGCCCTAAAATCAAACAATCCAGAGACCGCTTGGAAAATTGAACAGTCAGAAACCATCCTATTTCACTTGAAGTCAATAATTTAACCCAACCGAAACAATGGATCCTTGAACTTTTTCAGTTTGGAAAATGACAAAAACCAGAAAAATAGAAATCGGAGAAACAGCGATATCAATCATCACGCAGAGAGATGACGATTATATCTCCCTTACCGATATGTCCAAAAGCCAAATGCAGGAAGCCATCATCATCAAATGGCTCAGCCTGAAAAGTTCGATTGGGTACATTGGGGAATGGGAAGCGCTCTATAATCCTGATTTTAATTATACCGATTTCGGTACAATTAAAGTAACCGAATCACACAACTCAACCAATTGGCAATCAGAAAAATGCGATCACTTCTGGAACGAAAATTAAAGACAAAAATCCAAGGCAAATGAGCGAGTATGCCATCAGCAGAACCGCCAAACCCACGGCATAATAAATCAAATCCCATGAAAAAACTCCTCCCACTCGCCCTCTCTTTTCTCCTGTTTTCCCCATCTCTTTTCTCCCAATCCTTCACCCTGGAGCAGGTCGGGAAATTCAGTTTCCCTTCAGAGCTGAGCTCCTCTCCTGTCGGGGAAAAAATCGCCTGGGCCATGAATGGGCAGGGCAAACGCAACGTCTATTTCGCCGAAGCCCCGGATTTTAACCCGGTGAAATTGACCCAATTCAACCAAGACGACGGGCAGGAAATCAGCAGCCTGAAGTTTACTGCGGATGGCAACTGGCTGGTATTTGTGCGTGGCGGCGACCACGGCGGCGGCAATGCTTCTTCCACCGTCAACGCGCTGAATATGCCCACCTTGCCCAAGGTCGAAATCTGGAAAATCAGTTTGGCAAGCAAAAATGCGGAATCGGTCGCAGAAGGCGATGACTTCTTTTTGGGGCCTGAAAATCAGCTTTTGTACCTCAAGAATGGACAGGTCTGGAAAGCTGATTTGGAAGGAAAAGAAATACCCGGTCAACTCTTTCAAATCAAAGGAAACGTCAACTCCCTGGCGTTTTCTCCCGATGGAACAAAACTAGCCTTTACGGTCAACCGGGGAGGACACCAATTGCTGGGGATCTACGAAAACCAAGAGACGCCCATCCATTGGATTGCTCCGTCCTTTCATCGGGATTCCAATCCCAGATGGTCTCCGGATGGCTCCAAAATCGCATTCATCCGCACCCGTGGCGGTGAAGGCGCGGCATTTTCCCTGCTGGAACCCAGGCACATTCCCTGGGAAATCTGGCTGGCCGACGTCGGCACCGGAAAGGGGGAAATGCGCTGGAAAGCTCCCGAAACCCTTCGTGGATCCTACCGCTATGGATTCTTTTCCTATCCCAATGAAAAGGAGCTCATCTTCGAATCCTATCACGAGGGCTGGCAGCATCTTTTCGCCCTGGATCTAGCCAGCAAAGCCCTTCAGTCCCTGACTCCGGGAGAATACATGGTGGAGCAAATCAAGCTGAGCCCGGATGGCAGCAAAGTGGTCTTTTCAGGCAACACGGGGCCAGCCAAAGAAGATCTGGACCGAAGGCATATCGGCGCCATTGACCTGAAGACCAAAAAACTGACCTGGGAAACGCAGGGAACTGGAATAGAAGCGTATCCGGTAGCAATTGGCTCCGGTGAAAAAATCGCCTATTTCTCGGCCACGCCCCAGCGATCCCACCTGGTGGCAGTGAAAACCGACAAAGGAGCTTCGCTGCTTCAGGAAGCAGGCATTCCAGCGGACTTTCCCCAAAGTAAACTGGTCACTCCCAAGCAGGTGAGCTTCAAAGCCCCCGACGGCACGACAGTTTACGGGCAGCTTTTTGAAAAGGAAGGCGGCCCGGCCCAAAAGCCCGGCGTGGTCTTTATCCACGGCGGACCGCAGCGGCAGATGCTGCTCGGCTGGAGCTACATGGACTACTATTCCAACACGTATGCCTACAACCAGTATTTGGCCGAGCTGGGCTTTGTCGTCCTTTCGGTCAACTATCGCCTGGGAATCGGCTACGGCTACGAGTTTCACCGGCCGGCCTATGGCTATTATCAGGGCGCCGTGGAGTACCAGGACATCAAGGCTGGGGGTGAATATCTGACGGCTTTGTCCCAAGTCGACCCGGAGAAAATCGGCGTATATGGAGGCAGCTACGGCGGATATCTGACCGCATTGGCCTTGGCGCGTGACTCCCACCTGTTCAAAGTCGGCGTGGACATCCACGGCGTCCACGACCTGGACGGGCGGTATGAGCTACCGGAAGGCTACGAAGTGGCGCCGGACTACGAAAAGGCGAAGGAAACCGCCTGGAAATCCTCACCGATTGCAGACTTGGCCACTTGGAAAAGCCCGGTGCTGTTCATCCACTCCGACGACGACCGCAACGTGGACGTGAGTCAGACGACCGACTTGATCCGACGCTTCGAGGAACTGGGCATGCCCTATGAGGCAGTCTTGATCCCGGGTGACACGCACCATTGGATGAAGTGGGAAAACATGGTCCAAGTGGGGCAACTGACAGCAGATTTTCTGAAAAAACATTTGATGAAATCGAGCATGATCCCGTAGGTACGGGATCACACAGAGGGATGGTTATCAACCTGCGAGATTCTCCCGAAGAAAAATCGGGATAGGCTATCCCGTTTCCTTCGTCACGGGACAGGTTATGACCATAAAAAATCAATTATAAACAGATGAAATAGTCTATAGAGCAGAAAAAAACGAACATGGGACAAACTCCAAAACCTCACCTGTCGGAATATGCGGACATTTTTAAAGCCGCAGTCCAGGAAATAAAAACGGCAAGGTTGCAGATTGCGAGGCAGGTCAATGCCGCAGCCATTGGCGTGTATTGGAATCTGGGCAAGCTGCTTTCCGAAAAGAAAATCGAAAAAGGACACGGTGCCGGGGTGGTCAACAGGTTGTCGGCAGACTTGAAAGCGGAGTTTCCCGATATGGGGCTTTCGCCACGGAACTTATGGAATATGAAGCGGTTCTACGACCGCTATTCCGAAACTGATCCAAAACTGCAACGCAGCGTTGCAGTTTTGCCGTGGAGACACAATTTGCTGTTGCTCGAAAAGACGACAACTGATGATGAGGCTTCGTTTTACGCCCAAAAAACCATACAACTCGGCTGGAGCAGGGATATTTTGCTCAACTACATCAAGGCTGATGCTTACTACAGTGAAAAGCACCTACCCAAATCCCACAACTTCCAGGAAGCCCTGCCCGATTCACTGGCCGAGCAAGCCAGCGATATGCTCAAAAGCAGCTACAATTCAGGATTTCTCGGTATCACACAGCAGGTTAGAGAAAAAGAATTGGAGCAAAAACTGGTAGAGAAAATCAAGCTGTTTGTATTGGAGCTAGGCAAAGGGTTTACCTTTATCGGCAATCAGTACAGGATAGAACACAACCATAAAGAATATTTTGTTGACATCCTGCTATACCACAGAGGCTTACGCTCTCTGGTGGCAATGGAACTAAAAATCGGCGCATTCAAGCCCGAATATGTGGGCAAAATGAATTTCTACCTGGGTTTGTTGGACAAATTGGAAAAACAGGCGAACACAACTCTGCTTTGGCGAATTGACAGAAGACGTACTTGCCCTGATGGATACAGCTTACTACATTGAAACCGCTGATAAAAGCCATAGAAGATGAATAAACGCCTCACACCAGAAGAAGTGCAAAGCATCGTCCAGGCCGGGGAAGGGTACAATGCGGAGTTTAAAATCCGGGTACCCAACAAGCTGAAAGAGCTCAGTGAGGAGATCTGTGCATTTGCCAACGCTGCAGGAGGTGTGTTGCTGATCGGTGTGGGCGATAACAATAAAATCCATGGAGTTGAAATAAACAATGGCAAAAGATCAGCCATCCAAAACGCCCTGAATGAAATCAACCCCCATGTTCCCATTGCCCTATATGCGGTGGAAGCCGAGGGAAAAACCGTATGGGTAATTGAAGTCAATACCGGTAGCCAAAAGCCCTATGTGTTGTCCGGTGCCATTTACGTCAGGCAAGGCCCCAACACGCAAAAACTTACTACTGTGGAACAAATGCGGGATTTTTTCCAACAATCAGCCCGAATTTATTTCGATGAAGCTCCGTGTATTGATTTTGACCTTGCATCAGCTATTGATCAGGATTGGTTCGGGGAATTCCGGGCATTGGGCGGACTTTCTCCAACCGTAAGCCGGGAACAGATTATCCAGAACCTGAAGCTGGTTCTGCCGGATGGAAACATGAAAAACGGTGGTGTCCTGTTTTTTGGATTGGCCCCTGAGCAGTTTATTGAAACAGCTGTCATCCGCTGTACCGCTTTTGAAGGCGCCCATAAAACCCAGATAGTTGATGACAAGGTATTTGGCGGGCCTTTGATGAAGCAATACGAGCAAGCCATGCAATGGCTAAAAGGCAAGCTGGATGTCCGTTATGAAATTGAAGGCGGCGGCCCCAGAAAAGAGATTTGGGAAATCCCCGAAACGGCCCTGAAAGAGGTCATCATCAACGCGCTCTCCCACCGGGACTATTACGACAGGGGCGCGAAAACAACCGTTGAATTTTTCAAAGACCGTGTGGAGGTCAGTAATCCGGGAGGTTTGACCAGTGCTATCCCATTGGCTGATTTTGGCACCAAAAGCCACAGTCGCAATCCACTGATCTTCGGGTTGTTTGTCCGCATCGATATGGTGGAACAAGTAGGCTCGGGTATTGGCCGGATCAGGGATCTGATGAAATCCGCCAAACTTCCGGAACCACTGTTTAAGACAGAAGGAATGTTCACGGTGGTTCTCCGCAGGACGGTGCAGGAAACTGTGGAAAAGCCCGTAGAAGAAGTCCTGCTGGGTGAGACTGGCAAGCAAATCATTGACCTTATCAAAAGGCAACCGGCCATCACTACGAGTGGACTGGCGGCCGCTCTCGGGATCACGGACAAAGGAGTCGAATACCACCTCTCCAAGCTGCAGAAAAGCGGAATGATTTTCAGGGATGGCTCCAGAAAATCAGGGGTTTGGAAATTGAAGGAATAAACTAGGGAATAAACTAGGGAATAAACTAGGGAATAAACTAGGGAATAAACTAGGGAATAAACCAGTGAAGATGGGGCGATATATTCATTGGTTTGGTTTTTAGTCGCTGGGTGGAGACTGGGCGTGGTTTTCTCTTCCGTGCATCCTAGACTATTTGTTGGTTAGGATCCGCAATTCGGCTTTTTGGGGTGAAACAAAGGATTTTGGAGATGGGGTAGAAGGGTGGAATCGCAACTTCCCTGCAGCCGGTAAGTTAAAAAAATGCCCAAAAGGAAGTGGTGGGTTATAGGTGGTACAGGTTCTGAAAAAAATATCCGTAATAGTTGGCAAAATGCCAACCACTAACTACCTTTGAGCTGTATCGTTCGTGAAGGGACACAACAAGTTTGGCTCCGCCACGGCGGACACGGTATTGGCAGGTTGAAAAACTAAATCACCCCAGTTTACGGTATGAAAATCATCCTCTCCAAGAAACTGGATGTGTTTGCAAGAAAACATGCGGATTCTGCCAAGAGCCTAAGTGTTTGGAAGGCGGTTACCTCAAAGGCCGTCTGGCAAAAGAGTGCGGATGTCTTGCGGGATTTCCCAAGAGCCAAGATAATCAAGAATGACCGGGCGAGGTTTAAGATAGTCGGGAACAAGTACCGCTTGATCGTCGAGGTGGATTATGAAGATGGAATCGTCGAGGTAAGGTTCATTGGAACCCATTCTGAATACGACGCCATTGATGCGGGGACAATTTGAGATTCGTTCCAGTAAGTGATCATAGCTAACAGACAATTGTATGAAACAGCCCAATTGGTTTTTGATTGAGACCGAGCAAGAATACGAACGTGCGGTCACAAGATATGGTGAAATCAAGCGAGCGCCGAAAGGAACCCGCGAGCACAAAGAAAAGATTCTTTTGGCCCATCTGATTTCCGAATATGAGCGGGAAAGAACGGAACTACCCGAAGTGGATCCCATAGAAATGATCAAAATCAGGATGGAAGACTTTGGTTACAACTCCGCTGACTTGGCCAGAGTTTACGGCGACAAAGGAACGGTCAGCAAGGTACTGAACTATAAACAGGCACTTTCTTTGACCATGATCCGCAAATTCGGCGAACTGCTGCATATTCCCGCAGAAGCGCTGGTGAAAGAATACGAGCTTAAAACAAGTTCTTAAAAGGCATTTTTAGCCAAGCGCGGTTTTCCCTCCCGGCACCAGGCTCTTTCTATACCAACTAATTTTCCCTCCAAATTTTCGGGAATAAAAGAAGGGTTTGGTACATTGGGACAATGGCAAATTAATATGAAGTTAAGTACTTACCTGTATATATTTATAAAGCATCAAATCCCAATAATTATGAAAAGACCTGCTCTTTTTAGTTTATTCTATTTCGCCATTTTCCATTTCAACCCAGTCTTCGCCATTGACCCAGATCGGGAATACATCAGAACCCCTGATTCTGTCAAGTGGAATTATGAACAGTTAGAAATAAAAACAAAGGATGGCTTCAAATTGAATTCATGGATTTACGAAGCCAAACAAGAAAACAATAAGGATACCGTACTGATCTTGGCCTATCCCGATGCCGGAAACATGTCTTACTTTGTGTACCATGCGATGATTCTGGCCAATGCGGGATATACAGTAGTCACATTTGACTATAGGGGTTTTGGGAAAAGTGGGGATTTTGAAATCCAGCGAGAATATCTTTACTACAGGGAATTTGCGTGGGATCTTGAAGCTGTGGTTGACGACATTTCTGTGAAATTCCAAGAGAAGAAAATAGGGATTTGGGGAATGTCAATGGGGACCACGATTGCCTCAAGGGCTTATCCCCAGATCAAAGATCAGGTGGACTTTATTATTGGTGAAGGCTTCGTCACGGATCCTGCCGCGATCGTACACTATTATAAGCTAAAAGGGAAAACTATTTTGCTACCAGAGGAACCGGAATTTTACAGGAAATCTGTTCAATCTATCACTTGCCCAGTCTTAATTTTAACGGCATCAAACGATGAAGTCACCACACACCGTGCAGCTTTGGAACTTCAGGAGACACTTGACGGAAATTGCCAAGTAACTCAATATGAAGGGGATCATCTGACTGGATTTCAGGTGAATTATGACAGCAAAGGTTTTGGGGGCTGGTACGTTGAACAGATTGATGGATTTTTGAAAAAGGTGGAATCATGAAAACCGCGTCTCCGCAGTAAAAGAAAAAATCCCCGCCGCAACCCCGCAAAGCATATCGCAGGGATGAGGATGTTTTCGGGATAGTAATTTTTTGGATCGTATAACAGGGCAAAGGGAATTCAGAATGAAAGAAGGGTTTGATACATTGGGACAAATAATAGGGACATGAAGGGGCAAAGCGCATGGAAATGATTCCCGGCGGATCGGTTTAGCCTTGGACCCAGTTGGTCGGTTGGCTCAACTTCGCCCGGTACAACCGGCGATTTAACTGTGCAAGCGGTGGCAAACCTCAAAAAGAACTACATATAATTGGCCAAATGAAAAAACATATTCTGACATATACGACAATCACGGTTCTATTCATCACCATAGGGTTCATTGTAAAATCAAAGTTCTACTATCTCCCATATCCGAATTTGATTGAGTATTTCCTGCTAGTTGTGTTACTGACAATTACCCTTGTTTCATTATTTCGGAGAAATGGGATTAATTCAAAGACAAAGCTATTAGTAGGAGCTGTTTCAATGGCTATCCTGATGGGAGTCATCAATATTCTCAATGTTTCCCTTAAATGGCATCCGCCTAGTTTAAACTTGCCGTTCAGCAAATCACAATCCTTTGAAGTGGACTATGAACCATACGAATGGAAAACCGCATCACCAGAGATTTATGGATACAGTGATGAAATACTAACAGATTATTTTGGGAAATTAAATCAATGGGAAAGGCTTCGTGCATTATTGATTGTGAAAGATGGCAAACTGGTTGTCGAGAAATATTTTTCAGGCACAACAAGATATAGTGCATTCAATGTCCATTCCGTTACA
Organism: uncultured Limnohabitans sp.; assembly: GCA_964530015.1. Classification (GTDB taxonomy): domain Bacteria; phylum Bacteroidota; class Bacteroidia; order Cytophagales; family Cyclobacteriaceae; genus Algoriphagus. Next base: position 41,832 of record CAZGYC010000007.1, on the reverse strand, counting down.
AAAAGCATAACCTCTGCACTTGTTGGGTTGGCTGTCCAACATGGATATTTAAAATCCGAGGACGGTTTGGTTTTACCATTTTTTCCAGAATATCAAAACAATTCATCCGGAGACCTCAAAACAGCATTAACTATTAAACACTTGCTTTCAATGCGCGGAGGATGGACAGGTGGGGACGGCTTTCAAACAGTAGAACAATGTATAGTTGAGGAGCATATCCATGCAATGCCCGGTACTGAATTTAAGTATTTTACCGGGTCTCAGAATATCCTATCTGCTATTCTAACCAAGAGCACAAAACAGTCTACAAATGAATTTGCCGACCTGTTTTTGTTCCAGCCACTTGGGATAAGGAATGCATTTTGGCGAGAAGTTGACGGATATTATGTCGGAGGTGACGAATCCTATTATACAGCGCGTGACCTTGCTCGATTTGGAGAATTGTTTCTCAACAAAGGTACTGTTGATGGGAAGCAATTATTGGATTCGGCTTGGATTCACAAAACATTTACGAATTACACCAGTACAAGCAATGATTTTCGCTCACTTCAAAGTTACGATGAAGTTGGCTACGGACTATGCTGGTGGATACTCAAAATCAGGGACAATCAGCTAGTCTATGCAGCAAGAGGTAAAGGAGGGCAACATATTATCCTTATTCCTGACAAAAATATAGTCGCAGTTATCATCCAAGAATGGAATCCATTGAAAAAGAATGAGGCAGTCGAAAACCAACTCTTGGGGGACTTACTGAGGAAACTCTAACTAATCAGACCCCGTCTGACTGTAGTTTGACGATGGTCTAGGCGTAGTCCCGACAGCCGTGCAGGAGAAACTATGCCTTTCTATCCAAACGAATTTGCAATTCGAGCATCGTGTCGTAACTTAATCTCCTAGAGGAATCAAATATCAGGAAGTACCGGCGGCTAGCGCGATTTCCCTACTTTGAGTAAAAAAACCTTCCAATCAGCCATGAAAATGTATGGAAATAAATTAAATACTTTTCTTAAGTCAAAAGGCTATGACTTAGAGCGGAGTGAAGTCTCAAAATATTTTGGAGACTACATTCAACAATTTTCTTCTCCAACTATAAAAATACGATTAAGTAATTCAAAATCTTCCGAGATGCTCGATGTTAGCAGTGTTGGGGATCTTAATAATTGGTTTGATATGGCTTTGGTGAAAGCATTGATAAGACAGGAAAGTGAGCTAAACAAGACAGCAGACATATCTTTGCTTATCACGTTTTTAGTCCAGAATCTAGAGACGGTGGAAGCTTTGTTTGATTCCGAGAATTACAACAGCACAAAAAAGAAGTTGGAAGGGCTAGAACAGAAACGCGTCTCCCGGATGTTCCCGAATATATCATAAGAATTTTAGAATCCTCTTGGGTATACGTACTATCTTTAAAAACAAGAAGAATCACCAATTCCGAATATTATGGAAGCAGTTCAACCCCTCCGGGGTTGTCATTTTCTCTTGTTTTTCAATAGCCCTAGGTTGCACCTAGGGCTATTGAAAAGTTCGATCCATTCAGGATCGTAAATCTCAGTCATCGCTATTTCTAAAAAACGACCACGATGTGGTCGAACCTCTCAATAGCTGCGGGTGGAACCCGTAGAAAGAATATTTGCAGAAAACAGAAAGACGACCCCGAAGGGTGTCGAACTCCAAAACCTCGTCTGGGAGTAGTTTGACATCAGGCTAGGCGTAGTTTGCAAAACGCCTTTCTATCCAAACGATCCCGTACAGCTGTCGGGATGCAATTCGCCAAAATGATCAACCATAGGATCTTCAGCCAATTGAAAATTGGTAAGGCTACTGGGGTAGGACAAGGCACAAAAAATCTTTTGGGACAGCTCCGCTGTCTTTAGGAAGTGACGATTATTGCTTCCTTCAGTTCTGCTGCGAGCTTATGCAGTGTCCGTTCTATTTTTTTTGCCTGTTCTTCTGACGGGCTTTTTGCCCCTGACACGTATTGTCTTAGAAGTCCCGGATTCATCCCCGCATGTTCAGCTACGGTGGATATTTTCAGGAAGTCAAACTTCTGAAACACCGTATAGATGTCGTAGTGGTGAGTGAATTGTACTTGTTCTGGAGCAAGCTCTTCAAAGTCCCACAACAGTCCCTTGATTTTAGCTTCCAGTTCTGCCGCGGTTTCCGCAAAGTCTGTGATGAGGTTGCCGTTGTATTCGACTCTCCCCCAGAGTTCCTTGCCTTCCTGCCTTTCGATGGTCAGCGGGATTTTTACGATTTCCATTTTCCTGTCTTTGTTGTGGTGTTGTCCTATTGTTGTTCTGGTGTTGTTCTTTTGTCGTTATTGTTTATCCCGAAGCAGGGACAGCCTATTTCAGCCCCGCTTGTTTCAGGATGGAGTTTAATGTTCCTGATGGTATGTCCCCTCCATGGATGGGAACGGTCACTTTGCCCGGCTTCACCGGATGTATGAGTTGTTGATGGCTTCCTTTCTGGGTTTTGATTTTCCAGCCATCCTCATAAAGCAACTTTTGCAGCTCCCTTACTTTCATTACCAGAAAGTAACATATTTGCTACTTAAATACGATGAGGATAGCGAATTTGTTGCTTTATTTTTTCGTCCCCCGCCTGGGTGAGTTTGACGTCCGCCTAGGCGTAGGTACACAGTCCAAACCATGATTTGACTATTTCAACCCATAATTGGTACTTCTTCCTCCAGCTTCTTCCTTTTGCAATATATCTTTGTTTATCAAATCGTTGATGTCCCGTATTGCGGTGTCTTTTGAGCATTTCGCAATTTTTGCCCATTTTGACGAGGTCAGCTTCCCCTCAAATCCGTCCAAAACTTTGTTCAACAACTTCTTCTGTCTTTCGCTGATTTCTGTTTTGGCGTGCTTGTTCCAAAAATCCGCCTTAAATAAAACCCGGTTCAGAATGGTGTCTGTCGATTTCAATGCATTCATCAAACAGCTTAAAAACCATTTGATCCAGTCAGTGATATCGAGGGTTCCTTTTTGTGTTTTTTCAAGGATTTCATAGTATTGTTTCCGTTCGATCCTGATTTGGGCAGACATACTATAGAACCGCTGGGTGCTTTTGTCCGATCGTGCCAGCAACATATCTGTCAGGGCTCTGGTGATCCGGCCATTCCCATCCTCAAACGGATGTATCGTCACAAACCACAGATGTGCGACGGCAGCTTTTATGACTAAATCAACATCTCCTTTTTCATTGAACCAATCCAAAAAACGGTTCATTTCGGCATCAATCAAATCCGAATCAGGAGCTTGGAAATGAACTTTTTCCCTGCCCACCTGCCTACCGGGTAGGTAGGAAGCTCCCGATACCACTTGCATTGGGCCTGAGGAATCTTGTCTCCAGCCTGCAACGGCAATCTTATACATCCCACTTCTGCCTGTTGGGAACAATGCGGCATGCCAATCAAAAAGCCTTTCGGCTGTCAATGGCCCAAAACAATTATGGGCGGCGTCAACCATCATTTCCACCATCCCGTCCACATTCCTGTCCGACTCCACAGAACCGGCTATTTCCATTCCCAGTCTTCTCGCTATCGAAGAACGGACTTGGTCTGGACTCAACAGTTCACCTTCAATTTCTGTTGATTTGAGTACGTCAAGGGTCAATGTGTCCAGTTGGGCCTCATTTCTCAGCTCAAATCCCAATGATTCCATTCTTCCCAGCAGTCGGCCTTGCAGATTTCTTACCTCACTCAGCACGTTGACAAACTCGTCAACCTTCCATGAAAAATCCGGCCAGTCATCCAATTGGTGTATAAAGGCTCTCATTCGTCGCAAATTATGCTACGATAATACCGCTTATTCGTCGCATTGGGAAATTTACCGTTGTATTTTTCGCGTCGATTACGTCAGCCAATTGTTGCACAGTCACTTTTTTGTTTGTGGGCGACGGGTGCGTAGGTCGGCCCCCGTCTGAGTATAGTTTGACGTTGGCCTAGGTGTAGTTGCACCTACACCCAGCGCAAGATTTTCGGAAAAACCACCTGATGAAATAGTCCATGGACAATGGTACTTAGCGGAAGGGAAAAAAGTTATTGGTAATTTGCCAGCAGACATCCCATGGTCCACAGCTAGGTGCGATGGACTGTCGTCCGTTGACTGGGGACAATTATTCCGACCCGCCACGGCGGACAAGTTCTTCCAATTTTCAAATATTTCAATTCACCCCATGCTGAACCTCCAGTCCATCCACCACATCGCCATCATCTGCTCAGACTACCAGCGATCCAAAGAGTTCTACACCGGGGTTTTGGGACTGAAAATCATCCGGGAAGTGTACCGGGAAGAGAGGCAATCCTACAAGTTGGACCTGGAACTCAACGGAAGCTACGTCATTGAGCTGTTTTCTTTTCCAAATCCGCCCGACCGCGTGTCCCATCCCGAAGCTTGCGGATTGCGGCATTTGGCTTTTGGGGTCAAAGACATTGGGAAAGCAGCGGAAGATTTGAGTAAATTCGGAATTCAGACAGAGCCGGTTCGGGTCGATGAATATACCGGAAAGCAGTTCACCTTCTTCTCCGACCCGGACGGTTTGCCGATCGAACTTTATCAGGAATAGCCATGGCCGAAACCAAAACCAAACCCACCGAGGTCTCCGTCGACGATTTCATCAACGCGGTAGAAAGTCCAAAAAAACGGGAAGATGCCCTCGCCCTCAAGCAAATGATGGAGGAAATCACCGGCGAGAAAGCTGTGATGTGGGGACCGTCTATCATCGGATTTGGCACCTATCACTACAAGTATGCGACAGGGCACGAGGGGGATGCGCCCATTGTCGGCTTTTCCCCAAGAAAGGCGGCGATCTCACTCTACCTGTTAGGCTGTATGGATCAGGAAGCCGAACCCTTGCTCGCGAAGCTCGGCAAGTTCAAAAAGAGCGTCGCCTGTATCTATGCAAACAAGCTTTCCGACTTGAATGGGGAGGTGCTCCGGGAACTTATTGACAAGGCCTACCAATCCATGAAAGCAAAATATCCCACCAAATGACCTACCATATACTGAACGGGGACGCGCTGGCGGAAATTTTCCCCAAGTCCATCCCCGGGGAACGGATCATTTTCCGCGAGTGCCTCGTGGACGGCCCGGTAAATCCCACGCCCACCCAAGAACTGTGGCAAGTCAGGGAGGAATTCATCGGCAACAGTTATCCCGGTTCCAACAAAACGGACTACCGCACGCATTCCTACGAGGAAATCCTGAAAATCAAGGCCATTCCCACGGGTTCCAAAATCTACTGTTGGTTTGAGGAGGACCTGTTTTGTCAGGTCAATCTCTGGTTTATCCTCAACTATGTGAAAGACCACCATGCGGAAGTCTTTCTGGTGCTGCCCTATCCGGATTCTCCCTATCATTTCAGCACCCTGAAAGAAAAGGAACTGATAGACAGCTACCGATCAAAAGCCCATGCGCTGAACACCAAGGAAATGGGAATCTTGGGAAGGATCTGGACCTGTTTCCAGAAGGAGGAAGTGTTTGAGGCCATGAAGATCGCGGACGCATTTCGGGAGCGTTTCCCCTTTTTGAAGCTGGCGGTGGAAGCATGGCGGGACATGATTCCGGTGGGGGCGTTTCCGGGCAAACCCAAAGCAGTCTTGCTGGAGATTTCCAAAAAGCTGGGAACCGACGATTTTGGGGCGATATTCAAAGAATTCCAAAAGCAGCTTCCCGAGTACGGATTTGGCGATTTGCAGGTGCTTCGGATGTATCAGGAACTTGGGATTTTTTCCGAAAAGTGAAAAGATTGCGCTTCGAAGCGTCCTTTTGCATTCGAAGCGCCTCTTTTCTGAAGAGCCACAAAAAAGAGCTTTTACGCTCTTTTTTGATTCAAACACCCTGAAGGATATCCTCCGACTGATCCATCAGCTTTTTGTATTTACGCAGGACAAATCGGGAGAAAAAGTAGATGAACGCCAGTCCAAGCGGGACATACACCATCCAAAATTCCGCCTGTGCGAATTTTTCAAATTTGCCATGAATATCCCCCAAAACGGGAACAATCGTGAGGATCATCACCCCCGACAGGATGGCGGCCCACTGCTGGACTCTCCAGAAGGATTTTCGGGTCTCCTGAAACCTGGCGAGCATTTCGGCGGTCGCCAGATGGTTGATCTCCAAGGTTCTCATCCGGTAAACCGCGCGCATGCTGGCAAGCGGCAGCAGCAGGAACTGGAGGATATTGAAGCTGGCGAACACCTGGGTGAACCAGAAATTCAATTGTCCAAAATTGAAGATGAGGTAGGCGGCATAGCCAAAGGCGATCACTGTCCCCAGCATCTCCGGGATCCGAATTCCATCCAATTTTTTCTTAAATTTCTCTTTGGTCATTTCCATAATCAGTTCCTTCTGGATTTTTTGTTGGTTTTCTACTTTCAGGCTCAGGTCTTGCCAGAGCGATTTCATTTCCTCGAGTTCCATATTGTTGGTTTTTTAGGTTGTTTTTACGCCTTTTTTGAGTTTTTCCCGGATTCTGGCCATCCGCGTTCCGACGTTGCTCACGCTGATCCCCGTCACTTCGGCGATCTCTTCGTGGGAGTTTCCTTCCAGAAAAAGAAACACGATCCCCCGGTCCAGCAAGTTCAGCTTTCGGATTTCGGCATAGAGCTGCTCCACTTTTTCCTCCTCACCCGAGTCCCTTTCTTCTGCAAAATCCAGGTTCGAGTCCGAGATCGACACCCCGCTGGGATGCTTTTTTCGCCTGTTCAGATGGGTGATCGCGGTATTCATCCCCACCCGATAGAGCCAGGTGCTTGCCTTTGCCGCCTTTTTGAAATAGTCAAAGGACTTCCAGGTTTGATAGACGATCTCCTGATAGAGATCCTCCTGCTCGGCTTTGTCGCGGGTATAGATGGTCGTGATCTTGTAGATCAGCCCCTGGTTGGCTTGGATTAGTTGAATAAATTCCTCTTCTCTGTTCATTCCATCTCTTTTGCCCTATTAGTCTTTGCTTTGGGAAAAAAATCACATCCTCTTCAAAATGTTTTTAAAAACTACCCAGAAATAGTCAATTTGAAGGTTCATTGCGGCTTAATTTCATCCATGCGCTGGTCTATCGATTTCCCCATTCCGGAGTCTCCCTTTCCGGTCACCCACCAAAGCAAAATCCTCAGCATGGGTTCCTGTTTTGCCCAGACGATTGGGCGAAAGATGCAAGAGACCAAGTTCAACATCCTGGTCAATCCCTTTGGGACGATCTTTCATCCGCTCAATTTGGCCGATTTGCTGGATGGGGCACTTTTCGGTGATCGCTTGGATCCCGCCGGAATCCTGGAACGGGAAGGGCTTTTTCTCCATTATTCCACCCATTCGGAGGTGGCGGGAACGACTCCCGGGGAGCTGGCACAAGCCTACGATCACCGGTTGCAGCTCACCCGAACTTACCTTGATGGGGGAACTCACCTGATTTTGACCCTGGGCACAGCCTGGATTTATGAGCATGAATCTGTTGGCAGAGTCGCAAACTGCCACAAGCAACCTCAGAAACTTTTCAAGAAGTCTATTTCTTCGCTTGAAGAGATGGAAATGGGGCTTGGGCATGTCTTTGACAATTTCTCCCGAGCCTATCCCAAGCTAAAAATCATCCTCACCGTAAGCCCAGTCCGCCATATCAAGGACGGCATTGCCGAAAACCAACTGGGCAAAAGCCTGCTTCGGGTGCTTTGCGCCAATCTGGAAAGCCGCTTTGGTTTTGTCTCCTATTTCCCTGCCTATGAAGTAATGATGGATGAATTGCGCGACTACCGCTTTTACAAATCCGATCTGATCCATCCCAGCGAGGAGGCCGAGGACTATATCTGGGAAAAGTGGAAAAAAGCCCTTTTCCCGCCGAAAACGCAGCAAAAAGTGACAGAAATCGAAAAAATCCGGCTGGAGCTGGATCATCGTCCGATGAACCCCGATTCGGATTCCTATCGCAAGTTTTTGGAAAGCCTCTTGGCCAAGCTGGAACGAATGAACGCCGAATTCGATTTTTCTGGGGAAATCCAAGCCGTCTTACAGAAAACAAATCCCCCTAGCCCCCTTTGAAAAAGGGGGAATTGCTCCAACAACTTTCCAACCTTTCCACCATAGAATTTTCCAATCCAATAAAATATCGAACGTCGAATGTTGAACTTCGGATATCGAAGACCGGATTAGAGCCAACTTTACAACCTTTCCACCATAGAATTTTCCAATTTTGAAATCTTCCAATCTTCCAATCCAATAAAATATCGAACACCGAATGTTGAACTTCGAATATCGAAGACCGGATTCGAATCAACCTTGCAACCTTTCCACCTAATAATTTTCCAATATGATTATCCGCTTGTATGCAAGTACTGAAAAATTGATTGGAAAAGGGCGGATAATCGTCCACAGACCACAGTCGACGGTCGACAGCAAAGCACGTTTCGACGTAAAACCATAGGATATTGGGTTACTTGTAGTAAAGCGTATAATCATATTTTCCAATCTTGAAATCTTCCAATCTTCCAATCCAATAAATATCGAACACCGAATGTTGAACTTCGAATATCGAAGACCAGATTCGAATCAACCTTGCGACCTTTCCACCTAAGAATTTTTCAATTTTAAAATCTTCCAATTTTCCAATGCCTACCAACCGCCTCCTCCACAGCCAAAGCCCCTACCTGCTCCAGCACGCACACAATCCCGTGGACTGGTTTCCCTGGGGCCCGGAAGCTTTGGAAAAAGCCGAGGCAGAAAACAAGCCCATCCTGGTTTCCATCGGCTATTCGGCTTGCCATTGGTGCCATGTGATGGAGCGGGAAAGCTTCAAAGACCAAGCCACCGCTGAGCTGATGAACGCCCATTTCGTCTGCATCAAGATCGACCGGGAGGAGCGACCCGACATCGACAACATCTACATGGATGCGGTGCAGACCATGGGGCTGCAGGGCGGCTGGCCGCTGAATGTCTTCCTGATGCCCAACCAAAAGCCTTTTTATGGTGGCACCTACTTCCCAAACCATCAATGGAAGCAACTGCTTGCAAACATCAGCGACGCTTTTGCGAAGCATGAGGATCAGCTTGCCGAAAGCGCAGAAGGATTTGGCCGTAGCCTCAGCCGACGGGAAACCGAGAAATACGGGATAGCGGCCGATGAATCAGATCTTGATCCCGATGACCTGGCCGAAGTCATCGCCAAGTTGACCGCTCAGTTTGATCCCGAGTGGGGAGGGATGACGCGGGTTCCCAAATTTCCCATGCCTGCAATTTGGGGCTTTGTGCTGGACTATGCCTTGCTCTCGAAGAATGCAGCGTTGCGGGAAAAAGTCTTTTTCACGCTGAAAAAGATCGGAATGGGCGGGATTTACGATCACCTTCGCGGCGGATTTGCCCGCTACTCCGTGGATGGGGAATGGTTTGCCCCACACTTCGAAAAGATGCTCTATGACAACGGGCAACTGCTGGAGCTTTACTCCAAGGCCTATCAGGCCAGCCAGGATTCTTTTTTTCTGGAAAAAATAAACGAAACCGTCAATTGGCTGGAAGCGGAGATGCTGCAGGAGGAAGGGGGCTTTCACGCCGCGCAGGATGCCGACAGCGAGGGGGTTGAGGGGAAATTCTACACCTGGACTTATGCCGAGTTGGCCTCCCTCGTCCCGGACGAAATGCCCTGGCTGGGCAAACTCTACAACCTAAAACCCGGCGGAAACTGGGAGGAAGGCGTGAATATCCTGTTTCAGACCGAATCCTATGAAGACGTAGCAAATGGGTTTGGAATGACTGAAACCGAGCTTCAGATCAAATTGAGCGAGGTAAAAGCAATACTATTGGCGGTTCGAAACCAGCGGATTTTCCCCGGAAAAGACGACAAGATCCTGGCCGGATGGAACGGCCTGATGTCAGCGGGATTGATCCAGGCTTTTCACGCCACCGGGGAAAAACGGATGCTTGATTTGGCCTTCCGAAATCTGGAATTCATCCGGGAAAAGATGATCGTAAACGGGATTTTGCACCGCTCCTACAAAAACGGGCAGACTTATACCCCTGGTTTTTTGGAAGACTATGCGGCGGTGATCCGCACGGCCTTGATGGCCTTTGAAGCCAGTGGAAAGGCCTCGTGGCTGGGCTTCGCAAAGGAATTGGCCGACTTTTGTCTGGATCAGTTCCATGACGAAAGCGACGGTTTTTTCTTTTTCAACAATCCCAAAGCCGAAAAACTCATCGCCAACAAGAAAGAGCTTTTTGACAATGTGATCCCGGCTTCCAATTCCGTAATGGCAAGAAACCTGCACCGGCTTTCCCTGTTTACTTATGATGAAAAATACCACAAAATAGCTTCGGGGATGCTGGGAGGAATAAAGGAGCTGGTTTTGAAAGAACCCGGTTTTCTCTGCAACTGGGCCAATTTTCTCCTGGAATCCATCGTCCCGACTGCGGAAATTTCGATTGTCGGCAAAGGCGCCGGGCTGCTTGCCGGGGAATTCCATCAGGCCTATTTCCCCAATCAGGTCATTGCTTGGTCAGAATCTCCGACAGAAATTGCCCCGATTCTTCAGGGCAAAAAGCCCGATTCGACAGGAAATGCCTTAATTTATGTCTGTTTCGATCATGCCTGCCGAAAGCCGGTAAGCACTTTGGCCGAAGCAGCATCTCAATTACCTTATTTGGCCTGAATTGGTGGAAAGTTTGTTTGGAGACCAGGATCTTTTTGGAAAAGAAGGCGGAAACAATTTCGCCGATATCATCCTGCCCGTCCCCATACCCAAGATGTTCACCTACAAAATCCCCACGCTTCTGAAGCCGCAGATCCAGATCGGCGCACGGGTGATTGTGCAGTTTGGGAAAAAGAAAGTGCTCACCGGGATCATCGGCAAGGTTCACAACAAGCCTCCCCAGGCCTACGAAGCCAAGCCGATCCTGGATATTCTGGATCTTCAACCCAGCGTGAATCCGCTCCAAATCCGGTTTTGGGTGTGGATGGCGGAGTACTATTGCTGCCATATCGGAGAGGTGATGCACGCGGCTTTGCCGTCGGGTTTGCGCCTGTCGAGCGAAAGCAAGATCCAGCTCAATCCCAATTTTGACCGGGAGGAGAGCAACTATCCACTGGATATGAGAGAGGAAAAAATCCTCGAAGCACTCGAAACAAAAGAAGAAATCAGCTACGAAGACTGCGAAAAAATCCTTGGAATCAAGACGATCCATCCGATCCTGAAAAGTCTCGTGACCAAGGAAGCGATCCTGATATTCGAAAAAGTCCAGGAAAAATACACCCCGAAAGTCGAAACGAGAATTCGGTTTACGAAGGAGATTGCAGCAAGCAAATCCGCTTTGGAAGCTGTTTTTGAAGGCATTTCCGGTAAACCCAAACAGGAGTCCATCCTCCTGAAATACCTCCGGGATGTACCGGTTTTCCAAAAACCAAAACTAAACGAAAAAGGGCTGGACAAGGCGACGCTTTTGGAAGAAGGCGATTCGGAAAGTTCCCTGAAAACCCTGATCAAGAATGGGGTTTTCGAGACTTTCAAACTTGTGGTCAACCGGATCGGGGAGGAAGAAGCCGAGCGGGAGGCATCCGAACTTTCCTCCACCCAGCAAGCTTCCCTGGAGGAAATCAAAACCTACTTCGAAAGCAAACAAACCGTGCTGCTGCACGGAGTCACCGGCAGCGGCAAGACCGAAATCTACATCAAACTGATCCAGGAAGTGCTGGAAAGCGGTTCGCAGGTCTTGATGCTCCTGCCCGAGATCGCCCTGACCACCCAGATCGTCAGCCGTCTCAAGCAGGTTTTCGGCTCGCAGATGGGAGTCTACCATTCAAAATATTCCGACAACGAACGGGTGGAAGTCTGGAATGGGGTGCTGACTGGCAGATTCTCATTTGTTGTTGGAGTCCGCTCATCCATTTTCCTTCCTTTTGACAGCCTGGGACTGATCATCGTGGACGAGGAGCACGAGCCGAGCTACAAGCAGTTTGATCCGGCGCCGCGGTTTCATGCCCGGGATGCGGCCACGATGCTGGCGTATTTTCATCAGGCACGCACTCTTTTGGGTTCGGCGACGCCTTCGTTTGAATCCTATTACAATGCCACACAGGGCAAATTTGGCTATGTAGAGATCAACCATCGCTTTGGGGATGCCCGTATGCCGGAGTATCATCTGGCCGATCTCGCGGCCGACCGGAAGAAAAACCTGCTCAAGCTCGACTCCACCCGACTGATGCGGGAGAAAATCCAGGCGGCACTGGACCGGCAGGAGCAGGTACTGATCTTCCAAAACCGCCGGGGTTACTCTCCCTACATCCAATGCGAGGATTGCGGCTGGACCGGACAATGCGTGCAGTGCGATGTCAGCCTGACTTACCATCAGTTTGCCGAGGAGATGCGCTGCCACTATTGCGGCTACAGGGAGAAAGTACCCCAGTCCTGCCCTGCCTGCGGAAGTACCCAGCTCACCACGATGGGCATGGGAACCGAGCGGATCGAGGAGTCTTTGGGCTTGCTTTTCCCGGAAGCCCGAATGGGCAGGATGGATCTGGATACCACCCGAAATAAATATGGCTACCAGCGGCTGTTGGATGAGTTTGGAGCCGGGCAGCTCGACATCTTGGTGGGTACCCAGATGATCACCAAAGGGCTGGATTTTGGAAAAGTGACCGTGGTGGGAATCTGGGATGGGGACCGGATCTTGAACTTCCCGGATTTCCGGGCCGGAGAACGGGCCTATCAGCAAATCACGCAGGTTGCAGGCCGGGCTGGGCGACGCGAGATCCAGGGTCAGGTGGTCATCCAGACGAGAAACCCCGAAAATGAACTTTTCGGAAAAGTCATCCAAGGCGACTATTACGAGTTTTTCCGTCAGGAAATGTTTGACCGGAAGAAATTCTACTACCCGCCCTATGTCAAACTGGTGAAGATCACCACCCGGCACGCCGACTCCAAAATAGCCGAGAAAGCCGCCCATGCACTGCATCGGGAGATGGCCACCATCCAGGCGAAAAAGATCGTCCTCGGGCCGGAAAAAGGCATCATCGCCCGGATCAAAAACCAGTATCAGTTTGAGAGCATGGTCAAGTTGGACCGAAGCGGGACTACGCAAACCGCATTCAAAGAAAGCCTGGCAAAAATCCTGGAGGAACTTCAGTCCAGGCCGGAGTTCCGGTCTGTCAGGTGGATTGTGGATGTGGATCCTTCCTGAAAAGCCGGGAGAAGGGAGACGGAAGCAGCGTATTTAGCTACTTAGAACTTGAAATCTCGGGGATTTTTCGAAGGATCTGTCAATCCGAAAATAGCCGATTTCAAACCCTACCTTTTGGAAAATCACTTCTTTATCGACAGCAAGATCAAATTATACGTATAATTGTCTATCCATGCGTATCAAATGAAAAAGAAACTGAACATCACCATCGAAGGGAACCTGCTCGATAAGATCAAGCAATATGCCGAGAAGCATGAAACGAGCGTTTCCAGCCTAGTCCAGGAGCATTTCGAAACTTTGGTCAAACCCCGCCCCACCCTTCCCAACGGGATGACCTTGGTGGAATACATGAAATCCTTGCCAAAATCGAAAGTTGAATTTCCTGAGGGATTCAATTGGAAAGAGGAATATTACAAGGCAAAGGCGAAAAAATGGGGCTATGAAGATCTTCTTTGATGTCAACGTATTGCTCGATTTTTTTCTGGAAAGAAGCCCCCAACAGGATGTGGTCAATGCGCTTTTCCAAAAACTAGACCAAAGAGAGATTCAGGGAGCAATCACAATTTCAGTTCTTCAGACAGTCTGTTACTACCTCCAATCCGCAAAAGGAATTGAAGTGACCAAAGAAATCGCAGGAGTAATTTCAAAAAGGTTTGATTTCCTGGAAGGCTCAAAATTTGATGTCTTGAGTGCAATTGAATCTGATTTCGATGACTTGGAAGATGCCATTCATTATTTCATTTGTATCACCAATGAAATCCAGGCCATAGTCACCAATGATCAAAATTTCTTAAAATTCTCAAAGCCTCACTTTTCGATTTTGACACCAGTTCAGCTTATGGTGCAGTTGAAATAGGCAATCGATGGGAAAGTTTGCTGCGCAGAAAGGCCAAAAACAAATAATCTCTGAATTTCCCCTCCGCTCCTCGGAATTTGCAATTCCGAAGCCCTATCACAGGATTTGTAATCCTTGGAGAAATCTCGCTTCTGGAGAAGCAGGACAACTTTAAAGACCAAAATCACCGAATTTCAAATCTCAAATTTCGAATCCTTTAATCCTTCAAAGCCTCCCACAAGATCTCCACCGGATGTTTGGCTTTGCGGCCCGTGCCGTCCGCAATCTGATGGCGGCACGAAGTGCCCGGTGCGGCAATCAGGGTATCCGCCTCAGCTTTTCGCACAGCCGGAAACAGTACCAATTCCCCCACCTGCTGAGAAACTTCGTAATGCTCCGCCTCATACCCAAAAGAGCCAGCCATTCCACAGCAGCCGCTCGGGATTGTTTCTACCGTATAGTTTCCCGGAAGGGAAAGGATCTTTTGAGTCCAGATCATGGATGAAAGTGCCTTTTGATGGCAATGCCCGTGTAGCTTGATCTTCTGCGGTTTGGTCGTAAAAGACTCCGGTTTGATATGACCAGCCGCTGCCTCCTGAGCCAAAAACTCGTCGATCAGCTTGACATGAAATTTGAGTTTTCTCGCATCCTCTACCAGTTCAGGGCCCACAATTCGAGGATATTCATCCCGGAAAGAAAGGATCGCAGACGGTTCGATCCCGATGAGTGGCGTATTTCCATCGATTAGCTTGCCGAAGATCCGAACATTGGCTTCGGCATGTTTTTTCGCCTTCGGCAAAAGTCCCTTCGAAAGTGCCGAGCGACCGCTTTCTTCGTGATCCACGATTTTAACTTCGTAGCCCAATTTTTTCAGCAGAGAAATCGCCTTGATCCCGATCTGGGTATCGTTGTGGTTGGTGAATTCATCCACAAATAAATACACCAATTTAATCGGTAGGCTTGCGCCCGGTAGCGTTTCGTAGTTTCTTTTGTACCACTTCCGAAGACTGACGGAGCTGATTTCGGGCAAATTTCGCTTCGGGGCTACGTCCAGCAAAGACTTCATCAGTCCTCCTGTAAAGGAGTTGTTCAGGAAGAAATTGGCAACACCAGGCACCAGAGAACCCAATTCATTTAACTCATTGATATAAGCGAAGGCCTTGGATCTCAATGGGACGCCGTTTGTTTTCTGATATTGATAAAGAAATTCCGCCTTCATGCTGGCCATGTCCACGTTGGAAGGACATTCGGCGGTACAGCCTTTACAGCTCAGGCAGAGATCCATCGCCTCCTTGATCTCCGGGTGGTCAAAGGCATTTTCCTTGTTGTCCAAGGTCAAAAACTCACGCAGCGTATTGGCACGGCCGCGGACCGCGTCCCGCTCGTTTCGGGTAGCCATGTAGGACGGACACATCGTCCCGCCAGAACCCGGCAGCTTGCGGCAATCCCCCGAACCGTTGCATTTCTCCGCCAAACGAAGAATGCCTCCCACGGACGAGAAGTCGATCATGGTCTTATGCTCCGGTGTTTTCATTCCCGGCTCATAGCGCAGGAATTTGTTCATCGGGGCAGCGTCCACGATCTTTCCCGGATTGAAGATGTTTTTGGGATCCCAGGTGTATTTGATCCTGCGGAAAAGCCCGTAGTTCTTTTCCCCTACCATCAGCGGGATGAAAGCGGCACGTACCCGGCCATCCCCATGCTCTCCGCTCAGCGAGCCTTGGTATTTCTTCACCAGTTGGGCGGAGGCAAGAGATATGCGATAAAACTCCTCCACGTCTTCGTCCTTTTTCAGATCCAAGATCGGCCGAAGGTGGATTTCCCCGGCCCCGGCGTGGGCGTAGTGGACCGGCTTTTGGTTAAAACCAGCCATCATCGCATCCACGTCATCGATGTAATCTGCCAGATCGGCGATGTCCACCGCAGTATCCTCGATACAGGCCACCGCCTTCGGGTCGCCCGGGATATTTCCCAACAGACCCAAACCGGCCGCCCGAAGCGCCCAAGCAGATGTGACCATTGCAGGTTCGATGATGGGATAAGCGTAGCCATAGCCTCCAGCCTTCAGGTCCGCGACCAAGGCTTCCCCTTTGGCCATCGCTTCCTCCAGGGTTTTCCCGCGAAACTCGATCATCAGCAAAGCCTCGGGATCGCCTTCGACAAAGTAGCGGTTTTTGGAGTATTCGATACTTTCCTTGGTGCAATCGAGGATAATTTTATCCATCAGCTCCACGGCAGTAGTCGGATGCTTCATCGCCACCTGAGCCGACTTCATGCTTTCGTGGATACTGACAAAATGCGCGGCCACTACAATTTCTATCGGATCTGGCAAGGGATCGAGACTGATTTTGATTTCCGTGGTGAAAGCCAAAGTTCCCTCCGAGCCGGTCAGAAGCTTGCAGAAATTGAATTTTTCTTTCCCTTCAAAAAGCTCTGCTTTCATCAGTTCATCCACCGCATAGCCGGTGTTGCGACGATGGATGGACTTTTTCGGAAACTGCGCATGAATCTCTTCCCGGATCTCCGGAGTGTTGAGTTCGTCAAAAATCTGTCGGTAAAGCTGCCCTTCCAGGTCATTTTGGCCACATTTCCGGTCAAAATCATCCTGGGTGATTTCCCCAAAAACCACCTTGTTTCCGTCACTCAAAATCGTGTCCAGCGAGATGACTTTGTCGCGGGTCACGCCATAGACGATGGAGGTCGTGCCGGAGGAATTGTTGCCCACCATCCCGCCGATCATGGCCCGGTTGGCGGTAGAGGTGATGGGGCTGAAAAAAAGCCCATGAGGCTTCAAAAAGCGGTTGAGTTCGTCCCGCACCACACCCGGCTGCACGCGCACCCAGCGTTCTTCCTTGTTGAATTCGAGGATTTGGGTAAAATGTTTGGACACGTCGACGACGATGCCATTGCCCACGCACTGTCCGGCCAGGGAAGTGCCCGCAGTCCTGGGAATGAGAGAAGTCCCGTTATCAGATGCAAACCGGATAAGCTTCTTAATATCAGAAATTGACTTCGGAAAAGCGACTGCCAACGGTACCTCCCTGTAAACGGAAGCATCTGTGGCGTACAGGGTTTTGGTCAATCGATCCACTTGAAGCGGACCTTCAAGCTGGGTGGACAGGGTCTGCAACAAAGGCAATAGGTTAGGCTGGTCTGAAAGCATGGTCAAAAATAGCTTTCCAAACGAGATAAATTAAAGCAGGAATCAGAAAGAATTTGATTTGGCCTAAATGGCTAACCTCAAAGAATAACCCTCAGACATCATATCCTTTGAAAATGTCCTTCAGCTCAAATTCAAACCCCGGAATGGCCTGAGACGGGATCAGGTCACCGAAGGTAAAAGGACGTGACGCTTGGAACTTCCCGTCTTTCAAGGTGTAAATCAACAGCGTAAATTCTATCGGATTGATAATCCAATATCCCTTGACTCCAAACGCTTCATACAGACCATGCTTATAGCGGAGCTCGGTTTGGCTATTTCCAGGCGAAAGGATCTCTACCACCAAATCCGGCGCGCCCAAACAGCCCCGCTCATCCAGCTTGGATAGATCGCAGACCACACAAATATCTGGTTGGGCTTTGGTGCGATTGAGGGTCTTTTGGAAATAGACCATTCCGATCCTTCGCTTGCATTTCAATACCAGAACGGTGTGATTGAAGGGACCGGTACGAACGGATCGTGAGCCTGTTTATGGAGTTTCAATACCCAGAAATGGTGCGATTGAAGGTGTTTGTGTTTCAGATGCTGTCAACGAGAATTTTTGTTTCAATGCCAGAAATTTCCCGTCTTTAAAAATCTAACTTTAAACATATCGACCTTTTTAGTAAATCAGAATTCCAAATTTTTTGTATGTTTGACATACCATGTCAGCGAAAACAAACAACGCAGCCCTCGACAAGTCCAACAATCCTTTCGCCAATGCAGTCACTTTGGAGGAAAGGGAAGCAGTATGGGAAAAACTAAAAAAGTCCGCCCAGCCCATTTCTAGGGAAGATTTTTTGAAAAGGCTCAAAGAGGCAAGTTCGAAGTAGGTATAGCTTATCTTTTCCATTCCCTCTCGCCTATCTTATTTCCACACACCCAAATCCCTGGCTGCCCAAGTGTCCAAATCCGGCATAGTAGCCGATTTCCTGCAGCTCTACGGGAGCTGATAGCTCAAATTCAAAGCTGTAGCCGATCAGCTTGGTTTCCTGCGCGGTCATCTGCTTGATAACCACCCCGTTTTTGTACACCTTTCCCCTGGGACTAAACCCGAACTCCAATTCGGGCTCATGCACTTCGGGGTCTTGGAGTCCGGTCAGGGCGCGGGCGGTCCATTTGGAGGCCAGGTTGTGGAGCAGCAGGCGGCCATAGTCCCGATGGTCGGGGCTTAGGTAATTTTCCCCTCCATCCGCTCGTTTTTCCTTGACCAGGATGGGAGACAGGCAGCGGTAAGACATCGTCTTCCGAAACTGGGGCGGCTGACAGGCTTCTACCCGGACAATCTGGTAGGTGCCGCCCGAGATCTGGTCTCCGATGAAGAGCAGCTCGCCGAGAAACACGCCTTTGATGAACTCCTCCGCAGCCCGGTCGATCAAAAAGGAAACCACCAATTCGGCTGACTTGCCGATGTGCTCGATCCTTCCCTGGGGAAGATGTACCTTTTGGCGGTCAAGAAAAATCCTTGAAAAAGTGAAAAGCCGGAAAGGTTTGTTCCCAACCCGATAGCCCTGACCGTGAAGAAACACGGAGAAATCACTGTCCCCCCGGTTTATTGTCCGGTAGATAGCCGAGGACAGCTCGTATTGATAGTTGATCGGGACAAACCGCTGTCCTCCAATACGTTCCAAAATCAGTTTGAATCTCATGGGCTGAATTTTTCCCTAGTTTAGGCTGGATTTAGTAGAATTAAAAACTTTTGACACAAATCGTCAAACAATAGTTTTGCTTGGCTTTTTGACCAACTTAGCTTTTCAATTTTAGCCAATTCGGATTGATTAAAAATACCCTGTACTGGGTATTTTTGCCCCTGATTTTTCTTTTTTCGGAGAGGCCGACTCGCCATCGCAGCGTGGAATTTGGGCAATGGCAATGGCTGGGATGGTCGGCAAAAATCAGACCCGTGGAGAATGCCACGGAACAGGCTTTGGGTGGCAGGAGCGGCTATTGTTTCGCGGAATAACTAATAGGTCTTTACTTGTCCATGAGAATAACTCGATTTAGCTTTGCGCCATGTTGAAAAAGGCGATTCGGCTTATCCTGAGTTTTGCACTGATCCTGTCGGTGGGATACAGCCAGCTTTTCCTGGTCTATTCCGCCGGGGCGTTCGCTTTCGACCCATCTCCCCAAGACCAGCCCGTCAAGGCAGAATCGAAAGTGGCCCATTTGGGCCCGAAACTGAAGTCCGACCATTCGGCTGACCAGCAAAATCAGGACTGGGATTCTGAGCTGTTGGAAAAAGACCCGGATGAGGTCGCTGCCGGGGTTTCACTGGAACTTCAGATGGCTTTCGCAGCCTTGTTCATTTGCCTGCTCTCCCTGAGTTTCGGAAAGTACCACATCCGCTTTCTCCGATATTACCGACACTTTTTCTACATACACACCCACCGGCTTCACCTGTACAACGGGGTCTTTACTATTTAATCCTTTCTTGGTCCAAGCCGCTTGCGCTTGGTTCCCTTTTTCATTGGCAATAGACCCTACTTGTCCGGAAGGAAGCTCCTGTGTATTTACCATTCCCCAGGTGAACCCCCTCCCGGATTGTTGATCTCACATCACTCTTTTAACAAGCTAACATTATGAATTTCAATCGAATTCTCCTTTCGGTGGGAGTGAGTGCGCTGCTGTTTCCTACCAGTTGTGAATCCAAGCATGCAGCCCACGAGGAAGACGCTACATTTCAGGTAACCAGCCCTATTCAAAAAGACATCGTGGTCTATCGGGACTACGTCAGCCAGATCCGGTCCTTTCAGCGGATCGAACTGAGAGCCCTGGAGAAAGGATACCTCCAAAATATCTATGTGGACGAAGGACAGTTGGTCAAAAAAGGACAACTGATGTTCCGCATCATGCCGGTAATCTATCAGTCTGAGATGGAGATTGCCAAGGCCGAAGCCAGTTTTGCCGAGATCGAATACCTGAACACCAAGAGTCTTGCTGACAGCAATGTGGTGTCCCCAAATGAACTGGCCCTGGCAAAAGCCAAATTGACCAAAGCAAAGGCGGAATTGAGTCTGGCAGAGGCCCACCTGGGCTTTACCGAAATCAGGGCACCGTTTGACGGAATCATGGGCCGGTTCAACGACGTGCGGATTGGCAGTTTGTTGGACGAGGGGGAACTGCTCACCACGCTGTCAGACAACAGCAAGATGTGGGTGTACTTCAATGTGCCCGAAGCGGAATACCTCGATTTGGTGTCCTCGGCTTCACTGGAGAATCTCCCCAAAGTCCACCTGCAGATGGCCAACCACCAGCGATTTGCCGATTCGGGGGTGATCGAGGCCATTGAGTCCGACTTCAACAACGAAACCGGGAACATCGCGTTCCGTGCGACCTTCCAAAACGCAAACAGGATACTGAGACACGGGGAAACCGGAAACATCCAGATGCCTGTTCCCCATGCCGCAGCGCTTATCATCCCCCAAAAAGCAACTTTCGAGATTCTGGACAAGAAATTCGTCTTTGTCGTGGGAGAAGACGGGCTGGTCCAGTCCAGGCAGATCACCGTGTTGACCGAATTGCCCCATCTCTTCATCCTATCTGAGGGATTGAGTGTGAGGGATCGAATCCTGATCGAAGGCCTGCGGAAAGTGGAAAACGGCCAAAAGATCAAGTTTGAATTTGTAAGTCAGGAGAAAGTCCTGTCTGAGCTACACAGCCTGCATGCTGAATAAGATCCAATTCTAAACCACAGGCAAGATGTTTGGCAAATTCATCCAACGACCGGTATTGGCGATCGCCATATCGCTGGCCATTATTTTCTTGGGTATGTTGGCCATGACTACCCGGCCGATCTCCCAGTTTCCTGAAATTGCCCCACCACGGGTCAATATATTCATTGCCTATCCCGGTTCCAGTGCAGCGGTGCTGGTGGAGTCGACGCTGATCCCACTCGAGCGTGCGATCAACGGGGTGCAGGGCATGCAATACATCATCTCCGATGCGACGAGTGCGGGCGAGGCGACTATCCAGATCATCTTTGAGCCCGGCACAGATCCCAACGCCGCCGTGGTCAACGTGAAAACCCGTGTGGATCAGGTGATGAACAACCTCCCGCCACTGGTTCAGCGCGAAGGGGTCATCATCACGCCTATCCAGCCGAGCATGTTGATGTATGTCAACCTGTTTAGCAAGGATAAGAATGCGGATGAAAAATTTCTCTATAACTACGCCAATGTCCACATCCTGCCCGAATTGCAGCGGATCAGCGGGATGGGCCGCGCCCAGATCCTGGGTAGCCGACAATATGCCATGCGGGTCTGGCTGAAGCCAGACAGGATGAGAGCCTACAATGTTTCCACGGAAGAGGTATTGGCCGCCATCGATGAACAAAGTGTGATCGGGAGACCCGGCCGATTGGGTCAGGCATCCGGCAAGACCGCCCAATCCCTGGAATACGTGCTGACCTACAAAGGCCGGTTCAACAAGCCGGAGGAGTACGAAGAGATCATCATCAAAGCCAATCCTGAAGGGGAGATCCTCAAACTGAAGGACATCGCCGAAGTGGAATTGGGCAGTGAGTTCTTTGACATCTATTCCAACAAGGACGGCTATCCTGCCGCTTCCATCGTCTTGAAGCAAAATATCGGCAGCAACGCCAGCAAGGTAATCGAGGAGGTGAAAGTCAAATTGAAAGACCTGGAGCGCGATTTCCCTCCCGGAATGGAGTATGAGATCAACTACGACGTCTCCAAGTTTGTAAACGCCTCCATCGACAAGGTAATGCATACGCTGGTCGAGGCATTTGTCCTGGTGGCGATCGTGGTGTTCCTCTTCTTGGGGGACTGGAGGTCCACCTTGATTCCGGCCATCGCGGTGCCGGTATCCCTGATTGGGGCCTTTCTGTTTATGCAGCTCTTCGGGCTGACGATCAACCTGATCACGCTGTTTGCCTTGGTGCTGGCGATCGGGATTGTGGTCGATGACGCCATCGTGGTGGTGGAGGCTGTCCACGCCAAGATGGAAGAGGAGCATCTCTCGCCATACAAAGCAGTAAAGAAAGTACTGGGCGAAATCAGCGGAGCGATCATCGCGATCACCCTGATCATGACGGCGGTGTTTGTGCCGGTGGCCTTCATGACCGGTCCGGTCGGGGTGTTTTACCGGCAGTTTTCCATCACCATGGCCAGCTCCATCGTGCTTTCGGGGATAGTGGCTTTGACCCTGACTCCGGTATTGTGCGCCATGATCCTGAAAAACAACCACGGCAAGAAGCGTAAGAAAACTCCGGTTGACCGGTTTATCGACTGGTTTAACGCCCGCTTTGAAAAACTCACCGGAAGATATACCGCCCTGCTCACCCTGATTGTCAACCGTCGGGTGGTCACCTGGGCGATCTTGGCGGCCTTTGGTTTTGGGATTTTCGCAGTGAACAAGGTCCTTCCTTCCGGATTTATCCCCAACGAAGACCAGGGGATGATCTATGCGATCATCCAGACTCCTCCCGGATCCACGCTGGAGCGAACCAACGAAGTGTCCCGCAACCTGCAGAAAATCGCCGAAGAAGTGGAAGGCATCCAGTCCGTATCTTCCCTGGCAGGATATGAAATCCTGACCGAGGGCCGGGGATCCAATGCCGGAACCTGTCTGATCAACCTGAAGGACTGGTCGGACAGAACACATTCGGTGCACGAAATCATCGAGGAGCTGGAGGAAAAAACCAAGGACTTGGGAGCGGTCATCGAATATTTCGAGCCGCCTGCAGTACCGGGCTACGGTGCGTCCGACGGGTTTTCCCTTCGTCTCCTGGACAAAAACTCCACCGTGGACTATCATGAATTTGACCAGGTCAATTCCGATTTCATGAAGGCTTTGCAGAAGCGGCCTGAGTTGAGCGGTCTTTTTACCTTCTTTGCCGCCAACTATCCCCAGTATGAGCTGATCATCGACAATGAATTGGCCATGCAGAAAGGCGTATCCATCGGCAAAGCCATGGAAAATCTGGACGTGCTCATCGGCAGCACCTATGAGCAGGGCTTTGTGCGGTTCGGTACATTCTTCAAGGTCTATACCCAATCGGCACCCGAATACAGAAGACTCCCAAGCGACATCCTCAATCTGTTCATCAAGAGCGAGCATGGCGAGATGGTGCCCTATTCGGCTTTTATGAAGATGGAGAAAAAGCAGGGGCCAAATGAGATAACCCGATTCAACCTCTACACTTCCTCGTCCATCAAGGGGATTCCTGCGCCGGGATACACGAGTGGTGATGCCATCCACGCGATCCAGGAAGTGGCTGCGCAGAGCCTGCCGCACGGATATGACATTGCCTGGGAGGGACTTTCCTACGATGAAGCCCGACGGGGCAACGAGGCGGTGTACATCTTCGTCGTGGTCTTGATCTTCGTTTACCTGGTTTTGGCAGCCCAATACGAAAGCTTCATCATTCCTTTGGCGGTGGTGTTTTCCCTGCCAGCCGGGGTATTTGGTTCCTTCCTGTTGCTGAAGGGCATGGGCTTGGCCAATGACATCTATGCACAGATCGGTCTGATCATGCTCGTGGGTCTCTTGGGCAAAAACGCCGTGTTGATCGTGGAATTTGCGGTGCAAAAACGCCAGCAAGGTTCGACGATCCTCGATGCGGCGATCGAGGGTGCCAAAGTCCGTTTCCGTCCGATCCTGATGACTTCCTTCGCATTTATTGCAGGATTGATTCCCCTGGTGATGGCGACGGGTCCGGGAGCGATCGGCAACCGGACGATCGGTTCGTCGGCTCTCGGGGGGATGCTCTTTGGAACCATCTTCGGAGTCATCATCGTACCCGGCCTGTACTACATATTCGGCACCCTGGCCGATGGCCGAAAGATGATCCGGGATGAGCACGAAACCCCGCTCAGTGAAGAGTTTGTCGAAAGCGCTTCCAGGGAAAGTACCATCAAGAAGTTAAAGAAGTTGCTGAACAAAAACGGATATGAAAATGAGTAAGCACATCATCACCAAATCCATCGCGGCAGCTTTGATCTTGCTGACTGCATGGGCTTGTAAGATTACCAAACCGACATCCCGTGCTGAGAATACGGCAGTACCAGAGAGTTACAATGGCTCCGGGGATACCACCAATGTCTCGGCGATCAAATGGGGGGAGTTCTTTGCTGACCCAAACCTCCAGGCACTCATAGATACTGCACTGGGCAACAATCAGGAGCTGAACATGATGCTGCAGGAGATTAAGGTCGCCAACAACGAGATCCGCGCCAGAAAGGGAGAATATCTTCCTTTTGCAAATATCCAGGCTGGTGCAGGCATGGACAAGGTCGGGCGATACACCCGGTACGGAGCCTTGGAAGCCAACAATGAGATCAAGCCAGGGGAGGAATTTCCGGAGCCCTACACCGATTTCATGGTCGGAGCCTACGCTTCCTGGGAGCTGGATGTCTGGAAAAAACTCCGGAACGCCAAGAAGGCAGCCGTGTTTCATTACCTCTCCTCCGTGGAGGGGAAAAACTTCATGGTCACCCAGTTGGTGGCAGAGATAGCCAACTCCTACTTTGAGTTGATGGCTTTGGACAATCAACTGGATATCCTAAACCAGAATATCGATATCCAAAAGAATGCGCTGGAGATCGTCAAACTTCAAAAGCAGGCCGCCAAGGTGACCGAACTCGCCGTGAAGCGATTTGAGGCGGAGGTGGCCAAAAACCAAAGTTTGATCTACAGTATCCACCAGCAAATCACAGAAGCAGAAAACCGGATCAACTTCCTGGTGGGACGATATCCCCAGCCTGTCGCGCGGAGTTCATCTTCCTTTGAGCACCTGACACCGCAACTGGTCAAGGCAGGGATCCCATCCCAGTTGCTGGCAAACCGACCGGATATCCGGCAGGCTGAGATGGACCTGTCTGCTGCCAAACTGGACGTGAAAGTGGCAAAGGCCAATTTCTATCCCTCTTTCCGGATCACCGCGGGACTGGGGTATCAGGCCTTCGATCCCAAGTTTCTGTTTACGACTCCGGAATCCATGCTCTATTCGCTCGCCGGAGACCTGGTAGCTCCGCTGATCAACCGGAACGCGATCAAGGCAAACTACAACTCTGCCAATGCCAAGCAGATGCAGGCGGTTTACAACTACGAGCAGCGCATCCTCAACGGATACATCGAAGTAGCCAACCAACTGTCCAAGATCAATAACCTGGAAAAAAGCTACGCGCTGAAGGCGCAGCAGGTATCGGCACTGACGGAGTCGATTTCGATATCCAACAGCTTGTTTAGATCAGCCAGGGCAGATTACATGGAGGTGTTGCTGACGCAACGGGATGCCCTCGAGTCCAAGATGGAACTGATTGAGACCAAGATGCAGCAGATGAACGCCCTGGTCGATATCTATCAGGCCCTGGGCGGAGGATGGAATTAACCCAGATTAACTGAAGAGGTGGACGTTTGCTGACACTGAGTGATGATTGATTTTTGATTCGAAAACCATTCTGCAGCGTTGCGGAATGGTTTTTTATTGATGGATTG
Source organism: uncultured Limnohabitans sp. (assembly GCA_964530015.1). Lineage (GTDB taxonomy): Bacteria > Bacteroidota > Bacteroidia > Cytophagales > Cyclobacteriaceae > Algoriphagus. Next base: position 16,184 of record CAZGYC010000007.1, on the reverse strand, counting down.
GTGTAGTCAGTCCTCTTCGCCTGATAGTAGTTTTGAAACTCCGGATGCCAAAATCGGCCAACTCCCTCCGCCGCGGCGGAGGGCAAAGGGGATTTTTCATCCAGATCACAGCGGCATTTTGCGACCTGCTTTTATGGGGATCGCCAAGATTGGGATTTTTGACGAAAAGGAGTTTTGAACAAACTTAGAGACGCTAACCCGTTCCAGCTTGGCAGGAACTTTAAAATCAGCCAAATTTAAGGATGCCAAATACCAACCGTCAGCCCGCAAGCCAATGAATCTTAAGTCCGCATTTTTGTCTTTCTTGTTCCTTCTTTGCACCCTTTCTTTGGCGGCAAAGGACATTTATGTTTCCCCGGCAGGCAGTGATTCCAACGACGGCAGCAAAGGGCTTCCCTTGAAAACCCTCTCCGTGGCACAAAAAATGGCTGTTGGCATCTTGGCGAACGGGCAGGAGGCAGAGGTTACCGTCTGGATGGCAGGTGGAGTATATCCGGTCTCAGAGCCTTTGGTCTTTGCGCCGCTGGCCTCCGGCAGGTTGCTGTTTAAAGCAGAGCGTGGCCAGACTACGGTGATATCGGGTGGCGTGGAAATCACCGGTTGGACCCAAAACGCGGAGGGATTTTGGGAAGCTCCCTTACCGACGGCCTTGGAGGCAATAGACGGGTTTCGTGAGCTATTTATCAGTGGGAAAAGAGCCATTCGGGCGCGGTTTCCCAACGAAGGCTATCTCCATGTGAAAAAAGCCGGAGAAGACCGGCGCACCAATTTCTTTTTTGGAAAAGATGATTTCCCGATTCCGGGCAGCCTGGAGGGGCTGGAGTTGGTCTTCCTGCATGACTGGTCCATATCCAGGATCGGGGTGAAGGAAATTGATGCCCAAAAGCAGCAGTTGTTCGCGGTGGATTCCATCGGGGCGAAGTCCCCCGCATTTTTTACCATCGACAACTGGGAGCCCAATCCCCGCTATTTTCTGGAGAATGCCCGGGAATTTCTCGATGCCGATTTCGAATGGGTTTTTCTCAAAGACCAGAAGAAATTCATCCTCAAACTTCCCGAGACCGCAAACCCTTCCGAATTGCAGGTGGTAGTGCCGGTTTCTGAAGGCCTGGTTTCCCTGGTTGGATCGGAAGATCAGCCGGTAAGAAACATCCATTTCGAGGGAATCACATTTCAGTTTAGCCGATGGGAGATACCCGACCAGGGTTATTGCGGGGTGCAGGCCTGCCATTTCGATCCGCGTCCTGCAAAGGGAGGCTGGAGCGTCGTGCCCGCTGCCGTTTCGTCGGTATGGGCGGAAGACATTTCATTCGTCCGCTGTACGTTCCGGAATCTGGGAGGCTCGGGGATTTGGTTTGGCACGGGATCCAAAAACTGTAAAGTCGTGGATTCTGAACTGCGGGACATTTCCGGCAACGGAATCATGATCGGAGAAGGGCAGGACAGAATTGCCAACGGTGAGCCTTGGTGGAGATCTGTACCCGAACAAGCAGCTCTTTCCAACAGGATTGAAAACTGCACGGTGACCCAAGTTGGAGCCCAATTTTACGGGGCAGTGGGGATCTGGTGTGGATTGACTGCGGAGACCTCGATCAGAAACAACCATGTCTTCGATTTGCCCTATACCGGGATTTCCGTGGGTTGGATGTGGAGCCCGGAGCCTACACCTGCCAGACAAAATACCATCAGCGGAAATCACATCCATGACATTATGAATGTCCTGAGCGATGGGGGCGGGGTTTACATGCTGGGACTTCAGCCTGGCAGCCAAATCCTCAACAACCAGATCCATGATGTGAAGGTCAATGCCGGTCGCGCCGAAAGCAACGGGATGTTTCTCGACGAGGGCATCACCGACGTCCTGGTCGAGCGCAATCTGGTGTACAACATTGCCAAATCCCCACTGCGTTTTCATCGCGCGACGGTCAACCTCGTCAGGAAGAATGAATTCTTCTGCACGGACGGCAATCCCGCGATCCGCTACAATACCACCAAAGAGGAAGATATCGAGAAGGTAGGCAACCGGGTTTTTAATGAAGGTGATCCGGGCTACCAGAAAGCCCTGGAAAAGGCGGTTTCCAAATGGGAAAAGAGAGCCCGCAAGACCGGGGGCCGATAGACTGTTTTTTTGGGAACAAAGTGGATCCCAATCCCCCGTTTGCCCTTGTGGCGCAGCGGCTGAAGTGGCAGCCTGGGGGTGTGGCGATGGCTCTCTGGATATCCGGTTCCACCGGCGATCCGACTGCGCCTAGCCGGAGGTTTTTGTCAACACCACGGTGTCGTCATAGTCCGGGACGAAGTGGTCCGGGAGATCGGCGGTTTCTGTGAATCCTGCTTTTTTGTAAGCCTTGATTGCGTTTGGATTTCGTCTCGAAGGTGCAATATAGACCGTCCTGCAGTCCAGTGATTTGCCAAGATGGTCGCATAGCATCTTCAGTGCTTCCGTTCCAAGTCCCTTGCCGGCAAATTTCCGGTCTGCCAGCCAAATGTCGAGTTCGGTCGATTTTGAGTGCGTGTCGATTTTGTTGTAGTTTATCTGGCCGATTTCCTGCCCATGGTGGACTAGGATAAAGCATCGCCCTTCCAAGGGCTGTGAGCCGTCAAAGTAATGGTCGGAATAGTCTTCGTCAAACTCGGCCCAAGTCGGGACCGGAACGTCGGGAAAATTTGGCGGCCCGAGCATTTCGCCTGTCAGGTTGGAATGGGCCAGCCAATCGTACACAGTTCGCTTGTCCTGTGGAGTTGCAGGTCGAAGTGTCAACAAATTGCCTGTCAAAGCTTTCTCCATTTCCTTCACGCGGTCGCTTGGTTTGGGAATTCACCGCTTCGTTTGGCGGTTTGACTGCGCCTGGAGGAGGGCAGGTGCAGGATTTCGGATGCGCATGTGACCACAAAGCCCACTGGCGAAAAGCCGGATTTCGTCCGCTTTTGTCCCTGTGAAAAGCGGGATTTGTGTCCCCTGCGCCCAGACGGGATACCAAGGCAGGCAGGCCAATGCCACACCCGCCGGGGCCTTTTACTTGGTCAGTACAAACTCCACCCTGCGATTGTTGGCTTTTCCTTCCAGGGTATTGTTGTCATCCACAGGGTCACCCTCACCCTTGCCATCGGTCAACAACCGGTCTGCTTCGATGCCAAAATTTTCGACCAAGGCCTGCTTCACCGCTTCTGCCCGCTTCTTCGAAAGTGCCAGGTTGGCTTCGTCGTTTCCATCGCTGTCCGTATGTCCGATGATGGTTATTTTCCCCTGCGTCGACTTGATGACCGTTGCGGCTTGGCTGAGTGCCGCCCAGGATTCGGGTTTTATCCGGGCAGCATTGACATTGAAGTAGATGGCATTGGTCACAAATTTCCCGGCATCGTCCAACTGGGTGGGCTGGCTGAGTCCCTCCGCCAGTTTGAAATTTGTAAAGTACAGCCCATCTCCCCAAAGATTGGTGTTTAAGACAAGCGTATAGGTTCCTTTTTGGGGCAAACCGTTGGGCAGGTCGATGAATTTCTTTTCATTGACATACAAGCTGATGTGTGTCTTGTTTCGGGATATGGAGATGCGGTGCGGTTTGCCGATATTCCAGCCGTTTTGGATTTGTTTCCTTGCCAATTCCCGTTCATCCGCTCCGTTTTCTTTGGTGGCAATGCAATAAAGCAGTTCCCGGGATGGATGGATGTCCAACTGTATTTGGGGGTTTTCATCAAAAGGGAGGCTGTATTCCTCCCGATTTACGTGGTTGTCCACAAAAATCACGCTCAGCCCGCCTTCCATTTCGCTCATCTGGTCTGTATCCGCCCACATGTCAAACTCTATGGTAAATTCCTCCGGCAGGGAATTTACATTTGTCGGGAAAAAGAGCCCTTTCCGGGGTGTTTTGAACCAAAAAGCACCCCCGTTCGCCAGTCTTTTTGCGGAAGGGGATTCCACATCCTCCGAGGCATCGTATTCAATGACTTTCCACTTGGCCAGAGCATTTGAAAAATCGTCGAAGAAGATGACTTTTTCCCCCGCAACAAAGTCAAAGTTGTTGTATGCCGCAAAATTGGCGTCGTTTGCCTCGTCATCGCGTTGGGCATGGGCCGTCTGGACACCTGCCATCAGGCAAACTGAAAAAAACACGGATTTCAAATGGTTCATCTCGTTGGATTTTGGTTTTTGTTGATACCTGCTTCACCGCTGTGCCTTGCCCTGGGCATCCGCACAGATCCCATCCCCCCACTTTCGCATACCCTACGCACGCCCCTCTTGGCCGTTGATGACTTCAAATTAACCATTTCGTACAATTAGTCAAGGATGGTGCCGGGGATTTGCGGGAAATTTCCCGTTTGTGTCCCAATTTTTCCCGAACATCGCCACAAAAATGCAGGTGATGGACGTAGGCGGGACGGCTTGTGGGTTCTTCAAGCTTAAAAGTCCCCGGCTTGGGTTCCCTGGTTTTTGCGCAGGAAAGACTTAAAAAAGGAAAGCAAAACCCGGCAGGAATCGCTCGCGGCAATTGCCGGGGTTGGGTTGGATAGAAAGGCGTAGTTGCAAACTACGCCTAGTCCGAGGGCAATTGCAAATTGCCAAGAATAGGAGGGTGGAATTGCTCCCGACAGGTGTACGGGATCCCACCCAGCGTAAAAAGGATCCTCAAAGCTGAAAAGAGTAGACTACGCCCAGGTGGGGGTGTTTTTGAAATAAAAACTTGATTTTTTGACTAAAGTTTGGATAATTTATTTTTTCTTTTCTTATTCAATAGTCTAATACTTTAACTTAATTATTTCTTAAAAAACTAATAATTTTAGCAAAACCATTGTTTTTGTTGGTTTTCGTTGGGGCCATGACGGTATCTTTTGCTTCCGTGGCGGCGGATTGCTGTCAGGCAAATTCAACTGGATGTTTTGATCGATTTGGGACTTATTATCCAGACGATAGACTGGGGACCACTCCGTGTGGTCCAGTCGACGTTTAATTCATTTTAGCTGATTGCGCACGATTTCGTGCGCAATTTTATCTTTTCCCCAGTATATGAAAACCAAACCTTTCTTAGCTTTTCTTCAAATTCCAATAATCCTTGCTTTTGCCTGCTCTGAAAAGCAGTTAGAGACGGAAATCACGCAACTAGAATCAAAGAAAATATACTTTGAAGAACTAAAGATGCCGAGAAAAGTCCGGTTCAAAAAAGGGAAACTGCTGGTGTTAGAAAGTTCCCGTATTTCTTCAGGTTTATCCTTGATCCATGTGATAGATGCGGATGATATGTCCTATATGTTTTCTCAGGGAAAAACCGGCTTTGGTCCAGGGGAGATTTCTGATGCTACTGAATTCGATTTCGGAGGAAATGACTCTACATTTTGGGTCTATAGTTCGATTGAGAAGCGAATCAGTGAATTTTCTCTGTTAGAGAAGTCAGAGCTTGCGATCCATCAAATCAAGCAGCCGGTGAATTTTTTTAAAGCCTATTCCTGCCTCTTTCTTACGGATTCGACATTTTTGGGAATGTTTGTCGATTCACCATATCGCTTGGTGGAATTTGGACTCTATGATGATTTCGAAAAAGGGTATGGATCTCTGGAGAATTTTACCGACAGAAAGGACCTGGATAATTTCAATCTTTCTCAGATTAATTCGGGGTGGTTCAATTCAAACTCTGATAAAACTGTGTTTGCCATAGCGTCTATTTTTTATGACAAAATCGATGTGTTTGATGCTAGAACCAAAGAATTCAAAACGGTCTATGGTCCGGATCCGGAGGTTTTCGATTTTGAAGTTTCTTATAAGGATAGTGGTCCGTCATTAAGTTTTTCATGGGATGCTCCCTACCAATATCGGGATATTGAGATCACCAAAGATAGAATTTATGCACTTTTTGGGGGTATCAGTCAGCCTGAAATCAACAAAACTTCCGAGATAGCCCGGACTTTAAGGGTTTACGATTTCGATGGGAATCTACTCGAGCAGTACCAATTGGACCGTTCACTCAATAGTATCGCAGTGGATATGGAAAATAAAAAAATATACGGTATCACTACCGACGAAGATCCAGGAATTGCTGTCTTTTCACTTCCCTGAAATAAAAACTCCGGAAAATGGTCTGCCGGAGTTTTTTTATTTTGAATCCCAAGTGATCAGGCAGAAAGAATAGTTGCTGCCCTCAGATCTTCCCCATCGATTTTTTTGTCTCCGACGATGGCTTCGACAATCGGGGGCTTGTGGGTTCTTCAAGCTTAAAAGTCCCCGGCTTGGGTTCCCCGGTTTTTCCGCAGGAAAGGCTTTGGAAAGAACAAAACAAAACCCGACAGAGAGTACTCCGCCGGGTTTTTGGTCACTGATCAGGGAATTTCCCTTCTACTTCTTCTGTCTCCGGTCTCCCGTATCCTACCTCACATCAGAACAAAATTTTGTTACAGACAGAAAAGCGTATCATCGGATTTCCCTTCAGACTACATCAGGCACTTCAAATCCCGGTCTGTAGTTGCGGCTCAGCATGGTGTCTGCCTCGGCATCGTTCACGAATTTTTCTGATTTGGGGTCGAAGTGCAGCACGCGGTCCAGTCGGTAGGCGATGTTTCCCAGGTGGGCCAGCGCGGAAGACAGGTGGGCCGTTTCCACCGGGCCGTTCAGGATGGAGCTGTCGTGCGCACGAACCGCTTTGATGAAGTTTTCAAAGTGGCCGTCCGTGCCTCCAAGACCGCGATCGACTTCGCTGCCTGCCTGGCCACCGTCCGAGTTGGACTTGCCGGGAGTGCCGTCCTTTCCGAGGAAGGAAGTGTACTTGTCATAGCCGTCGATCACGATGTAGCCTTTGTCTCCGTAGAAGATGTTTCCCACAGTCGCTCCGCCTTCGTTGTTGGTCAGCCAAGGCCTCACCTCAAACTGGATGATCTTGTCTTCCTCGGGATAGTGGTAGATCGAGGTCAGCAGCTCGGGAGTTTCCTTGCAGTCCTTCCATAGGAACTTGCCGCCCATGGAGGTGATCTTGGTCGGCAAGCCTACATCCAGACCCCACTGGCAAAGATCGGTTTCGTGGATACCCTGGTTTCCCACGTCCCCGTTGCCATAGTCCCAGTGCCAGTGCCAGTTGTAGTGCACGAGGTTTTCGGTAAACGGACGCTTCGGAGCCGGGCCGGTCCAGAGGTCGTAGTCTAGTCCCTCGGGGATAGGGGAGAAGCCCTTGTCGCCGATATCCCCTCTCATCCGAAACACCAGCCCGCGTGCCATATACACCTTGCCGATGTAGCCGTCGCGCATCAGTTGGATGGCTTCCTGTACCGCCGGGGAGCTTCTGAGCTGAACCCCGTGCTGCACGATGCGGTCATACTTGTAGGCGGCTTCCACCATCTTGCGCCCTTCGGCGATGTTGTGCGAACCGGGTTTTTCCACATAGACATCCTTGCCCGCCTGGCAGGCCCAGATCGTGGCCAAAGAATGCCAGTGGTTGGGCATGGCGATACTGACCACGTCAATGTCCGGGTTTTCCAGGACTCTGCGCAGGTCCTGCTCCAGGGCAACGTCGGCATTGTATTTTTCCTTGAAGCTTTTCTGCCTCTTTTTGAGCAGGTTCATGTCCGGGTCACAGAGTGTGGTCACCTGGACGTCCTTTTGCACCATGAGGCTGGAGATGTGGGACTGTCCCCGGCCGTTTACGCCCAAGACGGCGGCGTTGATCCGGTCATTTGCACCAAAGGCAGAGGCGGGGATGATGGTGGGGGCAAAGACTGCCGCCGCACCGGCAGCCGCGGTCTTTTTGATGAATGTTCTTCGGGATGGGTTTTTTGCCATTTTTATTGAATAGTTATGTAGGTTGTTGATTTGTATTTGGACTGTTCCTCAAGGCTGATGCATCAGGGAGTTGCGCCAGTCAAACTCGCCGGGTTTTTCACTACGGCAGTCAGATTGAAGTTAAATTTTAATTCTTTAAACATCAGGAATAAAATGAGGAGCGGTCAAAGTATTAACTCAATCGATTTCGGATTTTGGATATGGGATTTCGGATATGTTCACCGGGCACCCGACATCCAGCATCGGACTTCTTTTGTCTTTATGATTTACGACACCGCGCAATCATCCTACGTCTTCTTCGGTCTTTACGATTTCGGACGTGTGGGCTACAATTCAGATTTCAGATTTCTGACTTTCGATTTCACGGTTCTTGGCTCTTGCCTCTAGGCTCTTGGAAGTGGTGATTTCAGACTTCTGACTTCTTCGGTCTTCCAGCCACCCAGACACCCAGCATTTTTCTCCAAAATCCCCCCTGCCCCCTTTTTCCAGGATGCTTTTCCAAGTCCGCGATCAGCCGCCAAAGGGGGAGTCTGCCGATGGCATCTCAGGCCTCGATATGGGATTTCGGTTCCGATTGCTATCGGAATGCGATTTCGGATTTCGGATCGAGCTACGATTCAGATTTCTGACTTCTGATTTCAAGTTTTTCTTAATACCCTGATTTTCCCAAAAAGACTAGTCTGAAACTGAAGTTTTTGAGTTTGAAAAGGGCTGGGAGGAGAATCCAGCCGGGTCGGAGCCGCTGCAAAAAGGCGGAAGTGATATCTTTAGGCAAAAGACCCCGTTCCGACATCGAGTCAACCTGAAATCATGATACAGAAGCCGTTTATTGCCATGCAAAGTTTGAAACTACTGGGTTGGGCACTCGCTGCCGTGTTTGCTTTCTCCTGCCAATCCGCAGAAAAACAGGAGGATTTTCCCCTGAAGACCCTCGTGATCTTTGTGGATGGGCTGAGGCCGGACTACATCACCGCGGAGCAAATGCCGCATGTCCATCAACTGATGACCGCCGGAGTCCAGTCGCTCAACCACCACCCGGTGTTCCCCTCCGTGACCCGCGTCAATGCGACTTCCTTTGCCACCGGAAGCTACCCCCAGCGTCATGGGATCCTGGGAAATACGATCTATTTGCCTCGGGTAAATCCCAACCAAGGGGTCAACACGGGCAACTCCCGAGAGCTGATCGCCGCGGATTCGGCCTTGGGAGGACAATTGATCCAGGTGCCGACCATCGGGGAAATCCTCTCTGTCCAGGGCCTCAACTATGCGGTGTTCAGCACCGGATCGACCGGCTCATCCTGGCTTCTCAACCACCGGGTCAAAGGCCTGGGAATCGTCAATCCGGATTCCATCCTTCCCGCTGCGCTCGAACGCCAAATCATCGGGGAGTTTGGTCCGGCACCCGAAGCCGGAGAGCCAAACGCCGCCCGGCATAAGTGGCTCACGGATGTGATCATCCGCCATGCGCTCGCTCCCGACGGACCGGATGTCTCGGCGGTGTGGTTTTCGGATCCCGACGGTACGGCTCATTCCCATGGCGTGGGGATTCCGATTACCCTGGAGGCGATCTGGAAAGTGGACGAGCAGATCGGGCGGATTGCCCAAGCGGTCAAGGATCGCGGACTGGAGGGGAAAGTGAACCTGATGGTCACGGCGGACCACGGCTTTGTCACCCGAAAGGGAAGTCCCAACCTTACTTCTTTCTTGGTGGAAAAAGGATTTGAAGAGTCCGCCAATTCCGGGGATGTGATTCAGGTTGGCGGGGCGGTTTATCTTTCCCCGGAGCGGAAAAATTCACTGGAGTCGATCATTGCCACACTCCAAAAGGAAGCGTGGGTGGGGGCACTTTTCACCCAAGACGGCAAAGCGGGCACCTTGCCCTATTCATCGATCAACTGGGACTTTCAGGTGAGGACGCCAGACTTGTTGGTGGACATGAATTGGTCGGATGAGGTCAACGACTACGGGTATGCAGGCTATAGCTATGGGGGAGGAGTGGCAGGCCACGGGACATCCAGCCCTTTTGAGATGGGCATCCCGCTGGTGGCTTATGGCCCCTCGTTCAAGCAGGGATTCCAAAACAAACTGCCCTCGGGCACCGTCGATCTGCTTCCCACGATCCTGGAATTGTATGGGGTCAAATCAACCGAAGCCTTTGACGGGAGGGTGATCTCGGAGATCCTTCCCGGCCAATCCGGCCCTAAGGTGGAGGTTGTTCGCACGACGGTTGAAAACCAGCCGAACTCCGGGGACGGAGGTTACAGGCTGAAGTTGTTTTTGGAGTCGGTTCCCGGCTCGGGAAACTATATCATCAAGTCGGAGACGGTGCGTTGAGGTTTTTCTGGCGAGATCGGTTTCCCATTGCGGTCTTCGTCACAGAGCCCACTTTTTGTTTGTTAGGACTATTCCGAATTGCAAATTCTGGGATAGGGGATCGGGATTTCAAATCCCGACCAGCTAGTTTCCTCAGACCGTTGCCGTAGTCTGTGTCCACACAGACCACCTGGCTTGGCAACCTCAGAACAGATACTTTTCTCCCTTGCTGGCCGAGCTCGGATCGATGTTTTCTTTTTCGATGTCCTTAAAGTACCTGTAGGTGCTTACTTTCAGATCATCGGTAGCTCCCTCGTCACATACAATCATCGATTTGTGGTGCAGTTGCAGGGCACTGATGGTCCACATGTGGGATACGCCTCCCTCCACGGCCTTGTGCAGTGCCCTGGCTTTTTGGTGGCCGTTGACGATGATCACCACTTCCCGCGCGTCCATCACCGTGCCGACTCCCACGGTCAGGGCGAGCTTGGGGACATTGTTGATGTCGTTGTCGAAAAAGCGGGAATTGACCATCCGCGTCTCGGTGTTCAGGGTTTTGACGCGGGTGCGGGAGGTGAGGGAAGAACCGGGTTCGTTGAAGGCGATATGCCCGTCGATGCCGATGCCACCCAGAAACAAGTCGATCCCGCCCACTTCCTTGATTTTTTCCTCGTAGTGGAGGCATTCCGCTTCCAGGTCCGCGGCGTTTCCGTTCAGGATATGGATGTTTTCCTGCGGGATGTCGATGTGGCTGAAGAAATTGCTATACATAAAGGAATGGTAGCTTTCCGGGTGGGATTCGGGTAAAGCCACGTATTCATCCATGTTGAAGGTGATGACATTCTCGAAGGAAACCTTCCCGTTTTTGTTGAGCTTGACCAGTTCCCGGTAGGTTCCCAAGGGAGAGGATCCGGTGGGAAGTCCGAGCACAAAGGGCCTGGCGCTTTTTTCCCGGTGCGCGTTGATCTTGCCGGTGATGTAGTTTGCCACCCATTTGGAAAGCAAATCATAGTGTTCATGAATGAGGAGTCTCATCGTTTGAAGGTTTGGTTTTGGGTTTTTTGGAAGATACGCCGGGGAAAAGAAACTCCCGCCGGATTTTGCTTCCCGCAATTTCAAAAAAAGTCCAGGTCAGTTCTCGGTCTGTTTCCATTCTTTTTTCCATACCCGCCTAAAACTATACCCCCGTACCAAGCAATAGTACTATCCGCGCCCGTCGGATTCTGGATTTTAGAATGAAATCGAGCATGACGAAGAACGTCAGACACTGGGGTGACTATTCACCATGCGAGATTCCATGTGGCCATAAAAAATCAGTTATAAACACATGAAATCCATTTTTCTCCGGTAAATCCCAATATTTTTCACGCAATCTTCCGTCACCTGTACTGAGCTTGGTTAATGAGCTTGTCGAATTATCGGTCTTCCAGCCCTTTCCCCGCATATTGCACAAACACCATAATTGGGGTTGATGATG
>CAZGYC010000007.1:0-4538 GCA_964530015.1 uncultured Limnohabitans sp. | reverse complement strand
TCTTCCAGCCCTTTCCCCGCATATTGCACAAACACCATAATTGGGGTTGATGATGGGTGATTGCAGCCTTTTTTATTAATTAGCGGCTTCAACTGACTGAACAAAGCCCATGAGATTAAAACTACTAATCACAGCCTGTCTGCTGATTCAGGTAACAGTCCCGCTTTTTGCCCAGGAAAAATGGGACGTAAACCAAGGAGGCACCGATGCCGGACTTCGGTCGGTGGACCTGCAAACCAACGAGGGAACCTGGATGTCGCTCGATATCAGCCCGGACGGGAATACGCTCGTCTTTGACCTCCTGGGCGATATTTATACCATGCCCGTTTCCGGTGGGAAGGCGACTGCCCTGCGCTCTGGCTTGGCCAATGACCTGCAGCCGCGCTTTAGCCCGGACGGCGAAAAGATCCTCTTTACCAGCGATGCAGGCGGTGGGGACAATATCTGGGTGATGAACGCGGATGGCTCCGATCCCAAACCGATCACCAAGGAAACTTTCCGCCTCCTCAACAACGGCGTCTGGTCTCCGGACGGGCAGTACATCTTTGCCCGGAAGCATTTCTCCTCGGGCCGCTCGTTGGGTGCGGGTGAGATCTGGATGTATCACATCACGGGGGGAGCGGGTCTTCAGCTCACCAAGAGAAAAAATGACCAGCAGGATGTGAACGAGCCTTCAGTATCTCCCGACGGGAAGTATGTGTATTATTCCGAAGACGTGTATCCCGGAGGCAGTTTTCAATACAACAAAGACCCCAACAGCCAGATCTATGTGATCCGTCAATACAACCGGGAAAAAGGCGAAACCGAGACCATCGCCGGAGGCCCGGGAAGTGCCTCCCGTCCGGTAGTCTCCAAGGACGGCAAAAAGCTGGCGATGATCCGGCGGGTGCGAACCAAGTCGGTGCTGTTTGTCAAGGACCTGCACACGAAAGAAGAGCTTCCGGTCTATGACCAACTGGACAAGGACCAGCAGGAAGCCTGGGCAATCTTTGGCACCTATCCCAATTTTGCCTGGCATCCCGACAATACCCACCTCCTAATCTGGGCCGGGGGAAAGATCAAAAAGATCAACACCCAGACCTACGCGGTCTCCGAGATTCCTTTTGAGGTCAGCAACAAGATCCAAGTCGCCGAGGCGGTGCGGTTCCAGACGCCGGTCTTTGAGGAGGAGTTTGCTTCGAAAGCCATCCGGCAGGCCGTCACCTCCCCCGATGGAAAATGGCTGGTGTTTAACGCGGCGGGACACCTTTGGAAAAAAGCCCTGCCCGATGGTACCCCTGAGCGTCTGACCCAATTGGCTGACTTGGAATTTGAACCGGCATTCTCTGCCGATGGCAGCCAGCTTGCTTTTGTCACCTGGAATGACGGGCAAAAAGGGGCGATCTATCTGTACAACTGGACGGCGAAAAATGCGGCTCCCAAGAAAATCACGACGGAGAAGGGGATCTTCCGGACACCTTCCTTCAGTCCGGATGGCAGCAAGCTCATCTTTAAGCGAGATGGCGGAAACGGCGTTCAGGGATCGACCCATACCGGACAGCCGGGGATTTACTGGATTCCGGCCGCCGGAGGCCCGGAGGTGTTGGTGACCAAGGACGGGGATTTTCCCATGTTCAGCCAAAAAGGCGACCGCATCTTTGTCCAGTCCGGGGGCTATTTCTTTGGCTCCACTACCAAAACCCTGAAAAGCATGGACCTCAGCGGCAACGACGAGCGGGTGTTGGTTTCGTCCAGCTACGGCAACCGCATCCTGCCCAGCCCGGATGAAAACTGGATTGCCTTCATCAACCTGCACAAGGTCTATCTGGCTCCGTTTCCAAAGACCGGACAGACGGTTGAGCTGGCTCCTACGGGGTCCTCGGTGCCGGTGAGCCCCTTGACCCGGGATGCTGGCATCAACATCCACTGGTCCGCCGACTCCAAAAAGATCCACTGGACCCTGGGAGAGGAGTATTTTACCAATGAGGTGGACAGGCGTTTCACTTTCCTGCCGGATTCCCCGGACAGCCTTCCGGCGATGGATACCACCGGTATCCGAATCGGACTGAAGCTCAAGTCGGACGTTCCGGGCGGGAGGATCGCCTTCACCGGAGCCCGGATCATCACCATGAAGGGAGATGAGGTGATCGAAAACGGCACGATCCTGATCGAGGGAAACAAAATCCAGGCGGTGGGAGCGAATCTGAGCCTTCCCGCTGATACCAAGGTGATCGATGTCCAGGGCAAGACCATCATGCCGGGCCTGGTCGATGCCCATGCCCACGTGGGGCAGTTTCACAATGGACTGAGTGCCCAAAAACATTGGCAATACTACACCAACTTGGCCTTTGGGGTGACCACGACCCATGATCCCTCGAGCAACAGTGAGTTTGTATTCAGCCAGGCCGAAATGATCAAGGCGGGATTGATGGTTGGCCCGAGGATCTTCTCCACCGGGATCATCCTGTATGGGGCGGACGGAGACTTCAAAGCCGTGATCAACAGCCTGGAGGATGCCCGCGCGGCGATCCGGAGGACCAAGGCCTTTGGGGCTTTTTCGGTAAAAAGCTACAACCAGCCAAGACGCGACCAGCGTCAGCAGGTGATCCAGGCTGCCCGCGAAAACGGTGTTTTGGTCGTGCCGGAGGGTGGTTCCACCTATTTCCACAACATGTCCATGATCATGGATGGCCACACGACGATAGAGCACAATATCCCGGTGGCTCCGCTTTACCAAGACGTGCAGACCCTTTGGTCCAACAGCAAGACGGCCTATACCCCGACGCTGATCGTGAACTACGCAGGATTGAGCGGGGAGTATTTTTGGTACCAAAAGGACAATGTCTGGGAAAATGGGCACCTGCTCAAGTACACCCCGAGATCTGTCATCGACAGCCGATCAAGACACCGGATCAAGGCACCGCTGGAAGAATATGAAAACGGCCATATCCTGGTGTCCAAGTCTGCCAAAAAACTTTCCGATTTGGGCGTATTGGTCAATACCGGCGCACACGGACAGATCCAAGGGCTGGGAATGCACTGGGAGACTTGGATGATGCATCAGGGAGGAATGGGCAATCTCGAATCGCTGAGAGCCGCGACACTGAACGGAGCCAAGTCCCTGGGACTGGATCATCAGATCGGCAGCCTGGAGGTGGGCAAACTTGCCGACCTGATCGTGATTGACGGCAACCCGCTGGCCGACATCTACCAATCCCAAAACGTGCAGTTTACCATGGTCAACGGCCGCCTGTACGATACCTCCACGATGGACGAAGTGGGCAACCATCCGCATAGCCGCACGCCTTTCTGGTGGGAACTGGCTCCCTACCACGATACCTTCAACTGGCATGAAGCAGGGGAGGGGCTGACGGTTCCGCATTGCAGTTGCGGGAAGTAGAAATATGGCCTGTGGCGCAGGCCATGGCGTTGAAAAACAGCAAAGAGGCTGTCTCGATTTTCTCGAGACAGCCCTTTTTAATTCAGGTTGAAATACAGTGGTCTGTGCACTGACAAACCACAAGTCTGTTAAATTCGGATTTACTTGATCGTCAGCTTCTTGAATTCCCGGGTCAGATTGGTCAGGGATTCTTCCACGCCCATTCGTTCGAGTGAGGAAGCCCCTACGAAGCCGTGAACGTTTGCCTTTTCCAAGACGATCCGAACGTCATCGGGCGTATTGATCGGGCCGCCGTGGGCCAGAAAGAACAAGTCGGGGTTGACTGCCTTGGCAGCGGCCACGATGTCGTTGGTACGGGCGATGGCCTCGTCCATGCTGCAGCTCGCCCCCGTGACGCCGATGGAACCTCCCACGGTCGTGCCCACATGGGAAATAACCGCATCCGCCCCCGCTTCCGCCATTTGGCGGGCATCCTCTGGAGAGGCTACATAGACGATGGAAAACAGGTCCATCTTATTGGCTATTCGCACCATCTCCACTTCCTTTTCGAAGCCCATGCCCGTTTCCTCCAGCACTTGGCGGAAATGCCCATCGACTATGGAGTGGGTTGGGAAATTGTTGATGCCTGAGAAGCCCATTTCTTTTACTTTCAGCAGATGGTGCCACATACGCCTGCGGGGATCGGAGCCGTGCACGCCGCAGATCACCGGGATCTCTTCCACCACCGGAAGCACTTCAAATTCCCCGATCTCCATCGCCACGGCATTGGCATCGCCATAGGCCATCAGCCCGGCGGATGAACCGTGGCCGGACATCCTGAATCTGCCTGAGTTGTAGATGATCAGCAGGTCAGCGCCTCCTTTTTCGATGAATTTGGCAGAGATACCGGTTCCTGCTCCGGCAGCGATGATGGCTTTTTGCTGCGCCAGGGTGTTTTTAAGTCGGTCTCGTACTTCCTGTCTGGTGTAGGGATTTCCCTTTCCGGTCCATGGGTTTGGCATAGTTTTGCTTTTTATGGTTATGTTTTTTTGTCTGTCGATTTCAGATTTTTTCGTACTTCGACATTCGATGTTCATCGGTCACTTGACATCGCCTGCCCGTCTTGGCGGGGACATCCGGCTTCCCAAGTTCAACCCCTTCAGGGTTGCCCCGATCATTT
>CAZGYC010000006.1:7839-108702 GCA_964530015.1 uncultured Limnohabitans sp. | reverse complement strand
CATACCCCCACAGTGGACTTGCACCACCTAGTGTATTGCCATGCACGGCACACCATAAAAAAAGCAGCGCCGTATGACGCTGCTTTTGATAGACATTCAAAGTTCAATTGCTTATCTCAAAGTATCCGGCCAAGGTTTGCCCGGATTGGCAAACACGGTCACGGTGCCCACTTCGTTGTACGAGTTTATCCAGCTAAACACCAGACTGCTCCCGTCATTGCTGATAAAAGTGAACGTATAGGTAGCCCCATATCCATCACTGCCCGAATAGCCCAATACACCGCAGGAATCACTTAACCTAACCCCAGCACCCAGAGATGGCGGATCTCCGATACATTCGAACAACCCATAGGTCGCATCCGAAATATCATAGGAAGTGGTTCCCGAAATGGCTGTCCAGGTAGTCTTTCCGGAAGTAGCGCCACCGGTACAGACTCCATAGGGTGAAGATGCACCAACCTGAACAAAGTCATAGGTACCACCCAGATCGGTCGGACAAACCACAGTAACGTCATACAAGAATGGGGAATCGAAGAAGGCACCGCCCTTTACGTCACCACTTGCATTGACATCATTGAAAATCCTCCCTTCCCTATCTGTCAACTTCAGTCTAAATTCAAAACCGTCCCCACCGTTGATGTCTTCTTCAGTCAACCCAAGCTTTGACAGGGTTTCTGTTGCAGACACACTGATGGTGGATCTTAGGAATTTGGTACCGGTAGCGGGTTGGAAATCTGCCTTTGTCAAGGTAGCCACCAAAACATCGTTCACCGCATTGCTGGGGCCGGCGACCGGGACATAAACCAAGCCAACTCCAGGAACCACCCTTCTTTTCCTCACCCGTACCTCCACTGTTTCCACGGTATTGCCCCCTTCGTTGTCCACTCCTTCTATTACAATTTCAAATTTGGAATTGGCCAAATCATAGAAATTGAATGTGGTGCTGGTTCTTTCGATCGTACGCAGATACGCCCCGTTGTTGAAAGTCGTATAAGGGATGTTGGGTTCCACAGAATCAGCGCATGATGCCAACAGCATCAAAGAGGCCAATAATCCGAAGCTATATTTTAGAATTTTCATAGTTTCTATCTTTTTGAGAATTAATACACCCACCCGTTACCCTCAGGATTTGTATCCCAGTACACGCGGAGTGCCTGAGAACTCTTCTGCTGGGCATTTGAGTTGGTTGCGTCGTGATTGTTGGGATAGAAGAATGATCTTGGGAAAGTCCCCGCGTCCGGCAAGAGACCGGGCTGCATCCCATCTGGCTGACCAGTTCGTCTATAAAGGTTGATAGCCTCGTTGCCGTTGCCATACAATGCAATCCAGTACTCCCTGCCAATCAGGTGCATCTTTTTGGCCTCCGTCGCGGCATCAAACTCCTGACCGACTACGGCCAAATAGTTTGTTCTTTCCGTTTCGAATGCAGCGTTGGATTGAAAAGCAGTGATTGCGGCAGACTGCGTGGTAGAGAGTCCAAATGCCCTGACGTAGTTGATGGATTTGGTAATCCCGCTCAAATACAGGGCCTTCACATCCCCACCCACGCCTGAAATAGTCTGTGCAGCTTCAGCCAACATAAAATCCACAAAGGCGGGCAACATAATCGGCTGGATACCACTCCCTCCCGCGCCCAAAGCCGGTCCCACTTGGGCGGCAGAGTTGTCATCGTATCTGCCGCCGGCAGGATAAACGCCCCAGGCAGTTCTCACCAAGCCATCGGGCGGGATACCTTCACCGTTTAGGTGGTCTCTTCCCCAATATCCCCTGTTGCCGGGAAGGCAGAAAGGAAATCCCCCTGCAATGTAGTGGGAAGGAGGAAATTCCCCCACACATCTGATTTCCTGGGGGTTCGTCGGATTTACCGTCTGCTGTCTGTAAAAATAGAATCTGGCCCGCGGATCGGGGATCAAATCCCCTGAATTCGGATTCTTTTTTACTTCGGTCAGATTATACATAAACCACGTGGATTGGTAATCACCCCCTCCGCCTGGAGCGTATTGGCCGGCGTATCTTGGATGACGGGAATCGGGGTCGGTCAGGTTGGTGCCATATCTGAACACAAATTCCTGGCCTGGCTGAATGAAATTGTTTTCGGTGATCAAGGCGTTGATCGCAGCGGCAGAACCGGACGGATCAACCAATTTCCTGTTCAACTGCAATCTCAACTGCAGAGAATTCACCAGTCGCACCCAGTTTGCATAATTTCCGTTGTAGAACAGATCCTGCGGAGCCCCAACGGAGGTTGCGGCAAAATCCTGCTTTGCCAGATTCAATTCTTCCAAAGCTGCGGCATATACATCGGCACCGGCGTCATACTTTGGATTGAAGTTGTTCGGATCCAAAGCCTCCACATAGGGAATGGCGTCAAACTTGTCCACCAAAGTCATCAACACATAGGCTTTGATCACCCGTGCAATCCCCAAATGCCTCCTGAAATTTTGCTCTGTCGCCAAAGGCTCCAAAAAATTGATGTCATTCAGGATATTGGCATAAGCTGCCGTCCAGATTCCGTTAAATCCGACCGGCACATAAGCTTGGTCATACAGGTTGGAGCCCTGGTTGAGCATTCTTGTCAAACGCATTCCGCTGTCGCCTGTCGTATTGAAGAAAGAAACAAAGTCAACTTGGATTCGATTCAATACCAAGTCCAAACTCGCCGTTGACGCGGTTACCGCGTTTGGATCTTCCTGGAGATTCAGGTCACATGAACTTATCACCACCAAACTCAGGGCGATAAACAAACTATATATTCTTCTTTTCATCGTAATGTCTTTTAAGGATTAGAATGCCAAAGTGACGGTACCACCAAGTCTTCTAGAACTAGGTCCGGTTACGAAATCAAAGCCGAGGCCGTTACCCACACCAGTACCCAATACATCCGTATCGAAATTCATGTTTGGAGGGAAATTCAAGGCTTTGAACCAAAGGTTTGTCCCACTCATGGCAATAGAAGCTCTCTTGAAAGGAGTCTTGGAAATCAGGCTTCTGGGAATTTCGTATGCCAGTGACAATTCCCTCAGTCTGATGGTGGATCCGTCAAAGGTGATCGCTTCATCCGTAAAGAAGTAGTTGTCAAAGAAGTAGTTGGCTGCGGTCACCTGGATGTCATTGGGCGTGCCGTCCTGTTTTACCCCGGGAAGGATGAAAGTCATCTCACGGTCGGTCACCGGATCTTTGGTCACACCCCTGGCCAGGGTAGCTGCTACCGTCTGCGATACAATCACGCCTTTGTGGCGATATTCTGCCATCACATTCAGGGTAAAGCCCTTGTATCTGAAGGTATTGATCCAGGAGCCATTCCATTTCGGATTGGGATCGCCCAATTCCACGAGTCCACCTGTAGCTTCATATTGTCCGTTGGGCAATACGACCTTGTCTCCCGACGTCTCATGTCTCTTGATACCAATACCCTTGATGATATTGAAGGGCCTTCCCGGAATCGCAAAGTTTCCGAGATTGGAGAAACCCGCAACCACCACTTCCTCCAGTTCGCCCCCCAAATCCATGGTCACGGTCCGATACAAGGTATAGTTCAAGGTAGTCTCCCAAGAAAATCCCGAAGCAGTGCGCACCGGAGTGGCAGTAGCCTGGAACTCAATCCCCCGGTTTCTGATTTTGCCGATGTTGATGGAGGTCGCTGTGTACCCCGTGGCAGGGTCAATCGGGGCATCGGTAATCAAATCCTGGGTATTTTTCTGATACAGGGAGAGATCAAACCTCAATTTGTTGTTGAACATCTGGGCCTCTACCCCGAATTCTATTTCCTCGTGCAATTCAGGCTTCAAATTGGGGTTACCCAAGAAGTTATCTACAGATTGGGTCTGATAAAGTGTGCCCCCGGCACTTTGGAAAGCCCTGGCATTTTGGGACAATACACTTCTGGTACTGTAAGGCGAAGGGAAACCAGCCGAAGTACCGTATCCCAATCTCAGCTTCAGGTCATTCAGAGTGGAAGAACTCCAGCCAAATGCCGTGGTTG
The DNA here is from genome assembly GCA_964530015.1 of uncultured Limnohabitans sp. Taxonomy (GTDB): domain Bacteria; phylum Bacteroidota; class Bacteroidia; order Cytophagales; family Cyclobacteriaceae; genus Algoriphagus. Next base: position 104,720 of record CAZGYC010000006.1, on the reverse strand, counting down.
GGATGAAGGAGACTGAGGCGCCCGGATAGAGAATCCTTCTGTTGTCCTCTTCCACCGTCGAGGTCCAGTCATTCCTTGCAGAGAGGTTCAGGAACAGATAGTCTTTGTAATCCAACGTCGCCTGTCCATAGATTCCCATTCTTCTTTCTTCGGATGTTCTTTGCAGATTGGCACCATTCAAGGGATCACGGGAAGAGGCCTGAAGGAAATTGGAATGTCTGAAGAGATTGAATGCCAGTTGGCCGGTAGAAACCAATCCATCTTGCTCGTAGGAGTCGTAGCGGGAGTTACCCCCCAACAACACCGAGAAGCTCAAGTCATCGTTGATCACCTTGCGGTAGTTCAGTACCAAGTCCTGATTCCAGATGGTGTTTTTTATGAATTGGGTTTTGTAGTAGCCCGTATTTATCAGGGTGCTTACCGCGCCACCGCCTCCTTTGTTGTATTTGTTTTCCCGGTCTTCGGTATAAGTGTCCAAACCTACACGATACGTGATGGAGAAATTGTCATTCACGTCGTAATTCAGGGAAGTGGAATTGAAGAATCTGTTGACATCCGAAGAGTTCACGTAGTTCTTGGACAGCCACTTGGGGTTCAACTGATCCCCGTTGGAACGGTAGTACACGTTGCCACCGTCCACCGGATTTTCGAAAGGCAAGCTCAAATCATAGGAGCGCGGGGCGTACAGCGTATTTGCAAAAGCAGAAGGGATACCTCCATCAGGCCCCGAACCATAGGCGGCGTTGACCGGCGGAGAAAGCAATTCAGTGATTGCAAAGGTGAACGAGGTATTTACCGAAAACTTGTCGGTGACGGCAGAATTGATCCCCAGTCCGAAATTGTATTTCTTCAGGTCGTTGCCGGGAATAAACCCTTCATCATCTGTGTAGCCAAAGGAAGCAGAATAGCCAGTTCTATCCGAGGAACCCGCAATCTGCACCGAAGTATTGGATACCAAGCCTGTCTGGAAATACGCGGTACTTACATCCTCATAAGCCTTGTAGTCATAGGGAATTGGGGTGCTGGAAGGAGTTCCGTCAGCATTTGGCACAAAATACTGAGGAAACGCATTCCGGATGGAGGCAATTCCGGACATGGCGATGGGGTGTCCGTGGGTCAGCCCGATGTCAAGTCTATCCCCCCAGTTGGAGAAGAAGAACGGAGGAGGAGCCAGTTGGTGGAATCCATTGCCGTACTCACTGCCAAAGGTAGGCAAAGAAGCCGCCTTGTTGGTGAACAAGGATTGGCTGATGGTCACCTCTGCCGACTTTCGTTTACCGGCACCGGACTTGGTGGTGATCAGGATTACCCCATTTCTACCCTGGTCGCCGTACAGGACCGTGGCAGACAGGCCCTTCAATACCGACATGCTCTCGATGTTGTTGGGGTCGATATCAAGGAATCGGCTCGATGTGGTCGCTCCACCGGTGGTAAACCCGTTGGTGGAATTGGTGTTGGTGCTGAAAGGGACACCGTCCACCACGAACAGCGGCTGGTTGGATCCGGTAGCCGAAGAATAACCCCGGATGACCATGTTGGTGCCTGATCCCGACATCCCGTTGGTAGAGGTGATGTTTACCCCCGGTACCTTGCCCTGGAGCACCCGCGCCACGTCAGATTCCGGTCGGTTCTCCAGTTGTGTGTTGTCCACTGAGGTCACTGCGTAACCCAGTGCCTTTTTTTCCCTTTCGATACCGATGGCCGTCACTATCACTTCGGATAGTTGTGACGCGTCGGTCGCCAGAGTGACATTGACTACGGACCGGTTGCCGATTGTCTCTTCCAGGGTCTTGAGACCCACAAAAGAGAAAATCAGGACGCCAGAACCCGCGGGCACGTTGATCGAGTAGTTACCATCCAGATCGGTGGTAGTACCCACTGTCGTACCCTTCACGAGAACTGTTGCCCCGGGCAAGCCCATTCCGTCTTCCTCGGAAATTACCGTACCGGTAATTACCCGCTGCTGCGCCGAGACCTCATAGCTGAGGGTCATCGTGAAAAGCGCAACAACCAAGAGTAAAGCTTTTCTCATAAGGTGTTTAGTTTAGTTGATATTTGTAAATAAAAATTATTCTCCCATAATTTCAAAAGCGGCAAAAAAATCATGTGAACGGAGAGAAAAGCGAATTATTTGGTCACAATCGATATTGTTAACAATTTTTAACCAAAAGATCCCGATTTGTTAACTATCACAAAATATTATTCCGTGTAATTTCAAAAAGGTTCAAATTCAAAAATAATTTTCAACTGCAAAAAATATTTTTCAAAGCATCAAAACACGATTTTTTCGGTTTTTTAAGAATAAAATTCACCCTTTTTGCCATTTTTATCTATATAATTTCAATTCTTGGGTTTTTTCAAATCCTAAGCGTTGTATTTTCTAAATTTTCCAAATTTCCTGTTTATATTTTTCAATATTTTTGGCTTTTTCTTGCAAAAAATGAAAAAACCGGTTCGAATTTTAACCGGTTTTCTATTTTCAAAATGAATATTTCAGTACGAAGGTTTCACACCGCGGCCAAATCCCCGCAAAGCCCGCAAAATTATATGTGGCTTTCGGGTCAAAACCCAGGCATATCCCAGTATGGGCTCAATTGTCGCCCAAACCGGCCATGAAGCCCGTCTGACGGCCCTGTCAAAAAGCAAAAACCTTTTCGGGGGTGACACAAAAATCCAACCGGACATCATGTGCATCGGGCTGAATCCTTTCCTCAGGCCCATAAAAACTAAGCCCTATCTTGAGGACTTCCGGCTTCAACTTGCCCAGAAACGAATCATAAAACCCTTTCCCGAATCCAACCCGGTTGCCTGACCGATCATAGGCCAGAAGGGGGACAAAGACTGCCTCAATTTTGTTGGGCGATACCCTGATGGACTCCTGGGGCACCGGAATCCCCCACTCGTCCAGAAAGAAGGCCACTTCCTTTGGCAATTTCAAAGTCTCCAATTCGGTGTCCTCTCTGTTTATCTGGGAGGTGTAGAGAGTCTTGCCCATCTGTTCCAAAGACTCCTTGATGTAAAAGGTATTGACCTCGTTGAACCGGTCGATGGGAAAGAACAGATGAAAGTGCTGAAGGGGACTTCTCTCCTCCAGCCAATCGAGGAACTGGCGGTTGATGGCCTGGGATTTGGCTTCCACCACGGCGGGCTGGAGGCTTTTGCGCAACTGTCGGTAAGCCGAGCGGAGGTCTTGTTTTGTTTTCATTTGAGTTCCAGCACTATCATTTTAAAGTCGAACGGATCAAAGCAGGCGATCAGGTCATCAATCAGACCCGGATTCCCGAGGTAAAACTGCATCATGTTTGCCACACGCTCCTGCGGGGTTCCCCCAGGAGCGGCAAATTCCAGAACCGCCCGAGCCCGATCAAGGGCCACTTGCAGCCGCTTTTCCTCTGCCTTTCTCAATTTTGAAGCCAATTGGTCCAGGATCTTTAGGCTGCGGATCTTTCCTGCCTGAAATGCCAGTTCCAAACTGCGCTCCAAGACCGCCGCTTGCTTGCCCTTTTTGTCCAACAGCTCCGAAACAACCTGCTTTTCCGCTTTCAGTGTAAAATCCACCGTGGACTGCCTCTCCACAAAGCCTTTCTTCCAGGACTCAAAGTCAACAAAAACATCTTCCCCTCCCCATCCGAGTTTTTCGGTTTTTTTCAAAACCGCCCCATCCAAGATCAATGCGAAATTTCTGGGCAACAAGACCGGAAATGGCACTCCAAAAGCATCAAAGACCCCTTTCAACTGCAGCCAGTAGATCATCTCCGCCGGTCCGCCCAGGTAGGCCAAATTGGGGAGGATCAGCTCCTGGTACAGCGGCCTCAACACCACGTTTGGGCTGAACCGCTCCGGGTGGGAGTCCAGCAGCTCCCTAAGTTCATCCGAAGAGAAGCCGAGTTCAGAATTCAACACCTGAAATCCCTCCCCTCTCCGTTCTATCCGTTCGCGGATTCCCTTGTCGAGGTAGAACAAATTGATTTCCCTTGGGAAAATCTGGCTTTTGTACCCCAACTGCTCCAGGCTGTGGGTTGCCTTTTGTGCCTGCTCAAATGGCACATGGCCAAACAAATCCGAGGCAATCGCGGGCTTGAAGAGCGCTTTGAGTGCGGCGTGATTCCCATCCACTACTACCAGACCATACTCACCAAACAGGCCATTGACGTATTTCCGAACCGCCTCGCCCAGGGTTTTGCTGCTTTGGTAGGCATTTTTGAAGACTTCCGGGGCAAAATCAACCGCTTTCAGAAACTCCAGAAAGGAGGCATCCAGCCCAAAATCACCCACCGCGCCTTTTTGGTCGCTGGTCCATTGGTATTTTTTCCCGTCCAGCCTGAAGTAGTTGATCTCCTCAAAGTCGTGGTCTTCGGTAGCCATCCAATACACCGGCACAAAATGGAATTCGGGATAGGCTTCCTTTAGCTTTTTTGCCAAGTTGATGGCGGATACCAGCTTGTAGACAAAGTAAAGCGGCCCGGTAAAAAGGTTCAACTGATGGCCCGTGGTCACGGTAAAGGTTTTTTCGCCGAGGAGCGATTCGATGTTTTGGGAAACCGCATCGGAGACCTCCATTCCGGCATATTGATCCCGCAAGACTCGGTGGAGAATTTCCCGGTTTTCGGCCGGAAACTTTTTGGCCTCGATAGCCGCACCGAAACTCTCCAGCTTGGGCAAATGAGAATAAAATGGTCTTAATGATTCTTTCCCTTCTATGTAATCCAAAAAAAATCTCGAAAACTGTCCCGTCTTATTCAGATCTACGCAGTGTTTTTTCATCGGAATGGGTGAAGTATGTTTGGGAACTCTAACTTAGCGATCCGAACCAAAGTTCGGTTTTTTTTGTAAAAAACCGGACAACTTACATCAATGGGGGAGAAAGACCCAAAAAAGAAAAGAACCATTGGTTTTGGCCTTTCTTGCTGTCCTCCCTTCCCCCTCCAACCAGTCAAAAAACCATTTCACCCTGAATGTTTCCTTACCGACGATTTTTCCTGAACAACGGCCTAGAGGTGATCCTGCACGAGGACCACAGCAGCAAAATCGCCGTTTTCAATCTGCTCTACAAAGTTGGATCCCGATTTGAAAAACCCGGAAAGACGGGTCTGGCGCACTTTTTCGAGCATTTGATGTTCGGCAGTTCTGCCAACGTTCCGGTCTTTGACCGGGAATTGGAGCGAGTCGGCGGATCCTGCAACGCCTTCACCAGCCCCGACATCACCAACTACTACATGACCCTGCCTGCGGCAAACATCGAAACGGCCTTTTGGCTGGAATCCGACCGCATGTTACAACTAACCCTGAGCGAAAAAACAATCGAAACGCAGCGAAAAGTGGTCATGGAGGAGTACAAACAGCGCTATTTGAACCAGCCCTACGGGGATGTCTGGCATCACATGCGCAACCTTGCCTACGAAGAGCACCCCTATCGCTGGCCGACCATCGGGCAGGATCTTGCCGATATCGAAGGATACACCCGGGAAGACGTGTGGGACTTCTACCAGGCGCACTACCACCCCGGCAATGCCATCCTGACAGTGGCAGGCGATGTCACCCTTTCCCAAATAGAGCGACTGGCCGAAAAATGGTTCGGGCCAATCCCGGCCAGTCCCGCATCCACCGGCGGCATCGTATCCGAACCCACCCAAACTGCAAAGAGACTAAAAGAACACCAGGCAAAAGTCCCTACGGACGCCTTGTACAAAGCCTACAAAATGCCCGCAAAAGGGCAGCCTGGCTACCTGGAAGCCGACTTGGTCAGTGATCTCCTTGGCTCGGGAAAATCCTCGCTGCTTGAGCAGCGACTGGTCAAAAACGGGAAAAAATTCGCCTCGGTCGGAGGATACATCACGGGCTCGGTGGATCCTGGCCTTTTGGTTTTTTCGGGAAAAATGGAACACGGCATCTCCGCCCAAGAGGCCGAAAAGGCCCTGGACGAGGTGCTCGAAGAGTTTCTTGCAAATGAAATCCCCGAAAAGAACCTTCAAAAAATCAAAAACCAGGGAGAGGCGATGAAGACTTACGAGTCCATCCAGCTCCTCAACCGGGCGATGAATCTGGCATATTTTGCCCATTTGGGCAATCCCGAACTATATTGGGAGGAATTTGAACAAAAATCAAAAATCGAAGCGCCGCAGCTCAAAACCTGGGCACATCAGCTCCTCCGGCAAGACCAGGCTTCGGTGCTTTATTACCAATCCATCGATCAATGACCCCATTCAGAATAGGCTTTGGATACGATGTCCACCAACTCCAGCCCGGCTACGACTTTTGGCTGGGAGGCATCAAACTGGACCATGAAAAAGGTGCCGTCGGCCACTCAGACGCAGATGTGCTCATCCACGTCATCTGCGATGCACTGCTGGGCGCGGCCAACATGCGAAATATCGGCTATCACTTTTCCGACAAGGATCCCAAATTCAAAGGCATCGACAGCAAAATCCTGCTCGAAGAGGTGATGAAGATGATCCGCGCTGCCGGCTACGAAATCGGGAATCTGGACACGACCGTTTGCCTTCAGGCTCCGAAAGTAAATCCGTTCATCCCGGAGATGAAGACCTGCCTTTCCCGCGTGATGAATGTTGCGGAGGGAGATATATCAATCAAAGCGACCACTTCCGAATGGTTGGGATTTGTCGGAAGGGAAGAAGGGGTATCGGCGTATTGCACGGCTTTGATCTATAAAGTATGAGCGAAAAAATCAAAATCATCACCACCGAAGACGGATCACATTCGCTCTACCATACCGAGCTGCAGGAGACGTACCACAGTTTCCATGGCGCCTATCGGGAGTCCATTCACGTGTTCATGATCTACGGGCTCGATTCTTGGCTGGCCAGAAACCCCCGAAAATACCCGATCCGGATATTCGAGGTTGGTTTTGGAACAGGTCTCAATGCCTGGCTGGCCTTGGTCTGGGCGGAGCAAAACCAAATCCCGGTGCTTTATCATACCATCGAGCCATTTCCTGTCGAAAAGGAAATCTACGATCAGCTCAATTACATCGAGCACGATCACGGCATCTGGCATTTCCACAAGTATTTCGAGGCCCTGCACCGGGCTCCATGGAACGAAGGCGGACCGGTGTCGGAATATTTCAATTTCAAAAAAGACCAGGTTACACTCGAAGAAGCGCAGCTTTACCCTGCCGATGTGGTCTTTTTCGATGCGTTTGCGCCCAGCAAGCAGCCTGAATTGTGGACGAAAGAGGCCTTGAACAAAGTCACAGACGCCATCCGACCCGGCGGCTTGTTCACCACCTATTGTGCCAAAGGACAACTGAAACGTGATCTGAAGAACCTCAATATGGAAGTGGAGACCCTTCCAGGCCCTCCGGGCAAAAAGGAAATGACGCGCGCGTGGAAGCCAGTGGGCAGTGATCGGTAGGCCGCCGCAGTGGGCAGATTTGAGGCTGAATTCTAAAGCGAGAAATCCAAAAAGTCCAGTCGGCAGTCGCAGTAGGCAGTTACGGCATACAGCATCGGACATCTGACTTTAATGTCTTATATCTTACGTCTTAAGTCTAATATCTCAAAACATCAAACCCCATGTCAAACCTCATCGCAGTCCTCGTGTTGGCCCTTTTTCAGGCAGCCCAGTTTGATGGCGCAAAGCTGGAACGATTGATCCAGGAGCGGGACCAGCTCCATGCCGAATGGAAGGCTTCGGAAAGCAAGAAGTCCGGGATCTTTGGCAACCGCACCAAAAAGGACATGATCGAAACCAACGAATGGCTCGAACGAATCCTGGCAAAGGACAACCAGATCATGGATGAACTCCGGATGATCGGCTCGATAGAGACTACCACCATTTCCCAGGAAAAGGACGACTACAAGTCCATCACGCTCAGTCTGGAGCAGGATGTCCAGGCCCTGAAAAGGGCTGTAGCTGAAAGAGAAAAGGAAATCGAAAACAAACTGGCCGAGCGCCGGACTTTTGAAGTATCGACTCTCCTGTTTTTTCTGAGCACCTTGGGCTTGGGCTATTGGGTCTATAAACTGAAAAAGGCCTGAAAGAAGAAAGCCCCCGGAAGTATTTCGGAGGCTTTTCAAGTTATGGTCTGTGGTTAGGTTTACTACACGTAGTTGTTCAGCATCACCGGCATCACGAGCATCAGGATGTCTTCGTTTGCGTCCTGCTCGGCCGGCAGGATCAGTCCGGCACGGTTTGGTGCGCTGAATCGCAAGCTGACTTCCTTGCATCCCAGGTTGCTGAGCATTTCCACGAGAAACTTCGCATTGAAGCCGATCTCGATATCCTCGCCCTCATGCTCGCAGGAGAGTCGTTCATTTGCCTCGTTGGAGAAGTCCAGGTCTTCCGCGGAGATCATCAGCTCGCTTCCTGTCAGTTTCAGTCTTACCTGATGGGTGGTTTTGTTTGCATAGATGGCGATACGCCGGAGTGAGCCGAGCAGTTCCAGACGGTCGATGTTCATGCGGTTGGGATTGTCCACCGGAATGACGTTTTCGTAGTCAGGGTATCGCTCGTCGATCAGACGGCAGATCATCTTGATGCTGTTGAATTTGAAATAGGCGTTGGATTGGTTGAATTCCACGGTTACCGGCACGTTTTCGCTTGGCAGGGTGGATTTCAGCAGGTTCAGTGCTTTTCTCGGGATGATCAGGCTGGCGCCGTTTGGAGAGGCCACGTCCACTCTTCTGTATCGGATCAGCCGGTGGCCGTCAGTTGCCACAAAGGTGGTGTTGGTGGCGCTGAGATTGATGTAGACGCCCGTCATTGCAGGCCTGAGCTCGTCGGAGCTGGCGGCAAAAATGGTGTTGGAGATCGCCGAGGAAAGCACCTCGGTGGACATGTCCACGGTGGTCGCATTGTTTACGGTGGGGATCTTGGGGAAGTCCGTGGCGTTTTCACCGGCAAGCCTGTAGCGTCCGTTGTCGGAGCTGATTTCCACCGCATAGGTATCGTGGTCGATGCTGAAGGTCACCGGTTGTTCCGGGAGGTTTTTCAGGGTTTCGATCAGGATACGCGCGGGCACCGCAATATTCCCGTCCTCTTTTGCCTCCACATGCAACTGGGTCATCATTGAGGTCTGCAAATCGGAAGCCGTGATGGTCAGCACAGAATCTTTGATTTCAAACAGGAAGTTCTCCAGGATGGGAACCACCGGATTTGTCGTCACGACACCGTTGATTGCCGAGAGCTGCTTCAACAAGGCAGAAGAGGAAACAATAAATTTCATATGGTTATAATTTTTGTCAAAGGCCATATGGAATCTCGCGGGGCCGAAAATCATCCTTCTGGGGGAGGTTCTTCGCCAAGCTCGATTTCATATCGTAGGGCTTGGTATTTAGTTTATATCGAATGGGGTAAATTTATAAATAAAATGCTAATTCGGCGGGTATGTGAAATCTTTCCCCGAAATTTTCTGGCCTATTTTTTTGAGTCTCATGCACTGGCTTTTTTTGCGTACCTGAGCTTTCTCAAGTAAAGGACCAATCCTCCCAACAATCCCAAAACCAATACGGGCAGTGCGGTGTTTACTCCCTGCCAAAAGGCTTTTTGCCGTGATACCTTCACGCCATCCAGCGGTCTGATCCGGAGGGTGCGGGTTCTGGCGGCGATGATCCCCTCAGGATCACTCAAGTACTGCACCAGATTTTGAAGCAGTTGCTTGTTGGCATACGTCGTCTGGGCAAAAGGATCCTCCCCTAATGCAAGCGGCTGATTTCCCAGCAAACTCAGTTGGCTCTGGAATATCGAGCCGTCTCCAAAGACAACCACTTTTCCTTTTCCGGATTCTTTGAATTCCGCTTTTGCAAAACCTTCGGGCACAAACCGGTTCTTGAACAGGGAGGTGAATTCCCCTTCAAGCAAATAGCCCAAGGGCAAATTTTTCAATGAAAACCCAGCCAGATCTGGCTCAGACTCCATATCCGAAAACGCCACTCTTGAGGGAGCCGGCAGGATCCTTTCATTTTCCGATCCGAATATCAGCGGAGTCTTGGTCACTCCGTCCGCCTTCACGGTATCCAGACTGCTGGCAAAACGGAAATTTACCTGATCCAGCGCCTTGGTGACCGGATGAGACTGAACCCTGCCTGCGTTAAAATAAAACGGCCAAGGCAAGGGCACCAACTGCTCTTGGTTGCCAAAATTGCCCCCCATCACGGGAATGTAGCTGAAGTTGAGATCCTGGATCAGGTCCTTGTTGATCCGGACACCATACCTGAAAAGCAAACGGTCCAGTTCATTTTCCAGGGGAAAAGAAAAGGTGCCCTCGCCGCCCGCTTCCGCCAGATTTACGGCGACTCCTTCAGCCGCTACGACCAGGTTGCCCCCCTGCATCACGTATTGATCCAACAGATACAGCTCCCGTTCGGTGTAGGTTTGCTTTGGCCCCAAGACAAAAACTGTCCCAAATGAATTCAGATCCTCCGGCGACTTTGCCTGATCCAGGGGGACTTTGAATACCTCGTATTGCCCGTCGAGTGCCTCTACCATCCCAAAACCATCGTCTTCGGAGAGCTCTCCGTGTCCGATGATCATCGCAATGGCAGTTTTCCCGGGATGGACCAGTTTCCGGATGGCATTGCTGAGCTCGAATTCCAGATTTTCGATGGAAGTGTTCAGGATTTGATCCTCAGACATTCCCCGCTCGCCTTTCAGTATCAGTGCGCCGGTCTCAAATTCATCGTCCGCAACCAGGATTCCCGGGAAAATCAATTGGGTCTGCTGCCCTGAATTTTGGTTGACAAACAAGTTGATCGGATTGATTCCATAGTCCACCAAGTCGTAGATGAACTGCTCCCGGAGCGAGTCTCTGACGGAAAGCGGATCAAAATAGGAAAAGCCGATGGGCGTGGGAGAATGGGCATTGAAAGTCCTGACCGTCTCTTCGATGGACTTTTGCAACCTGCGCATCCCTCCGGGCAGGTCTTCCCCGGTCAAAAGAATGTCCACATGGATTGGCCGGTCGAGATTTTCGAGCAAATCCCTGGTGGCGGGATGGAGCGTAAAACGCTTTTCCTCGGTGAGATCGATGCGAAAGCGAAGAAGCTGTCCCAGCAAAACCAGGAGCAAAACCCCTCCCAAAAGGATCAAAAACGGCTTGGCGGTATGGATTCCCGATTTCTTCATCTGTTTTTCAAAACCAAAACCGAAGCACCCAAAAACACCCAAACCATCCCGAGCAGGAAAAATACATCCCGGCTGTCCACCACCCCTCTGCTGAGGCTGGTGTAGTGATAGCTCAGACTCAACTCCTCCACCCAAAAGGCAATCTCCCCCGTCAGCATCCCTGCCAAAGCGGTAAATCCGAAATAGAGCAGAAAACAAAGAAACACCCCAAGAACGAAAGCCACCACCTGCTGGGATGTCAGCGCGCTGGCAAAAAGCCCAACGGCGGCAAAAGTAGCCCCGATCATCAGCAGCCCGATCCAGCTCCCAAAAAATCCGGCCAGGTCAAGGTTTCCTACCGGATCCCCAAGCTGAACGATGCTGTAGGCATAGAGCAGCGTCGGCAATACCGCCAGGAAAACCAGTGCCAACAATGCCAGGTATTTTGCCACGATGATCTGGACCAAAGAAAGGGGTGAAGTCCGCAACAGCTCCCAGGTGCCGGTTTTCCGCTCCTCGGCAATCGCCCGCATCGACAGGGCCGGAATCAAAAAAGTGAACACGTAAGGGGTGTAGGCGAAAAGGGATTCCAGATCGGCAAAGCCGTAATCCAGCACGGAACTTTCCGGAAAAACCCAAACGATCAGACCCAGCGCAACCAAAAACAAGGCCAGGATCAGGTAGCCGGTCAGGCTCCCAAAAAAAGCGTTGATTTCTTTCAAAAACAGGCTGTTCATCGTGCAGCGGTGATTTCCCTGAAAAGGGTTTCCAGACTCTTCCTGCTTTGGTTCAGGCTCTTTAGACTCAGCGACCGCTCTGCAATCAACAGCATCAAGGCTCTTCTTGTCTCTGCCGGACTGGAAGTCTCGATCACCAATTCCCTTTTCCCTTTGCTCCCGAAACGCACGTTCCCAAGCTTTTCAAACCACTCCAGGTCAATTTCTTCCTCGGTCTCCAAGACCAGTTCAGTCTGGTCAGATCCGGTTTTCAGCTCTGCCAAAGGACTTGCGGCCAGGATTTTTCCCTTGTTGATGATCACCACATCCTGGCAGATGGCCTCCACCTCTTGCATGATATGCGTAGAAAAAATCAGCGTCTTGTTCTCGGCGATTTCCCGGATGAGGTTGCGGATGTCCACCAGTTGATTGGGATCCAGCCCTGTGGTGGGCTCGTCCAAGATCACCACCTGGGGATCATGGATCAGTGCCCTGGCCAAGCCAACCCGCTGGCGAAAGCCCTTGGACAATTGTCCGATCTTCTTGTGCTGCTCCGGAGAAAGGCCCGTTTTCCGGATCAATTCATTGACTCTTTCCCGGATTCGGGAGGCTTTCATGCCATAGAGCCCCCCGGAAAACTCCAGGAATTCCTTCACATACAGATCGGGGTACAGCGGGTTGTGCTCGGGCAAATAGCCGATTTTCGGGCTGACCTTTTTGGGATTTGCCAAGGCATCTTCTCCCAAGATCCCCACCGAACCCGAATCCGCTCCCAGGTAGCCTGTGATGATCTTCATGGCGGTGGATTTCCCTGCACCATTGGGCCCCAGAAACCCCAAAATCCTGCCCGGCGAGGCTGTGAAACTCACCTCGTCGAGCGCTTTTTGGGTACCGTAACGTTTGCTTAGCTGGGAGACTTGGAGTGACATACAAGGAAGGACCAAAGGAAAAATCACCCGCATGGCAGGGGCAAAATCCCCTTTGGTCAGGTCTTGGGCAAAAATAGGGAATGGGCCCGGAAAGGCAAGTTTCCAAGCAACAGTTTTCAGCGGGCAGTGTTCAGGTGGCGTTCAGGCAAAAGCTTGGCCAGTTCAAGCCCCCTTGCGAGCTCAGGTGAGGACGGCAACATTGTTTTTTCACTTTTAGTGACATCCTATTTTTCTTAAAAAGGCATATCCGGGTAACTGTATTCTTTTTCTGAATTTATGCCCTGAGAAAGGATTTTATGGGCTTCAATTCTTATTTTCAACCAGCCAAATAACCGCTAGCCTAAACCATCAACCCCTTTTTCATGAACAAATTCATCCTCCCGCTCCTGCTCCTAAGCGGTGCAGCAATGGGACAAACCAGTCTTCGACCAGAAATAGACAAGAAAGCAAGCTCCATCGAAGCCAAAGTCGTCGAGTGGAGACGCGACATCCACCAAAACCCGGAACTGGGCAACGCTGAAACCAGAACCGCCAAGAAAATCGCCGACCACCTGCGGTCCTTGGGGATTGAGGTGCAGGAAGGCGTGGCAGTCACCGGTGTTGTCGGGATTTTGAAGGGAGGAAAGCCCGGTCCCACGGTCGCCCTCCGCGCCGATATGGATGCCCTGCCCGTGACTGAGCGGGTGGATCTGCCCTTCAAGTCCACGGTGACCGCCACCTACAACGGGCAGGAAACCGGCGTGATGCATGCCTGCGGACACGACACGCACGTGGCGATTTTGATGGGTGTCGCGGAGATTTTGTCTGGGATGAAGGCCGACCTGGAGGGGACGGTCAAGTTTCTCTTCCAACCTGCCGAGGAAGGAATCTATCAGGAGGGCGTGACCTCTTGGGGTGCCAAGCAAATGGTCGAGGAGGGCGTGATGAAAGATGTGGACGCGGTTTTTGGCCTGCATATCGGTTCACAGATGGAAGTCGGCAAGATCGGCTACCGCTCCGGACCGGCCATGGCAGCCGTGGACAATCTGGAAATCACCGTCCACGGAACCCAGGCCCACGGAGCCTCTCCCTGGTCTGGAGTGGATCCGATCGTGACCTCCGCACAAATCATCACAGGACTGCAGACGATCCTCTCCAGAAACGTCAACATCACCGACAATCCCGCTGTGGTCACCGTGGGGGCCATCCATGGCGGAATCCGCCACAACATCATCCCCGAAAAGGTGGAAATGATCGGCACCATCCGGACTTTTGGAGACAAACAGCAGGAGCTCGTCCACCGCCGGATCACCGAAATCGCCACCAATATCGCGGAAAGCGCGGGCGCAAAGGCCGACGTGAACATTACCAAGCTTTATCCGGCAACGGTCAATGATCCCGGCCTGACGGCCCAAATGGCAGCAACCGTACTGGCCGCAGCCGGGGAAGGCAATGTAATCACCAACCCTCCCATTACCGGCGCGGAGGATTTCAGCTTCTTCCAGCGCGAAAAGCCCGGCCTGTTTATCTCCCTGGGAGGCATGAAAAAAGGCGGCGACCCGACCAAAACCCCGTCGCACCACACTCCGGACTTCTACATCGACGAAGGCGGGTTTGTGCTGGGCATGCGCGTGATGGGCTATTTTGTGGTGGATTACCTGGGAATGGGAAAGTAAATTAGCTCCAAGTCAATAGACCATGGCCCATAGAAAAGCCCTTCCCAGATGTCTGAGAAGGGCTTTTTTCAGAAAGTCTCCCGATTTCGGATTTACGGATATCCGGAATCTTGCCAGTAGCTTTTTCAAAAGGTTTGCAGACCAAGAAAACACCAAATCTTTGTTTTCTTCGGTCTTCCGTGCTGATCGGCACAGATCATCTGTCATACAACCACTCACCATTTACCACTTACTAAAAAAAGCTTCGACTCCGCTCAGCCGGACACCACTTTCCGACCTTGCAACTTTACCTCCTTGCGGCCTTGTCCCTCACTGATCAAACCACCACTCGGGAAATGCCATGATGCTGTTTGGAAACACATTGCAGCTCAGACAGGTCGACTTATACTGATTCCTGGCCTTGCCCGGCTCGTATTCGCATTCTTTTTCCAAAAAGAAAGGCACGTCGGCCAAGGTGGTGTAGATACGGGTCATCTTTGCCTTGGATACTTCGAAATAACCCAGCACTACCTCATCGGGATCATTCAGGCTATGGAAATTGCCTTTGATCGGTGCCGGCGGAGTGTCAAATACCGACCCCGTGTTGCTGACGATTTCCCCCACCCTTCTCCAGTATTCGTAGGCATCTTTGGAAATGCTCAACTGGCGGACATTGAAGTAGTGCCGGCTCAGGAAAGACTCATCCACCGGCCTTTGGACTACGGTTTGGGTGGTCTTTGCACCGGGCGCATTCAGCAAATCCCCGTTGACCAACGTGATCCTTTCCGGATCGGGAAAGCCAAATACCACGCAGGGCGGCGGCGGCATATTGAAAAAATTCGGGAAAAAAGTCAGATTCCAATAATACGCCTCATCCACAGTCCAGCGCAGGTAGTAGTTCCCGACCTGGTCCGGAAGCGTCACCTGAGTCCGGATCACCACCTGTGCCGCGTCCGGATTGTCACCCAGTCTCGTCCGCTCAAAGGAAAAATTCAGCTCATCCGAGCCGATCACCTCGGGGATAGCCTGTGGCTCGGATCTGTAGCGCCCGCTGCCGACGGCAATATCCAGAAAATACCGGGCATCAGGTGACTGGTGCAGGAAGCCATTGAGCTCATATTGGCCGGGTTTGGTCTCCTGGTACCGCCAGGTTTCCCCGGAGGTCTCATCCACCAACTGCACGCCCGCTCCCCTGAGCGGCCTTGGTTTGTCGTCGAGGGTGTAGGTCCGGTTTACATCATCCACCAAAAGCGGCTCTCTCGCACTGGAGGTGGTCTCAGACAGGTACACCAACTGCGGCTCATTCAGGTCCGTCAGGATTCCCGACACAATCAGACGCTCCCTGTCTGCCTTGTCCAGCTTAAACTCAATCTGCTCCACGCAGGAGTTGAAAGCCAGCAGCACGGTAAACACACCCAAAATCCCGATTCTATTCATTGCTGCCTCCCCATTGAATACTGTAGGTGATCGAAGGAAAAATCGCGCCCAGGATGGCCAGCCGGTAAGGTCTGAGCTGCTGGGAATCCCCGTCTTTTTTCCAAAATACAGAATACGCATTCTTCCTTCCAAACAAATTGTAAATGCCAAAATTCAGGCTGTCTCCCTTTTTGGAAAAGACCTTCTCCACGGTATAGGATACGTCCACTCGGAAATAATCCGGGATTCGGTACTTGTTTCGGGCGGAATAGTCCGGCACCACCAAACCGCCGTTCAGGATGTACGACGCATTGACCGCACTCACGGGCCTGCCTGTGGCATAATTGGCCGAGACGTTGAACAGCCCACGCGGGTACATCTTGCGGCTCAGGATAAAATTGACCTCGTGTGGCTTGTCATAGTTGGAGGGGAACCGCTCGTTCTGGTTGATCTGCTCTTCCTCAAACTCACTGACCGAGGTGAAAAACGAACGGGAATAGGTATAAGCCAGCCAACCTGTCACGATTCCCAGGTTTTTCTTGATCATGAATTCCGCGCCATAGGCCTCGCCGTCACCAAAGACCAGCTCGGTCTCCATGTGCGGATTCAGAAAGATCTGGGCAAAATCCCGGTATTCGACCTGGTTTTGACTGACCCGATAAAAGGCATCAATGGAGTATTCCCACTTGTTGTCCTTGGAGTTTTTGAACAAGCCCAGGGAAAAATTGTCCGAGCGCTGGGGCGGAATGTAAGTCGTGCTCAACTGCCAAAGGTCAATGGGCGTCGGCCCAAAGGTATTGGAAATAGACTGGATGTATTGGAAAAGCCGGGCATAGCTGAGCTTCACCGAAAAGGTGGGGTTGAGGTTTTGCCGCAGGGAAAATCGGGGCTCCAGCCCGGAATAGGACTTGATCTTTCCGGAGGGAAAAACCGTTTCGCCGATGATCTCTCCCTCGCTGATCGGGGCGTTTTCGCGGTAGCGATACACGGTATCGGGCCCCAGTTGGGAATATCCCGAATACCGCAGTCCGGCAACAAATCCCGTATTTTCCCCAAGCTCATATTCCAGTGACAAAAATCCGGAAAGTTCCATCCCCCGTTCTTTTCCCACCTGCGCCCCCTGTACGGCGGACTCCTCATTGAAAGGCTGCATCCGTTCGGGCTTTCCTTTGTAGTAAATCCCTTCCAGTCCTCCGGTCAAGGCCAGATTGTCGTTTGCCCAGGTAGCGGAGACCTTACCCTGCTGATACCTCATGCCGTTCTCGACCCGGGCGGCATCCACTCCCTCAGGATCGAAAAACGCGTTGTCAAAGTTGCCGTCGGCCAGAAGTCCCGTGACAGAGATGTGCTCGGACAGGATTCCCCTGTACCGCAACGAACTGATCCGGTTGGCCCAATCGTAGCCAAACTGATCCGAAAACTGAAAATCGTCCCCCGTGACCAGCGTGTTGGCCTCGATCAGATGCCCTTTCCCCAGATCCCAGTTTACCCCCGCATAGCCGTCATAGAAGTTCAGCCTGCTGTTTTGGATGTCCAGATCCCGGGCTTGGTTGAGCAGCCAGTTGACATTGGAAAGCCGCCCGCCGAAAATCACCGACACCTTGTCCGTCACCAGGGGGCCTTCGATCAGGATTTTGCCGTTGGACGTCCCCATTCCCACCTGGCCCTGCCAGCTTTCCTTGCTCCCCGGCCTCATCAGGATATTGAGTGCCGATCCCGCCCTTCCCCCAAAATTGGCAGGGAGGTTTCCCTTATACAGTGTAAAAGTCTCCGTCACGTCCGTGTTGAATCCCGACAAAAAGCCCAGCGCGTGATTGGAGCTCAGCACCAGGGCCTCGTTCATGAGCAACAGATTTTGGTCGGCTTTGGCCCCACGGACATTGATGCCGGACGTTCCCTCTCCCACCGAACTGACCCCGGGCAGCAACTGGAGGCCTTTGAAGATATCCGCCTCGCCGAGAAATGCGGGAATCGCCCTCAGCTCCGTGGTGGTCAACTTGGTAATGCCGGTGATCGGATTTCTCACGTTCCGGTCAGGCTCGTCGGACATGACCACGACCCCTTCCAGTTCGAAGGACTTTTCGACCATCTGCAGGTTGACGACCCCATTGCCGTAGAGCTGGATTCGGGTGAAAATCGGCACATTGGAGATATGCCTGAAAGCTACCCGATGCTCCCCAGGCTCGATCTGGATATAGTACGTCCCAAAACGGTCTGTGCTGACTCCTGTAAACAACCCGTTCAAATGAAGGCCCACGCCCTGGATGGGCTCGCCGCTGTCCTTGGTGGTGATTTTGCCGGTCAGCACGTAAGTCTGGGGATGTTGGCCATCTCTTTTTCCGAAGGAAAAAGTAAGGGAGTCTGTCTGAGCCCAAGCCCCAAAGCCAAAACTTGCACACAAAAAAAAGAGGACAACTCCCTTCATATCCGACTAAACTACGAAATATATCCATACTTGCTAATCCAAATGGACAAAAGGAAAAAAGCAGGTATGAATGATTTCGTTGCCGGCAAAAAAACAGCCCGGAGTTGAAGTTCCGGGCTGTGGGATGGCTACGCCTTGAAAATTCTCTTGGTTTTCTGTTTTCAAATCCTGCCTACCAGCTCCCGCATGATCAAGCCCATCACGGGCTCTGCCTTGGCGGCGGCGGCAAGCACATCGGCAATGGACACTTTGTGTATCCTCCCCTCGACTCCCAGATCGGTGATGGCCGAGATCCCGAACACTTCCATCCCGGAATGACGGGCCACCAAAACCTCGGGCACGGTACTCATGCCCACCGCATCCCCGCCTATGATCCGAAAGTATCGATACTCGGCAGGAGTCTCCAGATTGGGGCCTTCCACTCCCACATAGACTCCGCGGTGCAGTTTGATTCCATGGGCTTCGGCAATATTCAACGCTTTCTCGATCAGCTCCACCGAATAGGTATCGCTCATGTCGGGGAATCTCGGGCCGAGTTCTTCGTAATTTCTGCCCCTCAGGGGATTTTCCGAAAACATGTTGATATGGTCGCTGATGAGCATCACGTCGCCGACTTCCTGGAGCGGGTTGAGGCCTCCGCAGGCATTGGACACCAGCAGGGTGGAGACTCCCAGCTTTTTCATGACCCGCACCGGCAGCGTCACTTCCTTCATGGAGTATCCTTCGTAGTAGTGGAAACGGCCTCTCATCGCCACCACTTTTTTCCCGGACAGAACACCAAAAATCAACTTGCCGGAATGGCTCTCTACCGTGGAAAGCGGAAAATGGGGAATGTCCCTGTAGTCTATTTCGAGCTCCACCTCGATCTGGTTGCCCAGACTCCCCAGTCCCGTGCCCAAAATAATCCCAATGGGAACGGCAGAAGGATGTAACTTTTGGATAAATGAAACAGCATCCTGAATTTGCCTGAGGTAGTCCATCGTTTTCGCCTGATTTTCGGGCAAAGATAGAAGATTGGTTCAGGCATAGAACTTTTCACCGGGCTCGCTTGTATAGAAAACAGAAAATTTACTCCCATGATCAAAATCATCGTAGGAACAAACCGGAAAAACTCGGTTTCGAAAATCATCGCCTCCCTGTATCAGGAAATCCTCAAAGAACGGGGAGCCGAATCGGAAATATTGGAGCTGGAGCATCTGCCTGCGGATTTTATCAAAACCGCCCTGTATGAAAACAACGGGCGAAACGAGGACTACAATGCCTTTCACAGCCGCCTGAAAGCCGGGAGAAAGTTTGTCTTCATCGTGCCGGAATACAACGGCTCCTTTCCCGGCATCCTCAAGTCCTTCATCGACGGCATGACCTATCCGAATACCTTCCGGAACAAAAAATGTGCTTTGGTGGGAATATCATCCGGAATAGGCGGGGGTGGCATCGCTTTGAGCCACCTCACCGACATCTTCCATTATCTGGGCATGCATGTCCTCGCTCTCAAGCCGAAGCTTGCCAAAATCGAGCAAAATATGTCAGATAACCTGCTCACCAACAGGCTGTATTTGGACTTGCTGCATACCCAGGCAGACATGCTGCTTGAGTTTTAGGACTTAGTCCACATTGTCATGCAGGAATCTGTTGTTGCCGAGAATCTCGTTCTCGTCATTCAGGTTGTACTTGCTGATCGCAGGCTCTGAACTGTGCTGGGGCTCGTTGAGCACCACATTCTTGCGCTGGTACGCCGGCACGTTCATTTTCTCCTTCAATTCTTCGGGGCTTGGGTTAAACACGCGGTTGCCTTTCAGCTTTTCAAACCGCTCGTGCGCCCGTTGGATCGCCTTCAGCTTCATCTGCTCATAGTAGTCATTGGCAAAAAGCTGCGGCATCGGCTCCGACTCTTTGGGAAGGGACTCTGTCTGCTTTGCCGACTCTTCCTCAAGTTGGAAAATGATCTTTTCGGGCGCTGCTTCGACTTTCGGCTCCGTCTTTTCCTCCTCGATGGGAGCAAAGTTGAAATCAAACTCCTCCTTTTCTTCCACCACCGGCTTCGCGGGCACCGGGACAGGTGCTTTTGGCAGGGTGAAGGTAAAGGTGCCACCGCCTGAGATCGGCTCTTCTTTTACCTGCTGGCTTTTGCCCGAGTCCAGGTTGATCACGGTCTTGACCACCTCAGGAGCAGTCACTGGAGTGCTGGCCACGGAATTGGCAAAGGCAGAGACCGGAGCGGAAAACTCCCTGTTTCTTGGCTTGTCGGAAAGCTTGTCCATTTCAAAGCCCGTCGCGATCACGGTCACGCGGATGGCTTTGCCCAATTCCGGATCGATGCCCTGGCCGAAAATCACTTCGGCGTTGTCCCCGGCTTTCTCCTGGATGTATTCGGTGATCTCGCTGAGCTCGTCCATGGACAGTTCCTCGTCCTCGCCGGACATGATGGAAAGGAGGATTTTCTGCGCTCCTTTGATGTCCACATTGTTGAGCAGCGGAGAGGAGATGGCTGCCCCGGCGGCACGGATGGCGCGGCCTTCGCCCTCTTCGGTAGAGGATCCCATCACGGCGGCACCGGCCTCTTTCATGACCGTCTTCACATCTTCAAAGTCCACGTTCACATCCTGATGGATGGTGATGATCTCCGCGATGGATTTGGCAGCAGTGGTCAGGATGTCGTCAGCTTTGCTGAAAGCAGTGCGGATCGCCAGATTGCCATAGATCTCGCGCAGCTTGTCGTTGAGGATGACCAGGACGGTGTCACAGTTTTCCCTCAAGGACTCGATGCCCGACTGGGCCACGGCCATTTTCTTTTTACCTTCAAACATGAAGGGGGCGGTCACGATGCCCACGGTCAGGATGTTGAGTTCCTTTGCGATCTTGGCCACGATGGGAGCAGCGCCCGTACCGGTGCCCCCGCCCATGCCGGCGGTGATGAACACCATCTTGGTGTTGTCGGCCAGCAGCTCGCGGATTTCGTCCTGGGATTCGAGGGCTGCATTGCGGCCTTGCTCCGGATTGGCCCCTGCGCCGAGACCTTCGGTCAGGTTGGCACCCAGTTGCAGTCTCAGGGGCACCGGACTGGATTTCAGTGCCTGCGCGTCGGTGTTGACCACGACAAACTCCACATCTTTGATTCCCTGGGAATACATGTGGTTCACGGCGTTGCTGCCGCCTCCTCCCACACCAATCACTTTGATAATTGATTTCTGGTTTTTGGGGAGGTCAAATCTGTAATCTTTCATGTTATCTGACATATTTTATGGTTTGGTGAAAATTTTCCGGTGTTAGTTTTATCTGAAAAAGGGTAAAGAAAGGAAGTAGCCGGCAGGACTGACTACCTCCCCAATCATAAGCCCTAGTAATCAATGTTTTCGCCGATGTCGTCCGAAATAATCGACTTCAGTCGGTCGGTAATGCTTCTGAAGAAGTTGGTGGCAATCGCTTCCCGCTTGGCCATATTCTTGGGAATCGTCCCCAAATTGGCCATTCGCCTTCTGTATTTTTCCTCACGGTCATCCAGGGCCTTGAAACCCGCCAGCACCAGTCCCACAGAAGTCGCATACATCGGACTCTTGACGTCCTCGATGACCGACTTGCCCAGATGCTCGTTGGGATAGCCGATGCGGGAATCGAGCCCGGTCATGTATTCAAACAACTGGGAGATGCACTGCAACTGCGAGCCGCCTCCGGTCAGGACAATCCCTCCTGTCAGCTTCTTGTAGTAGCCGCTCTGCATGATTTCGTTTTGGACGATTTCGATGATTTCCTCCATCCTTGCCTGAATGATCGAAGCCAGATTCCGGATGGAGATCTCTTTTGGCGGTCGGTTTCTCAATCCGGGGATCGATACGATTTCATTGGGATTGGCCTCCTCGGCAATCGCCTTTCCAAACCGGGTCTTGAGCAATTCAGCCTGGTTTTGCATCAGCATGCACCCCTCCTTGATATCGGAGGTAATGATATTTCCCCCCAAGGGTATCACCGCGGTATGGCGGATGATGTTTTCATAGAATATCGCGATGTCGGTCGTTCCTCCTCCGATGTCCACCAGACAGACACCCGCTTCCTTTTCCTCATCGCTGAGCACGGAGAGCGAACTGGCCAGAGGCTCCAAGATCAGTTGCTTGGATTCCAGACTGGCCTTCCTGACGCACTTGTTGATGTTGTGGATCGCCGTAGTCTGGGCCGTAATGATGTGGAAGTCGGCCTCCAGTCTGGTGCCGGCCATTCCCACGGGGTCTTTGATTCCGCCTTCGTAGTCCACGGTATAGTCTTGGGGCATGACGTGGATGATGCTGTTGCCGGGAGGAACGACGATGTTGTGCATGTCGGAGGAAAGCCTCCGGACGTCCTCGACCGTGATCTCGTCCTCGGTGGGCGTGCGCATGATGCTCCCGTGCATGATCTTGCTCTGGATATGCTGCCCTGCAATCCCGACGATCACATCCCCGATGTCCACTTGGGCCATTTCAGAGCAATCGTCCACCGCTTTTTTGATGGCATGCACGGTCTTCTCGATATTGGTGACGATGCCACGGTCCACACCGTCTGAGACCGCCTTGCCCATACCCAGGACCTCGAGTTTTCCGAACTCGTTTTTGCGGCCGATGATCGCGCAGATTTTCGTGGTCCCAATGTCGAGTCCCACGATAAGATTGTCGTTTTCCATACCCAAGCTATTATTCACAAACAATTTGATTCTTAAATTTCACGCTGATCCGCTCGTAAGCATTCCAGCCTTTTCTCGGTAAAATCTCCTTATAGAGCACTTCGATTCTTCTGAATTTGCTCTCGATATCCAGCGCATCCCCAAACTCGATCACCTGCCTGCCCACCTGCTGATGCAGGCGGATGTCGTCCTTTTTGTTGATCTCCAACTCCGTCACCTGGGCATTCCAGAAGCCGTCTTGGGTGACAAAGCGGATCAAAGGCATCAGTTCGGGCATGGCTTCCACGCTTCCCTGATCCATCAACTGCTCGGCGTATTCCCCCTCGAGGATCAGTACCCGGCTCGTATAGGTGGGGGAGGTGGGAATGATCAACCCCTCGGTGGTGACATATCCATCGGCACCCATCGGCCGGGCAATCCTGGCAATGGGCTCGTGCTGGTTGATGCTCACTTTCAAGATGCCTTTTTGCCCAATCGATGCCTGGACAGATTTGATAAAGGGATGGCCCTGAAGCCGCTTTTCGACCGCTGTCAAAGGCACCTCACTCACGGGAAGCCCGACTCTCAACTCCGGAAAAGCAGCTTGGATGATCTGCTCGATTTCTTTTTCCTCGACGAAATACACGCCGCTCACCGCCTCCAGATCCACCTCAAGCCCACCGAAGGACTTCAACTGGGCCTGCTTTTCCACAAACCCGATAAACCCAAGCAATACCAGGCAAAGGGCAACAAATCCGAGAGCTTGCTTCAGCTTGGTCCTTCTCATGCTTCCTCCGGTTTTGTCCTTGAATTTGCCCAGGCAGTGATGCCCGGCACCAATCGATCGATATCCCCCGCACCCATCGTCACGAGGACTTCGGGTTGAGATTCCTTCAGGTAGTCCATTACCTGGGCCTTGCCTATCAGCACTTTCTTGCCTGCCTGGATACCGTCCATCAGCATCGCCGAGGTCACTCCCTCGATCGGAAGCTCCCGGGCAGGATAGATGTCCAACAGGACCACTTCGTCTGCCAGTGAAAGGCTTTCGGAAAAACCCCGTGCAAAATCCCTGGTCCGCGTGAACAGGTGCGGCTGGAAAATCACCGTGAGCCGCTGGCTGGGATACATCGCCCTGACCGAACTGAGGCAAGCCTTGATCTCCTCCGGGTGATGGGCGTAGTCGTCGATATAGATATGGCCAGGCACGGCAGAATGAATCTCAAAACGGCGCTTTACGCCACGGAAGGATTTGACTCCCGCCCGGATCTGGTCCTCCGTGGCACCGTGATCCACGGCGATGGCGATGGCTACCAGCGCATTTTCCACATTGTGGAATCCGGGAATATGCAGCTCCAAACCTCTGATCTGGGCCTTGGTGCCGATGTAGTCAAAGAGGAAAACACCGGGCTTGGCGATGATATTTTCGGCATGGATGCCCGAGGATCTCAGGCCATATTCCCTGATTCCGGCAGAAATCCCCAAGTTTTCGCCCAAGCGATACCAGGCATGGGTCTGGATATACAGTTTCCCTTTCTTGTCCAAAAGCCTGACAAAGTCCCTGAACCCATCCAGGATGGTCGCCTCATCCCCATAGATATCCAGGTGGTCCGGGTCGGCACTGGTGACTACGGCTTCGTTGGGAAAAAGCCTCAGGAACGAGCGGTCAAACTCATCGGCCTCCACCACGACCAGGGTGGGTTCTTTGGATTTGCCGGGCAAGATCAGGTTGCTGTTGTAGTTTTGGGCAATGCCCCCGAGGAATGCGGCAACCGGTCTTCCGGCTGATTTCAGCAGATGGGCCACCAGTGATGAGGTGCTTGTCTTGCCGTGGGTTCCCGCCACCGCGATGGTGTGAAACTCCCTGGTGATCATTCCCAGCACCTCGGAGCGTTTTTTCAGTTGATAGTGTGCCTGGAAGAAATTCAGCAGGACGCTGTCCTTGGGAATGGCAGGGGTCCAGACCACCAAAACCTCGTCGGGATTGGTGGTAAAGTCAAAAGGTACCTCCGCGGCAGAATCAGTGAAGGTGATCTGCATCCCCTCCTTCTCCAAGTCCTCTGTCAAAGGCGAAGGGGTCTTGTCGTACCCTGCGACAGGATAGCCTCCATGACGGAACCACCGGGCCAAGGCACTCATGCCTATGCCGCCGATTCCGAGGAAGTACACCTTGTATATGCCCTTAAACATCATTTGACAAGTTTTTCGAGTTCGTTCACAATGGCATTGGCCGCATCCGGCTTAGCCAGTTTTTGAATGTTTTCCCCCAATGTTTTCACATATTCAGGCGTTTGCATCAGTCCATCCACCTTGGCTTTCAGTCGGCCTACGGCTTCCGAATCCCGAAGCAGCAATGCCGCCCCGTGCTCCA
Organism: uncultured Limnohabitans sp.; assembly: GCA_964530015.1. Classification (GTDB taxonomy): domain Bacteria; phylum Bacteroidota; class Bacteroidia; order Cytophagales; family Cyclobacteriaceae; genus Algoriphagus. The sequence goes on along the minus strand of CAZGYC010000006.1, from coordinate 79,541 downwards.
CATAGGCCATGGCATTCTTGGTCTGGTGGTCTTCGGCCACATTGGGCGAGGGGATGAAAATCACCGGCTTGCCCACCAGACTGAGCTCCGAAACCGACAGCGCACCCGCTCTCGACACGATCACATCCGCCGCCGCGTAAGCCAGGTCCATCTCACGGATGAATTCCCTGAGATGAATGTGTTTCAAACCGGATTCCTCCAGCTTGGCCAGCATCTCCCTGAAATAAAATTTGCCGCATTGCCAGAGTACCTGAAAGCCCTCCATTTCCAGGTTTTCCATGTCCTGCAGCACTGCATGGTTCAGTGTCCGGGCTCCCAAAGAGCCGCCCAAAACCAGGATGGTTTTGCGGTCAGCGGCCAGTCCAAAGTGCGCATTTGCCTTTTCTCTTTTCCCGGACAGGTCCAGGATGTCTTTCCTTACCGGGTTTCCGGTGACCCGGATTTTGTCCGCGGGAAAGAACCGGTCCATCTCCGGATAGGCCACGCAGATCACATTGGCCCGTTTTGCCAGAAGCTTGTTGGTCAGTCCGGCGTAGGAGTTTTGCTCCTGCACCAGCGTCGGAATGCCTTTGTTTTGCGCAGCATAAAGCACCGGCCCGCTCGCGTATCCTCCGACGCCGACGACGGCATCCGGACGAAAATCCTTCACGATCCCGGAAGCAATCCGCAGACTTTTCAAAAGCTTGAAAGGAAAGCTCAGATTGTCCAAAGTCAGGCTGCGCTGGAGTCCGGCTACAGGCAGGCCCTTGATCTGGTAGCCTGCCTCCGGTACTTTTTGCATTTCCATCTTCCCCAACGCACCCACAAACAGAATCTCGCTGGCAGGATGCTTTTCCTTCCAGGCATTGGCGATGGCGATGGCGGGATAGATATGTCCGCCGGTGCCTCCACCGCTGATGAGAATTCGATATGTTGTTGGTCTGTTGATGGTATCTTGGGTTAAGCTGTTCTCAATCTGTTACTTGTTCGGTTCATCTCCGGCGCAGTCGCGCTTACCTCATCGGAGTGGTCACCACGGCTGACGCTCAGGATAATCCCAAGAGCCGTCCCGGTGAAAATCAATGAGGTCCCCCCCATACTCAAGAGCGGAAGGGGCAAGCCCGTAATCGGCCCCAGTCCTACCGCCACCGCCATATTGACCAGCGCCTGGATGACCAGCGCAAAACTCAACCCCGCGGAAAGCAAGCCGCCAAATGCTTTGTTGGAATTGGCCACAATGCGCATCCCTCTGTAAAGCAAGGCGAGGTATAGGAAAAGCACGGTGGCCCCGCCTACCATGCCATACTCCTCGATGATGATCGCGTAGATAAAGTCCGAATAGGGATGCGGAAGGGAATTGCGCTGCTCGCTGTTGCCCGGGCCTTTGCCCGAAATCCCCCCGGTGGCGATGGCAATGTAGGATTGCTCCGCCTGGAAGGGGATTTTGCTGTCGTCATCCTTGGATTCCCAAAAGGCTTCGATCCGTGACCAAAACGTATCTCCCCGCTGCCCGGTAAACACGGCGACCGTAAGTCCCATCACGCCGACCATGACCACCAATCCCAGGTATTTCACCGGCACGCGCCCGATGAACATGATCAGGAGGCACGTAGCCAACAACAAGATCGCAGTGGACATATTGGCCATCCCGATCAGCGCGCAGATCACTCCTATCGAAAGTATGACGGGCAGGAAAGTCCCGGTGAAGTCCTTGATGTTGTTTTGGCGCTTGGCCAGCATGGCAGCCAAGGCGGCTATCAGGGAAAGCTTGGCCAAATCCGAAGGCTGGAATGCCTGATTGATCACCGGAATCGTCAGCCAGCGGTTGGCGTCGTTGATATTTGATCCGAAGAAATAGGTAAATGCCAGCAAAGGGATGGACAAGTACATGAACAGGCGGGCGTAAAGCGAGTACTTTCGGTAAGGCATCTTGTGTGCCAGCCACATCACAAACAACGAAATGAATACCAGGAAGGAATGCCGGAACAGGTACAGCTCGGTGTTGCCGCCGGCGGTTTTGTAGGCCAAGGTTCCGGTAGCAGAATACACCACCAGGATGCTGAACAAAGACAGCAAGATCACGATCGCCCAGATGATGGGATCGCCCTTAAACTGCTCGTCTATCCAAACTTTCAGCGAATTCATGCTTTTTGTTTTTCCGTCAATCCCAAAACCGCGGCCCTAAACTGTTCACCACGATCTTCATAATTCCTAAACAAATCAAAGCTGGCACAAGCCGGAGAAAGCAAGACCACTTCCCCGGATTCGGCCAGTTCCTGTCCCCAAGCCACGGCTTGGCGGATATCCTGTGTTTCCCTGATCTCCGAAACAATCCCCGAAAAAGCCTGCTTGAGCTTCCCGTTGTCCTTGCCCAGGCAGACCAAAACCTTCACTTTGCCATGATCCACCAAGGTCTTCAGAACCGAATAGTCGTTTCCTTTGTCCACACCGCCCGCAATCCAGACCATCGGCTCCGTGAAGCTTCCCAGCGCATAGCAAGTGGACTCCACGTTGGTGCCCTTGCTGTCGTTGACAAAGCGCACCCCGTCCACTTCGCGGATCAGCTCCATCCGGTGCGGGGCATTTTTGAACGTCTCAAACCCGGCGACCATGCGCTCTTTGCTCAGACCAACCAGCAATGCCGCCGTGCCTGCACAGAGCGCATTCAGCATGTTGTGTTTTCCTTTGATCGAAAGTGTCGAAACCGGAATGCGCACTGATTTTCCGACTGCCGAAATCTCCAGCGTTTCGCCGTCGCTATAACCGCCTTTCTCCTGCCTTTCGGCAAGCGAGATCCAATGAAAATCCGGTTTGGAGGCCTTCAACTCGAGTCCTTTTCGTGTCAATGGGTCTTCCAGAAACACAATCGCCTTTTCGCGCTGGGTCATGTTTTTGAACAGGCCCATCTTGGAAAGGATGTAGTCTTCGATCCGGTATTCGTAGCGGTCCAGATGATCCGGAGTGATATTGGTCAAAATCCCGATAGCCGGCTTGAAGCACTGGAACCCGTCAATCTGGAAACTTGACACCTCAATCACCCACCAGTCATGGTCTCTTTTGGCCAACTGTCCGGCCCAGCTTTGGCCCACGTTCCCGGCCAGGCCCACATCATAGCCGGCCTCCTTCAGCAGGTGGTGGGTCAAAAGCGTCGTGGTCGTTTTGCCGTTTGTCCCGGTGATGGCAATCACTTTTCCGGCACTGAACTTATAGGCAAATTCCAGCTCGTCGATCACCGGGATTCCCTGATCCATTGCTTTCTCCACCAAGGCGGCCTTGCCCGGAATCCCGGGACTTTTGATGATCAGGTCGCAGGAGAGGATCTTTGCCTCGCTGTGTCCGCCTTCCTCAAAACTGATCCCGGCATCCTGAAGCGCATTTCTTCTTGGGTCTGAAATCACCCCGGCATCGGATACCCAAACCCCATAGCCTTCCCGTTTTGCGAGCATTGCTGCTCCCAATCCGCTCTCTCCGGCTCCGAGGATGGCTATCTGTTTCATCTATTATCTCAGTTTCAAAGTTGCCAAGCTGATGACTGCCAGCAGGATTCCGACAATCCAAAACCGGGTAACGATCTTGGCTTCGTGGATTCCCTTTTTCTGGTAATGGTGGTGGAGCGGCGACATGAGGAAGATCCGTCTGCCCTCGCCGTATTTTCTTCGGGTGTATTTGAAATAGCTCACCTGGAGCATGACACTGACGTTTTCGATCAGGAAAATCCCGCACATGACCGGGATCAACAGTTCTTTGCGCAGCGTCAATGCCAAAACCGCAATGACCCCTCCGAGCATCAATGATCCCGTATCCCCCATGAAAACCTGGGCCGGGTAGGCGTTGTACCAGAGGAATCCGATACAGGCTCCGATGAAGGCCGAGGCAAAAATCACCAGCTCCCCGGAATTGGGGATATACATGATGTTGAGGTACTGGGAAAAAATGGCGTTGCCGCTCAGGTAGGCGAAAATTGCGATCGCCAAACCGATGATCGCCGAGGTGCCCGCCGCCAGCCCATCGATGCCATCGGTGATATTGGCACCGTTGGACACTGCGGTGATGATGAAGATCGCGACTAGGATGTAGAGCACCGGCACCATGGAATCACCCATGAAGCCCAGCATGCGCTCGTAATCGAGCTCGTTGTTTTTGACAAAAGGAATGGTGGTTTTCAGGGCTTTGATATCCTGAAATGAGGGCGTCTCCACCACTCCTTCTTCGATGGACACAGGCGTGGAAAACTCCCGGATGACCACGTCGTCGTTGTAGTAAAGCGTGGATCCCACGATGATGCCTATCCCGATCTGTCCGACGATCTTAAACCGCCCCTTGAGTCCTTCCTTGTTTTTGCGGAAGACCTTGATGTAGTCATCCAAGAAGCCGATCAAGCCCAGCCAAACCGTGGAGATCAGCAGGAGAATGATGTAGATGTTGTTCAGATTGGCGAAAAGGAGCGTGGGGATCAGGATGGCCGCAATCATCATCAGACCGCCCATGGTCGGAGTGCCCTTCTTCTGATTCTGGCCTTCCAGGCCCAAATCCCGGACCGTCTCACCGATCTGCCTGTTGCGGATCCAGGCAATGATATTTTGTCCGAAGGTGATGGTGATGATCAGTGAAAAAACCGCTGCCATCCCCGCACGGAACGAGATGTAGCGGAACACGCCCGTTCCCGGGATGTCCAGCACTCGATCTAGGTAGTCAAAAATGGGATAAAGCATATCAGTTTTTAGTGAGTTGTTCCAAGATCTCCGTCACTACTTCCGCGTCGTCAAAGTGGTGTTTTACCCCCTTGATTTCCTGGTAGTCTTCATGTCCTTTGCCTGCGATCAGGATGATGTCCCCCTTTTGGGAAAGCATCACGGCCGTTTTGATCGCCTCGTGCCGGTCTGCTATGGTCAGGGTTTTTCTCGATTCGGTAGGGCCGATGCCAGCCTGCATATCCCGAAGGATGTCCATCGGCTCTTCGAACCGGGGATTGTCCGAGGTGAAAATGGCCTTGGTGCTCTCGTTGACCGCAATCTTGGCCATGACAGGGCGCTTGGTTTTGTCACGGTTGCCACCACAGCCCACCACGGTGATCAGTTGCTCGTTTCCGGTGCGGACGCCGTTGATGGTTTTCAGCACATTGTCCAGCGCATCGGGCGTGTGGGCATAGTCCACTATCGCGATGATGCCGCCGATGGCGATCCGGTCAAACCTTCCCTTTGCACCGCGGATTGCCGAAAGAATCCGGAGAACCTCGTCTTCGTCTTCTCCCAAAAGCACCGCAACACCAAGGACGCCAAGAAGGTTGTAGGCATTGAATGCCCCGATCATCCGAAACCAGATCAGCTTCCCGTTGATCTCCAGTTCCAGTCCTTCGAGCGTATTGGAGATGATTTTCCCCTTGAAATCGGCAGAAGACTTCAGCGCAAAAGTCTGGTGGGTTCCCTTGCAGTTTTGCACCATCACCGAGGCCCGCTTGTCATCGCCGTTGATCAGGGCAAAGGCATCCTTTGGCAGCTCGTCAAAGAGCTTCTTCTTGGCCTTGATGTACTCGTCAAATGTGCCGTGATAGTCGAGGTGATCGTGGGTGATGTTGGTAAATACAGCCCCTGCCAACTTCAATCCGGCGATCCGCTCCTGTACGATGGCATGGGAACTCGCTTCCATGAAACAATGGGTGCAACCTTCGTCGACCATCCTGCGGAGCAAAGCCTGCACGCTCACCGCATCCGGTGTGGTATGAGTGGCGGGGATGACTTCGGCGTTGATTTTGTTTTCCACCGTGGAAAGCAATCCCGTGCTGTAGCCCATCGCGACAAACATCTGGTGAAGCAGGGTGACGGTGGTGGTTTTGCCGTTGGTTCCGGTCACGGCCACCACTTTGATTTTTTCGGAAGGATTGCCGTAGAAATTGGATGCGATGATGCCCAATGCCTTTGCAGAACTCACAACCTGCACATAGGAGATGCCTTCTTTGATGACTTCGGGCAGCCTCTCGCAGACAATCACCGTGGCTCCTTTTTCCAGAGCGGCGGCAATGAATCCATGTCCGTCCGCCTGCGTGCCGGCGACGGCCACAAAGGCACTTCCCTGCCCAACCTTTCTGCTGTCAAAGACAATATCGCCCACCCCACGCTCCATGTCTCCGATGGTCGAGGTCAGCGATACCTTATACAATATGTCCTTGAGCACTTTCATCTATCCCAAAACCAGGTTGATCGTTGCGTTTTTGCCAAGCTGGGTACCGGGACTCAGCGACTGCTCAAGTACCCTGCCCTTGCCTTTGTAGTTTACTTTCAGGCCTTTGTTTTCCAGGATAAAAAGCGCATCCCGGAGTGACATTCCCGAAACATCCGGCACCACCGGCTTTTCGGTATCGTTGATCTTCAAATCAATTTTCTCTGCGACCAAAGAAGGCTTCACCCAATCCTCGGCCGAGGGGCTTTTGGCAGAAATGCCCAACTCATCGAAGATCCCCTGCAGCTCTTCTCCCTTGCCGGCATTGATGAAGGGGGTCTTGCTTTGTTGGTTTTCGGCGAGGAGAATCCTGGATTGGTCCACGGGGTTCAATTCCATGTCCAAGGCATAGATTCGGTCCGCGATTTCCCTGAAAACCGGAGCCGAAACATCTCCCCCATAAGCGGCGAAGCCATTGGGACTGTCGATCACCACGATCATGCTGTATTTGGGCCGGTCGGCAGGGAAGTAGCCCGCAAAGCTGGTGTAGTATGTCTCGGTATATCTGCCGTTGACGATCTTCTGTGCGGTACCGGTCTTTCCGGCTATCCGGTAGTTTTCGTTTTGGATGTTTCTGGCCGTTCCCCTCAGCACCACACCTTCCAGGAGTTCCTGAAGCTGCTTTACTGTCTTTCCGGATGCGATCTGCTTGCGCAAGACCTGCGGGCCATAAGTTTCCGCCAGGACATTTCCCCTCCCCACAGCTTTCACAAAAATCGGCTTCATCATCACGCCGTTGTTTGCGACCGCATTGTAAAGTGCCAGTGTATGGATGGGATTGAGCTTGGATTCATAGCCGATCGAGATCCAGGGAAGCGAGGTTCCATACCAGGTTTTGGTGCCCGGTTTTTTGAAAAAAGGCTTGCCCTCACCGGCCAATTGAAGGTCAAAAGGCTCGGCCAGGCCAATTTTGTCCATATAGGCCATGAACTTGGAAGGACTGGAGCCAAAGTGCATGTCCACCAATTTGGAGATGGCCACATTGGAGGACTTTTCGAAGGCTTCCCGAATGGTGATCGTACCATATCCCCCATTTTTGGCATCATACATCGTCTGGTTGTAGAATCTATGGGCACCGTTTCCGGTTTCGATTTTTTCGCTCAGGCTGACCTTGTTTTCTTCCAAGAGCGCCAGCATCGACACCAGCTTGAAGGTGGATCCCGGTTCGGTATTCCCGATATCGCCCACGGCGTAGTTGTAGCTTTCGGAATAGCCTGCGCCGCTTTTGTTGCGCTGGAGGTTGGACATGGCCTTGATATGCCCGGTCTTCACTTCCATCACGATCACCGAACCAAAAGCGGCATTCCGGTCAGTCAGTTGCCTTCTGAGTGCGGTCTCCGCCACATCCTGAATGTTCACATCCAGGGTGGTGAACACATCGTAGCCGTCGTCGGGCTTGATGTCCTCCGCATCAAAAACGGGCTTCCAGCTTCCGCCTGCCAGTCTTTGAAAAAGCGCTTTCCCGTCTTTTCCCTTCAGGTAATCGTTGAAACTGTATTCGATCCCGGCCCCGTAGTCGTCTTCATTCAAAAACCCGACGGTGCGGCTTGCCAGGGAGTTGAAGGGACGGTATCGCTTCTCCACTTTTTCGAAGATCACTCCCCCTCCCAACCGGCCTTCCCTGAAGATCGGCCAGGCAGTCATCTTCTGCATGTCCTGATAGCCGATCTGCTTTCTGTTGAGGATCAGGTAGCGTTTTTTGTCTCCCCTGGCATCCTGGATCATCCGCTTGTAGGCAGTGGCAGACTTGTCTTTGTAAAATCCCGAAAGCTTGCGGGCCAGGGAATCGATCCCTGATTTGAACTTGGCGTCTTTCGCCATCGTCGGATCGATTGCAACCCTGTAAAAAGGCAGGCTGGTCGCCAAGAGGCTGCCGTCTGCCGCATAGATGTTTCCGCGTGTGGCAGGCACTTCCCGGTATTGAAAATTGACCTGTTCGGCTTTTGCGCGCCATTTATCGCCCTCCTTGAGCTGCACCACCGCGATCCTGTAAGGTATCGCGCAGGCCACCAAGGCAACCAGGATGAAGACCACCCTAACACGGAGCACTATGGAGCGTTTGATATTCACTTTTTCACCTCGATTTTGATCGGCGGTTGGTTCAATTCATAAATTTCCAGCTTGGCCACACGCTTGGCCACTTCGGACTGCATGCTGCTTTGCATGTATTCGGCCTCCAGGGTGGTGACATCCGCCCGGAGATCCTCCACTTCCTGCTGGGCTTTTTCGATTTTTCGCGTCATGCTTTCTGCCCGGTGATTGCTGTAGATGTAGATCAGCGCCAGCAATACCAGAAAGCCCACCGGAGGAACCAGTTGTACCGGCACTCCCTCACCCAAGAAGCCCTTGACGTCGAGTTTTTCTTCGATCCAGGTGAAAACCGTCTTTCCGGGCCCGCCTTTTGGGGCGTTGCCGGCCTTCAGTTTTTTCTTGAACGTGTTCTGGCTCATTTTCCCGTCTTTTCTGCGATCCTCAACTTTGCACTTCTTGCTCTTGGATTGGCGGCGATCTCGGCCTCATCAGCTACGATCGCCCCTCTCGATACCGGCTCCAGGGGCCTGATCAGATTCCCGTAGAAATCCTTCTCCACCTCGCCCTGAAACTTCCCCTTGGAAATCAGGTTTTTCACCATCCTGTCTTCCAGGCTGTGGTAGCTCATCACGACCAGTCTCCCTCCGGGCTTCAGCAGCTCCACGGCACTCAGCAGCATTTCTTCCAGGGCCCCCATCTCGTCGTTCACTTCGATCCGCAGTGCCTGAAAGACCTGCGCGTAGTATTTGAAGTCTTTTCCCCGCGGGGCGAATTTTTTCAAAAAAGCCGTAAATCCTTCCGTCGTCTCAAAAGGCCTCTGGGCCCGCTCTGCCACGATGGACTGTGCCAAAGTCTTTGCGTTTTTCACTTCTCCGTAGATTCCAAAAATCTTGTGAAGCTTTCTCTCATCGTAGGAATTCAAGACATCTTTTGCGCTGATTTCTGCAGACTGATTCATCCGCATGTCGAGATCACCGCTAAACCGGGTTGAAAAACCCCTTCCGGGCTCGTCAATCTGATGGGAAGAAATCCCCAAGTCTGCCAGAATCCCATCCACCTGCTTCACGCCGTACAGCCTGAGATAGCGCTTGATATCCCGGAAATTGGCCTGCACGATCGTAAACCGATCATCCTGGGGCACATTGGCCAGCGCATCTTCGTCCTGGTCAAAACCATACAGGTGCCCCTGGTCCAAGTACTTCAGAATCTCCCTGGAATGGCCCCCTCCGCCAAACGTCACATCCACATAGACGCCGCTTGGCTTAATAGCCAAGGCTTCAGTGCATTGGGCGAGCATCACTGGAATATGGTACACAGACGCTGTCATGGCTTCAGGAGAGATACTTTTCCATCAGGCTGGACAAGTCCGCCGGATCCACAATGATGTGCTTGAGGTAATTGTCGGGATTCCAGAGTTCGATTCGTGCGCCCATGCCTACCACCACGACATCCTTTTCCAAACTGGCATAGGTTTGGTAGAGCTTGGGAATCAGCAATCTCCCCGTGCTATCCAACTCCACCTCGACGATGGAGTTGAAAAAAGACCGCTGAAGCATCCGCTGCTCAGCATTGTTGATGTTCAGGGATTTGATCTGATTCTCGAGCTTCTTGTACTCTACCATCGGATACAGTGCCAGACACTTGTCCTCCGCCATCCGAAGCATCAAAGCGATCCCGTTCGCCTCCGGAATTGCCCCCTTGATCTTGGAGGGCAAAACCAGACGCCCCTTGGGATCCAGCTTTACATCGTATTGACTGTTGAACATGATTTGGACTCGATTAAATAGAGTTTACCGTAAAGACAAAAGTAAGAAAATGGATCTCACTTCCTCCCACTTTCCCCCACTTTTTCCCACTTTGAATTAAAAGTAGCCAAAAGATTTGTCCATCCCAATAGTTTTGGGAAAAATTCAAAGAAAATTTTATTGAGTTTCAGGCGGTTAAGCCATCGGTTTTTCGGATTGTCCGCTTGGGAAAAAACTGCCAAAAAATCACTGAATACAATCCATTCGAAAGGATTTCCGCCCAAAATCACCCGTGACCGAAAATTACCGGGCAGCATCGAAACAGCCCCAAAACCGGCGAGGCCAAGTCTGTCCGGGCCTGACATCTCCGGCATCGGGGTACCGGATCCTGCTGCGCCTGCACGGTTTCGGCGATTTTGGGAAATCGCCGAAAGCAAAAAACACGGGCCGAAAATGGCTTCCGAAAATGGGCGATGGGCTTTGGGCCCGAAAATCTTTTCCTGCCGTCCGATTTTGCCAAGCATCGGATCCCTCCGCTTTTCAGCACATTTCAGGCGCGGGGAACGCACAAAAAAACCTGCCCATCGGACAGGTCTTTTTGTTGTATCAACACACAATTGTCAATTGTCATTTTTCCTGAGGTCTTCCTGCAGCAGCTTTTGGAATTCGTCCATTTTGGCCTGGTGCTCTTTTTGCCAAAGCTCCATCTTGCGCTGAAACTCCTCCATTTTTGGCTTTTGGGCAGTTTCCCATTCCTTCATTTTCAGCTCAAAGTCCTTCATCTTTGGGGCCTGGGCCTCCTGCCAAGCTTGCATTTTTTCCTCGAACTCCTTCATCTTCGGGCCGTTCGCAGCCTGCCATTCTTCCATTTTGATCTCGAATTCCTTCATTTTGGGGTCATTTGCAGCCTGCCACTCCGCCATTTTAGCCTCAAATTCTTTCATCTTAGGACCGTTTGCAGCTTGCCATTCTTCCATCTTCAACTCAAACTCCCTGATCTTCGGCTCAAAGTCCTTTTGGAATTTAGCTTCCCATTCTTTGGCTTTCGTTTCCATTTCCTTCGCCCACTTTTCCCGCTCTTCTTTGGTCATTTTTGTGGTGTCGGCAGCGAAATAAAAAGGTGTCAAATCGTGGTCAAACCTAAAATCGAATGACATGTCCATCTCCGGAATCGCAAAGGAAAAATCAGCCATATCCATCGGCGGCATCGCAGGGATGGGAGTCATCACAGGCATATCCAGAGAAAACTCAAACGGGGGCATGGGCGCCATCGCCAGATCCGCAGGAAAACCCGGTGCCATCGGAACATCGAAATGCGGCATGTTTTCGGAATCGAAAGCCCGGAGCTGATCCAATGCCGCCTTGGTCTTGGCACTCATGACCACCGTGTCACCGCCCGAAATCAGCAAATCGCCCTTGATCCGGTAGGTTTCCCCGTCGTCACCGGTGATGATCCTGTCCCCATACGCAAAGGCGGGGGCCTTTGCTTTCGGTTCCACGGCTTTTTTGACGGTCGTGTCCCGAGGGACTGCGGGGGCGGGCAAAGTTGCCCCAACTGCGACAACTGGTGTTTTGGGGCTCACAGGGCCCGTTTGATTGGGTGCGTCTTGCTGGGCACTTGCCAGCAGTCCGACGCTGAGGAATAGGGTAAGCAGCATAGGGATAGAGCTAATAGGGGTTTGTGGATAGTTTTGCGAAGGATAGCCAAGTATCCTTTTGATTCTCTGCAGTGTCGGGTTTCTTCTTTTCCCGGCGGCCAAGGCCAATTCCGGGGGATTTTGTTTGGCAAAATTGAGTACCTCTGCCAGACTGGTTGCAAGTGTTTTCGGTTCAATGTCTGCTTTCATGACAAGGTCGTCAGCGGCATTTTCCCTGAGCTCTTTGACGGTGGTATTCATCCACCAGTAGCAGGGATGGAAGAAGAAAATCACTTCCAAGCCCGACATGAGCAGATTGGCGATGTAGTCGTTCCGCTTCACATGTGCCAGCTCGTGGGCCATGATGGCTTCAAGCTGTGCGGGCGCTAGCTGGAAAAGCAATCCTGCGGGAAACAGGATAACTGGCTTCAAGGCACCAAACGTCAACGGAGAAACTCCGAACGTGCTGACCCGCAATTCCACTTCTGTTTTTATCCCCATCTTTTCGGCCAATCGACAAAGTGTTTTTTGGAGTTGGAAATCAGTGACGGCACTGGATGATTTGCGAAGGCCCCGGATCTCCGACAGACTGTTTACCAATCTGAACAGAAATAGAAGTGCCCCCAAAATCCAGAGATTGACCAGCAGGGGAATATTCTGCTCAATCCAAAAACCCGCCCGGTCGATGCCGGATTCGATTCCGGCCTCAGCTTGCAGAATTGAGGGGTTCGCCAGGATATCCTGGATATCCCTGGCTGACAGCACCGATACTGCATCGCCTGCCGGATGATACTCATACACAAACGTACCGGCCGACACCACCAGAGAAAGCGCCAGTGCCCCGACCGCCAATCCGTATTTCACGGCAGGCCGGCTGCGGTGCGCAATCTTCAATACGAGCCAAAGCAAAGAGGCAATCAAAACCAATTGCCATAGGGAATGCACCAAGGTCCAGCCCAGGGCCTGGAGCAAATTGTCCGGTATCCAATCAATCAACATCTTCATTTGGATTTGTTTTCAAGTTGATCTAAAAATGCCCTGATTTCATCGATTTCGTCCTTCGACGGATTCTCTTGGCCCAGCGCCTGCATGACCAACGCTTTAGACGAACCTCCAAAGGCGGCACTCACCAGATTTTTCAAAAGGGATTTTTGGGTTTCCTTTTGGTTGGTGGCAGGACGGTAAATGTGCGACCTGTTTTCCTCATCCCGGAGGACCATCCCTTTGGCATGCATGATCTGCATGATCTTCAGCGTGGTCGTATAGCCGGTCTCTTTGGTCTCTGCCAGACGCTCGTGAATCTGCCTCACGCTGGCTTCCTTCATTTCCCATAAAAGGGACAAAATTTCCAATTCCGCTTCTGTTGGCTTGCTCATGTCAGTACTTACGATAGCTTTCGTATCAAAGATATACGAAGCGAATCGTAATTTCAAAATAAAGTACGATGATTGTCGTATTAAAAATTGTTAACGACTGATTTTCTGCGTTTTATTTTTCAAAAACCAGGGAAACTCCAAAAATCCGAGTCATTCTTCGGAAGAGCAAATGGAAAAAAGGAGACCTTGATTACCTTTAGACCATGTGTCTTGTAGCATTTTCCTGGAACGTCCATCCGGAATTCCCCCTGCTTATCTCTGCCAATCGGGATGAGTTTTTTGACCGGCCAACGGCACCTTTGCATGTATGGGACAGCGGGATCTATGCGGGCAAGGATCTCAGAAGCGGGGGTACCTGGATGGGATTTCATCCCAATGGGAAATGGGCTTTGCTGACCAACTACCGTGATTTTGCCCACCCAAAACAAGGAGGAATCAGCAGAGGAGGCTTGGTGGTGGATTTTTTGGAAAGCCACCTTTCCCCTGAAAATTATCTGGATCGGGTACTTTCCGTCAAAGAGCACTACGAAGGATTCAACCTGCTGGTCTCGGACGGCGAAAAACTGTACTACTACAGCAACTATGGAGGGGATCCGGCCGCGGTCCAAGCGGGAATCCACGGCATTTCCAACGCCCAGATCAACGCCCTCTGGCCCAAAACAACACTCGCCAAAACCCAGTTGGCCAGTTTGCAGGCGGAAGGCCCGGATCCCGACAGCCTCTTGTCCATCCTCAAATCCACCGAAACCTACCCTCAGGAACAACTCCCAAAAACAGGAGTCAGCGCCGAGATGGAGGCCCAGCTTTCAGCTCAACTGATCCGGATGGCCCCTAATTACGGAACTGTTTCCGCGACTTCTGTTTTAAGAGACAGAAGCGGATGGACCCAACTTAAGGAGAGAAGTTTCGACTGGGACTATGAGAACTACCGCGACATTACTTTCAGCTTTCAACCTTGACCTATGCAAAAAACACACGATCTCATCATTGTCGGAGGAGGACCGATTGGCCTGGCCTGCGGAATCGAGGCTGGAAAAGCTGGCCTGGACTACCTCATCTTGGAAAAAGGAACCCTGACCAATTCGATTTTCAACTACCCGGTAAACATGACGTTCTTTTCCACCTCTGACAGGCTAGAGATGGCCGACATTCCCTTTATGTCCGTCGGGGTCAAGCCCACCCGAACCGAAGCCCTGGAGTACTACCGACGGGTTTATCTCCATTATGCCCTGAAAGTCAATCTCTATGAAGAAGTGGAAACGCTGAAAAAATCCGGGGATATCTTTGAAATCAAAACCTCCAAATCCGAGTATACCAGCCGGAATATTGTGCTGGCAACCGGCTTTTATGACCTCCCTAATCTGATGAATGTCCCCGGTGAAAACCTCCCAAAGGTGCTTCACTACTACAAAGAGCCTTGGCCATTTGTCGGGCAAAAAGTCCTGGTGGTAGGGGGAGCAAATTCCGCGGTGGACGCCGCATTGGAATGCTGGAGAAAAGGAGCCGAGGTAAGCATGGTGCTGCTTGGCAATGAAGTGGACGACAATGTAAAGTACTGGGTCAGACCGGACATCATGAACCGAATCAAGGAGGGTTCGATCCGTGCCCTCACCCAATCCAAGGTCAAAGAAATCCGCGAATGGGAAGTAGTCATCTCCACACCCGAAGGTGACGTCGTCCTGGAAAATGACTGGGTGCTGGCTATGACCGGATACAAACCAAATTTCGGGCTTTTGAACCAACTGGGAGTTGAGCTAAGCCTGGACGAAAAGCGCCAACCCTGCTACGACCAAACCAACCAAGAATCCAACATACCGGGAGTTTACCTTGCGGGCGTGGTCTGCGGGGGATTAAATACCAGGGAATTTTTCATTGAAAACAGCATCGCCCATGCAAAGTCGATCATAAGCGATATCCAAAAAAAAATCAAATTATCTTAATTGAGATAAAAGTTTGTTTTATTTGAGAATATGATTAGCTTTGGTAAAAGTCATCAGCTATGAGCCAGACATGGAAGATCAATTTCCCCGGATCAGCCTCCGCACATTTGGAGACGGGGACACAGCCATACCACTTTTTCTCGCACCAAGTGTCGCAGGTGGAGGAGCCGAGAGCCCCCTACGGGGGAGTGGTGTTGGATTTTCAGGAGACGGGCAGCTTCTTTGATTTCCTGGATTTCACCACCCACGACATCGCAGAAGTGATGGAGATCGATCCGAGCACACTTTTCCGCTGGAAAAAAGAAGACCGAAAGCTCACCAAAGCACTCACCAAAAATCTCCTGGAGATGGATCAGATCATAGCCAAAGGCATCCGGATATTCGGCACGGAGGACTTGCTGTCTCAATGGCTGCAATCCCCCAATTCGGCCCTGAACGGCCAAAAGCCCGCCACACTTCTCAAGAATCCCTACCAGATCGCACTCGTGGACCAGGCACTGGAGGCGATCTCTTGGGGGAATATTCTTTGATGGATGGGGTATTTTCGACTTTATGAATCCCTCCCTGGCAGAAACGGGCTAAGTTACGGATTGGGAACCGGCCGCTGGAATGAATTTGGCACTCCTCTGATTTATGCCTGCTCGGTGAGCTCATTAAACCTGCTGGAACTGCTCAGCATCAAGGGTCCCGTCGTCACTGAAAGCAGGTGGAAGCTCGCTTTACTGACGGTCATCGATCCCATTCCCGAATTGGATGTCGATTTTTTGCCCACAGACTGGAAAAAACGACCCTACCCACGCTCCACACAGGAATTTGGCACTGCTTGGGCAAAGGGAATGATTTCCCCGGTTTTGAAAATCCCCTCCTGCCGGATTCCGCTGAAAAGCTATCCCAACGAGCACAATCTCCTGATCAATCCGCTTCATCAGGACTTCACCAGCCGTGTGAGAATTGACCAGGAATGGGACGTGAGTTTTGAAGTAAACCAATAGCCCCGGAAAATGGAGTGCGCAAAAAAAATCCGGCACGAGCCGGATTTTTCAATTAGGATTTCAAGCTGTAGTTAGGCGCTTCCCGCGTCACGCTTACGTCGTGTGGATGGGATTCTTTTACGCCTGCCGTTGTGATCTTCACAAACTTGCCGTTGGTCTGCAGATCCTCGATTGTCTTGGTGCCGCAGTACCCCATGCCAGCCTGGAGACCTCCGACCAACTGGTATAGCACTTCAGAAACCAACCCCTTGTATGGAACGCGTCCTACGATTCCCTCGGGAACCAACTTTTTGATATTGTCTTCCGCATCCTGGAAGTATCGGTCTTTGGAACCGGATTCCATTGCCTCCAGAGAGCCCATTCCTCGATAGGACTTGAATTTTCTTCCTTCAAAGATGATCATCTCACCGGGAGCTTCTTCCGTCCCGGCCAAGAGCGACCCGATCATGATCGAACTTCCCCCGGCTGCAATAGCTTTGACCAAATCTCCGGAATAACGGATCCCCCCATCAGCAATCACGGGGACTCCCCGGTCTTTAAGAACTTCTGCGCATTCAAAAACGGCAGAAAGCTGAGGTACCCCCACACCTGCGATAATCCTGGTTGTACAGATCGAGCCTGGACCTACTCCTACTTTGACCGCATCCGCTCCGGCATCCGCCAAAGCAATCGCTGCCTCGGGAGTCGCAATATTGCCCACGATCACTTCCAGATCCGGGAAAGCCGTCTTTATCCTTTTGCAGGTTTCGATTACTCCTTTTGAATGTCCGTGCGCGGTATCAATGGAGACCACGTCCACTCCCGCGTTTCTCAGCGCTTCCACGCGCTCCACGATATCCGCCGTCACGCCGACCGCCGCGCCTACTCTCAGGCGGCCATATTCGTCCTTACACGCATGGGGCTTGTCTCTTCTCTTCAGGATATCCTTATAGGTGATCAGGCCTGTGAGTTTGTTTTCGTCGTCCACGATCGGGAGCTTTTCGATCTTGTACTCCTGGAGGATTTCTTCGGCTTGTCCCAAAGAAATTCCCGATTTCGCGGTGATCAGATTTTCACTGGTCATAATATCACGCACCAACCTGTTGGGATCCTTGATAAAGCGCAGGTCACGGTTGGTGATGATTCCTTTCAGGACCTTGTCCCCATCCACGACCGGAATACCGCCGATGTGGTATTCTCTCATGATGGTTTCGGCATCGCGGACTTTGGAGTCAATGTGGAGGGTGATCGGATCAAGAATCATCCCCGCTTGGGAACGCTTCACTTTGCGTACCTGGGCGGCTTGCTTCTCGATGGACATATTTTTGTGGATAAATCCAAGGCCGCCTTCCAGGGCCACGGCAATTGCCAGTTCTGCCTCGGTCACGGTGTCCATCGCCGCGGATACCAGCGGAATGTTCAATCTGATTTTTTTGGTGAGCTGGGTGGAAGTGTTGGTCTCGCGTGGGAGGACTTCGGAATAACCCGGGACAAGAAGCACGTCGTCGTAGGTGAGTGCTTCGTAGAGGAACTTCGAGGAGTTTCGATTCATGGCAAATATTGGTTGTAGGTAACCCTATTTGCCCGTCAAAGGTACAAACAAAAAACTATGCCATGCCAGCAAAAAACAAAAATTAATGTGGAATCGGCCTTACTTCGATCTCGTTTTTAAAATATGTTTTGGAAGCCAAGGCCCAAAAACGAAAAATCAGCCCGACACCCGCAATAGAAATATCCTTTCAAAAAGAGGGGCTGGAGGACTGATTTTTCAGAAAGCCCGATGCTCTTGGCTCCAATCAGCCGGTTTTTTTCAACAGTCTGGCAATGTAAAACCCGTCAAAGCCGCTTTCCTGGGCCAGCACCTTTTTGTCCTCGATCAGCTCAAAATCTTTTCCGGCGTCGCTCGCCAGAAATTCCTGAATCTGAAGCTCGTTTTCAGAAGGCAGAATGCTGCATGTGGCATAGACCATTTGTCCTCCGGGCTTGAGCATGGACGGATAGGCCTGGAGGATCTCCCGCTGGGTTTGGCGGACTTTTTCGATGGAATCCAGGCTGAGTTTCCACTTGGTGTCCGGATTTCTCCGCAGTACTCCCAAGCCAGAACAGGGAACATCAAGCAAGAGCCGGTCTGCGGATTCTTTCAGCCGCTTGATTGTTTTTGACCCCTCAATGACTTTGGGCTCAAAGATCGAAACGCCATTCCGTCTTGCCCGGAGTTTGGCCTGCTGCAGTTTCCATTCCTCCACATCCATGGAGATCACCTTTCCTTTGTTTTCCATCAAAGCCGCCAAATGGAGGGATTTGCCCCCCGCCCCGGCACAGGCGTCGATTACACGCATGCCCGGCTCCACTGCCAACGCTGATGCAACCAACTGCGAGCTGGCGTCCTGCACTTCAAAAAGTCCGCTTTTGAAAGCCGGATTGCGAAACACATTTTGCCGCTCCTCCAAGATCAAGGCGTCGGGATATCCCTTGAGGATATAGGTGTCGATCCCGTCCTCGGCCAGTTGGTTTTTGAGTTTTTCCCTGGTGGTTTTCAGGGTATTTACCCGCAAGACCACCTCAGCCTCTTCGTTGAGCGCGTGGATTTCGGCACTCCATTTCTCTCCCAGTTCCGCAGCTCCGAGTTTGTGAAGCCAATCGGGGATGGACTCCAGCAAAGCGGGATCTGTGATCGATTCGTACTTGCCTTTGAGTTTGTCGGGCTTTATCCGGGCAAACTCCTCCCACTCCGGCAGGGGATGACCCTGCATCAGCCAATAGGTTCCGAACAAATCCCAGTAGTCCTTGGAAGGGCTCAGGTGGTTGATCAGCCTCCACCAGCGCACCATCTCGTAGGTAGTCTCGGCGATAAACGACCGGTCTCGTGCGCCCCACTTCGGGTTGGACTTCAGGGTTCGTTCGATCACTTTGTCGGCGTACTGCCCTTCTTCAAAAATGGCTTCAAGCGCGGTATGCACGCCCCGGATGGTGTTGTTGTGTAGCTTCATGGAAAGAAATTCTCACCGCAAAGGTAAGGGCTTTTGTCGAGGAACAAATTCATGCCGAAAGGCCTCTGCATCCAGACATAAAATCATGCGCTCCTGCTTACCTTTGGGACATGCCGATCTCTTACCGGGATTTTTCAAAAAAACTCACCGCCGAATTGCTCGGTCTTTACCCCGAGCAAGAAGCCAGCACCTTGGTGGAGTGGCTTCTCGATTTCCATTTGGGACTTCGGAAAGTTGACATGTTTCATTTTTTGGAAGAAAGCGGTTTGCCCGGCGGGATTTTTCAGGATCTGGAGCGACTGAAAACCGGCGAACCGATCCAGTACGTCCTGGGAAAAGCCCCGTTTTATGGGCGTGAGTTTCTGGTAAATCCCGACACGCTGATCCCCCGCAACGAAACAGAGGAGCTGGTCCATCTGATCATCAAGGAAAACAAAGCTCCCGGATTGAAAATATTGGATGTCGGCACCGGCTCGGGCTGTATCCCCATCACTTTGGCGCTGGAGATGGATAATCCAGAGGTGCATGCAATCGACTTTGCGGAGCCGGTGCTTCGGATTGCCGAACAAAATGCGCTGGCCCTCCGAGCCCATGTCCATTTTGAACGGTGCGACATCTTACTCCAGACACCTAACCTGACGGGGCTGGACATCTTGGTCTCCAATCCTCCGTATGTACTGGAGTCCGACAAAAGCCAAATGCACCCCAACGTATTGGCACACGAACCCTGGAGTGCCTTGTTTGTCCCCGACGAAGACCCGTTGCTTTTTTACCGGGTGATCGCCCAGAAAGGAGCCCAACTGCTGCGGCCGGGAGGCAAAATCTACTTCGAAATCCATGAAAGCCAAGGCGAGTCCATCCAAACGCTTTTGACTG
The DNA here is from genome assembly GCA_964530015.1 of uncultured Limnohabitans sp. GTDB lineage: Bacteria > Bacteroidota > Bacteroidia > Cytophagales > Cyclobacteriaceae > Algoriphagus. The sequence continues at coordinate 59,780 of CAZGYC010000006.1, read as the reverse complement.
ATCTCGGCTACCTCCAGGCGACCATTTTCCAGGACCTCAACGGCAAAAACCGGATGTGCTCCGCGCTGTTTCCGTGATGTTGGTGTAAAATTTCTCGGAAGAATACAGACTCCTTGGTAGTTTTATCCCAAACCAATTATACCTGCCATGAAACGTGACTTTCAATCCTCCATTGCCCTGCTCTTGCTCCGCGTGGGATCCGGAGCCATGATGCTCACCCACGGAATCCCCAAAATCATGCGGCTGTTCGGCGGCAATGAAATCAAATTTGCCGATCCGTTTGGGCTTGGGCCGGAGATTTCCCTTGTATTGGCCGCATTTGCCGAGGTCATCTGCGCCATTCTGGTCATGCTCGGCGTCAAAATCCGGCTTGCCGTCATCCCGCTCATCATCACAATGCTGACCGCGGTCTTTTATGCCCATGCAAATGATCCGTTTGGGAGAAAAGAATTGCCGTTGCTGTATTGCCTTGTGTTTATCGCCCTGCTGCTGACCGGCGGCGGATCTTACTCGCTTGACAAAATCAAGAGGCGCTAGGCATTCCGGAGGGCCTCGATGTCAAATTTCCTCATTTTCAAGAATGCATTGACAACCCGCTGGCCTCTTTCGGAATCTGCCATCAGCTCGGAAAGAATCGTGGGGACAATCTGCCAGCTTACGCCAAACTTGTCCTTTAACCAGCCGCACCTACTTTCCTGGCCCTCTTCTGTGAGCTTTTCCCAGAAAAAATCCACCTCTTGTTGATCTTCACAGGGAACCACGACCGACACGCCTTCGGTGAAATCGAACTGATGGTCCAAGGAACTGTCCATGACCACAAACAGTTGGCCGTTTAGCAAAAACTGCGCATGGTTGATTTTCCCGGCCTGATCTCCCGCATCCTCTCCGTATCTGGAAACCAGACGGGTGGAAGATCCCGGAAAGATCGAAGAATAGAACCCAATTGCCTCTTCTGCCCTGCCAAACTGCCCGCCTGTAAACATCAACGCCGGGGCAAAACGTTGCGTAATCGGTGCGGCTGACTGCATGTCCAACTGCCAGCTCACCCCGTACTTGTCCTCGACCCAGCCGTATCTTTTGGACCAGGGATAGCGGTCCAAAGGCATCGATGCTTTGCCTTCTGCTATCAGCTTGTCCCAAACCTGCTGGAGTTCTTCCTCCTTTTCAAAAACGGTGTAGAAGGATATACTTGGGTTGGGCTTGAAGTCCGGCCCTCCGTTCAGGCACATGAACTGTTCTCCCCCGGATGACCAAAGGGTCACCATGGGGTTGCTGTCTTCGATTTTGGCATCCGGAAACACCGAACAGTAGAATTCTGCCGCTTCCTTGGCTTCCTTGTTCATCCAGATACAGGGATAGAGGGATTTCATGGTATGGGGTTTTATTGTTCGCAGATTTCTTTGAGCCGTTGGAGAGCCTTAGGCCACATTTCCCCAAACATTTCCTTGTATTCCCCGCCGATTTCCAAGTCCACTTTGACCAAGGTTCTGCCGCCCAGATCCACAAAGCTGTAGTTCTCCGTGGCACCCGCAAAACCCTCCACCTCAGGACCGGAAGTGATCTCCCGACCATCTCCATAAAGCCCCAGGTGCTCGATGGAGGTGTACTTGTCTTTCACATGTTCCGCTATTCTGGCGACCATTCCGCCTTCTTTTCCGTCGGAACCGGGGCCAAGGAAAAGGATCTTTGACCCCTTGGTCCAGTCGCCTTTGTAATATGATCCCGGGTGAAAGGCAGTAGTCCAGTCCCGGTAGGAGTCGTCAGCGAGCATCAATTCAAAAACTTTGGAAACGGGAGCGTTGATCTCTATCTCAAAGTGCATGGAATCGTGCTGGAAGCCCTCGACGTGCTTCTTGAAATTGTCCAGGATCGCCTGCCAGCCCTCGCGCTGCATTTCTTCGGGATTCGTCTCCTCGGCATCGAAGGTGACGGTGACGAGGGTTTTCTCTCCCCTGTCTTCAAACTCCACCTCGGCCTCGCGTCCGTCTCCCATCACATAGCTGACCAATTCATTGGGCTGCACTTTTTGAAACACCCCCTCAAAATCAAACCCCATCGATCCGTCCTTGGCTTCCATGCGGTAGGAAAAACTTCCTCCGGGCTCCAGTTCATTTTTGGCGGAAGGGGAATGCCAGTCAGGCGAAGCACAATTCCACTTGACAATGTGTCTTGGCGAATTGTACGCGGTCCATACCTGATTGACCGGTGCGGCGATCTCTGTCGAGACGGTAATTTTTGTTTTTGGTTTGGTAGTCATCGTTATGTCTGTTTTTGGGTTGTCAGTACGACACAAACATAACGAACTTGGGGGCGAAGAATTGGGTGAAACCTGACAAGGAAAGGGGCTTTTGCGACAAGTTTTTATAAATTGAACGAATGAAGAAGATCAGGATATTGGCTATGGAAGGCAGCGTGGTCCAGGCTATTGCCGGAGCGCAGTACTGTTTCAATACCGTCAACCATTTTTTGGGTCTAAATGGGCAAGACCCGGCTTTTGATGTGAAACTGATCGGTTTGCATCCGGAGGTGCGCCCGGGATTTCCGGGCTTCGTCCTGCATCCGGACTGCACACTTGAAGATGCCGGTGAGGCCGATCTGATCATCATCCCTCCTTTGTTTGGAGACTTCAACCAGGCAATCGAAACCAACAGTCCCTTCATCCCCTGGCTAAAGCAGCAATACCAGGCGGGGTCTGAGATCGCCTCCCTGTGCGTGGGAGCCTTTTTCCTGGCCTCGACGGGGATGCTGGACGGGAAGCAGTGCTCGACCCACTGGGGATTTGTAGATCAGTTCAGAAACCAGTTCCCGCTGGTCAAAGTGCTGGACGGGAGCATCGTCACCGAAGAGGCGGGGATCTACTCCAGCGGAGGCGCCAATTCCTACTGGAATCTTTTGCTCCATCTGGTCGAGAAATACGTGGACCGGGAGATGGCGATCCTGTTGTCCAAGTATTTCGCGATCGACATCGACCGGGATACCCAATCGGCTTTTGCCATCTTCAGGGGACAAAAAGAGCATCCCGATCCGGAAATCCGAAAAGCCCAGGAGATCATCGAACACCGCTTTTCGGAGCGGATATCCGTGGACGACCTGGCCGACGAAGTCGCTGTGGGGCGCAGGAGTTTTGAAAGGCGCTTTAAGCGGGTCACCAACAATTCGGTGCTGGAATATGTGCAGCGCGTGAAGATGGAAGCCGCCAAGCGGAGCTTTGAAACCAGCCTCAAAAACATCAACGAAGTCATGTGGGATGTGGGCTACACGGATTCGAAGGCATTCCGCACCGTGTTCAAGAAAATCACCGGCCTCACCCCAAACGAATACCGGAACAAATACAACAAGCTGGTGGGACTGAACTGAAGAAGCTGCTCATGAATTTAAAACGGAAAGCGAGCTAAACGAGGAGTACATCCCCAAACAAGAAAAAACAAAACTGTCAGGCCATTAATCTATCCAATACATTTTGGAAGAGTCAGCACCCCCGGAACTTCCAGCTTGCGGTCTTTAAAACAAAAAAACCGATCATTTCTGACCGGCCTTTGTAGTAGCGGGGATTGGACTCGAACCAATGACCTTCGGGTTATGAGCCCGACGAGCTACCAACTGCTCCACCCCGCGATATGTTTTTATTTCAATTCAGATCACACTTTAAAGGACTCGAACCAATGTCCGCCTCGGCGGATCCACCCCGCGATATATCTTTAAGGCTATGCCTTGTGTTTCCTTGTCTTGAATCGCCCTTCCGGCGAATTGTGATACAAAGGTAAGGACAAACTCTCAAAAATCAAGTACCTTTGCAAAAAAAAAATCTTTGAAAATGACCGCTCCCCTCCATAAAGCCGGCTTTGTCAACATTGTGGGAAAACCCAATGTCGGCAAATCCACGCTCATGAATATCCTTGTGGGCGAGCGGCTTTCGATTATTTCTTCCAAAGCCCAGACCACCCGCCATCGGATTCTCGGGCTGATCAATACCGACGATTATCAGATCGTTTTTTCGGATACTCCGGGCATGCTCAAGCCAAAATATGAGCTTCACAAAAGCATGATGGGCTTTGTCAATCTTTCTCTGGAAGATGCTGATGTGATCGTTTTTGTGACCGATCTTTTCGAAAACGAGGAGGAAATCGAGGAGGTGATCACCAAGATCAATGCCTCCGGCGTTCCCGTCTTGCTGGTCATCAACAAGATCGACCTGGCCAAAGAGGGCCAGCTCGATGAAGTCACCGCCTATTGGACTTCAAGGATAAAATCCGAAACCGTCATCCCGATTTCAGCCCAGGAGAAATTCAACACCGAGCGGATCCTCCAGGAAATTGTCGAGAGACTGCCGGTTCATCCGCCGTTTTACGACAAAGATGAACTGACTGACCGTCCCGAGCGGTTCTTTGCCTCTGAGATCATCCGCGAGAAGATCTTCAACAACTACAAAAAAGAAATCCCCTACAGCACCGAGGTGGCCATTGAAGATTTCTACGAAGAGGAAGCCATCATCAAGATCCGCGCGACCATTTACTGCGAACGGGACAGCCAAAAAGGCATTATCATCGGGGACAAAGGAAAGATGCTGAAGAAGGTCGGGATTGAATCCCGGGCGGAGTTGGAGAAGTTTTTCGGCAAGAAAGTCTTTCTGGAGACCTTTGTGAAGGTAGAGCAGGACTGGAGAAAAAATAAATTGAAACTTAAAAAATTTGGGTACGACCCATCCTGATCATGGCAAATATTGTAGCAATAGTAGGCAGACCAAATGTGGGCAAGTCCACGCTTTTTAACCGATTGGTGGAGGAGAGAAAGGCTATCGAAGACAACATGAGCGGGGTCACCCGTGACCGGCACTATGGACATGCCCAATGGTCCGGCAAGTTTTTCTCGGTGATCGATACCGGAGGGTATGTGACCGGATCGGATGATGTCTTTGAAGCGGAAATCCGCAAACAGGTCAAGCTTGCGGTCGAAGAAGCCGATGTGGTCTTGTTTGTGGTGGACTGCCTGGATGGTTTGACTGATTTGGATACCGAATTTGCCAATGAGCTGAGAGGCACCACGAAGCCCCTGTACGTCGTCGCCAACAAAGCCGACAACCGCGAAAAGGCAATGATGGCCCACGAGTTCTATTCTCTCGGAATCAGCGATTATGAAATCTATCCGATCGCCTCGGCCAGCGGCAGCGGCACGGGCGAGCTTCTTGACGAGGTCATCAAGCATTTTGAGGATGAGGGAGTGGAAGACCCGGATGCAGGGATTCCCAAGATCTCCATTCTTGGCCGGCCAAACGTCGGCAAATCCTCCTTTTTGAACGCGTTGCTGGGCCAGGAACGATCCATCGTCACGGACGAAGCGGGCACGACGCGTGACGCAATCCATACCCGATACAAGCTCTTCGGGCAGGATTTTATCATCACAGACACGGCCGGGATCCGAAAGAAGGCAAAAGTGAAGGAGGATATCGAGTTTTACTCCGTGATGCGCTCCCTGCGGACACTCGAAGAATCCGATGTGGTGATCGTCATGGTGGATGCCACCCGTGGGCTCGAAGCACAGGACATCAACCTGCTCTCCCTCGGCATCAAAAACAACAAAGGGCTCATGATCATGGTCAACAAGTGGGATTTGATCGAAAAAGACCACAAAACCATGAATACCATCAAAGAGCAAATGCTCGAACGGCTGGGAGAACACAAATGGATCCCGATTATCTTCACCTCCGTGACAGAAAAGCAGCGGATCTTTCAGGCGATCGAGTTGGCGGTCAAGGTGTACGAAAACAAAACCCGAAGGGTGCCTACCTCAAAGCTCAACGACGTGATGCTTCAGGAAATCGAGAAGTATCCGCCGCCCGCATGGAAGGGCAAATACATCAAGATCAAGTACGTCACCCAACTTCCGACCAAAAATCCCGTGTTCGCATTTTTCTGCAATTTGCCGCAGTATATCAAAGATCCCTATACCCGATATCTGGAAAACCGGATCCGGGAAAATTTTGATTTCGAGGGAGTTCCGGTCAAGATTGTATATAAGAACAAATAAAAATAATCAAGCAGCTCTTGTACAATTGAAAATAATACCAGTAACTTTGCAGTGTAATTAAGAAAACCATAACAAATGAAAAAGGTATTTGCAATTTTCGCAATCGCTGGTTTGATCGCTACTGCATCTTGCGGTAACAAGACCACTGAAGAAACTGTAGTCGAAGAGATTGTAGTTGTTGAAGAGACTCCAGTAGTTGAAGAGGCTCCTGTTGTAGACACTACTGCAGTTGCTGCTGACACTACTGCAGCTCCAGTTCAGTAATCAATCCCGAAAAAGGAAAAGAATTAGAGTCCCGAATTCGGGACTCTTTTTTATTTTTGGGGCAGATGAATCCCGCAGACCAACTCAGAGTTATTTTTGAAAAACACCTCCCCCATCCTGCCGTTGCCTATTGCCTGACCCTTTGGCAACAAATCCCCTTCTCATTCAAGGTCCAAAAGCCCCGATCCTCCAAATTGGGGGATTTCCGCTATCGGAAAGACCGAAAAATCCAGACCATCACCATCAATTCTAACCTCAACCCCTATCAGTTTCTGTTGACCTACATCCACGAGGTCGCCCATCTTCATGCCTTCGAAAAATATGGATTCGCCCATTCTCCCCATGGAAACGAGTGGAAAAGGGAATTTCAACACCTGATGGAGCCGATTTTGGTCGATTCGGTTTTTCCAAAAGACATCCTGATTCCGCTGAGGCACCACATGGCCAATCCGTCGGCCAGCTCCTCCAGGGATCTTTTCCTGATGAAGGAAATGGGCAAATACGACACCCCTTCGGGCAAGCTGGACGGAGAGATTTTTCTTTCGGATCTGACACCGGGAACGGATTTTCTCCTCTCGGGCAGAAAATTCAGGAAAGGCGAAACCCGCAGGACCAGGGTGCTGTGCGAGGAAGTGGATTCGGGCAGAAAATACCTGGTTTCGAGACTGGCCAAGGTCAAGCCGGTGTAACGGGCTATTCCCTTTCTTCCCCGATTTGGTTTTCGGGCTGGGAAAAATCCCGGGGCTGGGGGAGATCTTTGATCGAGTTGATCCCAAAATACTCCATGAACTTTTCGGAAGTCCCGTAGATGAGCGGCTTTCCCACACTTTCTGACTTTCCCTTGATTTCGATCAGTTCTTTTTCCAAAAGTTTCTGGACAGAATAGTCGCTGTTCACACCCCGAATCTGCTCGATCTCGCCCTTGGTGATCGGCTGCTTGTAGGCGATGATCGACAGCGTCTCCAGTTGGGCACTGGAGAGTCTTTTCTGGGATTGCTGCCTCAGCAGTATGCTGATACTGGCCTGATAGGCCGGTTTGGTCAAAAATTGGTATCCTCCGCCCAGATGCTCCAGCGAAAACGCAAAATCCTCCTGGTTGTACTTCTTTCGGAGCTCATAGACCGCCGACTCGATGTGGTCCAAGGGCACTTCGGCGGCAAACATCTCACTGAGGCACTTCGAGATCTCGGCTGCGGCAAGCGGCTCGGGAGCGCAGAATATCAGGGCCTCGATATGCCGATGCAGGAAATCCACGCTTTATTTTTTGGCGAGTTTGGCTTCTATCGAATGCATGGTATGGGGCACGGCTTTCAGCCGCTCCTTTGAGATCAGCCTTCCCGTATCCACACAGATACCATAGGTTCCGTTTTTGATCCGGATCAGGGCATTTTCCAGGTTGATCACGAATTTCTGCTGCCGGGCCGCAAGCTGGCTCAGGCTCTCCCTTTCCAGGGTATCCGCACCGTCTTCCAGAAGTTTGGAAGTGGAGGCCGTGTAATCCGTCCCGCTGTCATTTTTCTTGCTCAGACTCTCTTTCAAAGAAGACAGTTCTTCTTTTGCAACAGCAAGTTTCTGAAGGATGATCACTTCAAATTCTCTAAGCTCCTCCTGAGAATATGCGGTTTTTTCTTCCAAGCTCATGGTAAAGAAGGGTTAAATTTTAAAACTGTGACGGATTGTTGAGGGTTTGGTTCTCTAAAATACGCCCGACTTTGATAATTGCAAAAAATTAAAAACCCACCCCTTTGGAAAAGCCCGGGGCAAAAAAAGCCTTTTTGGCGGACAAGCTGATACTATCCATTCATAATCAACCCATTACATTTTGGATGTCGCCAATCTGAAAGAAAACCGGGCTTCATTTATCCTTCAAATTAAAAAAACGGCAGCGTCCAAAATGCAAAAAAGCCGTCAGGCGACGGCTTTCTCGGTCTGGAGCATCTTTCCCAACCGCCTCTTCAACACCAACTCATCCGCTTCGAGGCGGTACCTCATTCTCAGATATTGCTGGACTTCCTTTAGGTCCTTCCCCTCCCGAAGTACCATCTCCTGCAAGGCTATCGTAATCAAATCGCGGTCCATGGGTTCAAACATTTTCCCCAAAATACTCAAAATTTGAATCGAAATCCACCAAATCCGAAATTTAAAGCCGGGTCGCCACGACGAGGGTCTTCCTGATCACGCTGGTCCTTCCGCCGGGTTCATAGAGCTCGACGACCAGCACATAATATCCTGCCCTGACGATCTTGCCGGAAGCATCCGTGCCGGTCCAAGTCAACAAGCCGCTTGTCCCCAATAGCTGATTTTGGGCCAAAGTCTGGATCCATTGCCCTGATGCGGAATAAATTTTGAATGTCCCCATCCAACCGGGCTGTTCCAGCCGATAGTTGATACTGGCAAACGTCTGGCCTGAACTACCCTCCGGATCGAATACTTCCGGCTCAATGTGAACCAATCCGCTTTCAAATTCGCCCATGATCGCCTGTGAATTTCTCCGGCCCGGCGTCGCAAATTCCTCGTTCCCGGAGGCAGACTGCCAGTTCATCGGCTGGGAAGCGGGCGTTTGGTCCGAAATCCGCTCCAGGGAAACACCCTTGGAGTCCCTCAAAAGCGGGTGATGGAGGTCGTCGTCGTAGGAAAAAGCCTCGGCAACCTTCCCCTCGGGCGAAAGCAGCAGGACCGTTCCCCCGGCGATGGGATAGCTGGGCAAAGAAGGGACTCGAAGAAAGCTGCCCCCGGAAGATTTTGGATAGGCCAATTTCAAGGCATCGGGATCAGTGGTGATCGCCAGACAGCTCTCTGGACCCACGATCAATCCGGCTCTTCCAAATACCCTGACCTGATCCGGATTTCCCGCTTCATTCAGGTTGGCAAGGGCCCAGTTTTCAAGACTGAGATGTTTTCCGCTTGAGTTCTTGATTTCCACAAATTTCGGGTCACCGGTGCGTGGATTAAACAACAGCTCGTTGAGGATCAGATCGCCGGGTTGCGGATTTTCGGGAAGCACAACCGTGAGGAGGGATTCGGGAAGGGGATTTCCATGGCAATCCCTGACTCCGGCAATCTTCAATTCATAGGGCTGATTTGACTCGGCGGGGGATTTGAGCAAAATCCGAATTTCGTTTTCCGCCGAAAAATCCAGGCTGTCAAGGATCAGGCTTGGGGAAAAAACCAGGCTTTCGGAGCCAAAATCCGCCAAAATCGGCCCTGAAAAAAACATCCGAATCTGCAGTGGATCCGTGAAATACGCCGATTCCAGAACCGGAAAATCCGGCTTGGGATTGGGGTCAAAAATGGAATTCCGGGAGCCTGGTGTCCCTCTTCTCGGATCTGTAGAAGGCTTTAGCAAGCTGGAATTGCTGCACAAAAAATAGGGATTCTGCACTTCCAGGCTATAGCCTCCGCCGGCCAGCTCACTCCCGCCCCAGCTTGCCGTCGCATAGGAAATCTTGTCTATCCCTTGCCCGGAAGCAGCCGCAAGGCTGACCTGGTCGCCTGAGTTGAGCAAGGTCGGCCAGTTTTTGACAGGCAGCACCCTGCCAAATTCCCGGAAGAGGTCGGCCTGGCTTTCCGGCGCCAGGATCAGAAATTCTCCGGGCTGGATCCAACATTCATCCAAAACCGTCACCGTCCTCGAATTGGAAAGCCGGACTCCTTCCAGCCGGTATTCCCTTTCGCCAGCGTGAAACAATTCGAGGTATTCCGCATTGGGCAGGTCCTGGTCGGCCCTGGGTGCGGGCATCAGCTCATTGATCACCAATGCCTTTGGCACAATCGATGTCGGATCGGAAAAGGCAAATTTGGCTACCGTATCCTGAAGGAAGTTGCCCTCCAGATCCGGAATCTGGCGAATCGCCAAGGTGTAAATCCTGTCTTGCTCCAGCTTTTCCAAAAAAGCCAGCAGCACCAGGGAATCTTGCTTTAGTTCCACCCTGTCGGGATTTTTCCCCTCCAGTTCATAGGCAATCGGGAAGGTCGAAAAAACCGGATCAAGCGGTTCTGAAAACCGGATCAGCAGCGAATTTTCACTGTATCCCTTTGCCTGTATCACTTCTGGGGGCGATTCGTCCTTCTCCAAATCCCCAAATTCAAAGTCATCCATCACCCAACGCGCGCCAGTTCCCGAACCGGGGCCATATCGGACATCGATGGCCAAAACCGCTTCTGCCGCAGACTTCAGGACCTCGGGAATCTGGATGCTGAACCTCCTAAACTCTTGATTTTCGTTCGGGAACTCCGAGTTCGTGCCAATCTGGACCGGATCCGTAAAATTTCCCTCCAGGCTTTCTCCCCAAGAGTAAAACACCAAAGCGGGACGGTTGCCGCTTCCGTTTTGAACTGACTTTGCATAAAACACCACTTCAGGGTTCCCGAAATCGGCAGGATTCAACCGGATCCAAATCCTCCCGTCAAATGTGCTGATTGGCTGGACTGCCAGGGCTTTGCTGCCGCTGCGGCCCTGACCGGAAATCTGAAAAATCCTGGCAGAGTTGGCCCGCACATCGTTCCCAAACCAGCCCGGCAAAAATTCAAGCGGAAAACTCTGAGCCACAAACCCATCCTCGAAGCTCTGGCGCTGCGCAAAAACCAACCCGGCTTCCATCCAAAGCCCAGCGGCAAACAACAAAAACAGAAATCTGAAAAAATGACCCATCTCGAAAAAATAAATTGGAAAGTCATACCTAAATATATAAAAAATAGGGGTTTTCCATTGCCTTTTGGAATAAAAACAATCGAAAATTTTCGACCGCATCCCCGAAAATGAGCGCTTAGTCCTTACTTTTGCAGACCAAAATCAATTTAAACCTATTTTCCAATGAAATCGAGCAGGACACAATCGACACCCGTCGGATGATTGATTTGCCTTGCGAGATTCCATATGACCTTTAAAAATCAAATTACAATCCTATGAAACTGGCTGTAGTAGGTGCTACCGGACTGGTTGGTACCGAAATCCTCGAAGTGCTCGCCGAGCACAACTTTCCCTATGACGAACTGCTATTGGTGGCTTCCGAGCGATCAGTAGGCAAACAGATCGAGTACAAGGGCAAGAAACAGACAGTAATCGGCCTTGCTGATGCCGTGGCAGCCAAACCGGAAATCGCCATCTTCTCGGCAGGAGGAAGCACTTCATTGGAGTGGGCTCCGAGGTTTGCCGAGGTCGGCACTTTTGTGGTCGACAATTCTTCTGCGTGGAGAATGGATCCTTCCAAAAAACTGGTGGTTCCGGAGATCAATGCCAAAGAAATCTCCCAATCCGATAAAATCATCGCCAATCCCAACTGCTCTACCATCCAGATGGTGTTGGCATTGGAGCCTTTGCGTCAGCGTTACGGCATCAAGCGTGTCGTGGTATCCACCTACCAGTCTGTGACCGGGACGGGCAAAGCCGCCGTGGATCAGATGATGGCAGAGCGTGCAGGCACTGAGCCGCAGATGGTCTATCCGCACAAGATCGACATGAACGTCCTTCCCCACATCGACGTCTTCCAGCCGAATGGCTACACCAAGGAGGAGATGAAGATGATCAACGAGACCAAGAAAATCTTCAGCGACGACACCATCAAAGTCACTGCTACTACGGTCAGAATCCCAACCATGGGCGGCCACTCTGAAGCGGTCAACGTGGAATTCAAAGAGGACTTTGACTTGGCTGAAGTAAGAACCTTGCTTGCATCTGCTCCCGGCGTGATCGTGCAGGACGATCCAGCCAATTTCGTCTATCCCATGCCGATCAACGCGCACAAAAAAGACGAGGTGTTTGTTGGCCGCCTGAGAAGAGACGAATCGCAAGCCAACACGCTGAACATGTGGATCGTGGCAGATAACCTGAGAAAAGGTGCCGCCACCAACGCCGTGCAGATTGCTGAATATCTGTTGGAAAATAAACTGGTCTGATGGATCTCAGCGAAACCAATAGCGCTGAATTCAGACAATTTGTGCAGGATCATCTCAGTGAAGATCCTGCACTTTTGCTTTTAAAGCACCAAGGTAAAGTCAAGTTCGATCTAAAAACTGCGGTTCAGCAGATCGCTGCCCGCCAAAAAGCCGCGAAAAAGCTTCCCGAATGGGTTGCAAACGCTGACCTGATTTTTCCCGCTACGATCTCTCTGGAGCAAAGTTCGTCTGAAGAAACCGCGCGATTCAAAGCAAACCACCCATCCGGAGAAGCAATGATTGACCTCACGGGCGGCTTTGGCGTTGACTGCTATTATCTCAGCGAGAATTTCGAAAAGGCAATCTATTGCGAGCAAAACGAAGAACTGGCCGCGATCGCCACGCATAATCTCAACATCCTAGCTCCTGGAAAATTTGAAGTTGTCAGCGGTGACGGCCTGGACTTTTTGCAAAAAACCGAACTTCACTTTGACCTGATCTACGCAGATCCGGCTCGTCGTGGCAGCGGCAATCAAAAACTCTACAAACTCCAGGACTGTCAGCCGGATGTGGTCAGCGCCTGGGAACTGATGAAAAGCAAAAGCAACCGGATTCTGCTGAAAGTATCACCGATGCTGGACATTACCCAAGCCTGGCAGGAGCTTCCCGAAATCCAAAAAATCACCGTCGTTTCCGTGAAAAACGAGGTGAAGGAACTGTTGCTTTATTGGGAAAAAGTGGAAAAGAACGCTGAAAAGCGAGTCGAAGTCAGGGATTTGGGAAGCGATTTGCCCGGATTTGATTTTTCTCCCAGCGAAGAAGAACCGGCGTTGTCAGTTTTGGGCGAAGCCGGGAAATACCTCATCGAGCCAATCAGCGGCATCCTGAAAGCCGGGGCTTTCAAGTTGTTTGGGGAACGCTTTGGCTTGAAAAAACTGGACAAAAACAGCCATCTATACACGGGAGAAACGATTCCCAATGAAATTCCGGGACGGATCTTCGAAGTGATCCGGGAGATTTCCCCAAAAAAACAGGAAACCAAATCCCTTTTCGTCTCCGGAAAAGCCAACGTAATCTGCCGAAACTACGTCACCGGGGCCGAAGACCTCAAAAAGAAACTTGGGCTAAAAGACGGGGGCGAAGACTTTCTGATCGGCACCAAAACCCAAAGCGGATACAAGGTCTTTTGGTGTCGGAGAGTGCGATAGTGCTTTTCAGTAATTTTCGCCATTTTTAAGGGTGAAGCAAAAAAAGCTATACATCATCGCTGGCTGCAATGGAGCGGGAAAAACCACCGCCTCTTTCAGAATCCTTCCAGAACTCTTAAACTGCAAAGAGTTTGTAAATGCTGATGAGATTGCGCGAGGAATTTCACCTTTTCAACCTGAAAAAGTAGCGTTAGAGGCAGGAAGGATTATGCTTGGCCGGATCCATGAATTGATCGAAAAAGAAGAAGACTTCGCTTTTGAGACAACTTTGTCCACTAAGTCCTATCTTGGTTTTATTCGGAAAGCAAGGGAACATGGGTACTTCGTATCGTTACTTTTCTTTTGGCTGGAATCTCCAGATTTGGCTATCTATCGTGTCCAACAGCGAGTAAATGAAGGTGGGCATAATATCCCAAAGGGTATCATAGAAAGGAGATACTTTAGAGGAATTGAAAACTTGTTTAGACTCTTTTTCAATGAAGTTGATTATCTGGTCATATTTGATAATTCCAGTCCTGAGCCAGAATTGGTTGCCGAGAAAAGAACGGCAGTTAATATTTTTAAAAAAGAAAAATATGAACTCATTAAATCTTATTCCAAATGAGTGAAGACGAAAAAACCATCTTGGCAGAAAAGATAAAAAGTGCCATTCTTAATTCTTCCGAAGATTTCCTTAAAATGAAAAAGCGACTGGGACAAAAGATTGTGACCCAGATCGACGGCAAGATTGTGACCCGCACTCCAGATTACTTTTTGAGGAAAATGAAGGAGAAAAAATCTTCCTAGATTCTTTCGGCGCGGTATCCATTCTATCTCGAAAACCGACTCACTCACTCCACAATCGTCCGGAAAGTCAAATTCACCCTCGCTTTTGTGATGAGCTTCGTAGGTGGCAGTCTGTGCAGCCAATGCGTCTGAGTCACACCTTTCATGACCAAAAGGCTCCCGTGCTCCAAGACAAGCTCCACTTTCTCTTTCGTCTGTTTGTGCTTGAAAGCGAATTTCCGCTCTGCCCCAAAGCTCATGGAGCCGATTGCTCCGTTCTTTTTCAAGTCGGCTTCTCCATCGCTGTGCCAGGCCATCCCTTCTTCTCCGCTGTGATACAGGTTGAGCAGGCAGGAGTTGAATGTTTCGCCGGTTTCGGTTTCGATGAGCGTTTTCAATTCCAGCAATTCCTTCGTCCAGGGCAAAGCGCGTTTGGTGGTATTGGAATAAGTGTACTCGAAAGGCTTTTCTCCGTACCAAGCCACTTTTCGCTTGGTGATGATCTTCTTCCCGAAGATCACCGCCTCGTCATTCCTCCATTCTATTGTTTCCAGAAGTTGCTTTAGGCAGTAAGCCGCTTTTTCCAAAGGCAATATCCTGCCGTAATAGTGTACCGTCCCATCATAGGGCAGCCAGTTTCCGTGTCTGTCTATTGTTTCGCTGAATAAATCCATTTCTTGTATTCTTCTTTTATACAATGTCCGCATGGGCGGTAGTGGTGTTGAATCGCCTCTTTTTCGGAGGAGAAAAACACCCTATTTTCCCGTTTCATCCGCTTCCCCGAAGCGCATCCCAAGATTCCATACAGTTTCAGCTTGCGGTTGCCTCCGAATAGAAGCTCCTTTTTTCGGATTTTGCTTCTCAGCTCCGCGTCTGACAGCTCCAAATGCCTGATCATCGCTTCATTGTTTCTGCGGGCGATCTCCCAAATCAACTGACAGCATCGTGAAAGATGATCCCCAGGGTATGGCGATTGCCGCTTTTCACCTCACTCACCCCGTGTTTCATGTTCACCCGATAATACCCCTTCGCTCCTTTTTCCGGCTTGAAATTAGTCGTGAAGATCAATACGTCACCTTTTCTGGGCTTCAAAACAATTGCTTTCGATTGTGCTCTGGGAATCTGTTGCGTTAGGACAAACTCTCCTCCCGTAAAATCCCTGCCCGGCTCATTCAGGAAGAGAACGATCTGAATGGGGAAATACACCTCACCGTACAGATCCTGATGCAAGGTATTGAAGCCGCCCTTCCCATACTTCAGGATCAGCACGGTCGCTTTTTGCTGGCCGCTTTTGTGGCATTTCAGGAGAAATTCCGCATGATCCAGGGGAAATTGTATTCCGATCTTCAACGCGCCAAACCAGGCGTTTGCAATGGAAGCAAGATGCGGATAGATGCCGGATCGAATGGTCTGGATGAGATCCGGCAAGGGATAGTTGAAGTATTTGTATTCTCCCAAGCCAAAGCGGTGACGGGCCATGACGACCGTTTTTCGATATAATTTCGGGTGATCATAGTCGGCTTTCAAGACCTCGCATTGTTCCTCAGTTAACAATCCTGGCAGGATGGCGTATCCGTTTTGATGCATCTCTTCGGTGAGGGTATCCCAGGCTGCCTCTTCGATTTTTTGGGTGATCGTCTGCATGGTCTTGTCAGATTTCGGAATGAGTCTTCGCTCCCTCCCAGCCGATGATGGCAGCTTTCCGGATTGGGCCCCACATGTAGCCGCCAAAAGTCCCGGAAGATTGGATCACCCGATGGCAAGGAATGAGGAATGCGACGGGATTGCTGCCGATGGCCGTGCCAACCGCGCGGGAAGCGCTCGGATTGCCGATTTGCCCGGCGATGGTGCCGTAGGTTGACAGTTTTCCCATGGGGATCTTGAGCAAGCTTTCCCAGACTTTGAGCTGAAAGTCCGTTCCCTTCAGATGCAGCTTGATTTCGCTCAGTTTGCTCCAGTCATTCTGAAAGATGAACAAAGCGTTTTGCTGCAACAAATCGAGTTTCCGTTGTAAATCAGCATTGGGAAACTTCAGTTTTAGATCTTCCAACGCAAGTTCCTCGTCGTCCTGAAAGGCCATATAGCACACCCCCTTTGTTGTAGAAGCGACGATCAGAGATCCGAAGGGGCTTTCTGCAAAACTGTAGTTGATCGCCAAGTCCCTGCCGCCGTCTCTGTATTCCGCCGGGGTCATTCCCTCGATGTTGACAAATAAATCATGTAAACGGCTGGTGCTCGAAAGCCCCGTTTCATAGGCTGTTTCAAACAAGGTTGCCTGCTCGTTCTTGAGGAGTCTCTTGGCGTGCTCCACGCTGATGTACTGCAAAAACTTCTTTGGGCTCGTCCCCGCCCATTCGGTGAACAGCCGCTGAAAATGGGAAGGACTGAGATGGACCTTTTCAGCCACTTCGTCCAGGTTAGGCTGGACTTTAAAGTTGCCTTTGATGTAGTCAATCGCTTCCGCGATCCGATGGTAGTTGAGATCTGCCTGTGTTTCCATAACGTTCAATTTATAGGACAAATCTTCAAAATCGCCGCGGGTCCCAAAATCCGAAAGTTGCGGTGTTTGGAAGATCAAATGACAAATCTCCAAAACCACACGGAAGCAGGATTATTCCTTTCCTGTATCTCCTCCCTGAACTTCTCCTTTAATTCCTCTTTTTCTCTGGTAGATTTTGAACTGCCCGTCAGTCAGCAGCGACTTCAATTCATCGTCCTCAGCGGTATCATCGGCTTTCAGGGTTTTGAATTTTCGCGCCGTTACTCCAAAAGGATGTTTAAAACCCGCTGATCGGTATTCCGTGCTTTTAAAATCCCCATCCCGTTTTGGATGTTGTTGTAAACCAGAACCGGCTGTGAAAGAAAATCTCCCCGATTGTAGTCCTGAAGTCCGACAGTTTCTTCATATCGGAAATAGGATTCGGAAACATGGGCCAGACTGATCGTCACATCCAGGTCATATTCTCTGGGAATGATTGCCCTAAAAACGATCTCGGAATCATTTCCGGCAAGCAATACGTCATCAAACAAAATTCCGCGCGCAATCCATGAGTCCCGTTCATAGGCGGGATTTACAGGCTTTGGATTCAGATTCGCTGAATAAAAACTATTCTCCTGAGTGGTACTTGATCCATAAATTTGCCCAGTCAGCTCATAAAAATCCATTCCCGGCAGCTCATCGAATTTCACGGTAAATTCCAGCAAGTCATGGTTGGAGAAAGAGTCTGTCGGCCCCAGGTTTCGATAGGATAGCTCTTTGATAGGGACTCGTTCGGGAAAGCGAACCTTGGCACTAATCTCTTTATATCCGGCGCTTTCGGCGATAATCTCATATTGATCATTAACCCTAAAATTATACCCGGCTAAATAATAGTAAGCAAATGATTCGAATGGGTTGCTTTTCTCGGCAAAGCCGAATGGAAACAAAGACCCGTCTTCCGTTTTCAAAAAAACCTGTCCATCCCTGACATATTCAAACCCATCATATTCGGTGCCTTCAAGTATCCCCTTGCTTTTCGTCAGATAAACCCGAATCGTATCTGATGGCTCTAGGAGCGCATTCATCACCAACCGAGGCTCCTGACCCGGCAACTCTACCTCCAAAAATTGTTCACACCCCAATAAAAACGGGATAAGGACCACAAATAGAACGGAATTTCTGAATCTACCCCTCATAACTAAAATGCAAATCGATAAGATACGGATGGCACCACGGGAAACAAACTAAACTGCCTCAATTGATTCCTTTGTATGTCATAATTGTAGCTGATGTCCATGTAGAATGGATTCAACCTGCTGTAAACGTTGTAAATTGAAACATTCCAAGTGCGCTTGCCCCATTTCTTTTCTTTATGGAAATTGATTCCCAGATCCATTCGATGATAGCTTCGCATCTGGAAATTATTCCTCGATTCAAAGTAATCTACCGAGAGTCCACCATAGTGATTGGAATTATCGACTATCACGGAAGCCGCATGCTGGTATCGTTGAGCCGGTACAGTGATGAAATTTCCGGTACCAAAAACCCAAGTTCCGGAAACATCAATTCGCTCAGATAGCTGGTGAACCGCCGTGACACTGATATCATGTCTTCGGTCGTATCGGAAAGGAAACCAGTCCCCAAAATTGATTTCATCAAATCTTCGCTCAGTTTTGGAGAGCGTGTAACCTATCCAGCCGGTAGTTTTCCCTGATTTCTTTTGCAAAAGCACTTCCAAGCCATAGCTTCTGCCTTCACCTGAAGCCACTTTGTCCTGCCAATCCGAAGTGGTATTCAGGAAAGATGCCCCGTCCTGATATTCGATCACTCCCTGCATATCCTTATAATAGCCCTCCACACTTAATTCCAGTCCATAGCCCAGTTTTCTGAAATAGCCTGCTGCCGCCTGCCAACTTTCCTGGGGACCAATTCGGTCAGTCGATGGCACCCATAGATCCGTTGGCAACCCAAGACCTGCATTGGTCAGCAAATGGATGAACTGGGCCATCTGTGCATATGAAACCTTAATCGAGGAATTGGGCCCCAATAAATACCTTGCGCTAAACCTGGGCTGTAAGGAAGTGTAAGTCTTAACATCTGCCAAAAACCCCGAAAAATGAGCCCCAACATTGAACTTGAAGCGATCTCCAAGTGAAAAATCATCTTCAATGTACAGGGAAATCTCCTGGCTGTCTGATGGAATCCCTCCCACTTGAACTTCAGGACGCTGATTTTCTTGGGAGGCAAACACCCCAGGCGTAAAGCGGTGATTGATCCACATTCCTCCCCAGCGGAGGTAGTGCTCCGGATTTGGGACAAAGTCAAAATCAGCCTTGATAGCCACATCCCGAATCCCGGAGAAATAATCTGAAGAATACGTTTCCTGAGACGGTTCGGCTCCCGGGTTAGGGGTAAAGCGATCTTCATAATCCGAAAAAACCCGGAATTTATACTTGGTAAAAGTCCCGGTAAAATTCGCAAACAGACGCTGATTGAATATATGGTTCCAGCGGACTGCGGCGATGTTGTTCCCCCATCCCAAGCCGGCCTCTTCTTTGCTTACAGTGACTCCGTCCGGCCTTTCCCAAGTACTCTTGTATTTGGAGTAGGCGACATCCTGTCCTCCGTAATAACTCAGATAGAGCCGGTTTTTCCTGTCAAAGATGTGGTTTACTTTAGCGTTGATATCATAAAAATAGTATCCGACATCTTCATTTCCACCGTTGGATGTTCGGATGATGGGCCTCGCGATCATATCCAGGTAGGTTCGCCTTCCGGAAAACAAGAAAGAAGTTTTATCCTTTTTGATTGGCCCTTCAAGGGTGATTTTTGAGGCAATCAGACCAATACTTCCCTCGCCCCCGAACTCCTTCATGTTCCCTTCTTTCATGGAAATATCAATAACCGAAGAAAGTCTCCCGCCAAATCTCGCCGGGAAACCGCCTTTGATCAACTCCACATTATTGATAGCTCCGTCGTTGAAAACCGAGAAAAACCCAAATAAATGAGAAGCATTATAGACTGGCACCCCATCGAGCAAAATCAGATTTTGATCCGGACTTCCACCTCTGACATACAGGCCTGAAGTGCCCTCAGACCCCGATTGCACCCCTGGAAGAAGCTGAATCACCTTGAAAATATCCACCTCTCCCATCAAGGCAGGCAGATTTTTTATTTCCCGAAGCGGAACGTTGATGGTGCCCATCTGAGAACTTTCCTGAATCGGGTCAGATCGCTCCCCTTCGATGACCACCTCCTTTAGCAATCCGGAAGGCTTCAACTCCACTGTCAAAATGGTATCTCTTTCCAATTTTAAAGAAAGCAGCTCTGGATCGTAGCCAACATAGCTAAACACCAACTCTGCCTCTTCTTCAAAAGATGAATAACTAAAAAATCCATAATTGTTGGTGACTGCTCCCTTTTGGTTCTTCTTGTCAAAAATATTGACCCCAATCAGGGTTTCCCCCGTATCACCGTCTTTTACGGTGCCACTGATTGAGATTTTTTGGGCCAAAAGACTAAACGAAAGCAAACTCAGGAAAACAGTCCACAAAAATGCTCTCATTGGCGATTGTCTTTATTTTTAGTAAAAATACTAAAATAAAATAGTTTGGCAGAAATGATGTTTGAGAAAATGTGAAGTCCATTCAAAATAGGACTATTTGGGCCTTTTTGGCAAAATCAAGGTTTGTTGATTTGGCCTAAAAAAAGTGAAGGACTACTCCTTCACTTCTTCAAAATCGACATACTCGCCGCCTTCGATGTTCTTTTTTCGTTTTTCAAGTTCTTCCTTCGGGATGAAATCCACGTTCACCGCGTCCTTTGGCTTGGAAGCCCGCTGTTGCGCGCGCTGTTGTTCCATGGCGGCCTCGTTCACTTGCTTGGCAAACTGTGCCAACTTTGACCTCAGAAAGTAGCGGATGAGTTGGCCCAAAAGCCAACCCACCCCAAGAAGTATTACAAGAAATTTTACCAACGCATTTAGATTTAATTGAACCGGCTTACCTACTCAGATAGAGATTTCGCTCCGAGTAGATCTTCAGGAAATAGTCATCCATCAGGTCGTCGATGAAGTAGATCGATTCGCCGGTGGACTTCATTTCAGGACCGAGTTCCTTGTTGACATTCGGGAATTTGTGGAAAGAAAACACAGGTTCCTTGATGGCATAACCCTTTTTCACAGGGTTGAATTCAAAGTCTGTCACCTTTTTCTCACCCAACATCACCTTTACGGCATAATTCACATAAGGTTCCTGATAGGCTTTGCAGATAAACGGCACCGTCCTGGAAGCGCGTGGATTCGCTTCGATGATGTACACTTTGTCATTCTTGATGGCAAACTGAATGTTGATCAAGCCGACTGTCTTCAAAGCCAGGGCGATCTTTTCGGTGTACATCTGAATCTGACGCATCACCAAATCCCCGAGGTTATACGGAGGCAATACGGCGTAGGAGTCGCCGGAATGGATCCCTGCCGGCTCGATATGCTGCATGATCCCGATGATATAGACATTTTCACCGTCGCAGATTGCATCCGCCTCGGCCTCGATCGCTCCTTCCAGGAAGTGATCCAGCAAGATTTCGTTGTTTGGGATGTCCTTCAGGACATTGACCACGTGCTGCTCCAGCTCTTTTTCGTTGATCACGATCTTCATGCCCTGTCCACCCAACACATAGCTAGGCCGAACCAACAGCGGGAATCCGATCGTTTTGCAAAGCTCCAGGGCTTCGTCTGTATTGTGTATCGTCCCAAACTCCGGATAAGGGACATTCAGGTCTTTCAGCAGTGTAGAAAACCGGCCTCTGTCTTCAGCCAAATCCAAGGCTTCAAAACTGGTTCCAATGATCTTGATCCCATATTTATCAAGTTTTTCGGCAAGCTTCAAGGCTGTCTGCCCGCCTAACTGTACGATAACGCCGACGGGATTTTCCTGAAGGATAATCTCGTAGATATGCTCCCAGAAGACCGGCTCAAAGTAAAGCTTGTCTGCAATATCGAAATCTGTCGATACCGTCTCCGGGTTACAGTTGATCATGATCGTCTCGTAGCCGCATTCTTTCGCCGCCAAGACTCCGTGAACGCAGGAGTAATCAAATTCGATCCCCTGGCCAACCCGGTTTGGTCCAGAACCCAAAACGACGACTTTCTTCTTTTCTGATCTTACGGATTCATTTTCCTCTCCGAAGGTAGAATAGTAGTAGGGGGTCTTCGCTTCAAACTCAGCCGCACAGGTGTCCACGAGTTTGTACACCCTCCTGATACCCATCTCCGTGTATCGCTTGTTGAACACTTCGCTTTCCAGGCAATCCAGCAGATGTGCAATCTGACGGTCCGCGTATCCTTTTTTCTTCGCCAAATCCATCAATTCGAATGGAATGGTTTCGATTTTATGTTTTGAAATTTCCGCTTCCAGGTGGATCAGTTCCTCGATTTGCTTGAGGAACCACTTGTCGATCTTGGTCAGATCATGGATGGTGCGGAAAGAAATGCCCAGCTTGAAGGCATCGTAAATATGGAAAAGCCGGTTCCAGCTCGGATTGGCCAGTGAGTAGAGAATCTGCGCCTGGTCTTTCAGCTCTTTGCCATCGGCGCCGAGTCCATTTCGCTTGATTTCCAGAGACTGACAGGCTTTTTGCAAGGCTTCCTGAAAATTTCGACCGATGCCCATGACCTCTCCTACTGCCTTCATGGAAAGTCCCAATCTGCGGTCAGATCCTTTGAATTTGTCAAAGTTCCAGCGAGGGATCTTCACGATCACGTAGTCAATGGAAGGCTCGAAATAAGCTGAGGTGGTGCCTGTAATGGAATTGTTCAGCTCGTCGAGGTTGTATCCGATAGCCAGTTTGGCGGCTACTTTGGCGATTGGATATCCTGTTGCTTTGGATGCCAAGGCGGACGATCTGGAAACCCGTGGGTTGATCTCGATCCCGATGATGGTCTCGTTGTCCGGGCTTACGGAGAACTGGACGTTACAGCCACCTGCGAAATTCCCGATGCTGTTCATCATCGTGATTGCAAAGTTTCTCATGCGCTGATAGACCGTATCCGGCAGGGTCATGGCCGGAGCGACGGTGATCGAGTCACCGGTATGCACGCCCATCGGGTCAAAGTTTTCGATGGAGCAGATCACGATCATGTTGCCGATATTGTCACGCATCACTTCCAGCTCGTATTCCTTCCATCCCAAGATGCTCTGCTCGATCAAAACTTCGTGCACTGGAGATGCCTGGAGGCCAGCCACGAGGGCTTTTTCGAAGTCTTCCTCTTTTTCCACAAAAGCTCCACCGGCACCACCGAGGGTGTAGGAAGCCCGGATGATCAGCGGAAAGCCGATTTCCTGCGCAATCTCTTTTCCCTGAAGGAAAGAAGTAGCCGTGTCGCCTTTGCAGACACCTACGCCGATCTCTTCCATCAGCGCTTTGAACTTCTCACGGTTTTCGGCAGTATCGATTGCCTCGATATCCACACCGATCATCTTTACCCCAAAGTTTTGCCAGATGCCCGCCTTGTCGCAGTCGATCGCCAGGTTTAGCGCCGTCTGACCTCCCATGGTAGGAAGGACTGCGTCGATATCCGGGTGGTCGGTGAGGATTTTCTTGATGGATTTCTTTTCCAGAGGAAGCAGATACACATTGTCGGCAGTCACAGGATCGGTCATGATCGTCGCCGGATTGGAATTGATCAGCGTGACGATGATGCCCTCTTCGCGAAGGGATCGGGCCGCCTGGGAACCTGCGTAGTCAAATTCGCAAGCTTGGCCGATGACAATGGGACCTGAACCGATGATTAAAACGTGCTTGATGCTACTGTCTTTTGGCATTTCGAGGTGGGATAGGGAGAAAATTTACTTACGTCCAAATTGGCGCAAAATTAGAAAAATTATCCGAAGGGGGAAGGATAATTTCCGATAAAAGCCGGGAAACCGCTTTCGGATCCCTTCGGTCAAAAGGACCCGATGGAGGGCGATTCAGGAGTGCCCCTGTAGCGCAAGGAAATTTTCACCACAGAAAAAGCCTTGGCTTTTTTTGCCGTTCAAACCGCGATTGTCAAAAGTGAAGTTTTTCTCCAGGCTTGCTTGTCGGGCAAGCGGGTCGCTTCTGCGGCATCCCGCTGGGAGAGGTGTTTTTAAGCTTTCCCGGAAAACAGCTTTCCCATTCCCTCTACAGCCATCCTCACTCTTTTCATCCGGTCTCCCGAAACAACCAAATAAGGAAAACCGCTTTTCCGGGCCAATTCCAGATATTTTTCAAAGAAATACCGACGCATCTCCAGCTCGGGATATTCCCGCTGCGGATCAGGGGCCCAGGGCAAATCGGTGTCGGTCAGCAAGATCAAGTCATAGGTTCGCGTGGCGATTTGTTCCATCACCCAGGGGTCGGTCATCCCAAACCGATGCTCCGACCAGATGTGGATAACCCGCAGATCGGTATCACAGAAAAGGAACCTATCCGCTTTTTCTGCCAATCCATCTTCCAGAGCTACCTGACCTCTTCCGATTTCCAGCAGGTCTTCGTATCGATAGGCCCGGCCGATTTTCTCCAGATATTCCCGGGCAAACTCGGGAACCCAGGGCTGCCTGAAATAGGAAGCCAGATCCTCCGCCAAGGTACTTTTGCCGGTGGACTCCGGCCCCAAAATGAGGATGCGCTTAGGATGGGACATTTGATTTGGCGGATTTGATCCAGGCAAAAAGGCCCAGGGTGGCCAAGACCGTGAAGATTAGAAACTGGAATGAAGTCAAGATCAATCCCTTGTAGAAATACAGCGGGACAGATACCAGATCAGTCAGCAGCCAAAAATACCAGTTTTCCACCTTCTTTTTGGCCATCAGCCACATCCCGACAAACGCCGAAGCCGTGGTAAAGGAGTCCCAATACGGTACGTCGCTGTCTGTGAACTCCTTCAGCACGGAAGACAAAAGGACATAGGAGAACAGGAAGAGCCAAGTGGCCCAATACCATTCCCTGGAGTTCATCCAGGTGACCGGCAGGATCTTGGTCTGCTTTTGCGGACGGGTCCACAGGTGCCAGCCATAGATCGACATGCCGAAATAGTAGGCGTTGATCCCCATATCCGCATAGAGCTTGTATTGGAAACAAATCCAGACGTAGATCGACGTGGAAATCAGGCCGGTCGGATATACCCAAATATGCGCCCTCATGGAGTAAAAGACCGAGGCAATGCCAAAAAACACCGCGATCGCTTCCAGCAAGGTCATGTTGCCGATGCCTTTGGCAAAACCGTCAATCAGAAACTGAAAATCCATCTTGCGAAGAAAAGAAAATTGCGGTCAAGTTATAGGGGTAGTCGGGGGGCAGGCTGTAATTGTTGTCGGATTTGGGATACTGCCGGCTTCAACCCCGGACAAATCGTCGACCCCACAGCGAGCGGCGGAATTTGGAAAAAAGGACGGAAGCTCCTTTTCAATGTTCGCCCGCTAAGCCGACTTTTTGAAAGTAGGGGGATGCCGCGGTGAAGGGGGTGAAGGCCGCCGGCAGAAGAGTTGGCGGTTCGCTGTCCTTTTGCCGCTACCTGTTTTTTGTGAGTTTTGCCATAGCCCTCACCGGAAATGTCCCAACGCCTTTGAATTTGGGCGGGATTGCGCTAAAGGCAAACCCGGATCGGGGCAATAGATGGAGGTTGCAAAGATGTTCTACGATTGGAATGTCCGCACCCAAAAGAACCGTGTGAACAGGCCTGGTGTTTCCTGACGTGCTGTCAATATTATGCGAGTCAATGCCGACTAATTTGACGCTGCAATCTCTCAGATAATGGGCTGCCCCTTCGGTCAGATAGGGATGATTTTCATAGTACTTTTCTGTGTTCCAATTTTTGTCCCAACCGGTATGGACCAGAACTGCCCTATTTCTGATTTCATGATTTTTCAGGTGTTCTGCCGTTATTTCCAAGGTTTCCGAAAAAGGAACGCCTATGACAATGCCGTCGAGGTCTGCAAAACATTCCAATCCAACTTCCGAAAGATCCTTTCCATTCTCAAATCTGTGAAACGGACAGTCGATGTACGTTCCGGTGTTTGCGACCATCTCAATCTTTCCGATCTGAAATTCCGTTCCCTCCGCATAAAGCCGTTTTGAGTTTTCCCTGCTCAAATAGTCACAAACCACCGGTGCGGGCAGACCTTTGTAGGTCACAAGTCCGTGTTCGATGGTGTGGCTCAAGTCAATCAACCGAGCCGAGTCTGCTTTTTTGCCGATTGGCTTTCTTTTGTGCGCTTCGGCAAAAATCCTCTTGTTCAAGATTTTGGTCTGCCCAACCATAAGCAACCTCAGATCTTCCACAAGATAGTCCGCAAGTTCTTTGTCCGAAATATTGTCACCGGATATGTCAAGCCGAAAGTCTTCGCCTTTTATACTTCCACCGTTGGTAAAATAAATCTCAAAGTCAAACTTCACTCTTTTGTCCATCTGTCCCAGTTCCTTTTGTCTGTCTAAATTGATGTTGCCGTTCGTTACAATTCTGATTTTTTGATTGTTTTCAAGCAGATATGAGTCTCAAAAACCGTCTGGGCTTTCCCGTTCATTTCGCGGCATTGCTGCGGTACCGGCGGAAGCTGTCTTTGCCTGCCCCGGCTTCGTGTATCTCCGTTTTGGACGCAGGGTTCTTTTCGGCTGTTGCCGCAGTCAAATTCGGCATTTCAGGCCTTGGGACAGGATGGGCAGGAAGCTTTGCCTTACTTGGCAGCCATCGCCTCGTAGATGATGTCGTGGATTTTGGTCCGGATGCCCTCATCGAGCAGTTTGTTGTTTTCGGCCGCGGGATAGACCCGGTTGGAAAGGAACACATAGACCAACTGATTTTCGGGATCGGCCCAGACACAGGTGCCGGTAAAGCCGGT
Source organism: uncultured Limnohabitans sp. (assembly GCA_964530015.1). Taxonomy (GTDB): domain Bacteria; phylum Bacteroidota; class Bacteroidia; order Cytophagales; family Cyclobacteriaceae; genus Algoriphagus. Next base: position 33,309 of record CAZGYC010000006.1, on the reverse strand, counting down.
ATGGCCAAAGGTGCTCTTGGGTGCCAGTTTGCTCGCGGATCCGCCTTTGCCCTGCTCGGGCTCCGGCTTGTCCCAACCCCAGCCTCGGCGACTCATGTTGGACTGGCGCTTGGTGAAGGCCGAGACGGTCTCCGGCTTGATCAGTGCGACGTCTCCGTAAGTCCCCTTGTTGAGCATCAGTTGCATCATCACCGCCAGGTCATTGGCGGTGCCAAACAACCCGGCATGACCGGCGACTCCGCCGTACATTGCCGCGCCGGGATCATGGACATAGCCCTGAATCTGGCGTTTTCGGAATGCCACGTCATGTTCGGTGGGGGCGATCTTGCCCATCGGCATCTTGGCCAATGGATTAAACGTCAGGGTTTTCAACCCCAGGGGAGCATAGAAGTTTTGGTCCAAAAATTCGTCCAAGGGCTGGTTGGCCACCCGCTCAATGACCGCCTGCATGAAATACATGGTCAGATCGGAATAGACATACTTGTTCGGTTTGGGAAGCAAGGCGGATTTCACGGTCCAGTTCCAGATACTGTCCCGGAGTCCGTCCCTTCCAAACATGTCATTGGAAACGGGCCGGGTGAAACCGGGCTGGGAGCTTGGCTTGTAGTAGTCCCCTCTCCACTGGCCGGACTGGACGGTATGGACATAGTGCGGAATGAATGCTTTCAATCCAGCCTCGTGGGTGAGGACGTCTTTGAGCACGAGATTGGCTTTGTTCGTACCCTTCAGCTCGGGCAGGTAGTCCCCCAGGGTTTTGCCCATGTCCAGCTCTCCCCGACTGTGAAGAAACATCGCCGCCTGGGTGGTCGCCAGTACTTTGGTGATGGAGGCCAGGTCATAGACCGTTTCCGGGGAAACCGGTGCGGTCTTTTTGTAATCGAGGTGTCCGTAGGATTTCTGAAAGACCACTTTTCCGTCTTTCATGATCAGTACATTTGCTCCGGGAGCCGCCTGGACCAGGATCATCCGCTCGGCTACCGCATCGATTTTTTGCAGGGTCTTGCTGTCCAGTCCCACGCTTTCCGGGCTGCCGTAGGCGAGCCGGTGTGAGGATTCCAGGTAGCCACCCACGCCGTGGGAATACTGTCCGCTGACTGTCACGGGTAGGATTCCCATTCCCGGCCTTCCGCCAAAAAGCACCTGGGGGGCCAGTTTCTGGGTTTCGGAGGAGTTTTCATAGGCCAGCACCACATTGCCAAAACCCTCCAGGGCTTTGGCACCATAGGCATTGCCAAACAGGACGGTGACCACTTTTTGCCTTTTTTCCAGCTCGCGGATCAGCTTGATGTCACCGGGGGCAATCCCGAATGCCCGCTGGGGACTGTTGGTCACGCCCATCAGCCCGACTACCACGACATCGTAGTCTTCCAACTGTTTCATGAGCTTGTAGTGGGCGGGTTCTCCTGCGGCTTTTTGGACGGTGAAGTGGTCTACGGAAGCGTAGTTTTTCAGGTATTGGCTGAACACCTTCCCGTCGTCACCGATGGTCAGACTTGCAAACCGGGTGAGGTCCAGATTTCGGAAGGGGAGCAAATCGTTCTTGTTTGCCGCGACGGTGATGGCCTCTGCATAGAGCTTTTCGATCACAGCCTCCGTCTTGGGAGTGTTGAGGCGCTCGGCAATCCTGTAGGTGTCAACGGGCCGATACCGATCCAGCCCTGCCCAGTATTTTGCCTTGAGGACTTTTTTGACCCTCCGGTTGATTTCGGATTCGGCGATCAATCCCCGATTCACCGCGTCTTTGATCATTGCTTTCGCCTTCGGTACATCCTGGGAGTATAAAAGCACGTCATTTCCCGCCAAGAGCGCCTTCAGGTCCACCTCTCCGGGCTTGTTGAGGTTTGCCACGCCCTTCATGTTGAGGGCATCGGTGAAGATCAGGCCCTGGAAGTTCATGCGCTTCTGAAGCAGGTCCGTCACTACAGGTTTGGAAAGGCTGGTTGGAATATTGGAGCCGCGGTCCAGACTGGGGACGTTGAGGTGGGCGACCATCACAGACATCAGGTCCTCCCTGAACAATTCCTGGTAGGGGTAAAGATCGATGTCCCAGATTCTTTTCTCTGCATGGTTGATCACGGGCAATGCATGGTGGCTGTCCGTCTCCGTATCCCCGTGTCCCGGAAAATGCTTGGCGTTGGCAATGATGCCGTTGTCCTGCAGTCCCTTCATGTAGGCGACTGCGCGCCGGGTGACCATTTCCTTGTTTTCGCCAAAGGCCCGGTATCCGATTACCGGATTGTTTGGATTGGAGTTGACGTCCACCACCGGCGCAAAGTTGATGTGCATCCCGAGTTCTTTGAACTGCCGGGCGATTTCGGAGCCCATTTCATAGATCAGGTCCGGGTTTTGGATCGCTCCCAGGGTCATTGCCTTGGGGAAGTTTGCCACCGAGTCCAGCCGCATTCCGATACCCCATTCGGCATCCATCGCGATGAGCAGGGGAGTTTTGGCCTGCGCCTGGTAGTAGTTGGTCAGCCGGGCCTGCCTGTTGGGACCTCCCTGAAAAAAAATCAGGCCTCCCAGGTTTTCGGTTTTGACCAGATTGCTGATCTCCTCGACGTGCCGCTGGTCTTTGTTGGAGTAGGCTGCGACCATGAAAAGCTGTCCCAGCCGGTCTTCGAAACTCAGGGCATTAAAGACACTGTCCACCCAGTTTTCCTGGATCAGCCTGTTTTTGGCGATCAGCGGATCTTCGTTTGCCACGAAGGGATCCACCTTGCCCGAGGTAAACAGTCCCATCAAAATCAAAAGAGAAATCAGGCTCCAATGCTTCTTGTTCATTACCGAGTTCGATTTTTAATCCTTAACTTTCAAAATATATTTGTGATTGCAACGGAAGTACGCGCTTCCCGGTGTCCCTGGCCGCTTCGGCGCATTGGAGAAAGGGACAATTGAATTGAATATAGCAAAGATTGGGCAACTTTGAACAGAATTTGAGGTTAAAAACGGAGAAAAGTGATTTGTCCCATTTCCCTTTTTCCAGGATCCGTAATTTTCCTGCCGGTATTCAAGTTCCCAACCAGCCCCCAAACGACAGCCCATGAAATTACCCTCCCTCTTTCGCTCCGTCACCCCCATGCGATTTGACGTCAAACCCAGGTACTACGACCCCATCAAGGAAGAGCTTGCGGAACGTACCTCCAGGATCAAAAAGGAACTGGAGGAAGGGGGATCGCTGGACGGAGAAAGTGAAGAATACAGCTCAAAACTATATGGAGGCGGCATCCGTGGGGCTTTTGCCCAGCACCGGGGCATCAAGCCCAAAAAGCAGACAGTGCTTGATTCCAGCACCGTCATCCGCACGGTGTTGTTTTTCGCGATGATTATCGGTGCGTTTGGATACATCTATATCGGGCCCCAGATCTTCACCTACATGCTGTACGGGGCAGTCGGCCTTGGTGCAGGGTATTATCTGGTCAGATTTTTAAAGCGGGGGAGGAAAAGATGACTGACATCATCCAGCTTCTGCCGGATGCGATTGCAAACCAGATTGCCGCAGGAGAAGTAGTACAGCGTCCTGCTTCTGCGCTCAAGGAACTCCTGGAAAATGCCGTGGACGCGGGGGCTTCCCAAGTCCAGGTGGTCATCAAGGATGCCGGCAAGCAACTGATCCAGGTCATTGACAACGGAAAGGGAATGTCGGCTACCGATGCCCGGATGAGCTTTGAGCGACATGCCACTTCCAAGATCCGGACCTCCCAGGACCTTTTTGCGATCCGGACATTTGGATTCCGTGGCGAAGCCTTGGCTTCTATTGCGGCTGTGGCCCAAGTAGAACTCAAGACCCGACAGGCTTCCGCTGAGCTCGGCACGCTGATCCAGATCGAGGGTTCGGAGGTGAAAAGACAGGAGCCCGTGGCCATCCCGGTCGGAACCTCGGTCGCCATGAAAAACCTCTTTTTCAACGTTCCGGCCCGACGCAATTTTCTCAAGTCAAATCCCGTGGAGATGCGCCACATCGTGGACGAGTTTCAGCGGGTGGCCCTCTCCTATCCTGAAGTGGCATTTTCGCTTTTCCAGCAGGATATGGAGGTTTTCAGCCTCCCTGCGGGCAAGCTGAGTCAGCGGATCGTCGGCCTTTTTGGGAAAAACTATCAGGGGCAGTTGATCCCGTGTGATGAGCAAACTCCCCATGTCAACGTCAAGGGCTATATCGGGAAACCCGAGAATGCAAGAAAGACCCGCGGCGAGCAGTTTTTCTTTGTCAACAACCGCTTTATCAAGAGCAGCTACCTGCATCACGCAGTAAGTTCTGCGTTCGACGGGCTTGTGGCCAATGACCAGCATCCGTTTTATGTCCTTTTCCTCGAGATCGATCCGGCACAGATCGACATCAACGTCCATCCGACCAAGACCGAGATCAAGTTTGAGGATGAGCGGACCGTCTATGCGGTAATCCGGTCGGCGGTGAAGCAGGCCCTGGGCGCACACCATGTCATGCCCTCCCTGGACTTTTCCCTGGATGTCAATTTCCAGCAAAACTGGACCAACAATCCCGAAACCAAAGTACAGGTGGACCGGGAATACAGCTACAAGACCTACAATACACCGGAGTTTAAAAAGTCGTCAGTCTCAGGCTGGGAGCGGCTTTTCGAGGGCAATCCCAATCCCGTACCGGTGGAGCTGCCCAGCCCCGACGAGGACCGGGAAATCCTCACTTTCCCCAGCCGGGCTTCGGTGGACGAGTCGAGATGGGCGATTCCGCCTCGGGACGAGGGCGTGACCGGCACGACCTTTCAGGTGGAGCTGAGCTATATTGTGGCGCAGATGTCCACAGGCCTGCTCATCATCGACCAGCAGGCGGCACACGAGCGAATCCTGTATGAGCGCTATACCCGGCAGATCCAGTCTGCCCAAGGCGCCTCCCAGCAGTGTCTTTTCCCCCCGACCGTGCAGTTGAACGCCGGGGATTTTGCCTTGGTGATGGACATGCTGCCGGAGCTGCAGAGTCTGGGCTTTGTGGTGGAGGAGTTTGGCAAAGACACCGTGCTGATCCAGGGCGTGCCCGCGGATGTCCAGGTGAAAAATGAAAAAGAACTCTTTGAAGGACTGATCGAACAGTTTAAAAATTTCAGGAATCAGCTTTCTTTGGACAAAAGAGAAAACCTTGCCAGGTCGCTTTCCCGCAGATCATCCATCAAAAAAGAACAAAAGCTCAATCCGCAGGAGATGGAAACCCTCGTGGGACAGCTTTTTGCCTGCCAACACCCAAACTATTCCCCCGCGGGGAACAAAACTTTTGTGAAATTGGATTTAAGTAGCATTCACTCCTTCTTCGGAAAATAATATGTTTAGAAATATCACCCCGGTTGTACAAAATCTCCTGCTGATCAACATCGTCGTGTTTGTGGTCGCAAGTTTTGTCTTTCCAGTCCTCAACGAATGGTTTGCCCTGTACTACATCCAGAGCCCGTATTTCAAGCCTTTTCAGTTTCTGACCTACATGTTTATGCATGCCGACTTTTGGCATTTGTTCAGCAACATGTTCGGACTGCTGATCTTCGGCCCGCTGCTAGAGCAGTTTTTGGGCCCGAAAAAACTGTTTATCCTGTGGATGGCCTGCGGCATCGGGGCGGGCGTGTTGTATTCGGGCTATTCCATGTATGAGTATAAGAGCCTGGAGGGAAAAGTCATTGCTTTTGAGGGAAACCCCGATCCGGAATATTTCAACAAGCTGGTGCTGGAAAACAGGGGGTATTTTTCCCCCGAAGTATTTGATTTTGTAGATCAGTACAGCAGAAATCCCCAGGATCCCGTGTATATCGAACGAGCCGCGAAGACCTTGGACGCGATCCTCAGGCTCCAGGCCAATCAGCCGATGGTCGGCGCTTCCGGGGCACTTTTTGGGATTTTGGTGGCCTTTGCCATGCTTTTCCCAAACACCCAGTTGTTTCTCCTGTTTCCCCCGATGCCGGTGAAAGCCAAATATCTGGTCGGGGCCTATGCACTTTATACGATTTACAACGTATTCATCAACAGCCCGACGGACAATGTGGCGCACTTTGCGCACCTCAGCGGACTGATCATCGGGGCACTGCTGGTTTACGGTTGGAAAAAAGACAGAAACACCTTCTATTGATATGTACGGTAGCTTTTGGGACAATCTGAGAAATGCCTTCCGGCACAGCGACAACAGCCTTTACAAGCTGATTGCGATCAATGTCCTCGTGTTTTTTGCCCTGCTGGTCGTCCGGGTTCTGTTGACCATCAGCGGGCTGGAGGGACTATACAGGACAGGTCTGAGCTATCTGATGATGCCCGCTTCCCTATCCAAACTGGCCACCCAGCCCTGGGCCGTTTTCACGTACATGTTTTTGCACGAAGGGGTGTTTCACGTGCTCTTCAACATGCTGTTTCTGTATTGGTTTGGCCTGCTGGTCCACCAGTATCTCGGCAGTAGAAAACTGGCGAACCTCTATGTCCTCGGAGGCCTGTTTGGTGGGATTTTTTACGTACTGATCTACAATCTGGCTCCTTATTTCAGCAACTCTGTCGGCAGCTCCATGATGCTCGGAGCGAGTGCGGGGGTGTTTGCCGTGGTGGTCGGCGCGGCTACCCTGGCTCCAAACACGACCTTTTTCCTACTTCTTCTTGGCCCGGTCAGGATCGTCTATATCGCGGCGTTTTACGTGATTTTGTCCTTTGCCAACTCCATTGGCACCAACGCCGGCGGGGAAATCGCACACCTGGGTGGGGCATTGCTGGGGTACCTTTACGTGGTCCAGTTGCGCAAAGGGACCGATTGGGGAGTGCCCGTCCAAAAGGTGGGGATTTTCTTCGAAAACCTGTTCCGCCGAAACCGAAGCAAAGTGAAAGTCAGCTACCGAAAGGCCAAGACCACCACTTCGGGCAGTTTTGGCGGGTTTTCTTCCAAACCCAGTACCAGTCCGGCATCCAAACCCAAGGAGACTTCCCAGGAGGAAATCGACCAGATTCTGGACAAGATTGCGGCAAAAGGCTACGAAGCCCTCAGCAAGGAGGAAAAGCGGAAGCTGTTTGAGTTCAGCAAGAAGTAGAATCTGACGGATGTTGGATGACCGATGCGGGTTGAAAATCAACAAACGGAATGAATTTCACTTCTTGGTTTTTAGAGCGGGAATGCCAACCCGATCCGAAATCCCGCTTCCTGCGGATATTGGGTTTGCAGCCTGAATTCAGTACTCAATCCCACCCAACTTGTGAGGACGATGTACGCGCCTATGCCTGCATTGGCACCGATGTAGTTCTCTTTGGTACCGGGCTGCCCGGGCTGCGTATTTTGGAAAGTCTGGCTGTAGCCGGCCATAAAGTAGAGCTGTGAAGGCCCCCCGGTGACATACCAGCGAAGGTCAAAGCTGAAATTGCTGAGTTTGCCGACTTCGGGATAGAGTTTGGCGTAGCTTGGCATCAATGCGAACCGGTCGGCGAAGAAGTACTCCACCCCTGCGCTTATTCCAAAGTCCTGATGCTGCAATCCATAAGAGCCCATGGCGTGGATTCGTGCGTCCCCCTTTTCCTGGGCCTGGGACTGGAGCGAAAATGCCGACAGCAATGCGAAAAACAACAAAACCTTTTTCATTGAATGATCTTTAGAAAGAAAAAGGTAGCAGGCTTTGATGAACTTTGCAACTGCCGTTCCTATTTGTCCAGGGCCAAGCCGCGCAGCTATCCGGCTAGCTGCGCCACTTCATTTTTGTTGGCAAGCTGGCCACAGGCCGCATCGATGTCCTGGCCCCTGGACTTTCTGACTTTGGCGATGATGCCGTTTGCTTCCAACACCCGGACATACCTATCCACGGCCTCTTGCTTGGCCTGGCGGAATTCCCCTTCGTCGATCGGGTTGTACTGGATGATATTGACCTTGGAAGGGATATGCTTGCAAAACTTTGCCAGTGCCTTGGCGTGGTGCTCGTCGTCATTGATCCCGTCCCAGATCACGTATTCGTAGGTGATTTTTCGCTTGGTCTTTTGGTACCAGTATTTCAGTGCATCGGCCAGTTCTTCCAGAGGATTGGAGTCGTTGATCGGCATGAGTCGGGAGCGAGTCTCGTTTATGGCCGAGTGAAGGGAAACAGCGAGATTGAATTTAACTCCATCGTCAGCCATCTTTCGGATCATCTTTGGGATGCCGACCGTGGAAAGCGTAATCCGGCGGGGTGCCATGCCCAAGCCTTCCGGGGAGGTGATTTTGTCAATGGCCTCGATGACATTCGCATAGTTGAGCAGCGGTTCTCCCATGCCCATGAATACGATATTGGTCAGCGGACGCTGGAAATAGGTCTCGGCCTCGTCCTTGATCGCCACGACCTGGTCGTAGATCTCATCCGGATTGAGGTTTCTCATCCGCTTGAGCCGTGCCGTGGCGCAAAAGTTGCAGTCCAGGCTGCAGCCGACCTGGGAGGAGACACAGGCCGTGATCCGCTTGGTGGTGGGGATCAGGACAGATTCCACAATTTTATCATCGAAAAGCTTGACGGCGTTTTTGATCGTGCCGTCGCTGCTGTGCTGCATGAGGTCCACCTGGATGTGATTGATGGCAAAGTGGCTTTTGAGCAGTTCCCTGGTGGACAGGGAGATGTTGCTCATGTCGTCGAAGTTTTTCAGAGACTTGTGCCAAAGCCACTCATAGACCTGCTTGGCACGGAATTTTTTTTCACCCTGTGCCAAAAAAAACGCTTCCAATTCGGCCAGACTGAGTTTTCGGATGTCTTTTTTCTGCTCTTCCACGAGGCAAAGGTACGAATTGGAAAATTGGAAAATTTCAGAATTGAAAAATTGGGAGGGGAAGTGTAGGATGTCCGGTGTCGGATGTTGATGGAATTGGAAGACGGCAAAGTTCCCAGGCTTATAGGTTTCATCCGCCTTAGCCGGATTGATGCTGTTCTAGGCCCCGTAAATCGTACTTCTAAAATCGCAAATCCCCACGCCTTTTATCAGAAAAAGAAGGGATTTAGGAAGTTATGCCTTACTTTTGTGCCAGAAAAACCAAGATCCCCCTATGCGCCAATCCTGGTGGAAAATTCTGGCGATCGTCCTGCTGCTGTACACCCTGATCGCCGGTCTTCTGATGGATGCCCCCCGGCTGCCCATCCTAAACGAGACGATCCGGGCTTTGCATTTTCACGTGACCATGTGGTTTGGGATGATCCTGATGCTGGTTGTGTCGGTGTATTACAGCGTCAGATTCCTCCGCAGCAACAAGCTGGAACACGACGATCTGGCCTTGGAATTTACCAATGCAGCCATTCTGTTTGGTGTTTTGGGGATTGTCACCGGGATGCTCTGGGCCAAATTCACCTGGGGAGACTACTGGAGCGGTGACCCGAAGCAAAATGCCGCCGCGATCGGATTGTTGATGTATTTTGCCTATCTCGTACTTCGCGGAAGCCTTTCCGATCCTCAACAAAGAGGCCGCATCGGGGCAGTGTACAACATCTTCGCTTTTGCGGCATTCATTCCGCTGATTTTCGTGCTTCCCAGATTGACCGACAGCCTCCATCCTGGCAACGGGGGCAATCCGGGGTTCAATGCCTACGACCTCGACTCCAAACTTCGTATGGTCTTTTATCCCGCCATCATTGGATGGACCCTGTTGGGTGCCTGGATCGCAACCGTGCGCGTGAGAATCCGTAGGGTAGAGCGGGTTCTGGACGATAGACTTCTTAATTCTTGATTGGTTGATGAAAAAAATACTGACAATAGCCCTGTTGCTTTTCTGCCTGAATGTATTGGCACAGGAAAAAATCGAAGTGACCGAGGCGGACTATTCCAATAGCTCGGTGGAGATGGCCGACCAGATGCGTGCAGACGGCAAGATCTACGTCCTGGTCGGGATCATTGCGATCATTTTCGCGGGAATCACCGTCTATGTAGTGAGTACAGACCGGAGGATTTCCAAGCTGGAGAAGAATCTTCCCTCGTAAAAAAATACTGAAATGAAAAAAGGACATATCATCGGGCTCGGAATCATTGCCATCGCCATTGTGATCATCATGACTTCCATCGGAGATGCCAGCTCTTACGAAAGCTTCGGCACGGCCTGGGAGATGAAGCAGGACGGGGATGACAAGGCCATCCACGTGGTGGGGCAACTGAAGAAAGACGCGGCGGGCCAGGTGACCGGGCTCGAAATAGGCGAAGACAAGACTTCATTCACCTTCCTGCTGGTGGACAATGAGGGGACGGAACAAAAAGTATTCTACAATGAGCCGGTCCCGGCAGACTTTCAGCGGTCAGAATCCGTCGTTGTGATCGGATCCTACCGTGAAAAAGAAATCTTCGTGGCGGACAAAATCCTGATGAAGTGCCCCTCCAAATATCAGGAAACGGACGTGCAGGCGGCAGGAATGTGAAGTTGAGCAATATCCCAAGCAAACAATCATGATCAATACCTTCGTGGGTAATCTGGGTCATCTGATGACCATCGTGGCCTTTGTCAGCGCTCTGGTGACGGCCTATTCGTACTTTCAATATTTCAAAGCCAACGAGGTGGAGAAAGCAGGCTGGAGGAGATTCAGCCGGATCAGTTTTTATGTTCATGCCGTCTCGGTGGGGATGATTGCATTTTCGCTTTTTGAGATCATCTACAACCACCGCTACGAATACTTTTACGCTTACTCCCACAGCTCCCGGGCACTGCCTGTCCATTATATGATTTCCAGTTTCTGGGAGGGACAAGAAGGGGCATTTATCCTTTGGGCTTTTTGGAATGTCGTGCTGGGGATCATCTTGGTGCATACCAACAGATTCTGGGAAGCTCCGGTCATGGTGGTTTTTGCCTTGGTTCAGGCGTTTTTGGTGTCCATGATCTTGGGCGTGGTGATCGGGGATTTGAAGATCGGCAGCTCTCCGTTTATCCTGCTCAGGGATGCGACCCAGGCTCCTATTTTCCAGGTGAACCCGGATTTTGTCCCCGAGGACGGCACCGGCCTGAATCCGCTCTTGCAGAATATCTGGATGGTGATCCATCCGCCGACGCTTTTCTTGGGCTATGCTTCTACGCTGGTTCCTTTTGCCTTTCTGATCGGCGGATTGGTGACCAAAAGATATTCTGAGTGGATCCGCCCGGCTTTGCCTTGGGCGATTTTCTCTGCAATGATCCTGGGGATGGGCATCCTCATGGGTGCCTATTGGGCCTATGTGACGCTGAACTTTGGCGGGTATTGGAACTGGGATCCGGTGGAAAATGCCGTGTATGTCCCTTGGTTGATCTTGGTGGCATCGATCCACACCATGATCACGTTCAAGAAAAGCGCCACCGCGCTCAAGACCTCCATCGTCCTGGTGATCCTGAGCTTCATTCTGGTTCTGTATGCGACGTTCCTGGTAAGATCGGGCGTTTTGGGCGATGCTTCTGTACACTCTTTTACCGACTTGGGATTGTCCGGTCAGTTGCTGATCTACATGCTTTTCTTCCTGGTGATTGCCGTTTATCTGGCCGCAAGGTCCTGGAAGCATATCCCCACTTCAGAGAAAGAAGCATCCGTCTATTCCCGCGAATTCTGGATCTTTATCGGCGCGACCACCCTTGGGCTGATGTCTTTCCAGGTGATCCTGCCCACGTCGATTCCGGCCTGGAATTCTCTGGTAGAGAGCTTTGGGGGGATTTCCAACATGGCTCCTCCGGCAGACCAGATCGGATTTTACACCAAATTCCAACTGTGGTTTGCCGTGGTGATTGCGTTGCTGACCGCAGTCGGGCAGTTTTTCTGGTGGCAAAAGATGGACAAAAAGGCACTGAAGGACGCCTTGGTGACCCCGTATATCATTTCGGTCCTGCTTTCGGCTGGGATCATTGTTTTGGCAAAAGTCTATGACTGGAAATACATCATCATCGTCTTGGCGGGGACTTTTACCATTGTGGCCAATGCGGTGATCTTGACCCGGATTCTCAGGCAATCAACCTTCAAGCTGGCCGGAGGCTCCCTGGCGCATATCGGCTTGGGCATGGTCTTGATCGGAGTGATGTTCAGTTCGGGCTATTCCGATGTGATCTCGATCAACATGTCCGGCCTGACCTACAGCAACAGTTGGGAGGATGAGATGAACAAGGAGCATGTGCTGCTCTGGATCAACAAACCCACCCAGATGAAAGACTACACGGTGATCTACCGTGGCCGTCAGAAAAAGGTGGTGGGAGTCCCCGAATATGTTCCGGCTAAGATTCTTGAGTCCAGCGGCAACATAAACGAGGCGATCGCACTTGCCGATTACAAGGATCATTTCAAAAAAGGTGACTTGGTGAAGATAGTTTTGGAGGAAAATGACTATTTCAGGATTGATTACCTCCAGAATGAGGCGTTGAAATTCTCGCTGAGCCCGATGTCCCAATTCAATGCAGGGATGGGCGGCCTCATCTCCTCTCCGGACTCCAAGATTTACCTGAACCGCGATTTGTACACCTATGTGGCGGCGATGAACGACTATGCGGATCCGGAGTGGAAAGCGGACGAAAATTACGAGGTCTCTCCTGGAGAGCAGTTTCACATCGCGGATTTTGTGACTTATTTTGATGGGGCAGAAGTGCTGAAGGAAGTGGAGGGATACCAGCTACAGGAAGGGGACGTGGCGGTGAAAGCCAAACTCCGTGTACTGGACTACGATGTGGAAAAGCAGCTTGAGCCGACTTTTATCATCCGCAACAACCAAATCGGCAAGCTTCCGGTGATCGATACCGAGCTGGGGCTCAAAGTCAGTCTGGAAAACATCCTGCCCGAGCAAAACAAGTTTGTGTTCAAGGTCAATCAATACCAGAAAGACTACGTGGTGATGAAAGCCATCGTCAAGCCCTATATCAATGTCCTGTGGATTGGCACGCTGATCATGCTCCTTGGCTTCACGGTGGCCATCTATCGCCGCTTCGACGAGTTTGCCAAGATGCGGGACAAGGGACTGGAATAGCCTGGTTTCGGATGTCAGATGTTTGATTTCGGAAATCCGAAATCCCCTACCTTTGCGGCATGTTCAGTTACAAAGAAATCCTCTCCGTCTCCCTGATTCTGTTTTCGGTGATCGATATTTTGGGTTCGATCCCAATCATCGTCAATCTCCGCAAAAAAGTAGGGCATATCCAGTCCGAAAAAGCCACTTTGGCGGCCGGGGTACTGATGATCGCATTTTTGCTGGGAGGGAAATCCATTCTGAACCTGTTTGGCATCGGGGTGGAAGACTTTGCCATCGCGGGTGCCTTGATCATCTTTGCTGTCGGTGCGGAGATGATCCTCGGGATTGAGCTGTTCAAGCCGGATCCCGAGGCGACTTCCAGCGCTTCCATCGTTCCGATCGCTTTTCCGCTGATTGCCGGAGCCGGGACATTGACCACCATTTTGACGCTCAAAGCCGAATTTGCGCAGATCAATATTGGGATTGGGATCCTTCTGAATCTGATCTTTGTCTATGCGGTGCTGAAAAGTACCAACTGGCTCGAACGGAAGCTCGGCAAGACCGGCCTGGACGTGTTGAGAAGGATTTTCGGGATTATCCTGCTCTCCATCGCGGTAAAGATTTTCAAGACAAATGCCTTTCCGATAGCGGTTGGATAGGGCTTCACAGGCATATTCCGAGGCTTTTTTCGTTTCTTTGCCCCATGATTTTCATTTACACGGATGGTGCCGCCAAAGGCAATCCCGGCCCCGGAGGTTATGGTGCGGTGCTACTTTTCAACAATAAAGGCGAGATCCTGCGAAAGGAACTTTCCGAAGGATTCCGCAGGACCACCAACAACCGAATGGAGCTGATGGCGGTCGTAAAAGCGCTTCAAGCCTTGAAAGTCACCGGAATCCCTGTTCAGATCTTTTCCGACAGCAAATACGTCGTGGATGCCATCGAGAAAGGCTGGCTCTGGGGCTGGCAGAAAAAGGGCTTTAAGGACAAAAAGAACCCCGATCTCTGGCTGCGCTACATTCCGCTGCACTTGAAGTACAAGCCGAAGTTTGTCTGGGTAAAAGGGCATGCCGGAAACATCGAAAACGAGCGCTGCGATGTGCTGGCGGTGCAGGCTGCGGAAGGTTATAACTTGCCCGCCGATACGGGGTACGAGACGAGTTTGTAGGGACTTTTCTTAAGAAAGAGCTTGGAGATAGTCGCGTAGAAAGTCTTTTACCGGAAGGATATGGACGGCTTTTCCATCAGAAGAAAGTGAGTCTGCCTGATTTAGCGTCAGTATAAAACCTTCGGTTTTGCCGAAGAACCCCATCGCCTCCAGCAGTCCGTCCATTTCCCGCTTCTGATTATCTACGTGAAGTTTTTCGGTCACTTGGATCAGCCATTTGCAGGAGTTTTCTTCAAAAACCACAAAATCACACTCCTTCATTTCCTTGAAATAATAGAGGCTGAGCTTGGTCTTTCGCAGTAGGATATACACCAGATTTTCCAGCAGCCTCCCTCGGTCATCGTTGAAGCTAAGCGAGTTGGCTCTCGCAAAGCCCGTGTCTATGCAATAGACTTTCTTCGGATTTTTGGAGATGCTTTTGGCAGACCAACTGAATCTCGGCAGAAAGAAAAACAGGTACGCATCCTCCAGCCAAGCCAGGTAGTCGGATACCGTACTCGGAGAGCCCACCTCGAAGGCTTTTCTTAGGCTGTTGAAACTCGTCGTCTTGCCCACATTGGATATCAGGAAGAGCGTGATGTCCATCAGCGTTTTGGTGTTTTTGATGCCATAGCGGATCGCGATATCCCGGAACACAATGTCTTTGAGGAGGTTTTGCAGGACTTCGGGATTTCTGTCGCGCAGGTATTCCGGAAATCCACCCGACAGCAGGTATTCCGTAAAATTTTCCGTGTTGTCCTGCAACTGGCTGTAGGCCAAAAACTCGGAATAGGAAAACGGAAATATCTCATGGGCAAGATGCCTTCCCGTCAGCCTGGTGCCCAGTTCGCTGCTGAGCAGGGAAGCGTTTGACCCGGTCACAAAGACTTTGTGGCCCCGGTCATGCAACTGCCGGACATAGACTTCCCATCCGGGGACGTTTTGTATTTCATCAAAGAAATAAGTGGGGATTTCTTCTCCAAAGACTTCATCAAGCTTCGGGAAATCGCTGATTTCGAACCCAAATATCCGGGGGTCTTCAAAATTCAGATAGGCGAAATCTGACTGGATACCTGTGATGAGTTGTCGCATCAGGGTGCTTTTGCCACATCGCCTGATGCCCGTGATCACTTCGATGTGGGTGCTGGAAGGCTTGAGTAGCGCAATGGCGTCCCGTTGCGTGAGCGTGAAGTTTTTGGCAAGGCCCTTCCTCTGCCCTGCGACGGCCGCTGCTATCTCTCCCTTAAGTATCATGGAATAAGTCCTTTAGATACTCAAAGGTATTGTTTATTTTGATAAAGTATACATGTTTATGTTGATAACGTACAAAAGTTTATGTTTAAAACGTAAACTTATATGCTTTCAAATCCTGGAATTCAGACTTCATCCGAGCGAGTCCCTTGTCAGGAGGGGAATATCACTTAGATTTGGATCCCGGAGCGGTTGATAGGCAGATGGAGGATACTGCCATCCTTCATCGCCGAGTTCGTACAAAAGTGGAGCGAGATTTTGCACCGCCGCTTTGCAGCCTTGGACGATGGCTCCCATTTTTCCGGTTTGTTTGGACAGCACAGCTTCGTTTTCGATTTCAAAAGGTCCTGAAAACCCTCTTTCCTTCAGAATGGTGACAAAAGCCCTCCAATCCATCGAGTCGCCCAGCCCGAAACCCGGCAAAGTGGCCTCGTAGTGGTGGCGGTCCCAGGGGTTTTTGCTGGAAGGAAGCCCGAGTTTTTCAGCCCAATCGGCAGGAACCTGCTGCATGGGATACATGTTGCCCCAAAATGGATCCGGGTTGTTTCGGGTGGATTTGACGTGGATGCGCTTGAGGCGGTTCATATCGGTGTTGCGGATGACTGCCACTGGGTCTGTGTGCTGCCAGACATCGTGGGAGGGATCGTAGATTTCGCCATGATTTTCCTCCGGGACGAGTTCGTACATGAGTTTGCGGGCTGCAAGAACCCCAGTGAGGTTGTTAAACGTGCCAAAATGGCCGGAGCTCCTCCAGCCTTCCATCGGGCAGTTTTCGTACAGCACGGTCACTCCAAGACTGTTGGCATAGCGGATGATCGGGCCAAAGACTTTTTGGTATTCCAGGAGGTTTTTTTCAAATCCCCCGTCCTGATTGCCCAGTTCGTGGTTGTAGCCGACGAAAGTTCCAACTTTGACATCGTTTTCATCGCCGCCGAGCAGGTAGGCGATTCGGATGAGACGAAGGAGGTGGTTCTGGTTTTTGACGCGGTGGACGGGATCGCCCCCGATGAGATTTTCGAAGGCGCCGATGGAAAGCCTGAGCTTGGCACCGTTAAACTTTTCAATCAAAGCTTTGGCCTGTTCCGGACCGAAATTTTCATAATCCAGATGTGTCGCCACAAAATCATCCCGTGTGCCGTCTTTCCGGAAGACACAGAGATCGAGGCCCTGCACGCCGATTTCTGTTGCTTTTTCGATGGTCTGATCCAGGTTGAGCTGGTCAAACGCCGAAGTCATGATCCAAATGGGGTTTGCCATGGGGTTTTGGGTTTTGCCTAAAAATAAGGAAAGGAGGTGATAGGGGAAAACGAGGATTGGACCTTTGGCAGACTATCCTTGTCTCTTTTTCCGTATCTTTCAAGAAAAGAGGATTCTGAAAATGGATATTCAAAACAGAAAACTTGACCTGATAAAAAGCCTGATTTCGATTGAGGATGAGGAATCCATCGGGTTTTTAGAAGCATATTTTAGGGAAAAGCCATATCGGCTTACCCAAAATGAACTCATAGCTAGGGCTCACCTTGCTTCGGAGAATATTGCTGCGGGGAAATACAAAAGCCAGGAGGATTTGGAAAAAGAATCTGAAAGCTGGTAAAAATGAAGGTTTACTGGACTGACTTTGCCTCCCGGTGTTTATCGGAAATTTATTTCCACTATCGGAAAAATGCCGGTGAAAAGGTGGCCAAGCGGATTAAATCCGAGATTTTCTTAAAAGTCAATTCGCTAAAAACATACCCCAATTTGGGCCAAATAGAACCCTTTTTGGATGAAACAGGACTCGGTCACCGGCATTTAATCTCAGGAAACTTCCAGATCATTTATCTTCAGCAATCGGGGAACATTTTTATAACCGACCTGTTTGATACCCGACAAAACCCCGAAAAAATCAACGATCCCGAGCGTTAAGTACTATCACTCAGAATACCTCCTCCTGATCTCCACTTTTAGCTTTTGCCGATCCCAAAGGGCCTTTGCAAGATCGGCAGCGACCTGATCGGGCGCGGATTCATGGAGGATTTGCTTGAGCTTATTTTCAGAAAGATCCACCCGGTAACAAATCTGCAACAGCCTTTCCAGGTTTCGGTCCATGAGCTGGCTGATGGCTTTCGTCAGGACTTGCAGGGCTTTTTCCTCCGAAAACCCTTCCTGGATTTCAGGCAGCCCAAAATCCTTGGTGATCAGGGCGAAGGTTTCCTCGGGAAGGGACTGACTCATGGGATCAAAGAAAAAGCCCCGATTGGGATCGGGGCCGGTTGTTTAGGCTTCTTTCTGCTCTTCGGTGTTTTCCTGCAATACTTCGGGTGCTGCTGCACGAATGATGTTGTACCAAGTCACCAGCTTTTTGATGTCGGAGGTATAAACACGGGCATCGTCAAATTCAGGAAGGATGGACTTTAGAAATGCCCGGAGTTCGCTGTCTGAGGAACTGCTCTCTACGCCGGTGTCGCCCTGGTATTCGGCTTCGATTTTTTTCATCACGGATTCCAAAGGCTCAGCGCCTTCTTCGGTGAGGGTGTAGATCGAGATATCACTCAGGATGGATACCCGCTGGGCCATTCCGGCCACGAGCTTGGTCTTTTTGTCATCCATTGCTTCCAGCACAACCCCCGAACGGGTTGGCTTCAATACTTTATACAGACCCGGCTTGCCGGCTACAGTTGCGATGTCTTTGAAATTCATGGGTTGTTGCTTTTCAGGCTGCAAATATAGAACTATCGATCAATTTGTGCGCTCTGCCTCAAACTCCGAGATGAGTTCGTCGATGAATTGCAGGAGCGGGTCTTTTCCGGATTCCTTCTCTGCGGAGGTGACAAAATAGTCGGGAACATCCCCGAAAATGTCCTCCATCTTGCCCAGGAAGGCCTTTACGTTTTTGTCGGTCTGCGACTTGGATTGCTTGTCGGCTTTGGTGAAGGCGACCACAAAAGGGACATTTTCCTCCCCGCACCAATTCAGGAATTCCAGATCAATGGTCTGTGGCGGCAGCCGACTGTCGATCAGGACGAATACCCCGCAGAGGTTTTCCCTCGAAGTCAGGTAGGAGGAGATCATTTTTTCCCACTTTTCCTTGCGGTCCTTGCTGACTTTGGCAAACCCATAGCCGGGCAAATCGACCAAATACCACCTGTCATCAATCATGAAGTGATTGACCAATTGGGTTTTTCCCGGCCTTTGGGAGGTTTTTGCCAGTTCTTTGACTCCGGTGAGCATATTGATCAGGGAGCTTTTGCCCACGTTGGACCGGCCGATGAAGGCGATCTCTGCCCGATCTGGTTTAGGGCATTTGGTGGGGTCGGTATTGCTGACGACGAATTCTGCTTTTCGGATCATGACTTTTCTGTTGCCTGCAAAAATACGGTTTTATTTTGGAAGGGCTTGGATGCCTTAAAAAGGCGACATCTTTCGATTCCTCGGGTTTCTGTAGTAATATTGCGGCACCAAAGAAGATCCGTGATGGCCGTAGTCCCCTATAAAGACAAGCAAGACCCCAAAAAAGCCCAGGTCGCCGAGATGTTTAACAACATCAGCGCGAATTATGACCTGCTCAACCATGTGCTGAGTATGGGGATCGATATCATCTGGCGAAAAAAAGCTATCAAGATGCTCCGAAAAGACCAGCCCAAGCTGATCCTGGACATTGCCACCGGTACGGGAGACTTCGCGATTGAGGCACTGGCACTGAATCCCGACAAGATCATCGGGGTGGATATCTCCGAGGGGATGCTTGCCGAAGGCAAAAAGAAGATGATCAAGCGCGGTCTGCAGGACAAGATCGAGATGCAGCTTGGGGATTCGGAGGGATTGCTTTTTGAGGATAATAAGTTTGATGCGGTGATCGTTTCATTTGGTGTCAGAAACTTCGAAAACCTGGAAAAAGGCCTGGCCGATATGTACCGGGTGCTGAAGCCGGGCGGAAAGACGGTCATCCTGGAATTCAGCAAGCCGAAAGCATTTCCGATGAAACAAGCCTACGCGTTTTATTCCAATACCATTCTTCCCCAAGTCGGCAAGATTGTATCCAAGGACAATTCTGCTTATACTTATCTTCCTGAGTCAGTACAGGCCTTTCCGGATGGGGAGGATTTTCTGGCAGTATTGAAAAAAGTCGGATTTCACAGCACTGTATGCAAACCACTCACTTTCGGAATCAGCTCCATCTACGTCGGACAAAAGTAGGAATCCTTATTCTGGCGTTTTTGGGAATCAGTGTTTCCGGCTTTTCTCAGGGGCTGTTTGGCTTGACCAGTACAGCGGGCTCGGACAACAAGACGATTTCCTATGGTTTTTTCCTTGCCGGACATACAGCGACCTACCAAATCAAATATTCCGAGCAGTTTTTTGATCCGACCCACGCCGCAAACAACCAGGTTTACTCGATCTATCCCAAATACACCCCGGGATTTTCGCTGGGCTTTATCGGGATTTTGAGACTGCACGATCAGGTCAATTTGCTGCTGACGCCCAAAATCGCCTTTTACGAGTATCGCGCGGATATCAATTACTACCTGCCTCCCACGGATATGATGCCCGGAGACGAACAGCCTTCATTGGGCTATCGGACCGAGGAAGTGGTCACGGAGGCGACGATGGTGGAGATTCCGCTGCTTTTCAAGTACCGGTCCCAGCGGTTCAACAATACCCGCATGTACTTCATCGGTGGGGGGAGCTATCAGTTTCGGACCAAAAGCCAGGATGAGGCCAATCTCGACCCGATCGTCACCACGGGCCAGGATTTCACCATCGAGGCGGGGATGGGATTTGAGATCTACTTCAAGTATTTCAAGTTTGCACCCGAGATCCGGTTTTCCCACGGGCTGAAGAACATCTACTATCCGGAAAAAACGCCTGCGGAAATCCGGGACGTCATCTCCTCCATCAAACGCAAGGGGATTACGGTCTATCTGAATTTCCAGTAAATCAGGCCAGTCGGGTCACGGAATTGTTTGCGTAAAAAATCGGGGGTTTCCACCGCTTTGGATTTTTAGCGGGTTAGTAAAGCAGAAGTTTATTGCTATTTTGAGGCGGACTGGAATGGTTTGTTTCAGTCGGATACTTTCTGCCCATCTAACCCGCTAGCTTCACCCATGAAATCCAAAATCTGGAACAGTATTGTCCTTGTCGTCCTGATCCTTTCGGTCGGCTCATTCCTTTTCCTTTTTCGGGAAAACAAAGTAGATCCGAGGCTTGGGAGTGTTCCCTTTGTCTTTTGGACCGGATTGCTGGTGACCGTATCGCTGGTGGGCTTGACATTTTTGGCATCGCGGTTTTTTCCGCATGAAGAATCCAAGAAGTCATGACGGGCTGGCTGATATTCTTTTTCACGCTCTTTTTGGCTTCGCTTGGCTTTGCTTCCTACAAGTCCTACAGCAAAAACCGCAGCTCGGATGAGTTTATGCTCGCGGGGTCAAACATCGGCTCGATCCTTGGGTTTTTGACCTTTTCCGCAGCCTTGTTCAGTGCGTTTACCTTCATGGGGATGCCGGACTTCTTCCGAGTTCACGGAGTCGGAGCTTGGATTTTCCTGGCGTTTTCCGATGCCCTGATGGTCTTTATGCTGGTCTGGTTTGGCTACGCGCTGCGCAAAAAAGCCGCTCAGGTAGGCTACAAAGGAGTGGCGGGCTTTGTGCAGAGTTGCTTCCAAAATCGCTGGGCAGGTTATCTGGTCTTTGTCAGCTCTTTTCTCTTCCTGATTCCCTACGTAGCGATCCAGATCCGGGGAATCTCCATCTTCCTCGATGCGGCATTTCCGGATTTGATTCCCGCCTGGGGTTGGTCCTCCTTGCTGGTTATTTTGATGTTGGTCTATTCGGAAATCGGAGGCCTGAAAGCCATCATGTACAGTGACGCAATCCAGGGTGTGATCATGCTGGCGGTGATTTGGATCATCGGTTTGACTTGCTTGAGCATGGCGGGAGGCTTGGAAGCCGGACTTGCCAAAGTCGAAGAAAGCAACGCTGCTTTACTTTCCCTTCCCGGCCCAAAAGGCCTGTTTTCGAGTCCCTTTCTCATCGCTTCGGCAGTTGCCATCGTGCTGATTCCCATTTCCCAGCCGCAGTTTACCACGAGACTTGTCGTGATGAAAAACCTCAAGTCAGTCCATAAGATGGCTTATGCCGTGGGGATTTTCGCCGTTTTGGTGATTCTCCCGACCGCTTTTATCGGCCTTTATGGAGCCGTAAAATACCCGGACAGCTCGACTGCGGATTTCCTCTCGGCGGCTTTACTCTTCGACCAGGCCAATCCCATTGCGGCTTTGGCAGTGGTCGGGCTTTTTGCGGCCTGTCTTTCCACGACCAATGCACAAATCTTCGCCTTGGGCACGGAATTGCGGTCCCTGCTCTCTGGCTCTGACAAAGGCAACATGCGGATCACCCAACTGGCAATCTTGGTTTTTTCGCTGATCGTGCTGGTCTTTTCGACCTACATGAGCAACGAACTGGTGCTCTTGGCCAGAGTGAGTTTTGCCGGAACGTCCATGATCGCCCCGGTCGTGCTGGGTGCCGTGATTTTCAAAAATCCACCCAAATCCCTGATTGTTGTTTCCGCGTTGGCTTTGGGCTATTTCATCTTGTCCCTGCTTGAGTGGGTTCCGGCCGGATTTGCCGGATTGCCAACCGACGCGGCCATGTATTGTGTCTTAGTTCCGGTGACTGCCCTGGTGATGGTTGCCCATCATTTTACCCAAAAAACTACCCATGAAGCTTGATCCTGCTTTTTCCCTTTCTGAGTTAAAAATCCCACTGGAGCGGTTTTGGGGGCTTTCCGGAAAAAAAATCCGGATGATCGAGGAGTCTTTTGACACCCAAAAAGGAGCTCCTGTCTTTACCGAAAATGGAAAATACATCACCCGTGGCTGGACCGAATGGACCCAGGGCTTTCAGTTTGGCTCTGCCATTTTGCAGTTTGATGCCACAGGCGAAAAAGACTTCCTGGAGATCGGACGAAAAAACACTGTGGAAAAGATGGCACCACACCTGACCCATACCGGAGTCCACGACCATGGATTCAACAACGTGAGTACCTATGGAAATCTCCTCCGTCTGATCAATGAGGGCAAGATCGATGGGTCGGATTGGGAAAGGGAATTCTATAAACTCGCCCTCAAAGTAACCGGAGCGGTACAGGCGACCCGCTGGACCACTATTCCCAGTGGCGGATTTATCTATTCCTTCAATGGCCCCCATTCGCTTTTTGTGGACACGATCCGCAGTTGTCGGGCTCTGGTAGTCTCCCATCAGTTGGGGCATGTGCTGCAGGGGGAAAACGACCGGCGGATTTCCCTGATCCAGCGGGCGATCCAGCACATTCTGAGTACAGTCCGCTTTTCCATTTACTATGGAAAAGGCCGGGATCGGTATGACATTCCCGGTCGCACCGCACACGAGATCATCTTCAATACCAACGACGGCAATTACCGCTGCCCCAATTCCCAGCAGGGCTATACCGGGTTCAGCACCTGGACCCGCGGGCTTGCCTGGGCGATCTGCGGCTTGGGCGAAACGCTGGAAATCATCGATCAGATCCCCGAAGCGGATTATTCGGAAGTCATTTCCAAAAAGGAGCTGATAGCCGAACTGACTCAGGCGGCGATTGCCACCTCGGAATTTTACCTGGCGCATACCCCCACGGACGGGATTCCCTACTGGGATACCGGAGCGCCCAACCTGCATCAACTCGGAGGCTATCTTTCCCATCCCGCAGATCCCTTCAATGAATTTGAACCCGTCGACAGCTCGGCGGCTTGTATCACAGCACAAGGTCTGATCCGTATCGGAAACTGGCTCAAAAGTTCTGATCCAGAACGGGCAGAAAAGTATCAAAATGCCGGAATTCAGATCGCCGGGACGCTTTTTTCAGAGCCTTATCTATCTGTCCAAGAGAATCACCAAGGCCTGATCCTGCACTCGATCTATCATCAGCCCAACGGCTGGGACTATGCTCCGGAAGCGGGAAAAGTCGCGCACGGCGAATCCAGTATGTGGGGCGACTATCATGCCCGTGAGCTGGCGCTGTTGCTCCAGCGGATGCTGAAGGATGAACCGTACTACTCGTTTCTAAACTGTGTGCCGGCATGAGCGGAAAATACAAACCCCAATTTCCTCGCGTCGCCCAGTTGAAGTCCGCAGCCCTTTTTGCGGAGCATCTGGAGAAAGAAAATATCCAGCTAGACTTCGATGCAGAACTGATTTCCGGGTCGGAATCCCCATTTGCAAAATCCCATACCCTCCGGTCCGGGCAGAAAATCGGCAATGCGATGTGCATCTTGCCCATGGAAGGCTGGGATGGCACCGAAGACGGCCGCCCGACCGAGCTCACCAAGCGACGGTGGAGGAATTTCGCGCTGAGCGGAGCCAAACTCCTGTGGGGTTGCGAAGCGGTGGCTGTGAGGCCGGAAGGGCGCGCGAATCCCAACCAACTCCTACTGAACGGGCAGACCTTTCCCGATTTTGTAGGACTATTTGAATTAGTCCAAACTACCCATCAGGAGCATTTTGGGGATACTTCCGATTTGTTGATCGGACTTCAACTGACCCATTCCGGACGCTTCTGCAAGCCGAATGATAAGAAAAAGATGGAGCCGAGGATCCTGTATCCGCATCCGGTTTTGAACAAGAAATTTGGACTGGCCGAGGACTATCCGGTGCTGTCCGATGCAGAGATTGATTCGATCATCGACGACTATGTGAAAGCGGCTGTCTTGGCGCAAAAAGCCGGGTTCCATTTCGTGGACATCAAGCACTGTCACGGCTATCTCGGGCATGAATTTCTGAGTGCTTACGACCGCGAGGGAAGATATGGAGGGAGTTTCGAAAACCGCACCCGTTTTCTCCGGGAGATTGTCTCCGGTATCAGGACCGCCGCTCCGGGATTGGAGATTGGCGTGCGGATGAGCGTTTTCGACTGGGCTCCCTTCCAAAAAGGGCCGGAAGAAACGGGAATTCCCTCACAAAACGGGCCGTACCGCCATGCTTTCGGAGGAGATGAAAGCGGAACCAAAACAGACTTGAATGAGACTTTTCTTTTTCTCCAGGAGCTGGAAAAACTCGGCATCGAGCTCTTCTGCACCACGGCCGGAAGTCCCTATTACAATCCCCACATCCAGCGGCCTGCGCTGTTTCCGCCTTCGGACGGCTATCTGCCACCGGAGGATCCGCTCTGCGGAGTGGCCCGACAGATCGAGGCGACGGCGGAGATCAAGCGTGCCTTTCCCAGCTTCTATGTGATTGGTTCTGCTTACTCTTACCTTCAGGAATGGCTGCCGAATGTGGGGCAAAACGTATTGGGATCAGGAAAGGCCGACTCGGTGGGCTTTGGCCGGATGGTGCTCAGCTACCCGGATATGCCGGCGGATATCCTTTGCGGAAGCGGGATGAAGCGCGCCAAAATCTGCCGCACCTTTTCCGACTGCACTACAGCTCCCCGAAACGGGATGATTTCCGGATGCTATCCTTTGGATCCCATCTATAAGGCCATGCCGGAATACGATCAACTTAAAACTTTGAAAGGAGAATGAACAAGGTCGCATTGATCACCGGAGGAACCCGTGGCATTGGACTCGGAATCGCCAAGAAACTGGCTCTTGAAGGTTTCGACCTAGCTTTAAACGGTGTTCGTCCGGAGCCCGAAGTGAAGGATGTGCTGGATCAGCTTCGCAAAAACGGAGTCCGGGTGGAATATTTTCCCGGAAACATCGCTGTGAAAGCAGACCGGGAAAGTATCCTGAGCGGGGTGAAAGAGAAATTCAAAACACTCAATTTTCTGGTCAACAATGCCGGAGTAGCACCCAGAGTCAGAGCAGACGTGTTGGAAGTGGCCGAGGAGGACTTTGACCACCTGATGGACATCAACCTGAAGGGGACTTTTTTCCTCAGCCAGGCTTTTGCCAACTGGATGGCGGAAATCCGAAAGGCAGACCCTGAGATCCCGCTTTCCATTGTATCCATCACCTCGGTTTCGGCGGTTTTGGCCTCGACCAACCGGGCGGCGTACTGCATGGCCAAGGCGGGGCTTTCGATGATGTCCAAGGTTTTGGCTGTGCGCTTGGCGGAGTTTGGAATCCCGGTGTATGAGATCCAGCCGGGAGTGATCGAAACCGACATGACCGAAAAGGTGAAGTCCATCTACCAAGAAAGGATCGAAAAGGGGCTGACTCTCGAACCCAGAATGGGCCAACCGGAAGACATTGGCAAAGTAGTGGCCGCCTTGCTGCG
>CAZGYC010000006.1:0-7739 GCA_964530015.1 uncultured Limnohabitans sp. | reverse complement strand
AACCCAGAATGGGCCAACCGGAAGACATTGGCAAAGTAGTGGCCGCCTTGCTGCGTGGGGATTTGCCCTATGCTACCGGGCAGATCCTGGCTTTGGATGGGGGAATGATGGTAGGGAGGCTATAAACATGGCTTTGAAAATTCCGTATCTTTGAGAGTAATTGTTTGATTATGAAAGCGGAAACTGAATTCGTCGAATCCTATTGGAGTATGTTGAGATTTCTGAGCGATAAGGTGAAAATGGCTTTGGTGGAGAAATTGCAAAAGTCCCTTTCCAAACCACAGACTGTTGAAAGCGATAGGCTGAAAGAATCATTTGGTTCTTGGGTAGGCCCGGAATCTGCGGAGGAAATCATTGATTCAATTTCGAGTTCAAGAAATTTCAGTCGAAAAGTTGAGGAATTTTGATGTACCTCTTTGACACCAACATTTGTATTTACTACATCAAGGGGAAGTATTTTTTGAATGAAAGATTTTCCCAAGTGACTAGAGAATCCCGCTTTATCTCCGAAATCACACTTGCAGAATTGAAATTTGGGGTTCGAAACAGCCAGGATCCCGTCTCAAACTCAAAAGTCCTTGAAAATTTTTTGACAGGAGTAAACATACTTCCAATCTTATCTACGCTCGATTTTTACGCAGAAGAGAAAGTACGCCTTAGAAAACTTGGAACTCCAGTTGATGATTTCGATCTGCTTATTGGAGCATGTGCTGTGACTAATCGACTCTGTTTGGTGACCAACAATGAAAGACATTTTCAAAGAATAAAAGGGATTTCAGTGGAGAATTGGGTAAAATAGGCTATCCATTTTTCCGATTCATGAAATCCCAACCCATCGCCTTCAAAACCGAAATCCTCGCCGGGATCTCCACTTTCCTGGCCTGCTTCTACATCATCATCGTCAATCCGGCCATTCTTTCCCAGACAGGAATGGCTTTTTCCGCAGTGCTGACGGCCACGGTATTGGTATCGGCATTCGGCAGCTTGATGATGGGGCTTTATGCCAAAAATCCCATCGTCGTGGCTCCCGGCATGGGCATCAACGCTTTTTTTGCCTACACCGCCGTGATGGGCTTTGGGCTCAGTTTTGAAGAAGCCCTGGGGGCGGTATTCTGGTCGGGAGTGATTTTCCTCGTTCTCTCGGTTTTCAAAACCCGCGAAAAGATCATCCAAGCGATCCCTCCGGCCATCCGCCATGCCGTTTCTGCCGGGATCGGGTTGTTCATCTGTTTTATCGGCTTCCAAAATGCGCATTTCATCGTGGACAACCCCGCCACTTTGGTGGGCATGGCGGCGTTCAAAGACCCGGTGACTTTGACGTTTTTGGCGGGTTTGCTGTTTACAGGCGGCCTTTTGATTCGAAAGGTCTCCGGCGCGATCATCTTCGGCATCCTGTTCACCACGGCCCTGGCATGGCCGATCGGCCGCTTTTGGGGCGATGCCTCCGTCCACAATCTCGGTGTTGCGACGCTGGTCAATTACACCGGACTGTTTGCCTGGCCGGATTTCAGCCTAGTTGGCAAAGCGGACATCCTGGGTTCGCTGCGCTTTGCCCATATCCCGGTCATCTTCGTGTTTACGTTCACAATCCTGTTTGACGGCATTTCGACCTTTGTGGGACTTTCGGAGGCCTCGGGACTCAAGGATCCGGACGGTACACCCCGAAATATGCGCAAGTCCCTGCTCACAGATTCTCTGGCGACGCTCTTTGCAGGCTTGGTCGGCAGCAGCTCGGGCACAGCCTATATCGAGTCGGCGGTGGGAATCGGGGAAGGCGGAAGGACAGGCCTCACGGCGGTCACGGCAGGTTTGCTCTTTTTGCCCTTCATGTTTTTCTCGCCTTTGCTTTCGGTGATTCCTTCCATCGCGAGCTCGATTGCTTTGGTGTTGGTGGGTTCGTTTATGGTGATCCCTTTGACCAAGATCAACTGGCAGGATCCATCCGAAGCCTTGCCTTCTTTCCTGACCATTGTGCTGATTCCCTTCACCTATAGCCTGTCGGTCGGGATTTCATTCGGCTTTATCAGTTGGACTGTTTTGAAATTGATTACTGGAAAATCATCTGAAATCAACCCCATTTTGGCCATTATCAGCATGCTTTCGCTTTTCTTTTTGTGGATATGAAAAAGGTTCTGTTGCTTGCTTTTCTGTACTTCTGCCTCTTCGAAAGCCAGGCCCAGCGGATCGCCATCCTAGGCGCCTTGGATCAGGAAATTGCGATCTTGCTGGATTCCATGAGGTCAACCAAGAACGTCAACCGGGGAGGAATCGACTTTTATACCGGGAAACTGAAAGGCAGGAAAGTGGTCGTCGGCAAGGCAGGTGTCGGCAAGGTCAACGCCGCCTACAGCACGGCGATTTTGGTAGAAAACTTTGACCCAAAAGCCTTGATTTTTACCGGAGTGGCTGGTGGATTGCATCCGGAGGCCATGCCGGGGGATATGGTGATCGGGGAAAAGCTGGTGCAGTTTGACTTTGGCCAGGTGGATTCCACGGGCTTTACGGTTTCTCCCTTCCGCAAGCTCGCAGGGGGTCGGCATGAGGATCTTTTTATCGATGCTGACGCGGATTTGCTGGAGAAAAGCATCCGCGTTGCCAATCGCATCGAACTGGTTCCTATTTCCGGGCGGGAGCCAAGAATCTTTTCCGGTGTGATTGCCACCGGGGACATGTTCGTGAGCAGCGATGAAAAGGCACGGTCGCTTTACGAAGAGTTTGATGCCTTGGCTACCGAAATGGAAGGAGCTGCAGTCGCCCACATCTGCCGGACCTTGGGAATCCCCTTTGTCATCATCCGGTCCTGCAGCGACAATGCCAACAACCACGCGCGCGTAAATTTCAACCAGTTCGTAGGTCCCGCTTCGGTCAATTCCGCCAGAATTGTCTTTGGGATTTTGGAAGAAATGTAGCGGATCCGGTGCCGTATGACCGATGTAAGGCAGGAAGAACCGAGACGGAAGAATGTGAAATCAGAAGTCAGAAATCGCAAATCCGATAGCGGAACCGAAATCGGAAGACTTTCCAAAAAAAAACTCTCCCACCGCCTTGGCGCAGGAGAGTTGACCGACTGTATCTACAAGCTCCAGGTATTCCCCACGTCCGAAAGCGGGATACAACCCAGATATACCCCCGGAATCGGGTCATAGCTGAGGACATTTTTGCCGATCTCCTCCGAACTGAAATAAGCCCAAAGCGCCATGGATTTCAGTCCCCGGTAAAACCCAACCGGCTCCCGGGGGCCGACCGCAGTGCCCCAGACATTTTGGGGAAATTTGGGGGAAGTGGCCTCGTGTTCCCGGAAGCAAGCCGCTTTGTCGGTTTCGCCCAGTTCCGCAAAGACTTTTCCATACTTGGCCCTGCAGTCGGCATTGAACTTTTCGATCTCTGCGACCACATTTTTTTGTCCGTCTTCATCATAGGCCTTGGCATACATCAGATCCATGAAGATATCGGCCTTTGTGTCCAAGCCTCCCGGGGTTTCGGTTTTTGGCAGGAGAAAATCCACAAATGCAGAAACAAACCTGGCCTGCTCTTCATCCAAAAACTGTGGGGTCCAAGCCAATCGATCCTGTCGGGCACAGGACTGAAGCAGGCTGAGCAGGGTAGGTGCACCGGCAGCCGCTCCCAGCGCCAATGCGGATTTTTTGAGTACGTCTCGTCTGTTCATGGCTTAGAGGTTTTGTTTTTTCAGTTCGGAAATGGCGTGATTGGCGGCTCTGGCAGTCAATGCCATATAGGTCAGAGATGGATTGACGCAGGAGGATGATGTCATGCAGGCACCGTCGGTGACAAAGACATTCGCGCAGCCGTGCACCTGGTTGGTTCCGTTGAGTACCGAAGTCTTGGAATCTTTTCCCATGCGGGCAGTTCCCATCTCGTGGATACCGTAGCCCATTTCGTGCTTGTTGTCAAAATCCATCACGTCTTTCAGCCCTGCCCGATCGAGCATTTCCTTTGCGTCGATCCTGATCTGCTTGTTGAGCTCCAGTTCGTTTGCACCCCATTCGGCATCTATGCTGAGGGTTGGCTGCCCCCACTTGTCCGTGACATCTTTGTTGAGGTACACTTTGTTTTCATGGTAAGGGAGGCATTCTGCAAAGCCCGTGATGAAAAACTCCCAAGGCCCGGGTTTCATCAGGCCGTCTTTGAAGCTTCCTCCAAAGTCCTCCTGATTGGATCCGACCCCCCATCCTGCCCTACCACCGCCGCCCTGGAAGCCGTAGCCGCGAACAAACCTGTCGCTTTGCGGACCGTCCTTCAGGTTGACATAGCGGGGAATATAGATTCCGTTGGGTCGTCGGCCCTTGTAGTATTGATCGTCAAATCCCTCCACGGTACCCATCGCGCCGATCCGGTAGGTGTGGTCCATCAGGTTGTGCCCCAGCTCTCCGGAGTCATTGCCCAGTCCATTGGGGAAACGGCTCGAAGTAGAATTGAGCAGAATCTGCGTGGTGCTGAGCGTGGAAGCGTTGACAAAAACGATCTTGGCTTTGTACACGATGTCCTCGCCCGTCTCCGCGTCAATGATCCGCACCCCGCTCGCCTTGCCCCGTTGCTCGTCATAGACCACAGACTGAACGATTGAAAAAGGTCGGATCGTAAGATTTCCGGTTGCATTTGCCGCCGGCAAAGTCACGGCATTGGAGCTGAAGTAAGCGCCATAGGGACAGCCCCGATCGCACCGGTTTCTATACTGGCATTTGCCCCGGCCGTTCAAGGGTTCGGTCAGGTGCGCCACCCGGCCGATGATCATGTTTCTGCCTTTAAACTCCCTTTCGATCCGCTCCTTGACTTGCTTCTCCACACAGTTCAACTCCATGGGTGGCAAAAAGTGGGAATCCGGCAATTGCGGCAGCCCCAGCGCCTCTCCGCTGATTCCCGCAAACTTTTCCACATGCGTGTACCAAGGAGCCAAATCTTTGTATCGAATCGGCCAGTCCACTCCGTGTCCATCCTTGGCATTCGCCTCAAAATCCAGGTCGGACCAGCGGTAGCACTGCTTGCCCCAAAGCAGGGAACGCCCACCCATCTGATGGGCACGAACCCACAGAAAGGGCTTGACCTCGGTATAGGGATTTTCCAGGTCATTGGCGTGAAAGTGCTCGTTCATCGATCCGATAAAACCGGACCTGCCGCCCTGCGGATGCCGGGCTTTTTGCTCCGGCGTGAGACTGCCCCGGAGTTCTGTTTCCCATGGATCGAGGGTCATGGTGGGATAATCCACCACATGCTCCACGATACGTCCCCGCTCCAGGACGAGGGTTTTGAGCCCGGCTTCGCAAAGTTCTTTTGCCGCCCAGCCTCCGCTGATCCCCGAGCCGATGACGATGGCATCGTAGGTCAGATCTTTGTCTGCGTCAATGTTAAAGTTGGCCATATTTTGAGTTTACTTGGGGGCATAAGTTAGCCAAATCCCAAAAACAAGCGGGGGTAACAAATCGAAACAAATGGGGCATCATTTGTTTCAAACTGCCGACCAAAGGCAGCCCAACGGCTATTTCCGGCAAATTCAGCGCTTGGGCTCCGCTGGGAAAGACCTCTTACCAGATTGCCTGCACCGCGCCCGCTGTCGCCCGCCCGCTTTTTTTGAACCATGTACGACTCAGACATTCGGCGTGGACACGGTAGATTTGATCAAAAGAAATACTATTTTGCTCTACCGATTGACCCGATAACCTGATGAAACAGTTTTTGTCCGCAGCTCTAAATTGCTGCGGCAGCTTGTCCAATCCCATCAGCAATGAAGCCCCAAAAGATTGTCATCTACCACGTTTTTACCCGACTTTTTGGCAACAAAAACACCAACAACAAACCTTGGGGAACCAAGGAGGAAAACGGAGTCGGAAAGTTTGACGATTTCACGGATCTCGCACTGACCGAAATCCGGAAACTCGGCATCACCCACATCTGGTACACCGGCGTGCCCCATCATGCGATGATCGGGGATTTTCCGGAGATCGGAATCACTTCAGACCATCCCGACGTGGTCAAAGGGCGGGCGGGTTCCCCCTACGCGGTGCGGGACTATTATCAGGTCGATCCGGATTTGGCAGTGGATGTGACCAAAAGACTGGAAGAGTTCGAGGCACTGATCCGGCGAACGCATCAGCAGGGGATGAAGGCGATCATCGACATTGTGCCAAACCATGTTGCCCGCTGTTATGAGGGAAAAAACAATCCCGCGGGAGTGCGGGACTTTGGAGCGGATGATGACACCTCGGTGGAGTATCACAAGGACAACAACTTCTATTACGTCACGGAACGGACATTTCTCTTGCCCAATCCCAAAAATGGCTATCAACCATTGGGAGGAGAGCAGCACCTTTTGGCCGACACGAGATTCGAAGAACACCCCGCCAAATGGACCGGAAACGGTTCCCGACAGGCCCAGCCGGATTTCGATGACTGGTACGAGACCGTCAAGATCAATTATGGCGTGAGTCCCGATGGGAAAAAGGACTTTGACGAATTGCCTCTTGGTGCGGATTCCCTGGATTGGAAGGCCCATTATGCCTTTTGGCAGGGAAAAGACCTGCCGGATTCTTGGGGCAAATTCAGGGACATCGCCCGGTTTTGGCTGGGAAAGGGTGTCGATGGCTTCCGCTACGACATGGCCGAGATGGTGCCGGTGGAGTTTTGGTCCTATCTGAATTCCCATATCAAGACGGTGAAGCCTGACGCCTTTCTTTTGGCGGAGGTGTACAATCCCGGTCTTTATCGGGACTTCATCCACAAGGGGAAGATGGATTACCTCTACGACAAGGTTGGGCTATACGATACGCTCAAGGAACTCACTCAGGGAAGAGGATCCACTGACCAGCTAGCGCCGATTTTGGCCGGGCAAAAGGACATGGAACACCACCTGCTCCATTTCCTGGAAAACCACGACGAAGTGCGGATTGCCAGCCCGGAGTTTGCCGGAAATCCCTGGAAAGCGATGCCGGCGATGGTGCTGTCAGCGACGGTTTCGACTTCGCCGACCATGATCTACTTTGGGCAGGAAGTCGGCGAACCCGCTGCCGAAATGGCTGGATTTGGGCACCCCAACCGAACTTCCATCTTTGACTATATCGGTGTGCCGCAGCACCAGAAGTGGATGAATGGGGGGAAATTTGACGGAGGGCAACTGTCTGCCAATGAAAAAGCGCTGCGGAACTACTATTCCGAAGTCCTGAATTTCACCCTGAAAGCTCCCGCGCTGTCGGGTCACTATCAGGAGCTTCACAACATCAACCGCCTCCAAAATCCTGCGTATGGCGACAAAGTATTTGCTTTTGCCCGCTGGGATGAAAGCCAAAAGCTAATCGTCGTTTGCAACTTTTCGGAGCATCAGGGACTCAAAACCACGTTGAGACTTCCCCCGGAATTGTTGAAAGCCTGGAATCTCGAATCTGGCGAGCGGGAAATCCGGGAAGTGATGTTTGGCAAAAAGAAAACCACCCTTCGCGTGACTGAGGCTGTAGCCGAGATCGACTTGGATTTTGGCCCCTTGGAGTCGGCGGTGTTTGAGGTCGCTGCTCGGGGTTTGTAACCTCAAGCACGCAATCCGTGATTCGATGCAATACGCTAGACTCTCCAGATTAAAAATCTGATGATAGGATCTCGAAATTGCAAATTTCGAGGAGCGAATTGTCAAGTCAAGCCTCACTTGGCATTCAAGCGTTGGCGTGGCATCAGTTCCCCTGCATCAGATCTATTCTTGTCAATTCCAGGTTGTAATATTCCTGACCCGGAATCTG